>PMEM01000047.1 GCA_003155795.1 Gemmatimonadota bacterium
TCAATCCTCTCATTGCCGCTGCGTACTCCCCAACGTCCGCTCCCGAAACGAGAAAGCCGGTCTCCCCATCGACCACGGACTCGCGAATCCCGGGCGAATCCGCAGCGATCACCGGTGTACCGCACGCAGCTGACTCCAAGTTACTGATTCCCCACCCCTCCTTGGGAGATGCCAGTACAGTTGCCCATGACCTCCGTAGAAGCTCTCGCTTCTCCTGCTCAGTGATGTACCCCAGAAACCGAACCCGATCCTCGATATTGAGACTCCCCACCAGAGCCTCAAGCCGGTCACGATCGTCGCCCTTACCTGCAATCTCCAGGCGAGCTTCGCGCGCATCAAGCAATGCGAATGCCCTGATTACCAGGTCAACCCGCTTATACCGCTTCAGCCGACCCAGATAAGAGAATACGGGGGTAATCGAACGGGCGTTCGGATCGGGCGTCAGCGATTCGACGTCCACTCCGTTGTAGATCACCCGAATTCGGTCAGCCGGGATCCCGCGACTCACGAGATCGTCGCGGGTGCTCACGCTGACGGCCTGGAAATCGACACCGCGATATCCGAATCCCAGCGGCCGCTCGGCGAGCCAGGTGGCGGCCGCGACCGCGACGGACTCCTCCCGGAACGCCGTCGCGCCAAAGAGGTGATGCGTAATCACAACCAGGCTGCGCGGCTTCCAGCGCGGCGTGTACAACGGAATCTTGTTCAGATCCTCGACGAGGATATCGTAGTCGCGCAGTGCAGCGAGTTTATTGTACTCGCGCCGCGCATGGAGCGGAAACGAAAATCGCGATCCGACACGCCTGATGTGGATACCATCGAGCACTTCATCCCGGGCAGCACCCGGGAATCCGCTGCAGAGCAGATCCACCTCGTGACCGCGCTGAACTATGCGCCCAAAGATTTCGTGGAGATGCAACTCCGCGCCGCCGGCATACGGGTTTTGTCGGTCCTGCCAGTTGATGACGAGAATGCGCAAGGGCTAGAGCATGCCCTGCTGGCGCGCGTACGCGTCGAGCACCCCGTTCACGAAGCGGGCGCTCTGCTCACTCCCGTATCGTTCCGCAAGACGAACAGATTCCTTGATCACGACTCGCGACGGAGTGGTTCCTTGTAGCAGTTCAGCGATTGCAAGCCTGAGCACGGAACGCTCGATCGCGCCGATGCGGCTGAGGCGCCAGTTGGTCGTAACGGCGCTAAGAGACTTGTCGATCTCCTCGCCGCGGGCAACCACAATCTGAACGAGCAAACCCGCAAAGGCCTGCTCTTCGTGTGAGACCGCCAGGTCATCCCAGACCTGCTGCGCGACTCTCGCCAGCGATGTATCATCTCGCATGTCCCACGCGTACAACGCCTGCAGGGCGCGCGACCGCGCGCGGGACTCAACCCTCATCAATCGGCTCGATCTGATCCAGAACGTCCGCCGTCTCAAGTGCAGCGACCGCGGCGTCCCATCCCTTGTTTCCGTGAACTCCACCGGCGCGAGCGAGCGCCTGCTCCATGTTGTCGCAGGTGAGCAACCCGAATCCGACAGGGATCTCCGCGTCGATACAGACGAGCGCGAGCCCACGTGACGCCTCGCCAGCAACGAAGTCGAAGTGGGGCGTGTCGCCGCGGATGACGGCGCCAAGAGCAACGAGTGCGTCGTAACGTCCGCTCGATAACGCGCGGCGCGCCGCTAGGGGGAGTTCCCACGCCCCCGGCACCCACACGACATCGATGTCGTCGAATGCGACTTCGTGTGCGAGGAGCGCTTCGAGCGCGCCATCCACAAGCGCGCGCGTGATTGTTTCATTGAAGCGGCTGGCGACGACGACTACACGCCGCCCGCTACCTCGCGGTGTTCCATTGAACTCTGCCATCTGGATTGTCAGGAGGCCAGCAGGTGTCCCAGCTTGGCCTGTTTCGTTTTCAGGTAGTGCGCATTCTCGGTTGTGGACGGAGGAACGATTGGAACACGATCCTCAACCTCCAATCCGTATCCTTCCAGTCCGACGAGTTTGCGAGGGTTGTTTGTAAGCACACGCATGGAGCGCAATCCCAGATCGAGCAGAATTTGCGCTCCGATCCCGTAGTTGCGAAGATCGGGGCCAAAACCAAGAGCTTCGTTCGCTTCAACGGTGTCCTTCCCCTCATCCTGAAGTTGGTAGGCCTTGAGCTTGTTGAGCAGACCGATCCCGCGACCTTCCTGGTCCAGGTACACGATCACACCGCGACCCTCGGCGCTGATCATCGCCATGGCAGTGTCGAGCTGCCAGCCACAATCACAGCGCTGCGAGTGAAATACATCACCCGTGAGACACTTCGAGTGCATTCTCACGAGGACACTCGACTCATCCGTCACATGACCGTGGATCAGTGCAACATGCTCGTGATCATCCACATCGTTCTTGTACCCGATGATGCGCCACTCACCGAATCTGGTTGGGAGACGCGCCTCCGCCACGCGATGAACGAGCCGCTCGGTGCGAAGCCGGTAAGCAACCAGCTGCGCAACCGTGATGAAAGTCAGCGAATGTTCTCGCGCGAAGATTTCGAGTTGCGCGCGTCGCGCCGCCGTTCCGTCTTCATTCAGGATTTCGCAAATCACACCGGCCGGTGTCATGCCAGCAAGGCGCGCGAGATCTACCGCAGCTTCCGTGTGTCCGACTCGCTGAAGGACACCGCCGTCGCGTGCCCGCAACGGGAACACGTGGCCCGGGCGACGGAGATCGCCGCGATTCGTACCCGGGTCCACTGCGACGCGAATCGTAGTTGCCCGATCCTGAGCGCTGATTCCCGTCGTAACACCAAAGCGCGGACCAGCGTCGATGCTGACTGTGAAGGCGGTGCGCTGCTCTTCAGTGTTGAATTCGCTCATCTGTGACAGATCGAGATGATCCGCCCTTTCACCCGTGAGCGCGAGACAGATAAGACCACCGGCGCGCCGGATCATGAAGTTGATTACTTCAGGTGTAACTAACTCAGCCGCGCAGATGAGATCTCCTTCATTTTCACGATCATCATCGTCAGCAACGATAATTAATTTGCCAGCGGCAATATCGCGGAGCGCCTGCTCCACAGTTCCAAATTTCGTATCAGGCATCCGCTGTCTCCGTATAGGGACTGAGCAGCCGTCGTACATATTTTGCCATCATGTCATTTTCAATGTGCACGCGTGCGCCAGGCAGCAAGTCTCCGAGCGTGGTGTTGCGCAGCGTGAATTCAATCAGTGAAATCTGCAGCAGTCGATCCTCCGGCAGTGCATTCACAGTGAGACTGACGCCGTCCACCGTAACAGACCCCAACGGCACCAGCAGTGAGAATACTTCCGCCGACACGTAGATGTCGATCACGAGCGCGTCGTCGTTTCGATTGACCGAATGAACCGTCCCGGTATCGTCCACGTGCCCCTGCACCATGTGACCGCCCAGCCGATCACCAAGCTGCATCGCACGCTCAAGGTTTACGCGGGTACCTGCCTTCCAGTCCGCAACCGCCGTCCGCCCAACGGTCGTAGTAATGGCAGCAACGTTGAACCATCCTGCCCCGTGCTCACGGACCGTCAGGCAGGCCCCATTTACGGCTATGCTTTCGCCATCCGAGATGCCGTCGTAGCCACATCGAATTCGAAATTCCCGACCTGCGTCAGTATGGGTGACGCGATCGATCGTGCCGATCTGGTCAATCAGTCCCGTGAACATTCAAACAGCGTGGACGCCATAGATAGTCATCAGATCGTCACCGAAGCTCTGGCGACGAAGTACCGGGATGCGGCGGACATTTGCCGCCCTGCGAGGCGAAGTCGACCCGAAGGCCGCCAACGCGCCACCGCCCAGTACGATGGGTGCCTGAAAGATAACCAACCTGTCTACCAGCTCCGCGTCGAGAAAAGCCGACGCAATTGAAGCTCCGCCCTCTACCATGAGAGAGCGAATTCCCCTCGCACGGAGCGCTCTGAGGGCGGCCGGCAGATCCGCCACCCTCACAAAGAAGACACCGGCTGCTTCTTCCAGAACGGACGTCCGACCAGCCGATAACTTACCGTCAGGATCGAACACCACCCGGATCGGAGCCACGCGAGGCTGAATCGGCCCCCGAACCGTCAGCTCCGGATGGTCAGTCGCATATGTCGTTGCTCCGACCGCGATCGCGTCAACGTTGGCTCTCATGCGGTGAACTTCTGCGCGCGAATCTTCATTCGTGAGCCACGCTCGGCCCCGCTCCGAATCCGCTATCGCGCCGTCGATCGAGAGCGCCAGCTTGAGCGTCACCCAGGGCCGGTCAGATCCAAACGAATGAAAGAACGGTGCGTTCAGCTCCCGGGCC
>PMEM01000051.1 GCA_003155795.1 Gemmatimonadota bacterium
TGTTGTAAGCAATGAGCGGCTCCCTCGCCCCGCAGGCGACTGCGCCGCTCTGCGGATCGAAGCGGGCCGGGCCGGCATCCGGCATCCACAGAGGGTCGTCAAACCGCGTTTGCAAAGCCTCGTATTCGCCTTTTCTTAAATCTGCTAATTCTCTTCTTTTCGGATCAAGTGCGGCCTCACCATAGAAGTAGATGGGGATATTGCGCTTCCCTCCCAATGCACGCCCGAATCTGTGCGCAAGATCAACGGCGTCTTTCATCGTCGCGCCTTTCAGAGGGACGAAAGGGACCACATCGACGGCACCGATCCGCGGGTGTACGCCGTGATGTCGCGTGAGATCAATGTGGTCTCGAGCTGCGCGAATGGCCGCGATAGCTGCATCTGCCATTGTTTCTAATGGTGCCACGAAGGTGATGACTGACCGATTGTGCGATGCGTCCGAGGTGACGTGCAACACCGACACGCCCCGGACTGCAGCGATCTGATCGCGAATCGCGCGCACTGCGCTCAGGTCGCGCCCTTCGGAGAAATTGGGCACGCACTCGATGAGTTTCACGTAGTCGATCCGTGGTCCGCAGTCTGGAGTGTGTTGAGCAGCCAGGCATGCATGTATGGATTGCCAGCAACGAGCGGCGACGTTGCTACCGTTGCGACGCCACCGTCGAAGTCGGTGACCAGTCCACCGGCTTCTTCCACCAGGAGAATTCCGGCTGCGATATCCCACGGATTGAGACGCAGCTCCCAGAACGCGTCGAAGCGGCCAGCGGCGAGCCATGCCAGATCTACAGCAGCGGACCCTGCACGTCGGATGCCGGCGGTCGCTTGCGCTACGGGTACGAATTGCCGTGCGTATCGCGATGTTGCGGCGTTTGCACCGAACGGAAATCCCGTTCCAATCAACGCGCGGGATGGATCGCTGATTTCAGATACCCGGATGGGAGTTCCGTTTACACGGGATCCGTGTCCGCGCACTGCGGTGAACATCTCATTGTGTGGTATGTCCAGCACGAGGCCGATCACAGGGCGAGTTTCGTAAATTGCGGCGATCGATACGGAGTAGTCAGGAATGCCGTGGAGGAAGTTCGTCGTCCCGTCGAGTGGGTCGACAATGAATGCCAAGTCGAATGGGAGCGGTTCATCACGCCACGATTCTTCGCCGAGTACTTGCAGATCGGGAAAGTCCTCCGCGAGTGCCGTGACGAGTTCGTGCTGAATTACAGCCTCCGCACCCGTATCCACCTCCGTGACGAAGTCGGCGTGCCCCTTGGACTCCCATGTCAGGCTCCCGCGTCGCGCCGCGCCAGACCGAATGACCTCCTCTGCCACCCGCGCAGCGACGCCCATTGCATCCAGGATTTTTGCGACTATGTGATCGTCGAACGGAACCACTGTGTTGGTCATGGTAGCGGCCCGTATATTTCGCAGATGGCACGTGTATTCAGCGGCATTCAACCCTCGGGTGAGCTGCACATCGGAAACTATCTGGGCGCGATCCGGAACTGGGTCCAGCTTCAGGATAAGTACGAGTCGTTCTTCTCAGTCGTAGACTATCACGCGATAACCGGGTCTTACGAACCGGCCGACCTGCGCCGCCGAACGCGAGATATGGCGGTGTCGCTTCTCGCATCCGGCATTGATCCGGAAAAATGCACTCTATTTGTGCAGTCAACCGTATCCGAACATACCGAGCTCGCGTGGATTTTCAACACCGTCGCACCCCTTGGCGAGCTCGAGCGCCAGACGCAATTCAAGGACAAGGCCAGCCGGCAGGAGAGCATCCTCGCTGGTTTGCTCAATTACCCGGTCCTTCAGGCTGCCGATATTGCACTCTATCTATCTGACCTCATCCCGGTCGGAGAGGATCAGATTCAGCATCTTGAACTCGCGCGCGAGATAGTCCGACGGTGGAACGCAAAGTTCAACGTGGATTATTTCATCGAACCGAAGCCGTTCCTCACGCCAACCCGTCGTATCATGGGTCTGGACGGTCAGGCGAAGATGTCCAAGTCACTGGGCAATACGATTGGACTGCTGGACGAACCAAGTGTCGTCTGGGATAAGTTGCGGCCGGCGGTGACTGATCCGGCGCGGGTGAAAAAGAGCGATCCCGGCACGCCCGAGGTGTGCAACATCTTTCAGATCCACAAGGCTTTCAGCTCTCCTGAGACGGTCGAACATGTGGCCAACCAGTGCCGAACTGCAGGGTGGGGTTGCATAGATTGCAAGCGAGTTCTGCAGAGCTCGATGGAGGCCGAATTGGGGCCGATTCGTGCGCGCGCGAAGGAATTACGTGCGGCGCCAGAAGTTGTAGACGACACGCTGGCGACGGGTACCATCCAGGCGAAAAAAGTGGCCAGCGCCACGCTGAATGAGGCCAAACAGATTATGGGTCTCCGGTAGCGAGTGGGTGCTCCAGCGGCAAATGCGTTGTTGGCTCGGTTGGGCGCGTCCGCCAGGCCCGCTGGTTCAGCGGCTGAGGCCGACGCGAGGCGGTACTGCTCGGAGACGCTGAGCGCCAATGGTTTTGCGGTCTTCGAACGCGCATTCTCGTATTCTGCGTTCCCCGGTGTGTGGGGAACTCCGCTGATTGGCATTGCACTTGTGCTGACCGCCGTAGCGACAGAGATCTCGTTGATGCGCGGGTCGGCCGCTGAGACCACCGTCGAACGCGCGCTGCTGACCGTAGTGATCCTGGCGATATGCGGCTGGTGGCTGTCTCGCTACGGAACGCGCTATCTGCCACTGATGCGTCGAGCTGGGATCAATCTTGAAGCGCGTCGTGGCGTGCCCGTGGTCTGGCTTGTAGCGCATCTGGATAGCAAGAGTCAATCGGTTTCACTGTTGATGCGCGCTGGCGCTTCGATCGCGGTCCTGGGTTTTTGGGTGGCGATCCTTATTGCACTCGGTTCGTCCATGTTCATGCAGCTCCCTGTTACCATCATCGCGGCGCTTGTGGTCTGCGCCGGATTGGCTGCTGTGCCACTCGCGATCGCCCGAACTGGCCGCAGCGGGTCGGGTGCACTGGACAACGCGAGTGGTGTCGCGTCTATTATTGTGGCTGTCCAGCGAATGGGCGTGGAAATACCTGTGGGGTTGGTAATTACGTCAGCCGAGGAGCTCGGGCTTGCTGGCGCGCGCGCCTGGGTGGCGGGGAAACCGCCGGGGATCGCGATCAATTGCGACGGGGTAGACGACAGCGGCGAACTCACGCTGACAGCCGCGGGGCGTGGTCGTGAGATCATGTGCGGTTCGAACCTCAGGTCTGTAATTGGACCAAAAGTCCGTATTCGGAGAAATCTACCAGGTGTCCTACTGGATTCGACGGCATTTTCTGATTATGGCTGGGCGTCGTGCACAGTCAGTCAGGGGAGACTTGAGTCTCTGGGGCGGATTCACACGAGACGGGATTGCCTGGACGAGTGTTCTGGTTCAGGCATAGAGAGAGTGGGCGAACTGATTGCGGCGCTTGCCGGTGCAATCATTGCAGGGGGAAGTGAGTCCGCACATAGGGAAGGGGGTTCCGGAAGCACATGAAACAGCGACGTCTGAGTGACGATCGGATGAGCGCGCTTGATGCGTCGCTCCCCGATACGGATGCAAGTGGAGAGCACGGGGATGATTCGTCGGTCCCCGCATCCCAGGGAGGAAAATACGTTTACTGCATCATTCGCCATCAAACCCCGCGAGAATTCGGGGATATAGGGATTGGCGGCGCATCGCGCGTTTATACCGTTGGCCACGAAGAACTGGCCGCGGTTGTCAGCGATACGCCGATTGTGATCTATGATCCAACGCGCGAAAACATACTTGCTCACGAGTTTGTGAACGAGACCGTTATGCGTGAGTTCACCGTGATTCCGATGTCATTTGGAACGGTGTTCAGATCAGAAGAAGACGTCGGTCAATTGCTGCGCTCCACATACGAGGCATTCACCGGCGTACTCGAGACGATGAAGGACAAGATCGAGTTCGGAGTGCAGATACGATGGGACCGTGACAGAGTAATCGAGAGCATCGAGCAGGATAACGACGCGATCCACAAGCTCAAGGAAGAGATCACTCGCAACGCTGCTTCTTCGACATACTTTGCACGGATGCAGCTTGGTCGCCTGATTGAGGGAGCACTGGAGGAGAGTGCCGGACGTTACGTCACGACAGTCCATGAGGAGCTAAAGCGCGTTTCAGTTGCGAGCCGCAGCAACAAGGTCATAGGCGATCGGATGATCATGAACGCCGCGTTTCTTGTCAACAGGTCCGCGGAGAAGTCGTTCGATGATGCGGTGAAGGAACTCAGCCGCCTTTACGAGCGGCTGCTTGTGTTCAAGTACACGGGACCGTGGCCCCCGTACAACTTCGTGAATATCAAGCTCAAGTTGGAGAAGGCAGACTAACGTGGGTCTCCTTTCGTCCATTCTACTCGCTCCATTCACTGGTCCGTGGGATGGTACCATGTGGACGCTGGACAAGGTTCGTCGGGCGGTTGAAGAAGAACTGACGGACGACACCCAGGTAAAGGAAGATCTCATGCGCCTGCAGCTCGAACTCGAAGCCGGCGACATTGACGACGACGAATATCTTGTGCAAGAGGCAGCGATCATGGCACGACTGCGCGAAGTTCGTCGGTGGCGCGAGCAACTCGGGATGTCCGTCGGTGGCGGACCGGTGCGCGTAGCGCGCGATGATGAGGAGCGTTGAGCGCGACTGTCGAGTATGTGTATTGTGTAGTCCCAGCAACGCTCGAACTCGCCGATCTTCCGAAGGGTATCGATAACTCCGCTGTGCACACCGTTTCTTCCGGTGCACTCGCCGCTCTAACATGCTCGCTGGATGGAGCGAGTTACGAGAGCGACATTATCGCGGAAAAGATTGGCGATCCCGAATGGCTGGCCCCGCGAGCGGTTGCGCACGATGCGCTCGTCACATGGGCTGGTGACCGGGGGCCGGTCGTGCCGCTTCCCATGTGGGTGATGTTCACCGACGATTCGGGAGTATCTCGCATGCTCGTGGACCGGGAGCGCGAATTTATGGACGCTCTGGCTCGCGTGAGGGGCGCGCGAGAATTTTGCGTTCGAATCGCCGCGGACCGGACCGCTCTTGCGGCCGCTGCCGAGCAGATGGACACAGCGCTCGCTGGTCTCGAGCGGCAGGTGAGTCTTGCCGCGCCCGGAGAGGCGTACCTCCTCGGCCGAAAACTGGCCGAAGCCAGAAAGGCTGCAACTCGAAACGCAGCGGTACGAATTGCGGATGAATCTCACCATGCGCTTTCTCAGGAATCGCGCTCGGACGTGGCGCGTGCGACTCCCGCTGCGAGCGAGCAGGGCGTCATACTGGATGGCGCGTATCTCGTCGCTGACGAGAATTATGAGCAGTTCAGAACAGTTCTGACAGGGTTGATGGGCATGTTCGAGCCTGCTGGTGTGCACTTCGATTTTACCGGCCCCTGGCCGCCATATCATTTTGTTCGTGAAAGCTGACGACTCCGCGCAGGCCAGCCAGCTCCCGTTCGAAGAGGTGCAGCTCGGGCCGGTGTCGGGGATACTCGGTGATGAGCCGCTGGATCTGAGCGAACTGCTCAACACCGTGCTGGATCGCGGGGCGGTTGTGCACGGTGAGGTCACGATCGCCGTGGCTGACGTGGATCTCATCAAGCTCAATATCGGACTACTGCTACAGGCAGTAGCGACCGCTGAGCGGCGGCTGCCGCGCGACGCCGGCGCTGCGACACCAAGCTCTCTGGCCGGGGCAGTCGGGGCGCTCCCAAATCGGGGTTCGCCAATTTTCGAGTCACCCCGCGCGGAATCACGGGGCCCAGTGACCGAGCCGACGACAGAATCGGCACATCGCGTCGATGTGGCTTCTGGCGGCGTTGAACAGTCGCTGAATGCAATGGCGCGAGGATTGCCAGAGCGGATCAATGCGGACGCAACTGCGCCCGAAGCCGGGCTGGCTCGACTGGTACTCACCTTGATTGAAGTGCTCCGGAAGGTGTTGGAGCACCAGGCTGTGCGGCGGATGGAGGGCGGGCGCCTCTCAAGTGATGAAGTCGAGCGGTTGGGACTGGCTCTTGCTAGGTTGAATGACCGTATGGAAGAACTTAAACGAGTGTTTGGCCTACCGGCGGAAGATTTGCAGATTGACCTTGGCCCATTGGGTCGCCTCAAATGAGAGTGTCACGTGCCTGAACTCGCTTCTCCGTCGCGCAGCACTGGTCTCGTCGAAATCCTCGACCGGGTCCTCGATAAGGGTCTGGTAATAGCGGGCGACATCAAGATCAACCTTGCCAACGTTGAACTGTTGACGATTCAGATCCGCCTGCTCGTCTGTTCGATCGACAAGGCTGAGCAGATTGGCATGAATTGGTGGCGGCACGACCCGCGTCTGACGAGCCAGACCGGGCAGCAAGTTGTAGACAGTGGTCTGAACGATCGACTCGATCGCATAGAGCGACAGCTCGCCAAGCTGTCTTCATCTGATTAGGAGGAGTCATGGCCGTTGAGCGGTCACCGAGCGGAAGCTCACTTATTGACATTCTGGATCGAGTACTTGACAAGGGTATTGTCATCGACGCGTGGGTACGCGTGTCGCTGGTCGGCATCGACCTGGTGACAGTTGAAGCACGAATCGTTGTCGCATCGATCGAGACCTATCTGAAGTACTCAGAAGCCGTTGGAATTACTCAGCCCATGTCGCGCCCGCGCGAACTGGCCGCGGCCGACGAACTCGAGCGCGTTCAGTTGGAGAACGCGGAGCTACGACGTCGTCTTGAGCAGCTCGGCGCGTGATCAGTCGGGGGTAGATTTCAGCTCCAGCGATTCAGCTGAGTGGCTTGAATCTCTGCTCGGCGCACTAGCGTCCGCAGCTGATTTTCAATCGGCGTGCGCCCTGATGCTCGCGCGGTCCTGTGCTGCGCTCGGTTCGCAGCGCGGGTATGTGATGCTGCTCGATGTTGAGTCGCGACAGCTTGTACCCGTGGTGCATCTTGGCTTCGAAGAACGTGAACGCCCCGCGTCCCGCACGCTCGACGACCTGGGTGATCCGTTCGTCGTATCTGCGCTCGGAATGCAGGTAGTCACATGCGACCATGGTCCGCCCCGCTCCGGGGTGTCACGCACCAGGGGCCTGTGTGCCGTGCCGTTTCCGCAGCCGCGCGCTAGTTCTGCGCCGCGATTCCTCGACAACGACAGCATCGGTCGTCGACTGATTTCGCCCTGTGCAATCAGGCCAACTGGAACGGGTGGCGCATGGAGCGACACGCTGGCTTCGGCTTCGTCATCTCCGTTTGGCGTGGTGGTTCTCGAGACGGGACCTCGGTCGCCCGGGATTGATTCGCTCGCAACGGCGGTGAGGCTCGCTGGACCGATCCTGTCCCGTCTCCGCGAGTCAGACGCGCACAAATCCCGCGCCGACGAATTGGCGGAGCAACGATCAGTGCTCACCTCCATCGTGAACTCGTTGCCCGATCCGATCGTGATCATAAACGGCGAACGACAGATTGTCGTGCAGAATCAGAGGGCGGAGCATCTGCTGACAATGCGAGAGATGGACTCGGAGGGTCGTCGGCGCGCGGTGGAAATCAACAATCTGCTCCTGACCTCGCATCTGTCAAAGGACGAAACCTCTCCAGAAGCACGCCATGTTGGGGAATCGCGTGAACTGAACATGGTCGATCCAGACGATGGTACCGATCTGCTGTTCGAGATCCTTTCACAACCGCTCGACGAGAGCGACGACGCGACGGTGTCGGTGCTGCGAGATGTCACCGATCTGCGTCGCGCGGCGCGCGAACTGGAACTGCAGGTGCAGCGTGTCCGACTGGCAGAGTACGAGGCGAAGCGTGAGAGCGATCGGCTGAACCTGATCCTTACGAATGTCGCCGATCCCATCCTGGTGACAGACGATCGCTCCAATATCATTCTCATGAATCGCCAAGCTGAGCTCCTGTTTGGCTCCGCGACTTCGGACATCGGTTACGCGACAGGCGACCGGTCTGCGGCTGTTCGGGCGAATGATACCAGGTTCACAACGTTCATCTCCAATTTCAGCCTGAGCCCCGAAGGTGCGCGTCGCGAGGGTATGGAGTTGGTTCGGCCAGGCGATGAACCGACGACGATTCCGATGGAAGTACTCGCAGGAAAGATTCTTGACAGGCGCGGTGAGCCACTCGCGATTGTGTCCGTGCTGCACGATCTCACGGAGCAGGCTGAAAACGAAAGACTCTATACTGAGTTGAAGAACTTCAGTAGTGAACTCGAGGATCGAGTACGCGCAGCCACAGCCGACCTGGGTGAACAGAACGTTCGGTTGCAGTGGCAGTCGCGTGAACTTGAGAAAGCCAACCGTCTGAAGTCGGAATTCCTCGCCAGCATGTCGCACGAGCTGCGTACGCCAATCAACGCGTTGATCGGTTACACGGCGCTGATGCTGGATCGCATTTACGGCGACCTTAACGAGCGGCAGGAAGAAGGACTCACACGCATTCGTGCCGCTGCGCAACACCTGCTTGCGTTGATCAACGACATTCTGGATCTCGCAAAAATTGAAGCTGGCCGGATGCCACTTCACCTCGAACCAACCGTACTCCAGGATGTGATCCGCGAAGCCTCGGTGCAGATAGATCCACTCGTCAAGAAAAAAGGACTGACTTACCGGTGGGTTGCGCCCAAGGACGCGTTACGCATGACGACGGATCGGACAAAGGTCAAACAGATCATGCTGAACCTGCTCTCGAATGCCGTAAAATTCACGCATTCCGGCAGCATTACTCTGTCGGCAACTGTCGAGGGCGACATCGTCCGGCTGGATGTCATCGACACTGGTATCGGGATCCGCAAGGAGGACCTGACTGCGATCTGGGACGACTTCCGGCAGGTTGACCAGTCGCGAACGCGCGAATTCGGCGGTACGGGCCTGGGGCTGAGCATCACTCGCAAGCTGTCTGGTGCCCTGGGCGGCCGCGTCTCGCTTACCAGCGAGTACGGAAGCGGCTCGACCTTCACCGTTTTCCTCCCACTGCAGAGCGAAGCTCATGCCGAGAGGGACGGATGAGCGTCCCGGCCGGCCCCGGAGCCCGGTTACTCACGTTGACAGGCGGCTCCCGGGACGTAGATTAACAACACGCCCCGCCGCGCCTGACGGGGCGTTTTTGTGTTTAAGGGGTTGCCATGTTTGATGCGAATACCCGCACCGTAGTAGTCGTCGGTGCGCAGTGGGGAGACGAGGGAAAGGGCAAGCTGGTCGACGTGCTTTCGGAGCGCGCCGACTGGGTTGTGAGATATCAGGGGGGCGCGAACGCCGGCCATACGGTCGACCTTGGCCACAATTCGTTCGTCCTGCACCAGATTCCGAGTGGGATTCTGCACGATGGCGTGCGCTGCGCCATCGGCAACGGTGTCGTGCTCGATCCGGAAACGCTATTTACCGAGATCGATGAGCTCGTCGCAGACGGTGTCGACGTCGAGGGCCGATTGTATGTGAGTGACCGCGCGCATCTCGTGCTGCCATATCACAAACTCGTAGACTCGAGCAGCGCTGCGAGCCGCGCGATCGGGACCACGGGTCGTGGCATCGGCCCGGCGTACGAAGACAAGATTGCCCGTCGTGGTGTGCGCGTACTTGATCTGCGGCACCCCGACACGTTGCGTCCGATTCTGGAAGCGGCCGTCGCGCATGCGAATGCGCAGCTCTCAGCATGGGGGATTCCGGAGCGTGCGTCCGTCGACGACACCTTGGCGTTGCTGGAGCGACTGGCGATTCGACTGCTATCTCTGGCAGACGATGTCGGGCTAGCCATTCATCGCGCGCAGAAAAGCAATGCGGCAGTGCTGCTGGAGGGCGCACAAGGTTCGTTGCTCGACGTGGATCATGGGACCTATCCATTTGTTACGTCGAGCACGACGACGTCGGGCGGCGCAGCAGTCGGTGTCGGAATTTCTCCACGTTCGCTGGATCGCTGTCTCGGCGTGGTCAAGGCGTATACGACCCGCGTCGGGCAGGGACCGTTGCCGACCGAGCTGGCGGAGCCGCTCCAGTCGCAGATGCGCAAGCTGGGAAATGAATTTGGAGCCACCACCGGACGGCCACGTCGGTGCGGCTGGTTCGACGGTGTTGTCGTGCGATACGCGGCGAGAGTAAATGGACTCACCGACCTCGCGGTTACAAAACTGGACGTGCTCGACACGCTTGACGAGATCAAGTTGTGCACCGCGTATCGCGTGGGATCGGAAGTATACACCGAGTTCCCGGGCGATCTGACGATGCTGGAAGACGCCGAACCAGTTTACGAAACGTTCGCTGGCTGGCGCGAGTCAACCAGCGGTGCGAGATTGCTCGACGATCTGCCTGCGGCGGCGCGCGCATACTTGGATCGTATTGAGGCGCTCGTCGAAGCGCCAATTACATATGTCAGCGTCGGAACCCGGCGTGATCAGATCATCGGACTTTAGTCGCTGTTGTGCGCGTCGTGGGAGGCCGCGTCGCGTGCGAGTGGCTGCGTATCTCACAGGCTGTCGTAACGACAGTATTGGCGACAAATGACTGACCAGGTTGCGCGGGAATTACATCCATTGGGTGAGCGATTCGAAATCGAGCGTGAACTCGGGCAGGGCGGATCGGCCAGTGTGTATCTCGCGCAGGACAAGCATCTGGGGCGCAGGGTAGCGGTCAAGGTGCTAGGTCAGAACTTGTCCGAGTTCGTCGGTGCTGACCGCTTCGCGCGTGAAATTCGCCTGACCGCGCGGCTGGTTCATCCGAACATTGTACCGCTGTTCGATTCCGGCGAGGCAGACGGGCGCCTCTACTATGTAATGCCGTTCATCGAGGGTGACACACTACGAGCCAGAATGGATCGCGAAGGCCGCCTGCCTGTGGCCGATGTTGTCCGCCTCGTGTGTGATGTTGCCGAAGCGCTCGCCTACTCGCATAGCCAGCATGTGGTTCACCGCGATATCAAACCGGAGAACGTGTTCATCTGCAACGGCCACGCGATGCTCGCCGACTTTGGCATTGCGCGCGCGCAGACGAGCAACGATATGGCGTTGACCCAACCCGGTCTCGTCATCGGAACGACGGCGTACATGAGTCCGGAGCAAGCCTTGGGCGAGGCAGACCTCGAAGGGTCCAGCGATCTGTACAGCCTCGGCTGCATGATGTTCGAGATGCTCACTAACGAGCCGCCGTTTCGCGGACCCAACTCGATGAGCGTCGTCGCACAGCACCTCACCGCGGCGCCACCCGAGCTGCGCATCGACGACACCGAGAGAGGGCCGCGACTCGGTGCAGTCATAAAGCAGTTGCTCGCGAAGGAACGGGCTGATCGGCCAACGAGCGCTGCTGCGTTGCTCGAGATGCTTCGACCGTTGAGCCATTCGACTGCGGAGAGTATCCGCGTCGTCGTCGAAGCGCCGCCATCCAAAGTCAATCCTGACTCGCGCAAAGCGGCGGAGACGGGCCGCTCGTACTGGACCCGCGGAGTGATGGGTGGGCCCGGTTCGCACGCAAAACTGGATATGGCAAGAACCCAATTTCAACGCGCTCTTCAGCTCGACCCCAGGAACGCGGAAGCCCTGATTGGTCTGGCCGATACGATCCATGTGCTGGGCTACCGCGGTTTCGCACCCGTCGAGGAATCGGTGCGTCGCGGACGTGAACTGCGCCTCGAGGCGCTTGCAATGGACGATGAGAATGCCGCTGTACGCATCTCGATCGGATTCGAGATGATGTACCTCGACGACGACTTCGAGGGAGCGGGAACCGAGCTCAAGCGCGGCTACGAGCTGGATAACTGGTCCGCATACGGACCGCGCAGCTATGGCACATGGCTCAAGATTGCTGATCGGATCCCCGAGGCGATCGACATTATGCGCCGTGCAACCATCATCAGCCCGGATGAAGCTGCAAACTTCAACGCGCTTGGCGATGTCCTCATGACGGCGGGCCGCTACGATGAGGCAGTTGAACCGCTGCGCCAGGCGCTGCGCCTCAACCCGCAATACGACATGGCCCTCGAACGCCTCGAGATCGCCTGTCACCGGTCCGGGCGTAATGGCGACGCAGCCATGGCGCGCCGGTCGCTTCTTGCCCACCATGGCAAGACCGAGCGCGCAACGCTGCTCGAAGACGCGATCGAGAAACTAGGCTGGGCCGCAGCCCGCGAGAGCGACGTGCGGCGTGAGCTGGTTGAGTTGCTGGAGCAGGCTACGACCGAGGATCCATTCGTCAATAGCAGTTCGAGCAGGCAGCTGTCCGACCGAATCATCGTGGCGTACGCCGAGCTTGGTGAGTGGAAGTCGGCAATGGATTGGGTCGAGCGCGGTTATTATCGCCGACCCGGCCGCCTCAGGCGCGTACTCACTGACTTTCTCTTTGACCGACGAGGGCTCGCGATCGATCCGCGATACGGCCCGATGCTACGCAACGCCGGCTTGGAAAGCCTGCTGTGATTAGCTTCTAGCGACACGCATCGACATCATCACCCGCTACGAATCATGTCCACCCAACCTGACGTCCTAGAAAAGCTCGTCTCACTCTGCAAGCGACGAGGCTACATCTTCCAGTCATCCGAGATATATGGCGGCACCGGATCTGTCTGGGACTACGGCCCGCTCGGTGTGGAGCTCAAGAAGAACATCAAGGATCGGTGGTGGAATGCGATGGTCCGGTCGCGCGACGATGTGGAAGGGCTGGACGCCGCCATCCTGATGCATCCGCGGGTCTGGGAGGCGAGTGGTCACGTCGCTGGATTCGTGGACCCGCTTGTCGATTGCAAAGCATGCAAGGGTCGCTTCCGTGCGGACAAGCTGGAGGACGCGCACTGTCTGCGGAAACCAAGCAAACACCCCGGCGAATTTTCGGAATGCCAACTGACCGAGCCTCGCCAGTTCAATCTGATGTTCAAGACATTCATGGGCGCGGTCGAGGAAACCGCCGCGACGATCTATCTGCGGCCCGAAACCGCGCAGGGAATCTTCGTCAATTTTCTGAACGTACAGCAGTCAATGCGCCAGAAGATTCCCTTCGGCATTGCACAGATAGGCAAGGCGTTTCGAAACGAAATCACACCCGGCAATTTCATCTTCCGAACGCGTGAGTTCGAACAGATGGAAATGCAGTTCTTCGTAGATCCGGATAAATCGGCGGAATGGTTTGATTACTGGAAGAATGAGCGCATGGCGTGGCATCTGGCGCTTGGCCTGACCGAATCACGGCTGCGTTTTCATCAGCACACTCCAGCAGAATTGGCGCACTACGCCAAGAGCGCATTCGACGTGGAATTCGACTTCGGTGGCACGCTCGGATTCCAGGAAATCGAGGGCGTGCACAACCGCGGTGATTTTGATCTCAAACAGCACACGGAATTCTCCGGCAGAAAGCTCGAGTATTTCGATCAGGCGAATAATCGACGCTACATACCGTGGGTTGTCGAGACATCTGTTGGCGCCGATCGCGTCACGCTGGCCATTCTCGCCAATGCTTATCGCGAAGAGAGTGTTCCAGGCGAGGAGGAAGGACGCGTCGTTCTCGGTCTCGATCCTGCACTCGCACCAATCAAGGCAGCTATCTTCCCTCTGACGAAGAAGGATGGCCAGCCGGACATGGCGCATGCCATCGCGAACGGCCTGCGCAAGGAGTTTCCTGTGGACTACGACGAGTCTGGAAGCATCGGGAAACGGTACCGCAGGCAGGATGAAGTCGGCACACCATTCTGTATCACCGTTGACAGCGAATCGGCTTCGGACAATGCAGTAACCGTCCGGGATCGTGATACACTCGCACAGGATCGTGTAAGCGCGAGCGACGTTGCCCGTTACCTTCGCGATAAACTCGCGCAATGATTCTCGAACGTCTGCGCGAACGTGCACAAGCATTCACGCAGGACGTGTCGAGAGAAGGGTATCTGGCCTACTCCGGGCATAAGCACGAGCCGGCGCTCCAGGAGATCTACGCCAGATATGCAGATCTGTTTACCGATGAGACACTCGCGAGCTGCCTGGAGCGATTCGTAAGCTCAACCTCAGGCTCGGAAGACGCGCGGTCAGCACGAATGATGCTTGAGTGGCAGATCGAGTCGCGGGTAAATCGTCAACTCGCGGATCTGGAGGAGAGGGAAATCGCGCTGGAGAACGACGCTGTCATCCAGATCGCGGACGGCAGAATGATACCGTATCAGCGAGCGGTAATCGAGATTGCAAACAGCAGCGATGCCAGCGAACGTGCCGCCATCGATTCTGCGCGCGCGCGTGCTGTCTCAGAGAAGTTCGCGCCTTTGCGACTCGAGTGGCTTCAGCGCGAGATCGAAATCGTCGACGGGCTTGGTATCGCTGGCGGCTACAATGCGACTTTCGAAAAGGTGAGTGGCGTCTCGCTAGCCAAGCTCGCCGACGAATGCCGCGATTTCATTCGCGACACAGAGGCAATGTGGACGTCTGTGCTCGCGGAACGGTTGAGGGCGTTCGGGATGTCGCCTGGAGAGGTGACTCGGGCGGATTCGCTCGCGCTGTTCCGGCTCCGTCAGTTCGACGATGCATTTCCGCAGTCGGGGATGGAGAGCGTGATCCGGCGAAACTGCGCGGAGATGGGGTTGGATGCGGCTGCCAACGGACACATAACGTTCGACATTGGCGACAGGCAGGGAAAGCGGGCGCGCGCGTTCTGTTCGCCTGTACGTGTACCCGAAGAAGTGTACCTCGTGCTTCGTCCACATGGTGGCCAGTCGGATTACCGCACGTTCCTTCACGAACTCGGGCACGCGCTCCATTTCGCCAACGCACGAGCCGACTATCCGTTCGAATATCGCTGGCTGGGTGACAATTCTGTGACGGAGGGCTACGCCATGCTCTTCGATCACCGAATGCTGCAATCCGGATGGCTGTTGCGCTATACCGGGCTCGATCGAAAGAGGAGCAGCCTTTTTTTGCGCATGGCCGGCTTCGAGGAACTTCACTTTGTGCGTCGCTACTGCGCCAAGCTTCTGTACGAAATTCAGGTGTACGGCGGCGATGCGAACTGGAATTCATTGCCTGACACATATGTAGAAATTCTCGCCGGTACAACAGGCTTTCAATATCGTCAGGCCGACGCGTTCATGGATCTCGATGCGCGGTTTTATTCGACGCGCTACCTGCGTGCATGGCAGCTCCAGGCGCTGCTTGAGGATGGACTCATGAATCGGTTCAATGAAGACTGGTGGCGAAATCCGGCCGCGGGTCCCTGGATCGCCAACGAATTGTTCGCCGAGGGCCAGCGCGAGTCCGCCAACGAGATCGCCAACCGCGTCGCCGGCGCGGATATGTCCTTCGAGCCGGTCAGGCGAAGGATTGAGACTCTGCTGGCGTCTTGAGCACGCCTCCGGACGACTGGCCGCTCCCGGGCGTGGTCGGTTAGATTTCGGCCATGGCGCAGACAGATAGATCACTTCAGGAAGCGACCACGTCGCTCTCTCCCGAGGAGGTGCTTGTCGCAGCAAAGCGCTTCTTCGCTCGGCGAAACTCCATCTATACCGCGTTCCTCGACAAGGAGGGGCCGGCGTTCGTATCTCTCCGGGGAATGGGAGGGGAGGAAGTCGTCGTCGGAGTGCTCGTGCGAGACGGCGTAACCGTCGTTTCCGGTTCATCGTACATGTTCGACCAGCAGGTGGCGCGTTTTCTCTCCACGCTTCCGCCGGCAAGCGAGGCCACTGTCGGTACGCCACCGTCTCAGCTGCCGGAATCGGCCGAGGTGCCAGCGTGAGCGCGTTGTTTGCGAATTCGCTGCGCGCGTGGCCAGGCGTAATTACGATCGGTGAGCCGGCCGGCAATGCGGTTGTGAAGTTTCGAGTCCAGGTTCAGTCGATGTGGGACGTTGTGCGGATTGATGCAGCCGCAACTGATTCGATTCGCACAGCGAAGGTTTATGCGCTGAATGCGCTGGTTCCGGATGCGTTGTTTCCGGATGAGTTTTCGGTGAAGCTCAACGGAGCGGAGATTTTCGACGAGTCGGTCTCGCTCGCGAGTGCCGGTGTTATCGATGGCTCGACACTTCTGATCGCGCATCGGAGACGGCGTCCGGTCCGATAGTCTCAGGATCGGTACGGATGGCTGGGGCCAGCGCCGGGCCAGCCGCTTAGTTTAGACAATGCGTCGCACAGCATTCATCTCGCACTCGGATTGCGGGCGGCATGACACTGGTTGGGGGCACCCGGAGCACGTCGGTCGCCTCGTCGCGATCATGCGCGCCCTCCGGAACGACTACGAGCTGTTCCAGCAGCTTGAGCACATCGAAGGACGTCATGCAACTGTCGATGAACTCGCTCTGATTCACGATCGCGCGTACATCGAGTCCATTCGCAGCATCTGCGCGGCGGGAGGCGGTCGACTCGACGTCGATACAGTCGTGAGCGAAGGATCCTGGGATGCGGCGACAGCCGCTGCAGGCTGTGTCCTCGATGCCGTGGATTGCGCGCTCGATGGCCGGGCCACAAGGAGTTTCTGCGGTATCAGACCGCCCGGTCACCATGCGCTGCGAGATCGGTCCATGGGTTTCTGCATCTTCGGAAACG
>PMEM01000026.1 GCA_003155795.1 Gemmatimonadota bacterium
CCCCTCGAGAACGCCCAGGTCAACTTCGATCCCGGCCTGGCGCAGTTTTTCAGCACCAACCCCCACCACAGGGTTGGGGTCGCTCGTTGCGATGACCACCCGCGCCACACCAGCCGCGATCAGCGCACCGGTGCATGGGGGGGTCTTACCGGTATGATCGCACGGCTCGAGTGTCACATACACGGTCGCGCCCGATGAATCAGCGCCTGCGTTCGTCAGCGCGTTCACTTCCGCGTGCGCGCCGCCGAAGCGCTCGTGCAACGCCTCTCCAACGATTGCCCCGTCCCTTACAACGACAGCTCCAACCATCGGATTTGGAGCAGTCTGGCCCCAGCCACGCTCTGCGAGCGTGAGCGCTCGACTCATGAACTCTTCGTCGCGCGCGTTTGCCATGATGTCAGAGGCCGAGCCGGATGCCGATTGCCCCAAAGGTCTGAGCCGCACCAGCCGAAGAACCGATGAATGTGTTGTACGTCGGAATTGTTACTGCACTTGTTCGCCCGACCTCTCCGATCAGCTTGACGACGACCAGGTTCAAGCTTGCATCCACGAAATAAGTCGTGCGCGAGATTTTCTGAGTCAGCCCGATCGGGCCTACAGTTGCAGCGGCTGTCCCGACGCCAGCTACACCGCGCGGCGCGACATATCCGCTTGCATTGGCACTCGTGTTGTAGCGATCCTGACCGACACCAGCAGCGATATCCAGCACTAGAAGGCTCTTGCTCGCAACAAGTCGATATGAATCGGTTGTGATGTTGACGTCGTTCACCCGAAGAGAGTCGCCGCTCATACTGGTCGCTGTCATGTCCACAGTCGGCAATCCGCGCCTGAGGTACGTAACCGAAATTCCGGGAAAGATGATGCTTTCCTGAATGATCCCGACGCGCACGCCGCCTCCAAACTTGACCGAGCCATTCGGAGTGGTCATTTTGAAGCCCGACGAGTTGAGTTCAGGCAGGTAGCTGACACTTCCGAGCAGGTCGATGCCTCCGACATTGGTGACGCCGAGCGGCAGGCCCCGAAATAGTCCGATTGCAACGTCGGCCTGCGGAATACCGGCGACCTGCGATTGCGTCGGGTATTGATCCGAGCGCGCACCGGTCGTCGATGGGTCAATCTGATCCACAGTTGGAAGATTCGAGTTCACGACATTCGCGCGGCCACTTACATAGATGTGGCCGAGGCCACCCAGTGTCCCGCCGACGCCAAGCGTCGCATTTCCGCCGGCGATGACGGTGCCTAGCTGTGGCGCAACAAATTGAAAGATATCGATTGTCTTTTGACAGACATCCTGCGTCACACCTGCCGCACACCTCGGATTGACCGTGCCCTGCGCGGCGAGTGGTAACGCGGAGCAGATCACTGCCGTCGCCGCAATCAATGCGTGAACCTTCATCTTATCCTCTGTCGTTGGCTAATTGAAAAGCACGCGGCCGGTGCCCGGGCGAATCGACCCTAATCTCCATGCAGCGATTCCCGCGCGAGATGCGCTTTGTATGACTGCATCGGTGTCCGAACCGTCACAGATCACTACCAACCCCACGCCCAGGTTGAATGACCGCAGCATGTCATCGTCAGGGACTTCGCCGGCACGTTGCAGCTCTCGGAAAAGTACAGGCAGCTCCCAACTGGAGCGGTCGACCACTGCGTCAAGCGACTCGGGCAGTGCGCGATCCACGTTTCCTGGTAGCCCGCCGCCGGTGATGTGCGCCATCGAGTGGATGACGCCCAGTACAGGGTCGAGCGCCCGAAGGTATGAAGCGTGGACGGAGAGCAGTGCATCCGCGACTGTCACGCCCATCCCCGGGAACTCGTCAGTTGGGCCCAACTTCATTCGATCGCTCACGATCCGTCGCGCGAGTGAGTACCCGTTGGTGTGAAGCCCAGAACTGGCCATACCTACCATGACGTCGCCATCAACCACGCGACCCGGACCGAGCACTCGGTCCTCGCTCACACATCCGACGATGAACCCGGCGAGATCGTAATCCGGCGGTGTGTAGATACCTGGCATTTCAGCGGTCTCGCCGCCAAGCAGCGCACAGTTGTTCTCTTTGCATCCCGCGGCAACGCCGGCAACAACCGCTTCGACTACTTCTGGCTCCAGTTTCCCGAACGCCACGTAGTCCAGGAAGAACAACGGCCGCGCGCCCTGAACGAGAATATCGTTGACGCAGTGATTGACGAGATCGTGACCGATAGTGCTGTGCCTGTTCGCTTCGATGGCGACCCGAGTCTTGGTGCCAACACCATCTGCGGAGGCGACAAGCAGGGGATTCGGAACGTCTGTCGGCATCTTGAACAGACCGCCGAACGCCCCGAACGCACCACGTACTCCAGATGTGCAGGTGGATTCGACGAGCTTGCGAATCCTCCTCTTGGCATCGTCGCCGGCATCGATGTCCACACCCGCGGATCGATAGTCCATCGGCGTGGAGCTCGTGGTCGAAGGCGAGTTCGGCCGAGCCGTCACGCGCTCAAATCCTCTTCGAATGCAACCAATTGCTTGAATGCGTGAACGCGTGTATCGATTTCTGGTCGCGTTACGGTCATCAACCGTTCAATCGAAAACTTCTCCACTGCAAACGAGCCCATCGCGGATCCATAGATAACAGCGCGTCGCATGTTGGCGTCGCTCAGATCGCCGGTTCTTGCCAGATATCCGATAAAACCGCCAGCGAACGAGTCACCCGCGCCGGTCGGATCGAAAACAGTTTCGAGCGGATACGCTGGTGCAAAGAAGATGTTCCTGTCATGGAAAAGAAATGCGCCATGCTCGCCCTTCTTTATGATGACATGCCTGGGGCCGTGCGCCATGATCCAGCGCGCTGCCTGCACCAGGTTTGTCTGTTCCGTCAACTGACGAGCCTCTGCGTCATTGAGCGTCAGCAGATCGACATGCGCGAGCAGTTCGACTAGTTCGGGGCGTCGGCTTTCGATCCAGAAATTCATCGTATCGGACGCGACCAGCTTTGGTCGCTCAACCTGCTGGAGGACGGCGAGTTGCAGTCGCGGATCGATGTTCGCGAGGAATAGGAAGTCGGGCTTTGCAAAGCGCGCTGGAATCTTGGGTTCGAAGTGCGAGAAGACGCCGAGGTGTGTTTCGAGTGTCTCTGCGGAGTTGAGGTCGTGGCGATAGCGACCGCGCCAGCGAAACGAACTACCGTCAACGCACTCGATTCCGCCGAGATCAACATTCCGTTTCTCGAGTTCTCTCAAGCGGTCCATCGGGTAGTCGTTACCAACTACGCCGACAACCTGCACATCAGTGAGATGACTGGCTGAGGCCGAAAAGAACGTGGCGGAACCGCCGAGAACGTCATCGGCCTTCCCGAACGGCGTTTCAACGGAATCCAGTGCGACAGAGCCAACGACGAGTACGGACATCAGATTTGAGTGAAGGTCATCCAGGACGTCACATCCGTTCTGGTGCGGATATGCCGAGTAGCCCTAGCGTATTGCGTATTACGATCTGGGTTGCTCGTGCGAGCGCCAGACGAGCGCTCATCACCGGAGCGGGTTCCCCGAGGACGTGGTGTTTGTGGTACCAGGCGTGCGCGAGTCGGGCCGTGTCGAGTGCGTAAGCGGTAATGCGATGCGGCTCCAGGGCCTTCGCCGCGCCATCCACCTCCGCGGGGAAGTCGATCAACTGCTTGATCAGATCCTGCTCTTCCGGCTCGGTGAGGACGCTGAGGTCGACTGCGGAAATGTCCATTTTCGCTGCGTCAAGCTCGCCGACGCGAAATATTCCGCTCATCCTGGCGTGCGCCATCTGCACGTAGTATACGGGGTTCTCTTCCGACTGACTGAGCGCGAGATCGACATCGAAAATCAGCGGGCTATCGCCCTTGCGCATGAGGAAGAAGAATCGAACGGCGTCGCGTCCGACCCAGTCGATCAGGTCACGAACGGTAACATAGCTTCCCGCGCGTTTCGAGATCTTTACCTCATCGCCCTGCTTTACGATGGTGACCATCTGGTGCAACGCATATTCGGGATACCCTTCGGGGATTCCCATGTGCAACGCGCGCAGGCCCGCACGCACCCGAGTCGTTGTGCCGTGATGATCGGCGCCCTGAACATTTATGGCACGCGTGAATCCGCGCTGCCACTTGGTCACATGATAAGCAACATCAGGGACGAAGTATGTATACGTGCCATCGCTCTTGCGCATGACACGATCCTTGTCGTCTCCGTAGTCGGTAGTGCGCAACCAAAGTGCGCCATCCTTCTCGTACGTCTGGTCATTGGCGATGAGCCGTTCAACGGTCTCCCGAACCTTGCCGTCGATGTACAGACTGGACTCCAGATAGTAGGTGTCGAATTGCACACCAAAAGCCTGCAGGTCGAGATCCTGTTCTGCGCGGAGCGCACGAACCGCGAAGTTGCGAACGGTCTCTAGCGTGCTGGCATCGTACCGGGAAGCTATCTCGCGTATGTATTCGCCGTGGTAGCCGCCCTCGGGTATGACGGCCTCGCCATCTCCCGCATCGATGTGTGCACGGACACTCAGTTCAAGATTGTCAATCTGTACGCCAGCGTCGTTGTAGTAGTATTCGCGCGAGACATGCCACCCCGTCCATTCGAGCAGCGACGAGATAGCGTCGCCAAGCGCCGCCTGACGTCCGTGACCTACATGCAGTGGTCCAGTCGGATTCGCGGAAACAAACTCTACGACGACTGGACAGTGTTCACCCTCCGATCCGCGGCCGAAGTTTTCATTCGCTGCAACGATATCCCGTACCGTATTCGCTACGGCCGCGGGATCCAGACGGAAATTCAGAAAGCCCGGTCCAGCTATCTCGATACGGTCAACGCCGGCGTCGGCGAGGCTTATAGCGTCCCGGATTGCTGTCGCAATTTCAGCGGGCTTTCGTTTTAGTGGTCTCGCAAGTACCATGGCGATGTTGCTCGCCCAATCGGCATGCATCGGATCACGCGGACGCTCAACCAGCGGGTCGATGTTGGAAGGCGCACCGATACTGAGCGCCGCACGTTTGAGCTCGGCGCGAATCCGATCCGCGAAATTCACTCTGTGGCCTTGGACGTTGCGGGAGTTGGGGTCGGTGCGGCAGGCGTTGGCGCTGCAACGGCGCCATCAGGCTTGGAGTCGGGCGGCGAGCTCGTACTTGAACTGCTGTCCGATTGAGAATCGGCCGATGTTGAGCCAGCGTCGCCCGCATGACTGCCGGTGGCGGAGTCATCCTTGGGGGTCGCATCCGTCCTGTGACCGCCGGCAATCCTCTGATCCTTCTTGCCGTCCTTGCCGTAGTCCGTGATGTAGAAACCTGTCCCGTGGAACACGAGGCCGGCGCCGGCCGACACCTGTCGGTCGGCTGGTTTACCGCACACCGGGCATGGCACTACCGTCGGAGCCGATGCCATTGAGCGGAAGAATTTGTCGAAGTCGTGTCCGTCGGGACACGTAAACTCGTACGTGGGCACTTGTAGGGAGGGGGTTGGTGCTACGATTCAATTTACGAACTCGCCCGCCCTACCTCAACCGCACAGCCGTGTTATGAGTGGGCCGGGTTGTACGCTCCCCAGCAGGCGGAGAGGATATCGGAGATCTCTCCAACGCTCGCCCGGGCTCTCACGGCCTCGATAATCAGCGGCATCAGGTACGTACGGCCGTCCCCATCAACTCCAGTTCGAGTCTCGCCGGCCTCGGCCGCCGCCGCCCTCGTTTGGCTGCTCGCCGCGCTTCGAAGCGCGGCGAGCGTCTCGGCCACACGCGATTGATCGCGGTTTTGCCGGACTATTACAAGCTTCTCCAATTGCTCGTGTTCGAGCGCTGAATAATCGGGCGATGGAATCATCGGAGGTTCAGCGCCGTCCGCAAACTTGTTGACGCCGACGATCACAGTCTCACCGGCCTCCACACGCAACTGGAACTCGTAAGCACTCCGCGCAATCTCTTCCTGGAAGAAGCCGGCGGCCACAGCCCGCTCGGCGCCGCCCAAATCATCGACCTTCCGGATAAGCGCCATCGCGCGGCTCTCAAGTTCATCGGTAAGTGATTCGACGAAATAGCTGCCAGCGAGAGGATCCACGGTACTGGTGATCCCGGATTCGTATCCGATAATCTGCTGTGTCCGAAGCGCGAGCGTCGCAGCCTCTGCAGTTGGAAGCGCGAGTGCTTCGTCGTACCCATTTGTATGCAAGGACTGCGTACCACCCAGCGTGGCAGCAAGCGCCTGCAGGGTGACGCGAACGACATTGTTCAGCGGCTGTTGCGCCATCAAGGTGACGCCGCCCGTCTGAGTGTGGAACCGCATCCGGCAACCGGACTCATCACAACCGAATCGTTCGCGCATGATTCGAGAATACATGCGCCGGGCTGCACGGAATTTCGCAATCTCTTCAAAAAGATCGTTATGCGATGCGAAAAAGAAGGACAGCCGTGGTGCGAACGTGTTTATATCGAGCCCTGCCCCGATTGCACGCTTTACGTACTCGATCGCGTTGGCAAGCGTGAATGCGAGCTCCTGCACCGCCGTTGCGCCGGCTTCCCGCATGTGATATCCCGAAATCGAAATCGGATTCCAGCGAGGCATTTCATCAGCGCAAAAGCGAAATATCTCCGCTATCAGATCAAGGCTTGGTCCCGGCGGATATATGTATGTGCCGCGAGCAATGTATTCCTTGAGCAGGTCGTTCTGGATCGTGCCGTGCAATGCTGAGCGCGCAATGCCCCTTTCTTCTGCCACGACGATGTACATCGCGAGCAATGTGGATGCAGTCGCATTGATCGTCATTGACGTAGAAACGGTTTCGAGCGGGAGATCCGCAAGCAACGCGTGCATGTCTTCGACGGTGTCAATCGCTACGCCAGCGCGACCAACTTCACCGAGCGCACGTGGAGAGTCGGAATCGATTCCCATCTGCGTCGGTAGATCGAACGCCACCGACAGTCCAGTCTGCCCCCGCGCCAGAAGAAGGCGAAAGCGTGCGTTGGTTTCTTCGGCGGTGCCAAAACCAGCGTACTGGCGCATCGTCCAGAGGCGTCCGCGATACATGCTCGCCTGGACGCCACGGGTAAATGGGAATTGCCCAGGGTCGCCGAGGTCTTCTGAATAATTCACAGCGGCATCTTCGGGCCGATACACAACCTTGATCGGAATTGCCGAAGACGTCTCGCGCTCGGATGTAGCCCGTGGCGGGCTCAAAGACGACGACTCAGGAGCTTCGCGCACCCTCAATATTGCTACTACGCCTGCTCGGCGAGCACTGGCTGGGACAGCATCAGGTCGGCCGTAATCACATCGTTCTTGCTGCCGATGTACAGCGGCGTCCGCTGATGCAGATCTGTGGGCTCGACATCGAGAATGCGCATGCTTCCGTTGCTGGCAAGACCGCCAGCCTGTTCAACGATGAACGCGAGCGGATTGGCTTCGTACAACAAGCGCAATTTGCCGCGCGGATTCTTCTCGTTTGCCGGATAGGCGAACAGCCCGCCGCCGAGCAGGTTCCGATGGAAGTCTGCCACAAGCGACCCGACGTACCTCACGCTCATGGGATCGCGCACTCCGTCCAGGCCTCGGTATCTGCGCATCAGCGCACGAACATCATCGTTCCAAACTTGCTCATACGAATCATTCACCGACAGATATCGACCGTGCTCGGGGGTTGTGATATTCGGATGCGATAGCAGGAACTCACCGATCTGTGGATCGAGCGTAAAGCCATGTACACCCTGCCCTGTCGTGTACACCATCATGGTGCTGGAACCATAGATGACATAGCCTGCGGCAACCTGCCGACGACCGGGTTGCAGCATGTCTTCCATTTCGCCGCGCGCGCCGCGCGTGATCTTGCTGAGCACGGAGAAAATCGTCCCGACCGGGACGTTCACATCGATGTTGGACGAGCCATCCAGCGGATCGAACAGGAGGCAATACTTTCCGCACCGGAAGTTTTCCGGTATCTGGATAATGTCCGGCTCTTCTTCAGACGCCATGGCGCAAAGGCGACCGCTATGGTCAAGCGCCTTGATGATCATGTCGTTGGCCAGGACGTCCAGCTTCTGCTGGATTTCGCCCTGAACATTCTCGTGGTCGGTGGCACCAATAATGTCGGCGAGGCCGGCCATTCGTACCTTATTGGCGATCATTTTCGCGGCCAGCGCGATGTCGTAAAGAAGCCCGGACAGCTCACCGGTCGCATCAGGATACAGGTGTTCCTGCTCGATGATGTACCGTTCGATCGTTACAACGGATGTCGCTGTGTGCTTGACCATAAGACCTCCTCGGCAAACTGATCGGCCTCTGTTTCGAAACGGTTCCGCGCGTAGCCCATGCGGATCGACTCCCAAAGGTAACGTATAGGGAATGCTTTGTCCCGCCGGTACTGCCTTACGTGCCCCAATTCGTGCAGAAGAAGTTGCAGCGAGGAACGCTCGGCGGCAACGAGGAACACGGTAGTGCCAAGCGTGATCGCGGCAACCGATTTCTGGCCCAGCAACCACCCACCGATCCGGAGCGGAAGGCCACCTTGCCGCCAGGACACCGTATTCAGCTCAGGAAATGCTGCGACGACGTCTGCGGGTAGGCAGACCCGGGCACCAGTTGCGCCCTGCATCAGGGAGCGTACCGACAATTTCACGCGGTCCAGATCGTCAGGGAAAGCGCAGTGACCGCAATCGCCATGGAGCGACCCGGAAATCGGCTCGTGCACGCGGCGATGAAAGCCACTGCTGCGACTATCGAGAGCACAACTGCCACCGGGGAGACGGAGACCGGGATGGCTGCGAACGGGACGGAGGCCGCGGTGCGTGCGACTGTTTCAAACGCTACCAGGAGCGGGTGCGCAGCCGCCGCGACGAAATGCGCGGCCGCGGGCCATGGAGATAATACCAGCGCGAGAAAGAGCATCGGTTGAACCACGGCGATCACCGGGTCTGCGACAAGATTGGTTATGGGGCCAATGAGACTGAGGCGCCCAAACGAGCACGCCACCAGCGGTGCAGTAACGAGCGTAGCAACGCCGGAAACGACTAGCGATTGCGCTATACTCCGTCGCCAGCCTCGAAGTTTCCGGAGCCGACCGCGTTTGGTCAGCGCACCTGCGGCGATGACAGCCGCCATGCCAGCCATGCTCAATTGATATCCCACGGCCAACACCGTCTCCGGCTTCACCAGTGGAACGATACCCCCGAGCGCGAGAATACTCCACCGGGATGTGTGGCGCTGGCTCGCGTGCGCAGCGGTTGCTGTGCAGACCATCACGGCTGCCCGCAGCGCCGGCGGAGGAAAGCCCAACATGAACACATAGCCAATGATGATACCAGCCGTCATGAACGACGCGAGGCGCCCGGGTATCCGAATGAGATTCAACACCAGCGCGAGGGACGCCGCGACTATCGATACGTGGAGTCCTGAAATCGCCAACATGTGAACGATCCCAGCGTCAGCGTAGGCCTGCTTTACGTCGCGCGGAATCTCACTCTGATCCGCGACCAGTAGCGCACGCGCGGTTGGCGCGTCGGTCTCGAACGCCCGATCAATCGCGCTCGCGGCGCGCAACCGCATTCGTTCACCAAGCAACTCTGGATCGGGCCGAGTAGAAGAGTGAAACTCCCGAACAGGCCTGGGGCCAGAGACAGCCACTGCACACGCGGCAGCGAAATACAGTATGGTAGCTGATGGGACGAGCTCGGCGGCGGCGAGCCACGCCAGTACGCCACACGCTGCAAGGCAGATTTGCCATGAGAGCGTAAATCCTGCGAAGAAACCGCCGGAAATCGATACGAGTATCCACATTATGGATGGCATACGCGCATCCACAGTACGCTACAAACAACGCGCGCATCACCTGCTTTGCGCGCGACCACCAGCCAATTACTGCATCGGGAGTGGTTCGCGTGATCGCACAACGGCCCCAGTGAATGTGGAACCCGTTGTCCCGGTAAGCGCCACCTCCACGTAGTTGCCGATCATATCCGGCGTTCCCGGCATGATGACGGTCTTGAAGTCACGTGTACGGGCCTGGAGCAAGCCACCGCGGCGCGCTTCCTTCTCGATCAGAACTTCGCAGCGACTGCCAAGATGGGCCATGTTCCGGGCGCGAGAACCTTCACGCACGACGGCAATGAGTTGCGCGAGCCGATCGCTCGCAACCTCGTCCGACACTAGCAGCTCGACGGGTAATCTGGTTGCCGGAGTGCCGTCGCGCATCGAGAATTTGAACGTGTATGCGTCGTCAAAACCGACTTCACGTACGGCGCTCAACGTTTCGGCGAAGTCCTCGTCTGTCTCACCTGGAAATCCCACGATGATGTCTGTTGTCAGGGCAAGATTTGGCACAGCGGCGCGCAACCGTTCCGCACACTCGAAGTAGCCCTCACGCGTGTAACGTCGAAGCATCCGCTTGAGCGTCCGCGATGATCCGGACTGCATGGGAAGGTGGACGTGCTCGCAAACGGTCGGTGTCGCCGCGATCGCTTCGATTACTCTGTCGCTGAAATCGTTGGGGTGCGGGCTCGTAAAGCGAACCCGACGAATCCCCGCAACTCCACCAACCGCACGAAGCAGATCAGCGAAATCATACGTCCCATCCGAATAGGAATTCACTGTCTGGCCAAGCAGAACGACCTCTGACATTCCATCTGCGACGACAGATTCCGTCTCTCGAACCACATCCGCCAGAGTGCGGCTGCGCTCCGGTCCACGTGTATACGGCACGATACAGTATGTACACCGATAATCGCAGCCGCGCTGAACGGGGATCCATGCCTTCACCTTGTCAAAACGGCGCGGTTTGAAATCCTCGTAGTGCTCCTCCATGTCAAAACTGGTCGCGGTCGTTCTAATCCCGTGTCGCGCATCGTCGATCAGTGTCGGAAGTGCGCGATACCCGTCCGGACCGATCACGATGCTGACATGAGGCGTGCGCTGCAGCAATACGGGACCCAGTCGCTGGGCCATGCAGCCGGTGACTCCCATCACTGCCGTTGGCGACATGTGGCGCTTGAGTTCGCCAAGTCTGCCTATTACGCGTTGCTCGGCGTGATCGCGAATGGCGCACGTATTCACGAGAATCACATCGGCACCATCCGGGCCGTCGACAGCATCGTAGCCTGACGCAGTAAGTTTACCGAGCATCAACTCGGTATCGCTCACATTCATCTGGCAGCCGTAAGTTTCAATGTACACAGTCGGACGCGTCATGCGGTTACCGTAAAGTCGATGGAATGTGTGTTGGTAACTGCACGTAGAATGTGCTCCCCTCTCCAGCGGCACTTCGCACCCAGATGCGGCCACCGTGAGCTTCTACCACCAACTTGCAGAAGGCGAGTCCAAGCCCTGAGCTGCGTACACGAGGAACATGGGCTGTCTTGACTCGCCCGAATTTCTGAAAGATCAGATCGTGAAATTCTTCCGGAATGCCCGGTCCGTTATCCTGGATTCCGAAAAGCACGCCGTCTTCCTCGCCGCGAACCGAAATTCTTAGTTCGATCGTCGTGCCGGAATGCGTCAAAGCATTCTGTAGAATATTCGAGAACACCCGCTTGAGCAGCGGTTTGTCCGCGTCGAACGTCGGCGCGTCCTCAGCGATGCTCGTCATAATTGTCGCGTGCTCCTGAGTGAACCGGACATCCCATTCGTGGAGAACTTCGGCGATAAAGGCGGCCGGAGCGACTTCCACCGGACTCAACACCATGCCGGTCTCCTCGACCTTTGCCACTTCCAGCAGGTCGCCGATGAGTCCGAGCAGCTCCTCGGCTTTAGCTTCTGCGTCGCCGAGCGCGCGTCGCTGGTCCAGCGATATCGCACCGAAGTCGCCATCACCGACCATCTCGAGTGTCGCAAGAACCGACGTCAGCGGCGTTTTAAGATCGTGCACGATCATCTTCATCAGATCGTCGCGCACCTTCTCCAATTCGCGAAGTTTTCGGTAACTCTCTTCGAGCGCGTCGGTCGCGGCCTTCAGTTTGAGAAGACTGCGAACCCGGGCGCCGAGTACCATCCTGTTGTGCGGCTTGGTAAGGAAATCGTCACCGCCTGCCTCGATCCCTTTGACGCGGTCCGTGATGTCGTTGAGCGCGGTTACGAAGATGACGGGAATGCCTGACGTGCGCGGGTCCCGTTTGATGCGACGACAGACTTCAAAGCCCGTTGACCGGTGGTCTACCCCGAGATCGCCGGCCGGCATCGCAACGTCCAGTATGCACAGATCCGGTCGATGTTCGACCGTCGCCGCTATTGCGGAAGGTCCGTCAACCGCAGCAATCGTTCTGAATCCCAGCGTCTCGAGTTGATCGAACAGAAGCGCCACGTTCGCCGGAACGTCGTCGGCGACAAGAATCAACGGGGGCTTCGATTCGTCGTCCATGCGACCGCTACGGGTGCACCTGCAGCCCGAAGCTGAGGTTGTAGGCCCGCTCAGTGACGCCCGCTACACCGGTACGGCTCGTGTGCAGCACCGCGATATCGAAAGTCACCCGATCGTACGCGATCGGTACACCGATTCCACCACCAAAGGACGTCTCCTGCACAGTCTGCGTTCCGACAAGGAACGGGAGGTCACGACGACGAACTCCGACTCGCAACAGCAAAGGGAAACCGCCAAGCTGAGGGCCGCTGGATTCCACACCCGCGCTCACATCGTTTGCATCAACGCCCGTCGCGCCGGCGTAACTCAACCTGGTCATCTGGCTCCAATCATCATGCTGACCACGAATCGCGACCGTCGTGCCCGGTATCCCGGAAAATGCGACAGAACCACTGTAACTGTCAGGGATATTCGAAGTCGTGAAGAGCGAGTCGTTCACGAACATCCTGGCTGTACCACCCTTTCGGCCGCTGAACGCCACACTGAGTCCGGGTAGTACGTCAACAGCAACGCCAGCAGAGAACGCCTTCCCGGAAAAACTGACCTCACTGAGCTGAGTGATGCTCTGATAATCCGTGGTATCGGGAAACAGTGCATTTGACGTCAGCTGCATCGATCCCGGGAAAGTGTGTACCCCGACGCCAACATGTATGCGGGAATTGGGGGAATAGGCCACGGCGAACCGTACATCCGTAAGCGCTCCATCACTTTTGAGCCGCTCATTGAATGGCACCGTGTCGGTGACGAAATCCCCCAGGCGTGCGCTGCTTGTCTGCCACGTCCTGTCGAGCAGGGTCGCGGCAGAAAAACCGATCACGAAATGATCGTTGATTGGAAGAACACCGCCGATGTTAGGCATGCGTGAAGTCGTCGTGCCGGCGGTGATCCCACCCGCGGTGACTCGGCGGAACTCCGGATCGTACTGCGCGTAGATCTGTGCCGCGGGGCGAATGCCAAGCGCGGCAGGATTGATCGGAGATCGCGGATCGATGTCGCCCAGCGCGCCTGCCGTGCCAAGCGCGCGTGTGCTGAGCTCGCCAGGCGGATAACCAAATCCTTGCAGACTGACTGAACCCTGAGCATGCGCAGCAGCAGTGGTGAATGTTGTTACGATAGCTGCACAAATTGAAAATGCCTTCCTCATGGAACGCCAATCCGGGAATGAGGTGTGTAGCTGATCCGAAGTTTCGGCCTCAAGTCCGGACTTGCGGACGAGGAATAGAACAGCGCCTGTTGTGGTGAATAGTCTTCCGCAGCACTCTGGAGCACAATTGCGCGCGGGAGTTGCGCCGCGGTCTGGACCGACCAGTAACGGAATACCGGGCCTATCTGTACTTCACGAACTCCGGAACCACCAGGCTCGGTCTTCAGCGGCGCCAGACCCACCACCGTAACCGGCGCGGTAATCTGCGCGGCACGCACGGGGTCCGAGATACCTGCGCCAGCGAGTACGAGAATTGGCTGGACGTACATCGTGTCCGTCGGATCCGGCGACGCGCTCGGCTGCTGCGTAAGAAGCAGAGTCGCGGCGATTACAAGCGACGAGTCGGAAATCGACGGCGGGATGTTGAAGCGCAGATATGAGCGCGTGCCCGGCAGCCCGCCAACCGTCAGCGTGCCTGGCGGAGGAGGAGGCGTTCCTTTCACCACTATCGTGAAGTCAGCCAAACTGCTCGCGATCGACGCATTGTCTGTCGGTGTGGTGGAGTAGGGACTCATGATAATTGGCGCGATCGACGTGTCGGGAGACGTCCGAGTTGAGAGCATGGCGCCGAATCCGGACTCGCTCGCAAAAACACGGAATTCCACGGATTTATTGGGCGCACTGGCCTGTATTCCCAAACGCAACCGGGCATGAGCCTGCGCTTTCGCCAGCATGAAAGCGCTCGGAAGCGGGATCTTCAGCGAATCGACAACCTCGCCCGCTGGGAATTGTATGCTCGTTATCAGCCGCGATGGAGTGAATAACTGTGCGACGACGCTGGCGGTCGTGTCATCCACGGCGGTCGAATCGTCAACGTCGTATATAGAAAGTGTCACAGGAGCGCCGACATTGATCGCAGCGCTATCAACCTGCAACGTCAGTACAGCGCTATCGAGATACGCAATCGGCACAGCGCTGGCACTGCCGCTAGCCTGGCTCGTAGACGGCAGCGTGTCAAATCGAATGATCACCCTGGTGTCGAGAGTGTCGCCTCGACTCGCAAGCAGCATCTGCGGTTGCGTACCAAGTCCGAGGCCGCCGAGCACCGTCGTGTCGAGCGACACCGCGTCGAGCGTTACGGTATGTATCTGCACCGACTCTCCGGCGCAGGTAAGCGGGCATCCCGCCGATCCATCCAGATTCTCCGAACAACCAATCACCACCAGTCCCGTCATGGCCGCAACGGCGACTGAAGCACCAAGGCGGCGGAAACTCCATCTCTTCAATATCACTCCGTAAATCCGTTCGATTCGTTGAGTCGAAACTGGTTCGGCAGGAGTTCTGCCAATGACCACTCTGCTGTCGTTCCACCCTGCCCGTAACTCTTTATCCGCAACGACGGCGCAAACTCCGCGAGCGCCTGCCGGCAAATACCGCACGGTGGCACAGGTTCAACCGCGTCACTTACAAGTACCAGATCGCTAAAGTTTCTCGCACCCGCCGAGACCGCGGCAGACAGCGCAGACCGTTCTGCACAAATACATACACCAAATGACGCATTCTCAACGTTCGCGCCGACGTACACGTCTCCAGCATCCGTCCTGAGCGCAGCCCCGACGTGAAAATCCGAGTATGGCGCGTACGCGTTGGCGCGCGCACCGTCGGCGGAAAGCTTCAACGACTGATCGCTCAACCCAGGATCTCGCTCAGAAACGAACTTCCTACACCACGAAAGCCCAGATCGAACCATTCGGCCACGGTCGCGCCGAGATCCGCGAACGCCGCCCTGCGACCAACAGACACGCCCGCCCGTACGGCGTGACCGAGCGCGAGAAGCGGCACATTCTCACGAGCATGATCGGACGAAGCAGTAGTCGGGTCGTTGCCGTGGTCGGCGGTGATAAACAGCAGGTCTTCCTCTCTGAGAGCACGACAAAGCCCTGGCAGTGCTGCGTCAAATTGGCGTAGCGCCCCCAAAAAGCCCGAAACGTCGTTTCTGTGGCCGTACAGTTGGTCGAAATCTACAAGGTTGCTGAAGAGGAACCCTCTATCCGGCCCGTTGAGAAGCCAGTCTTGAATCAAGCCGATTCCCTCCGCATTCCCGCTGGTGTGGCGGGAAACGATGGCTCGGCCGGCGAAGAGATCATCCACCTTCCCCACCCCGTCGCGACGGATGCCTGCCTGCGCGAGGGCATCGAGGAGAGTTTCAGAGGGCGGTTCGACGGAAAAATCGCGCCGTTCCGCTGTCCGTATGAACGCCCCTTCATCACCCACGAACGGCCGAGCAATGACGCGCGAAACGTTGTTTGGCGCGACGAGCATCCTTCGCGCGATTTCGCATCCAGCGTACAACTCTGCGAGCGGGATCACGTCTTCATGCGCCGCGACTTGGAATACGGAATCGGCCGAGGTATACACGATCCAGGCACCGGTCCGCACATGTTCAGCACCAAACCGGACGATTATGTCCGTGCCGCTACCGGCCACATTGCCAATTATCGGCCGGCCCGTAAGCGCCGAAAACTCGGTCAATACTTCGAGCGGAAAGCCCTCTGGATAGGTCGGGAACGGCACGTCGATCCGCACTCCAGCAATCTCCCAATGGCCGGTTGTGCTATCCTTCCCAGCAGCGGACGGAGACATGAGGCCGAACGCTCCAGATGGATGGTCGATCGCCGGTAACTTGTTGAAGTTAGCTATGTTACCGAGTCCAACTTCACGTAAGTTATGAAGCTCGTCTCCGGTCATCTGGGCGATTACATGGCCGAGCGTATTGCTCCCCACGTCGCCATAGGTGGCAGCATCTGGAGCCTCGCCAATGCCTACTCCGTCCAACACGATTATCGCGGCGCGCTTACCCATACCGTCTTTCGTCAGACCTCGTTGAAACGTCTTTGCAGCCGCGGCGCGAGCCCAGTTAGCAGTTCATAGGGAGACATTCCGGCAGATCGCGCGACCCCTTGAACCGTGAGCTCCGGGCCACCTTTTTCCCCCCACAGCGTTACCACGTCGCCGATCTCGCATGGCACGCTGGTCACGTCGAACATTGTCATGTCCATGGTTACGAGCCCGCGCTGCCGGACTCTTGCACCATTCACGAGCGCGGTCGCCTTGTCGGAAAGCGATCTTGGATAGCCGTCGCCATACCCGATAGTGGCTGTTGCGATCCGCTCACGCTGCGGCGCAGTGTACACGGCATCGTAACTCACCGTATCCCCAGCTTCCACCCAACGGATGTCCACCACTCTGGCGCGGAGACTTACGACTGGCTCCGGCTGGATGCCAGTCGCGGCGCCCACGCCATACAGGAAGAGGCCCGGGCGCACCGCTCCCCACCTCCCCCGCCCATCCAGTCCTCGCGCGGCCGCGGCGCTGTTATCTGCGTGAAGAAACGGAATGTCAACGCCGAGCGCGTCGATCGCCTGAAAGAAGCGCTCGACTTGAAGCTCAGCGGATCCGTTCTCGAGTTCCGCCGAGTGGAAGTGCGTGAAGGCTCCCGCAGGCGGCGAAAGTCGCACCGCTTCGCGCGCGCTGGCGACGTCGCGCCACGGAAGTCCAGCCCTGTTCATGCCGGTATCGATCGCAAGCTGGTATGGCTTGGCGTAAGCGGACCAGGCGCGAATCGACGCTGCGTCCCCGAGCGACGGGGTGAGATCCGCCGAATCCGCACGGGGATAGTCGGCTTCCAGAATCGGCGTAAAAACGATGATCGGACGCGCGATGCCGAGGTGCCGGAGAATCTCGCCCTCCTCTACCGAGGCAACGCCGTACGCCATCGGCTCGAGCGGCTCAAGAGAGCGAACGACGCCTGCTGCACCAACCCCGTACGCATCCGCCTTGATCATCGGGATCAGTGGTAGCCCGGTCCGCTCTGTCAGCGCCAATGCGTTGCGGCGCAAAGCGTTGACGTTCACATCGATCCAGGCCCGATTCGGCAGCGGATATATTAGGGATTCTTCCACAGCCTTATAACATAATGTCACAAGACCCAGGACTCGACGATACGCTCGAACTAATGCGCGACCTGCGGCGCCGCTGCGATTGGGACGCCGCACAGACGCACGAGTCTTTGCGCCCGTATTTGATCGAAGAAGCCCACGAGCTTGACGAGTCGATCCAGTTCGCCGATGACCCGTTGATGCGCGAAGAGCTCGGCGATGTCCTCTTTCAAGTACTGTTTCATTCCGTACTTGCAGAGGAGCGTGGGGCCTTCTCGTTCAGCGACGTCGCCCAGGGGTTGATCACGAAGATGAAGGGCCGGCATCCGCACCTGTATGGCGAGGGAGCCCGGGAACCCTGGGAGAAGATGAAGTCCAAGCGGCGACAATCGCTCGCCGATGGACTCCCCGCGGCTCTACCTGCGCTGCACCGTGCGCAGCGGCTTCAGGAACGTGCTGCCGGCGTGGGATTCGACTGGCCCACGTGGCATGGCGCCGCCGACAAGGTCTCCGAAGAACTCGAAGAATCCCGCGAGCTGTTGAACGATCTCCCCGATCGCCCCGCCGGCGCCGCGCCTGTGAACGACGATGCACACGAGCACATCACCGAAGAGCTTGGGGACCTTCTGTTCGCGTGTGTGAATCTCTGCCGAAAGGCGCAGGTCCACCCATCGCTCGCGCTCGATCGCGCCAACCTCAAATTTCAGCGCCGCTTCGAGCAAGTCGAAAAATTGGCCCGCGCGCGCGGGATTGTAATTGGCAGCGCATCGTTAGCAGAGCTGGATGCGTTGTGGGACGAAGTGAAAGCGGGCTCGCCGCACTAGTCCCGTACGCCACAGCCGTCATTCCCGTGAAAGCGGGAATCCATTTTCGCCCAGCTGCCGGTGCGACTGGATCCCGACCTTCGGCGGGATGACCTCATTCCTGTCATCCCCGCTTCCGCGAGGATGACAGGATATTCCTCTATGGGCGCAACCGATACATCGTACGAGGAAACGCGATCGCTTCGCGGATATGCGGTATGCCGCAGATCCAGGTAACCGTCCGCTCGAGGCCGAGGCCGAATCCGGAGTGCACGAAGGTGCCGTAGCGACGTAGATCCAGATACCAGTCGTACGCTTCAACCGACAGCCCCTCGTCCTTGATCCGCTGAGTCATCCTGTCGAGATCGTCCTCACGCTGCGAACCGCCGATGATCTCGCCGTATCCCTCGGGTGCAAGCATGTCGCTGCAGAGTACGGTTCGCGGATCGGCCGGGTTCTCCTTCATGTAGAACGCCTTGGCTTCCTTGGGATAGTTGACGACGAAGATCGGCGTTGCGTAGTCGGCAACTAGCAGAGACTCGTCTTCCGCTCCAAGGTCGTCACCCCACTGGACGGCGCTACCTTTGCCCTGGAGCGTGGTTACTGCGTCCGTGTAGTCTATCCGGGGGAACGGTGCACGGATCGCCTCGAGCTTGGGCATGTCGCGTTCGAGAACCGCCAGTTCGGCCGAGCATCGCTCGATACACCGCTTCACGACGTACTCGATCATTTCTTCCTGCAGCTGCATGTTGCCGGCGGAATCCACGAAGGCCATTTCCGGCTCCAGCATCCAGAACTCAGTGAGATGGCGTCTGGTCTTGGATTTTTCGGCGCGGAAAGTCGGTCCGAAGGTGTAGATGTTGCCCAGCGCAGCGGCTGCGGCCTCGCCGTATAGCTGGCCCGTCTGCGCCAGGTACGCGTTCCCCTCGTCGAAATATTCAGTTGAGAAGAGACCACTCCGCTCCCCGATCGCGCTCGTCAGGATCGGCGTATCGACGCGGACGAATTTCCGCTCATAGAAAAAGTCGTTCAGCGCCTGCTCGATTTCAGCGCGGACGCGCGCAATCGCCACCTGGCGACTGCTCCGGAGCCACAGGTGGCGATGATCCAGGAGAAAGTCGATTCCGTGTTCTTTTGGCTGGATCGGGTAATCGACCGGGCTGGTGCCGATCACTATCATATTTGTGACACCCACCTCAACTCCGCCCGGCGCCCGAGCGTCAGCTCGCACTTCGCCCTCGATTTCGACCGAGGTTTCCAGTGTGAGCGCGCTGAAAGTCTCCCAACCGGTGTCGCCCACTATTTTCTGAACCACGACACATTGCAAGATGCCACTTCCGTCACGCATGACGATGAAGGCAACTTTCCCTGAGGATCGCAGGTGCGCTACCCAACCGCGGACGCGTACTGTTTCACCAACGTGGTGAGGCAAGCTGGAAATCGTTTGATACTGGGATGACATTTGGGCGTTCGAAAGAGTCGTGGGCAGCCGAATAGAATACCGTGCGTAGTGAGACGAGGCAACCGCAGGTGATGCCCGCGTTGACACTCCGGCGGCGGCTTGGGATCGGCACCGTCGGAATCGCCGTAGTTCTGGCGATCCCGTTGTTCATATCGATCCGCTCCCTGGAGCGCGTACACAAAACGACACTGGACCTGCGCAACGGCGCCTTCGCGGCGTCGCTGCTGGTAGGGAATCTCCGCCAGGGGACCGACGATCTGCGCAGCGCCGAGACTGCGCTCGTGTACGTCGGTACTCCGGAAACGCGGGACCGCATGATGAATCAGATCGCGAACATGCGGACGCTCGCTGATTCGCTCGACAGCTTCTCCCTCAAGTCCGCATCGCTCGACGTTCGTCTGGCGCTCGATTCTCTCACGGTGCTCGCAAACGAGGAATACGCGAGATCGAGCGCGGATCAGCACGAAGACGCCGAAGCTATCTCCACGCAGTGGGTGCGTCCGCGCATCGGCGTGATCGAACAGACCATCGGCGCCGCAGAGCAGGTGCTGCGCGCGCGATCACATGACAGTGTGAACGCGGCGACCGACGATACCGCAACTGCCGAGCGCGCGGCGATTATTTCGATGATAATTGCGATACTGCTCGCTGGCCTTATCAGTATCTGGCTGATTCGTTCGATCACAAGGCCGGTATTTGATCTTGAAACCGGAATGCACGCCGTCGCGAGTGGAGATTTTACACGCAAGCTCAGGGTGCGCCCCAACCGTCAGGACGAGTTCGGGCGGCTGTCGGAGAGCTACGAAGCGATGGCGAACAGACTCGCGCAACTGGACCGACTGAAAGCAGAGTTCGTCTCCGTCGCTTCGCACGAACTCAAGACACCGATCAACGTCATACTCGGCTATATCGAATTGCTGGAAGACGGCATTTACGGAAAATTGCCGGAGCAGCAGAGGGAAGTCTGCGAGACCATCGCAGGACAGGCTCGCAACCTGACTCGCCTGGTTCGCCGCTTGCTTGACGTCAGTCGCTTCGAGGCCGGCGGCGGGGCGCTCGAGTGCAGACAGGTAAACCTTCCGCACTTCCTCGATACACTGCAGTCGTCGTTCAGCGTACTCGCAATGCAGCGAAGCGTGCACTTTCAGGTCAATCGGTCCGATGCCCTCCCTCGCGAAGTAAGATGGGACGAGGATCGAATGAGCGAGGTCGTGGGCAATCTGCTCTCCAACGCGTTCAAATTCACGCCGCGCGGGGGGACAGTCGAGCTATCCGCCGAGTTCGACAGGAACGATATCGTGATCGAAGTCACAGATACTGGAGCAGGAATACCTCCGGAGCAACTTCCGCGTATCTTTCAAAAGTTCTATCAGGCTGACAATCAGGCGAAGGCATCTGCAAAGGGCACCGGCCTCGGCCTGGCTATCGCGAAGGAGATCGTTGAAGCACACGGAGGGAGTATCACTGCCAAGAGCGTAGCTGGTAAGGGCGCGACTTTCCAAATCATCCTGCCAGTTGCGGCGGATGTTCGGCGCAGCGGCCAGTTCCCTGCCCACGCGGTGACTGCATGAAATCTGGCGCACGACTAGGCATCGTTCTTACAGTCGCACTCCTGACTTCCGGGTGCGGCTATCGGATCGTGCGCAACAACGACGTTATTGCAAAGAAGCTCGTAGCTGACTCTGCGTCTATCGCCTCGCTGCAACAGGAACTCGCCGCGCTCACGCTGCGGTCCCGCGCTGACTCCATTCGGCTCGCCAACGAGCTTGCGATTCAGGCCGCAGCAGCAGCCGCGGTCCCGCCCGCACCCGTAGCCGCTGCATCGGATTCTCTGCTCAAGGCGCGCACAGCTGAAATCACGGCACTCAAGGATCAGCTCACCAAAGTCAGCGCCGAGCTCGACCGGATCAAGCGCAGACTGGCGAATCCACGCCCGTAGTTCGCTATCCGACGCGAAACAGTTCCAGCGCGCGAGCATAACGCGCCGTCAACACTTTTCTGATCCCTGCATGCTCCGGTGAAACAAGATCGGGGTCTTCGCCGAGCACGCGCTCAGCCTCGGCGTGTGCAGTGATGTTCAGCGCCTCATCGCGAATCGGATCGGCAATCCTGAAAGTCGCTTCACCACTCTGGCGCTGACCGAACAAATCCCCCATCCCACGCAGTCTCAGATCCTGCCGCGCAATGTCGAAGCCATCGTCCGTGTTCGTGAAGATCGACAGTCTTTCTGCGGACTCGCCACCAACGTCGCCGAGCAGTATGCAGTACGCGGAATCGGCGCCGCGACCCACACGACCACGGAGCTGGTGCAGCTGAGACAGGCCAAACCGTTCCGGATGCTCGATCAACATTACAGTTGCGTTTGGAACATCAATTCCGACTTCGATCACGGTAGTCGCGATGAGGATATCGATATCGCCATCACGAAACGCCCGCATCACGCGGTCCCGTTCCTCGGGCGCGATGCGGCCGTGAAGTAGTGCGACCCGCAGGTCCGCGAACACAGATGCAGAAAGCTGATCGAACATCACCGTTGCAGCTTTCAGGTCTGTCTTTTCGGACTCGTCGATAACAGGATAGACGATGTAAGCCTGCCGCCCAGCTTCGATCTCTCGACGAACAAATGCAAACACGCGTCCTCGCGCCGATTCTGCCCGCGACACCGTTGTGATCGGCTCGCGGCCCGGCGGTCGTTCATCCAGTGTGCTGACGTCAAGGTCGCCATACATTGTCAGAGCGAGCGAACGGGGAATCGGCGTCGCGCTCATCAACAGTGTATCCGGCGCGTCACCCTTGGCGGCGATGGCCTCACGCTGCGCGACGCCAAAACGATGTTGCTCATCAATCGCGACGAACCCCAGATTGGCAAACCGTGCACCTTCCTGAAAGAGTGCATGCGTGCCGACCACGAGCACGGCCTCATCACGTGCCATTCGCGCCAGAACGCCGCGGCGAACACGCGCGTCGAGACTACCGGTCAGCAATAGCGGTTCGATTCCCAGCGGTCCGAGAAGCGTTGTAAAAGTCCGGTGATGTTGCTCTGCAAGCAACTCCGTCGGCACCATGAGCGCAGACTGATACCCATTCTCAAGTGCAAGGAGCGCCGCAAACAGCGCAACGATCGTCTTGCCACTACCCACGTCTCCCTGAAGAAGTCGGTGCATTCGCCGCGGGCTGCACATATCAGCGACGATCTCTCGTATTGCGTGCACCTGCGCGCCCGTCAGAGTGAACGGCAAATTCTCGCGAAGCAACGATGTGAGTTTGCGCTGGTTTTCGAAGTGGATACCGGAGCGCTGTTCGCGCGCGATGCGGTTCGCTCGACGCTGAAGCAACTGGATGAAGAACAGTTCATCGAAGGCGAGCCGCTCACGCCCGCGTTCCGCTTCGGCAATTGACGAGGGCCTGTGCACCATCCGGAGTGCATCACGCAGCGGGACAACGCCAGCGCTCGCGCGAACAGCATCAGTGAGATACTCTTCAACGAGGGGAAGAAGAGCGTCGAGATGCGTGTCGATCAGAGACCGGAGAATCTTGAACGAGATGCCCTCGGTCGCCGGATAAACGGACAACACTCGACCGCCGCTGGTCGGATTCTCGTCGGGACCGAGATTTACGTATTCGCGTGGATTGAGCTGGCGCCCATGGAAAAATCGTACGGGCCCACTCAGCAGCAACATGTCATCCTTGTGAATGACACGATCGAGAAACGGCTGGCCCGGCCACGACGCTTCAATGATGCCGCTCTCGTCGCGGACCACAGCCTGAAATATTCGCAGTCCCTTGCGCGTTGGTATCACGCCTTTGGAAATGACGCGACCAATGACCGTCGCATCCATTCCAGGCTCGAGCGAGGCAATGCGCCGTACAGTACTCGCGTCCTCGTATCGCCGGGGTACGTGCCACAAGAGGTCGCCTGCTGTAATGATCCCCAGTTTGCGCAGGATTTCCGCGCGCGCGGGCCCGATCCCCTTGAGAAAGTTGATCGGCGTATCCAGCCGCGCCCGACCGCCGGTCGGCGCGGGCGTGCTGGAACGAGCCATCAGTCGCCAACAACCTCGCGCGAGAAACGCGCGGCATCGAACTGCACGAGGTCAGTCGCCTTTTCACCGACACCCACGAACTTGACAGGCACGTCAATCGCTTCGTGTACCGCGACGACCACACCGCCGCGCGCCGTACCGTCCAGTTTGGTAATGACAAGTCCGGTAAGCGGCACTGCTTCGGCGAATGTGCGCGCCTGACTTACCGCGTTCTGTCCGATAGTCCCGTCCAGAACGAGAAGTGTTTCGTGCGGGGCCCCCGGAAGTCGCTTTCCAATTACGCGATTGATCTTTCTCAATTCTTCCATCAGACTGCCGCTCGTGTGCAATCGGCCTGCGGTGTCAACGATTACCACGTCCACGCCCCGCTCGATGCCCGCGTCCACGGCGTTGAAGGCCACAGACGCCGGGTCCGTTCCGGGTGGCGCGCCAACAAACTCTGCACCAGTCCGCTCCGCCCACACCCTGAGCTGGTCGATCGCACCGGCACGAAAGGTGTCGGCCGCGCCCACGAGAACGGTTTTGCCCTCGCCGTGCAAAGCACTTGCAATCTTGCCTATGAACGTCGTCTTCCCCGCTCCATTCACACCGACGATGAGCATGACAAGCGGCTTCGTGGTAGTCACGACCGGAGTCACGTCCGCGTTACCCGCCCTGAGAGCGTTCTCCACGCCCTTGCTCAAGGCCGCCTTGAATTCGTCGCTCGTCTTGAGCTGCCCGCGCGCGGCCTGCCGGGAAATCTCATCCACCAGCCGCAGTGTCACTGGCACACCAAAATCAGCCTCTAGCAGAATCTCTTCAACCTGTTCCAGGGATCCTTTGTCAACACCCCCACGGGCGATGACCGTGACGTCGGTGAGCGCTACGTCCTTGATCCTTTGCCACAACGAACGTTTAGGTACGTCGCCTTGTTTTTTGGAGAGGAATGCCATCTTGTGGAGTACGCTCGAGGCGCCGGGCGCGCCAGCTGGTAGGGTCGGATTGGTACGGAAGGGCTCGACGCAGAATCGTCAAACCCGCGCCACCGCCTGTAATTTACCCTGCAAGTAGCGGCGGAACATTGGCCGGCTCTGCCTGGTACGATCCTTCCAATGACATTGGTCCATGTTCAGAATGCCCCCATGTACATTGCCATCGCAGTCATAGTCTTCGCGGCAATAGCGCTTCTGATCACGGTGGAAGCGGTTAAGCGCCGGAAGCGGAAAAAGCACTATCCCGCTCAACCTGACGGCGTGCGGCGGTGCACCGCGTGCGGAAGTGCTCTGAGACCCGGTGCCACTGACTGCAGCAACTGCGGGGCAGACTCCGTCGTAATCATCGTCTGAAGGAGCTGGTACTGCTCTTCGCGGGCTGGTAAATAAAAAGATTCCCGCTTTCGCGGGAATCCTCGACAGAAATCCAGATTACTGTGTTGCAAAACCGAGCGCGCATTCGCGCGCTAGCGCATCGCAACCTGTTTGCCGGCCGTTGGCGCGGAATTGGACGCTGCCATCACTTCGAGTGTATGGTTCTTGATCTCGTTGAAGAGCGCAGCCTCGGACGCGGCAACTGGCTCACCGCTCTGATTACGCAATGCGACCTTTGGATCGTGAGCGACACCGTGCTCGCGGATTTCAAAATGAAGATGCGGTCCAGTTGCCCAACCGGTCATTCCAACGTATCCGATTGTCTCGCCCATCGTGACATGTGTGCCCGCATGAATGCCACGTGCGAATCGGCTCATGTGGCCGTAGCGGCTCACCATTCCGTTGGAATGCCGAATGTCAATCATGTTGCCGTAGCCGCCAACGGTACCAGCAGTGACGATTACTCCGTCGCCGATTGCGTGTACTGGAGTCCCCATTGGAGCGGCGTAATCAGTTCCAGTATGGTTGCGCCACGTACCAAAAATTGGATGCATCCGCCGACCGAACACTGAGGAAATTCGACGGAAACTGACTGGTGTGCGCAGGAACGACGCAGTCAATGACTTTCCGCGTCCATCGAACCATTCGCTATTGGATGCCTTGCTCTTGAAGTGAATTGCTTCGACCACTTCATCACCAAGCGAGAACTTGGCACCAAGAATCTTGTTGACGACTACCTTGCCGTTCGGCTTCTGCAAGCGCTCGACGAGGACGTGGAACTTGTCACCTTCGTCCAGATCGCGGGACATGTCGATACGGTGCTCGAAGATGTCCGCCAGGTTCCATGCGAGTGAACGCCGTTGGCTCGCTGGAAGTTCTCCCTGTCCCATCGCCTGAAGCGATGCCGACAAGGTCGTATGTATAGTTCCGTTCAGAGTCACCGTATCGACCCCGGGTAGCAACGACGCTACAACTACGGTGGGGGTGAACTGAACCGCCGGAACGCTTGTGCCGGGTATTGATGCAACCGCAGGGTCCGCTGTAGCAACAGCGCTTGCCGGGATTGCGTGACTGGCGCCCGTCACAACTACTGGTTGTGGAGCGAACATGGCAGGAGACACTGGTGGCGTGAACTCAATCGCACCCAGGGCCACCAAGCCAATCAATCCATACGTGACACCACGTGCAGCTATTTCCTTCAATCCATCTGCCTCCGAATAAAGGTCGGGATCTCCATATCGCTGAGTTCCTGGTCCCGACCGTCATTCGAAGACGACCCTGGATTGAACGGGGTCACGCGTCTTGGGATTTCAGGCATTGGCGCGAAGGCCGGCCGTAACGCCGGCCCTCCTGGTCCTACGCCTCCGTTTGGGCGGACTGTGCGAGTTGAGTGAAGCGGAATCACCGGCGCGCCCCTTAGAGGCTGCTGAACGGTGCTCCCAAAAACTGGCTGAGCCGCCGCGCCGGCGACTCCACGGTCAAAACCGGTCGCAATGACCGTAACTCTAATTTCTCCATGCATCGCGGGCTCATGTACCGCACCGAAAATAATCTCGGCTTCCTCGCCTACGGCCTCGTGCACTATCTCATTGATCTGATGAACTTCGCCGAGGGTGAGGTCTTCACCGCCGGTGATGTTGACGAGGACACCCGTCGCACCGGAGATCGAGACGTTGTCGAGCAACGGACTCGCAATTGCCTGCTGTGCCGCCTCCACTGCCCGGTTCTCGCCCCGACCGACGCCGGTGCCCATGAGCGCGGAACCGCCGTTCTGCATGACAGTGCGAACGTCGGCGAAATCGACATTCACCAGGCCGGTGACTGAGATCAACGATGAGATGCCCTGCGTCGCATGCAGAAGAACTTCGTCGGCTTTCTTGAGCGCCTCCTGAAACGGAATGCCCTTCCCGACAACAGCGAGCAAACGCTCGTTCGGGACGACAATCATCGTGTCCACATTCTTGCGCATCTCTGCGATGCCGAGTTCCGCCTGGCGCATCCGCTTGCGTCCTTCGAACAGGAACGGCTTGGTAACAATGCCAACTGTCAATGCGCCAGCCTGACGTGCCAACTCGCATACAATCGGTGCAGCGCCAGTTCCGGTGCCGCCGCCCATGCCGCATGTAACGAAAACGAGGTCAGCGTGCGTCATTGCGCGCAAAACTTCGTCGCGATTCTCTTCGATTGCCTGGCGACCAACTTCGGGTCGCGCACCGGCGCCAAGACCGCGTGTGAGCTTCTTTCCTATCTGAAGCTTGACGTCTGACTTGGAGTTGAGGAGGGCCTGCGCGTCCGTATTGACCGAAACAAACTCGACGCCTTCGAGGCGCTCTTCGATCATTCTGTTTACCGCGTTGCCACCGCCACCGCCGACGCCGACGACTTTCATCCGAGCGTTCTGCGATGTGTTCTCCTCAAACTCAAATATCATCGCGGCTTGCACTCCAAGGCGGGTAGGCGACAGGTTCGGATCGACGCGCTAATATACGCCAAAATCTCGCGCGCGACCATGCCCAAATGACGATCCAGCGCCATTCAATTCACATCGAGTTTTCGGAGGGGTTTATCCACAAAAAATGAATCGCTGACAGCTTTGCGACATTGCGGGGTTTGAGGCACACCAGTTCTCAGCTAAATCTTCACGCATCGCGTTGCCGCGGAGACGCACAGCGCAAGCAGACGCCGAACCCGGACAGACTCCAGCGACCAGCCGCCGGCGGGCCGGCGGCGATCGCACAGACTAGAAAAAGTCCTCGAGCCAATTCTTCATTCGCTTGGCAAGCTTATCCACGCCTGGCGAATTGAAGTTGCGCTTCGAGCTGGGCGGGCCACCAGAGAGGACGAGACGATTGGCTCCGTATAGCGCGAGCCCAACCGCCGTCGCAAAGCGAGGCGCTTCGACCGAATCACTCAGGCCGCCAATGTGCTCACCCGGTACGCCTACCCGAACTCCCGTTCCGAACACGCTTGCCGCAAGCTCTGTAATCCCTTCCATGGCGGCCCCGCCACCGGTCAGCACAATTCCGCCAGCCAGCCTGGATCCATAGCCGGCGCCATGAATTTCACGATGCACCATGTCGAAAATCTCATCCATCCGCTGATGGATGATGTGCGCCAGCAGCTCCCGCGGAATCTGCCGATCGCCCTGCGCAACGGTGCTAGGCAGCTGGATGACGTCTTCCGGATCGACCATCGGCTCATACGCGCTGCCGTAGCGTTCCTTCAACCGCTCAGCGTCGGCCTGCGTCACGCCAAGGCCGTGAACAATATCGTTCGTCACGATGTTCCCGCCGTACACGAGCGTGGCAAGGTGCCTGATCTTGCCTTCGTGGAAGATCGCGATGTCGGTGGTTCCAGCGCCGAGCTCGACAAGAGCAACACCCAGCTCCTTTTCATCCTCGGTCAGAACAGCAAGCGAGCTCGCAAGTGGCTCGAGAACCAGATCGCGGACGCGGTAACCAGCCCGCTCCACGCTCTTGCGCAGATTCATCGCCGGTGAGCTGCCAATCGTCACCAGATACATCTCTGTCTCAAGCCGGGTGCCGATCATCCCGATCGGATCACGAACACCCGCATTCTTATCGACCGTGTACTCCTGCGGAATTGCGTGAAGCAGTTCGCGATCCTGAGGAATGGCCTGCGCTCGCGCGACATCATTTGCGCGATCGACATCGGCACGAGATATCTCTTCGCCGTTTACAGCAACTATGCCAGTGCTGGTCATCGCATTGACGTGCTCGCCGGCGATTCCAGCGTAGATCGACTCTATCCGCGTACCGGCCATGCGCTCGGCGTCCTGCATCGCCTTCTGGATGGAACGGGTCGTCTCTTCGATGTCGGAGACGATACCACGCCGAAGACCGGTCGTGCGCGCCTGCCCCACTCCGAGGATCCGGATCGTGGGGTGTCGGTCTCCAATAGCTTCGGCGATAATGGCCGTGGTTTTCGCAGAGCCTATGTCGAGCCCGGCGACTACTCGTTCAACGTTCATTCAAGCCTTGCGACAACCTGATCGCGATAACGGATGTCCAGCTCTGCCGCCCGCTCATTGCGGCTGGCCAGGTCGGATTCAACGGGAAAGATATCCCGGAAGCGTTGCGGGGCCACCCCCGCCGATGTACGCACGCGTAAGGATGAATTTAGCGTAAAGACAAGATCGCCATCCACTGGTGCCACTTCGCTGATCCGATTGAACATCGCTGGATCCGCTGCACGCAACTCTCCAATCAACCGCAGCGCGGCGCGATCTGGTGTCGTGAGTATGGGAAGATCGAGCGTCGCACGACTCGGATCGATCGGGAGCGCGCGTCCGGAAGAGTCATATGGCTGCAGTCCGTCGCCCGTCGGCACCAATGCGACAGGCAGGTTTTCCTGGATCGTGACGATCAGCGTTCCCGGAAAGCGACGACTTATGTCCACGTTCGCGACCTGGGGTAAGGAGCGAAGCCGGGCCTCCAACGGGGTTACGTCATCGATAATCGACCGGAGCGTATCGACCCTGAGCCGCGCGACGACGTCGTCTGGCTGCAGATACTTCACACCGCGAATCTCAAGATTACGAACGTGGAAGTACGCCAGCTTCCGAAGATTGGCTCGGCCCCACCGCGGAGCAGTCAGCACTGCGGCCGCGAGGAGAATACCGGCCAGATATTTGTAGCCCGGCTTTTTCAGCCGCTCGGGGAACTTCATGGGGCTGACGCAGATTGTGTCAGGATGTCCGAAAGCTCATGGGCGGTTCGCGTAATGTCGCCCGCGCCCACTGTTATCACCACGTCGTCTCTCCGCAGCTCGGAAGCCAACGCAGTTGCGAGAGCGGTACGTTCGCCGCGCCACTTCAAATTGCCGCCAGCTTCGCGCGTGGCATTCTCGATCAGACCCGAGCTGACACCGGGAATTGGCTGCTCGCGCGCGGGATACAACTCCGTCAGGAAGACCACGTCGGCGCCAGAAAGGGCTCGCCCGAATCCATCCGCAAAATCGCGCGTGCGGCTGTAGAGATGCGGCTGAAACGCAACTATCAATCGGCGGCCCGGGAACGCGCTGCGTGCGGCCTCAATCGTCGCCGCGATCTCAGTGGGATGATGGGCGTAATCGTCTACGATNNAGTGGCGTAATCGTCTACGATCGTGACTCCACCCATATCGGCGATACGCTGAAAACGGCGCTCCACGCCCGTGAACGCTTCGAGCCCTGGGACGAGCGCCGATGGTTTCACACCAAGCGCTATCCCTGACCCGATCGCGGCCAGCGCGTTTCGCACATTATGAACGCCTGGCACCCGCAGACGCACCTCACACTTCTGACCTCCGTCGTACGCGACCGTGAAGACGGAGCCTCCTCCATCGACTGACCGAACCTCGGTAGCCAGGAGCCGAGCGTCCGGAGAGTTGAGACCATACCGGATTATTTCGGCCGTGGGCGGAAGAGCCAGCGAATCAGCGCCCGAATCGTCTGCGCACAATACGATCGCACGGGCACCGGCGACATACCTGGCAAAGGTGTCCCGGATATCGGCGAGATCTGCATAGATATCGAGGTGATCGGCCTCCACATTCGTCACAACGGCGACCGCCGGACGAAGTGCCAGAAACGAGCGGTCGTACTCGTCTGCTTCGACCACGAAGAGTCGGTCGGACCCGAAGCTCATGTTGCCGTCCCAGGCGGCAACGCGCCCGCCCGCGATTCCGGTCGGATCAAGCCCGGCTGATCTCAACGCCGCGGTCGTCATCACGGTCGTCGTCGTCTTCCCGTGAGTTCCTGCCACGCCAACGACGTCGCCAGCATTCACCGCCGCTCCAAGCGCCTCGGCACGACGGATAACCGGGATGCCCGCAGCGCGAGCCGCCGCGAGTTCCGGATTGTCCTGACTGATCGCCGACGTGTACACGACCGCACGCGCGTCAGCGATGTGGCTTGGCGAGTGCCCTTGAGTTACATGGATACCGAGATGAGCAAGGTCAGAGGCGGCGGTTCCGGGATTGGAATCACATCCGCTCACGCGTACTCCACGCCTCGCGAATAACTCCGCGAGGGCACTCATGCCGGCTCCCGATATCCCAATAAAATGGATCGATCGGGGGTCCTCTGCGACTGAAAACAGATCAGAACTCACTTGAAGCAATCTATCCCAAGTATATTAGCCGCAATCTCTTGCGCCGCGTCAGGTCGAGCGCGCATCAACGTTTTTTCACGCATCGCACGCAACGCCCCCTCGTCGCCAATGAGTCCCGCAACGGTCTGAGTCAGCAGGCCGGGCGTGAGTTCGCTCTGCTGGATCATAACGGCTGCACCTGCCGCTGCAATCGCTCGTGCGTTTGCGGTCTGGTGGTCCGCGGCCGCGGTTGGCAGCGGGACAAGAATGGCGGGAATCCCCCAGGCAGACAGCTCTGCTGTGGTCATCGCGCCAGCTCGGGTGATTGCGAGGTCTGCCGCGCAGTAAGCCTCTGACATCGGTGAAATAAACGGGACAATTCTGACCGACTCCCTGCCGAGGCCGGCGTACCGAGCGTAATTCGCTCGACCGGTTGACCATATCACGCGGATCGACCGCGCGCCACCGCCAGACGCCCAGCGCGAGACAACGGAATTAATACCCTCTGCTCCCTGGCTTCCCCCGAAGACCAGAAGTGTTGGGACGCTCGGTCCTTCGAAGCCCCACTTCCTCGCAGCCTGCTCACGGGACGGACGCTCGTCCGGTGAATAGGGAGGGTCAATTGGGTTACCAGACTGAAAGACCTTCGTGGCCTTCCCGATACGGAGCCGCGTCGCCGCCTCCGGAAAGCCAAGGTGAATCTGGGCGGCCCTGGAGGAGAACCGGCGCACCGTTAGTCCGGGAAAGCTGTTCTGCTCCTGGATCACGATTGGTATCCCGCTCCAGACTGCATAGCCGAGCGCAATCCCGGCAGCGTATCCGCCGGTCGCAACTATCGCGCATGGCTTCAGCTCGGACGCTACCCTGGAAATTCCCCGCCAGCTCGACGTGGCGCCCGCGATCGTCCTGTAGTTGAGCCACGGTTGCGACCGGTACAGAGGGTGAAGATTGAAGAGCGCAAACGGGAATTCGGCGTGAGGAAGGATTTCCGCCTCGATCCCCCGTTCTCCGCCGATGAAGAAAGGCTTGACGCGCGGATCAGCTGCCACCATCGCCCGAGCGATGGCCAGAGCGGGGTACAAATGTCCGCCGGTGCCACCGCCGGCAAAGAGAACGTTCAACCTCCGACCTCCATGAGCGGGTTGGTCGCGCCTTCGCCCACGACTCGCTCTCGCTCGCTCCCAATGTTCACGAGAATCCCGGTAAGCAGCAGGGTTAGTAGCATGTTGGAACGACCGTACGATATGAACGGGAGTGTGAGCCCTGTATTCGGAAGCAGCCCAATCGTTACGCCTATATGGAGGAATGCGCTGATCACGACGGTCGTGACAATACCAACCGCCACCAGCTGCTGGAACTTGCTCCGTGCCGATTTGGCAATCCGGAAACCGAGGTAGGCATAGGCCACAAATCCGAGGATCAGGAGGGTCAAGCCGACGAAGCCGACCTCCTCCCCGATGATTGCCGCGATGAAATCATCATAGGCGAACGGGAGGAAGCCGTACTGTTGCCGACCCTGACCAATGCCGACACCGAACAATCCGCCCGAACCAATCGCAATCAGTGCTTGCCGCGCCTGGTAGTCCACATGTGGTGCGCTGCCCGGATTGAAGAACGATGTCATTCGCAGCATTACATACTGCAGCTTCTCGGCTCTCGAATAAAGGACCGGGATCGCGATGATGACAAGCGCGACAAAGTGCCCGATCCGCACGCCTGCGGCGAACAGGATTATTCCCATGATCAGCGTGTAGAACATCGCCGATGACAGGTCCGGCTCGACGTAGACGAGAGCATCCAACAAACCGATGATGATCAGGAATGGGAGTAATCCCTTCCTGAGGTGACGCATGACTGCACCCTTCTTCACCACCAGCATGGATGTCCAGACGATTACTGCCAGCTTTGCGAGTTCTGACGGCTGGATGCTTGCCCCGAACAGGTAGCGTCGTGCCCCGTGAACGCGCGGTGCCCAGCGCGAAGTGAATGGCATAACCACGAGTGCCAGAAGCACAAGAGAGATGATCATCACCGGCCACGCCCAGTCATACCACTTTTCGGCATCAACCTTGGCGGCTATCGCGAAGATGACGATTCCCGCGACAATCCCACTGAGCTGCCGTATGGCAAAGTACGCGCCGTTGTGACCCTGTTGCTGAGCCACGATCATGCTCGCACCATAGACAGTCACCAACCCAACGGCGAGAAAGACCAGGGTCAGCATGGTGAGAAGTCGCGCTTCCCAGCCCATGTGCCAGCGATACCGAATGTGTGTTACGGCGTCAGCCATCCCGGCTCTCGGCGAGGGCGCGAAAGCGTTTTCCCCGCTCAACGTAGTTGTTGAACATGTCGTAGCTCGAACACGCGGGTGAGAGAAGCACTACGTCGCCCGCATCCGCAAGTTTGCGTGCCGTTGCCATGACGTCTTCGAACGAGCCGTTGACTCGCGTCAGCGGCGCGACACCAGACAGATCCTGCTCAACGATCGAGGCAGCCTCACCAAACGCGATGATGTGTTTGACGTGAGATCGTATCGGCTCCGCGAGCGCGGTGTACGGTTCACCCTTATGACGGCCGCCGAGTAGCAGAACGGTTGGCCGCGTCATTCCCTGCACCGCGACGAGCGCCGAGGCGACATTTGTCGCCTTCGAGTCATTGATCCATTCAATGCCGTTCCACTCGCCGACAACCTCGAGCCGGTTCGGCATCGCGCGAAAACTGCGAAGTGCGTCGGCGATCGTGCTCCGTGATCCTGCGCTGCCGAACAGCTCACTCGCGTTGATCACAGCAAGGGCTGCAGCGAGCGCGTTTGCGACGTTGTGATCGCCGAGTAGTGCGAGATCTCTTCTTGGCAGCAGCGCGTCGCCATTTACAGTCAGGCAGCCAGCGTCGCGATCGTACCACGCGTCCGCTGGCGCCGTAAGGCTGAAGTGATGCTGCAGTCCCGCTATTCCGCCAACCATCTGTAACGACGCCGGGTCATCAGCGTTGATTACCCAATGCGACTCGGTCGTCGCGTTGCGGAACATGAGCGCCTTGTCTCCAAAATACTCATCAACGTTTGCGTACCTGTCAAGATGGTCCGCGCTGAGGTTGGTGAGTACCCCGACATTCGGATCGATTCCCGGGGTGTCGTGGAGCTGGAACGATGATAGCTCAAGCGACACCCATTCCGGGAGAACGGACTCGTTGACGACGGCTGAAAGTGGCGTGCCGATATTCCCAGCATCAGGCGCGCTCACACCGAGCGATCGAAGCAGATGGCCGATCAGCGCCGTTGTCGTCGTCTTGCCATTGGTTCCAGTGACCGCGATGTATTGCAGATCCGGTGCGTACCGGAGCGCGATCTCGATCTCACTGAGTATCTGGCGCTCCGCGTTCCGCGCAGCAAGGATCGGAGCCGCATCCGGCGGGACGCCCGGACTGACGACGACAGCGGTAGCGCGGGCGATGCGCAGGGCATCGTGGCCTCCGGTCTGTACGGTTGCACCTCGCATCGCCAATTTCTCGGCAGCTTGCGCGATGCTGGCGGAGGAACTGTCGTCGCATGCGTACACGGTGCGTCCGCGCGACAGTAGCAGTTCCGACGCAGCTATGCCACTGCGGCCCAAGCCGATCACGGCGATCTCGCCCGGTGCTATTGGATGCAACTCCCGCTTAGCCACTCCACTCACCTGAGCTTGAGGGTGCTAAACGCCAGAAACGCGCAGAGGATACCGATAATCCAGAATCGGACGACGACCTGCGACTCAGGCCAACCTTTCATCTCGAAGTGGTGATGCAGAGGCGCTCGCAGAAAAACCCGATGTGCTCGCGCGTACTCGATTCCGTAACGTCGTTTGCGATACTTGAACACGTATCGCTGTATGATAACCGAGACCATCTCTGCAACGAACAATCCTCCAACGAACAGAAGAAGGAATTCAGCCTTGAGCATGACGGCGATCGCGCCAAGTGCTCCGCCGAGTGCGAGCGATCCTGTGTCGCCCATGAAAATCTCGGCGGGATACGTGTTGAACCAGAGAAAGCCGATGCACGCCCCCATGACTGATGCGCAGAAGATCGTGAGTTCACCTGCCCCGCTCATGTAGAACAAGCCGAGGAAGCGGCTCAGATCAACTCGACCGATCACGTATGCAAAACCCGCGAATGTCAATGCAGCAATCGCCACCAGTCCAGCAGCCAGTCCATCGAGCCCGTCTGTCATGTTGACGGCGTTACTGCTTCCCGCCATGACGAACGTGACAAAGAGGACGTACAGCCACGCGAACGCCGGCGAAAGCGGAACGATCAGCAGGTACTTGTAGAAAGGCAGCGTGGTCGATGCACCGGGAAGCGCGGAGAGTGGAAACTGCCATACATAGATGCCCAGGGCCAAACCCAATGCGATCTGTCCGGCCAGCTTGTATCGCTCGATGAGGCCATGATTCTCTTCGTGGCGCGCCTTCTGCCGCAACTTGAGGAAGTCGTCGAGGAATCCGATGCCTCCCATCCACAGCATGACAATCAGGCAGATCCAGACGTAGCGATTATTGAGGCGAGCCCACAGCAGCGTTGGGATGATCGTCGCTGTGATGATAATGAGGCCGCCCATCGTTGGCGTATGGGATTTGGAGGCGTGACTCGTGGGCGTACCTTCTCGAACCACCTGTGCGACTCTGTTCCGGCGAAGTGCTCGAATTATGATCGGGCCGACGAGAAACGTGAGCAGCAGCGCGGTGACAGCCGCGCCAGCCGCGCGGAAGCTGATGTAGCCAAACAATCGGAGGAAACCGAGGTGTCTGGCGAACGGAACAAGTAAAAAGTTCAGCAATCTCGGTTCGCCCAGCTGGTTATGAGTGGAAGTATTCGCTCGAGTCTGCCACCGCGCGACGCTTTCAGCAATATCGTGGCGTCGCGATCGAGCCGCGGTTCAAGCGCGGTCCAGAGCGATTCGATGTCGGATGCAGAGACGACGCGGCTGTCTGTTGGCGCAAGCCGTTGAAACGCAGGAACAAACTCGCCCACGGCCGCAATGATGTCAGCCGGCGACGCCAGCGCGGCGCGGGCAACATCGTCGTGACACCGATCGGAGTCCACGCCGAGCTCCAGCATGGTGCCTAGCACCGCTACCTTTTGCTTCCCGGGAGCCGATGCGAGCATCTCAATACCGGCCACTGCCGAGCCCGGATTTGAGTTGTATGCGTCGTTGATCACCAGCACGCTGCCAATTCGCTGCCAGTTGGCACGCATGGGCGGCGGAGTCAGTTTTGCGATTCCACGCGCCGCATCCAGTACGTCCACACCGACCTCCCTGGCAGCAGCAACCGCAAGCATAAGATTGCGCAGGTTATGTACGCCACGCAGTGGCGAGCGGATGAGCATGTCATCGACTATCGCGATACCTGTGCCGTCGGTGTCGAGCTTCCATGCGCTTGCGTGAACGTCACCATCCTCCAGTCCGGCGCGGACCAACCGGGCTGGCGAAGCAGCTTCTGCGAGCCTGGCGTCGTCCGCCGGGATGATGCCTACTGCAACTCCATGAAAGACCGACGATTCCTCACGCAACACTCCCCTGATGTCACCAAACCCTTGGAGATGCTCCTCGGCGATCGACGTAACGATGGCGATGTCCGGCAGTACGATGCCGCGCAGGGTAGCAATCTCACCCGGGATGCTGGTGCCCAACTCGATCACCGCTACGTCTGCGTCTGCTGGCAGCGACAAAAGAGTGAGCGGAACGCCGATGCGATTGTTCAGGTTTCCGGTGGTCGCGTGGACACGCAGTCGTGATTCAAGCGCGGCACGGAGCAAGTCCTTCGTGCTCGTCTTTCCATTGCTTCCGGCAACTGCTATGAGAGTTCCGCCCCACACAACACGGCGAAATCTCGCAAGCGACCCTAGCGCAACGAGCGTGTCCTGGACCCGAAAGATCGCGACATCGTCGGCGGAAACATCGACGTCGCGACTGACCACCAGAGCGCGTGCCCCTGCATCGACCGCTTTGGACACAAAATCGTGACCATCAAACCGATCACCTACCAGCGCCACGAATATGTCGCCGGCTCGGATTGAACGTGTATCGGTCGAGACGTTACCTAGCAGTCGATCGCCTCGCGGCGCCGTCGCCGTCACGCAGGATTCGAGCGCGTGCGCCACAAGATCGAGATCCCAGAAGTTGTCACTCAACTTGCAATCCCCAGCAACTCTGCCACAACCTGACGCTCGTCGAATGGCCGCTTTTCTGTGCCGACAACCTGATAAGTCTCGTGCCCCTTCCCTGCGAGCAATATCGTGTCGCCCGGCGACGCGATCTCGATTGCGCGTGCAATCGCTCTGCGACGATCGCTCAGTCGCTCGTGTGGCGACTGCATCCCCCGCTCTATCTCGTCAATGATCGCCTCCGGATCTTCCGTACGCGGATTGTCACTCGTGACGATGACGCGATCGGCCCCAGCCTCTGCGGCTGCGCCCATGAGTGGTCGCTTGCCGGGATCGCGATCGCCGCCCGCTCCGAATACGAGTATGATTTTGCCAGTAACGAATGGCCGAATCGCTGCAAGGCTCCGGACAAGCGCGTCCGGCGTGTGAGCGTAGTCGCGAATAATCGGCGGAGAATGGGCGATGAGTTCGAGCCGTCCCGGTATTTGCGGAATGATCGCAAGCGAGTGCGCCAGAGCACGCAGCGGAATCCCAACCGCCAGCGCAGCGGCAACCGCAGCCAGTGAATTGATCACGTTGAAGTCGCCCACCAGCGGCAGTCGTACCTGCTCCGACTCATCTCCCGATCGCAATGTCCAGTTGCTGCCCGTAGCATCGAAGCTGATGTCATCGGCACGAACGTCGCCATTGTTCAAGCCGTAGGTGAGCACTCGCGGAGCGACCGGGAGCGAATCCCACTCGCGCTGATCGGCGTTGACCACGGCGGCACCCGACCCCTTGATGTAGCCAACCAGCCTCGCCTTTGCAGCGAAGTACTCCTCCATCGTGCCGTGGTAGTCGAGATGGTCGCGAGTGAAATTCGTGAAGACTGCGGCATCGAACGCGATGCCATATATCCTGTGCTGATCCAGAGCGTGCGACGATACTTCCATCGCGACCGATTGCACCCCGGCGTCAACAAGTTCCCGCAACACGCGCTGCAACTCGTCCGGGCCTGGCGTCGTGAGCCCCAGTCCGCCCGGTATCGGGCGTCCCTCCATTCCAACGAGAACGCCGAGCGTGCCGATAGATGCCGCCGGCACAGCCGGCAGATCCAGCAGCGCACGCAGAATGTTTACAGTTGTGGTCTTGCCGTTGGTGCCGGTAACTGCAATGGTGCGGAGGGAGAGTGCCGGATAACCGTACTGCGCGGCGGCGGCGCGTGCAATGTCCATTCGCTTCGCCGCGACGATCGGATCATTCGTTGCACCACTCATTTCGGCACCCCTAGTTTCACGACTCGCCCCGGTTCGAGTAAAGTACCGGCAGCCGGAATTGTCACTCCGGGAGAGTTCGGCATCAACTGGACGCGAAAACCAGCTGAATGCAATATCCTCGCGGCAGCACGAATCGGGAGGCCCGATACATCCGGAACCGTGCGCGGTGACAAAGCCGGCGGGACCGACTTGCTCAGCGCCGGTAGCTTGACCATGTAATAGGCTCCGCCTGAAGTATCCGATTCGGTTGGCGCAACGCGCCCCGCATCGTGTAGTGAATCGGCGATCGCTACGCTGTCAACCCGACGTTCGGACGCCGCACGGCTCCGTTCGGCTGCGCGGCCGGCCGGCGTGGTATCCGGGCGCGGCGCGTGGATCGATGAGGCCAGAGCTCCTCTATTCAACGCTGCATCCCGTGCCGCAAGTGCGGCGCGCAACACCACGTTCGTCACGTTTCCGGCTACGATACCGCCGTAAAATCCCATCTGCGGATTGTCCAGCTTCACAAGAATTACAAATTGCGGTTTATCATCCGGGAAAAGACCGACAAACGATGCATTGTAGGAGCCGGCGATGTAGCGACCATTCGCGTTCCGGAGCGCAGTTCCGCTTTTCCCCGCAACGTCAAGCGTCGCAAGGTCGGCCTTCGTCGATGTTCCGCCGGCGACCACGTCGCGAAGCATGACGCGAATGCTGGCCGCTACGTCCGGCGTCATCACTCGACGAACAACTGTCCGCCGCGCGTCGTAGCGGACTGTGCCATCGGGTGCCCGGATTTGCTTAACGATGTGTGGCTCCAGCAATTCCCCACCATTCGCGATTGCACTGTACGCAGTCGCCATCTGCAGCGGAGTAACCGAAACCTCGTAGCCCATGACGACAGACGCGGCAGACGATGACGTCCAGCGTGTCGGATCGCGTACAACGCCTGGAGATTCAGCTGGCAGTGCAATATCGGTAGGAGATCCAAAGCCCACGTCACGGAGCATCTCGTACTTCTCACGAACGGAAAGTCGCTCAGCGAACAGCACTATGCCAACATTGCTGGAGTGCTTGATAACATCGGTCAGCGAAAGCACTGACGCGTGCTCATCGGCATCGGTGATCGGGCGACTTCGCCCCTTCATGATGAGTCGACCGCCATGGGTATCTACACTATCATCGGCGGTCGCGCGGCCGAGTGTCAGCAAACGCGCAGCCACGAATGGCTTCATTGTCGATCCCGGCTCGTAGGGCTCCGTGACTGCCGTGTTGGCAACCGCCGAAGGATCCGACCTGTTGCTTGCCATCGCAAGTACGTCACCGTTTTCGGGGTTCATGACTACTATGTCACCGCCGTCCGCGTGCAGACTATCAACAGCCGTTGCGAGCGCGCGATCACAGATTTCCTGAAGCTCCCGATTGATCGTCAGGTAAACTGCGTCACCAGGAACGGGATCGGCCGAACCGAGGGGTGCATCCATCGCGCGCCCACTCTTGTCGCGCGCTACCCGGACTGTCGCGGTGTCACCGCGCAGCAGCGAATCCAGCGACAGCTCGATTCCGTCGAGGGCGCTACCGTTCGGCGCAACGCGTCCCACGATTCGCCGAATTCCGCCGGACGTCGCAAAGACGCGGTCCATTACGGGCTTGGAGTAAACACCTCGCAGCGCGATGAGCGGCGCCACGTCGGTCGGGAGATGGGCACCCGGGATGTCCACCCACTTTCTGGTCGTATCCAGCGACATTGAAACGAAGCGCGGAACTATCCCGGCGTTGCGGAGATCTCGCGCGAGACCGGCTCTGTTCGTGACCTGGCCTGGCGCAACGCTGATCCGGACCATCTCCCGACTCTCAACGAGTGTGTTACCGCCGGCGTCCAGGATGTCGCCGCGAAGTGCCGGGAGGTCGGACGATGCGAAGTGCTGTCTTATGCCGATCGCATTCCAGTACTTGTACCGGAACAGCTGCTCGTACCCCGACTTCGCGATCAGAGCCACGGCAAATAACATGAGCGAGCCTGAAACGATCGCCAGGCGGCTTGGTGCTTTTAGCGCCATTCTAACGGGACAGGTTGCGCACGTGCGCGTCGTCTGGCACGCGCATGCCGAGCCGTTGCACTACTGGTCCGAGTTGCGTGAGACTTGACTCGTCACGTATGAGCGCTGCAAGACGCCCGCGCTCCGCCTCGAGCTGCACCATCCGCTGATCGAGCCGGTTGATTTCACGCGCCTGCGTAATTCCGTAACTGCGTCGCCAGATCACAGCCGAAGCGACGACCACGAAGCCGATGAGTAACGTCGCAATGATCCAGCGTCCGCGCCGCTGTCTGGACCGCCGTTTCGTCGGCGTGCGCTTGGTCACGCGGCCTTTCTCCAGGCACGCAGTCGGGCACTTCGCGCCCTCGGATTGTGCGCGACCTCATCGGCGTCAGCCTGAATCGACTTGCGCCAGATCATCGCCCCGAGCGCGATGCCACCGCAGTTGCAGATCGGCTGGCGGGGTGGGCAGGTGCACGCAGTACTCCACGCCCGCATCGCGTGCTTCACGATCCGGTCTTCGCCGGAATGATACGCGATGATGACCATGCATCCACCCGGCTCGAGCATGTCGCGCAGTTGTGGCAGCGCGCGCTCCAATCCAGGCAGTTCGTCGTTCACGGCGATACGCACAGCCTGGAACAGCCGAGCGAACTCCGGTGCACCAGCGGATGCCCCAAACGTTCCCCGGATCGCGCCGACAAAATCGTCCGCGGTTACAAACTCTCGCGTCGACCGGCGCCGCACTACCTCCCGCGCGAGCTTGCGCGCGCGGGGCTCGTCACCAAAATCGTGAAAGATCGCGGCGAGTTCTTCCATGGACGCTGTATTCAGAATGTCTGCGGCCGTGTCCCCGATCTCGCCGGACATTCTCATGTCCAGCGCAACGCCGGGTCGGAATGAAAAACCACGCTCATTCCGATCAATTTGCGCTGAGGAAACACCAAGGTCGGCAAGTACGCCGGCAAAAGCGACATTGCGGAGCGTGGGAATCTCATCGATCCTGGTGAAATCGCCGAGCACGGGCCGAAATCGACCGGACTCGACATAGGAATGCAATCGCGCAGTCGCCTCAGCGATCGCGTCGGCGTCGCGGTCGATCGCGACCACCGAGGCGCCCGCTTCCAGCAGCGCCTGGCTGTGTCCACCCCCGCCGAGTGTGCAGTCCAACACCGAACCGGCGCCATCGAGCGCAGCGATCACCTGGGCGACCATGACAGGCGCGTGGTAACCAGTTTCGAACGATCGTTCAGCTAGTCGGGACACGATTGTTTTCGGAGATGCGGCGAGGACGGCGGGGAGGCAGAGCCAATATACAAAAAACCGCCCCGGCGCGAACCGGGGCGGCTGATTGAAAACTAACGGATCAAGCCCGTCTCAGATCCTATTTGCAGAACTTCTTGACCTGCGCGGCAGAAGCTGGAAGGAACTGACTGATTACCGGGAGATACTGAGCAGCTCCGGCCTTGTAGGTATCGTTCGTCATGCCAGCCTGAATGCCAGTCTGCGCCAGAGTGAGCGCATCGCGGGCCGTTGTTGCCAGCTCGCAGCTCTTGGAAGTGTTGGCTTCATTGTAGGAACTCTGCGCAACTGAGAAGGCAGAGATACCAGCGATAAACTTGGCATCGACGGATGGCTCGATGCTATCGGAAAGCTGGAGCATCTTGATTGCGGCCTGATACGCTGCACGGTCCTTGGATGCGTTGGCAGCCTTGTACATGTTGCTTCCCTGGCCGAGTGCGTACTGGGCGAGCGTATGCTTGTCAGCGCCCGGTAGACCGGCGGCGCGCTGAAGGAGCGCCTCAACGCTGTCTGGCTGATTGGCCTTCGCGTAACTGTCGGCGAGGACCAGGAGCGCCTGCGGGTTGTTGGGGTTAGCCGCGATGGCGCGCTTCAGGACGGCCAGCGACTCGGCTTCGCGGTTGGCCTTTCTCAACGCAGAGGCGAGCGAGAGGAGCATGTCCGCATTGTTCGGATATTTCTGCACTCCGCTCTGAAGTACAGTGATGGCCTGAGCAGAATCGCTCGCCTGATTCAGGCTCATGTATGCAGCCGCCATACGAGTGAAGTACGTCGAGTCAGCCGTAGAAGTATCAGCGCGAATCATCTCTGGTCCAGCTGTAACGGCTGCCTGCCAGTCGGCCGCTGCCAGGTACACGAGGAATGCGGTACGAAGAAGCTGTGGATCGCCCGGTGAGCGGTCGAGGAGCTCCTTGACCAGCGGGATCGCGTCTGAAGCGTGACCAGAACCGGCAAGCTCGTTCACGACCTGCGTAATAAGCTTGTCGTTATTGGGGTCGGCGCGAATGAGAGCGAGCAACGTCGCGCGCGACTGCGCGCTGTCACCGATAACCTTGTAGAGCTGTGCATTAAACGTGAGGGCGGCGACGCTTTTGGGATCCTGCTGAGCAATGACACGCGTGATCGCAAGGACGGAATCTGCCGTGGCGACCGAATCGGCATGAGTGGTAGCCTTCTGAAATTCGGAATAGTGCACATTCGCGGCGCACAGACGCGCCAGAGTGGCCTGCGGATAGGCCGCAATTCCCTTCTGGGCCGCGGCTAGAGCGCCCGGGATGTCGCCAGCGCGTGCCTTCGCGACACACTCCTTCTCGCCATCCATCTGCTTGAGCGCGTCACGGACTGACTTGGAGACGGCGTCCATCGCGTCGCCAATCTTCCTGTTCGTAGCAGAGGGCAACGCCTGAGAAAGCGTGATATCCCTCGCCAGCACCAGGCGGGCATTGACGGTGTAGTCGCCGGTGGCAGCTTTATCGACCGTTCCAGAAACGAACTCGTCGGCACGGAGAAGGGTCGCCAGCGCCTTTTCGTCGTTCGGGGCCAGCGGTTCTGTGGCGGAGAATCCAGACTGGACAAGTGTGTTGCTAACGTCCTTCGTTGGAAGGACATACAGATCCTTGATATCGAACTTGTCTTTGATCTGGTTGCGAAGCTCCTCGGCCGCCTTAGCGCCCATACCCGTCTCGGAGCTCTTGAAGGTCATGACGGTAATGCGCCCTTTGGAGTCCTGTGCGTGCACTGGCGCAATGCCGGCGAACGCAAGAGCTACAAACACCAGAGATTTACGAGCGTTCAACTGAGACTCCTCCAAAAGTGTAAACGTTTGTACACCTACTTTACGTCCGGGTTCGAGACAGACCCGGAATATGATGATGGGCGAGGAGGGATTCGAACCCCCGACATCCTGCGTGTAAGGCAGGCGCTCTAACCAGCTGAGCTACTCGCCCGAATGCAGAAATTGCGCCGAACGGGCTGAAGGTGCGTCTGGAGGTCAGCGTTTCAATATCGCCACCGGGACCAATACGCAGTACGCAATGACGAGGAGGACGGGGGCAACCGTCTCTCCACCACGCCATAGATCCGCATATCCAACCACCAGGGTCAGCGCGGCAAGCCCCCACCATAGCCAGCGGCGGGCGCCAGAGGCGCGGATGTCGTTCGATAAACTTCCTTGCTGTGTCGGCATAGACGCGAAGTGTATGGCTGCCGGGCGCCAAGTGTCAAGGAATGAGGCCTACCTTAATCTGTTGTTAATTGAATCCGAGCCGCGCGCGCCATGACGAGGTGGCCCGGCCGTGCTCCAGCGCGAATACGGTTACGCCGACTTCGCGACGATTGCGGCTACTCCCCGCGCGACAACCAGGCTCTTCGCGGCGTCTCACCCCGGTCCGCAGTAGCGGCCATCTCGGCGCATTTCACGCTCCATGGGTTGAACTTGTTCACGCCAGCGCCGCGTTTCCAGACGGCGACCGCGCGGGAACGCTCGCCGGCGAGCCAGAGGGCGTGGCCCAGCTCGAAATACGCCTCCACCAGGTTCGGCCCGAGCGTGATCGACCGCTCGAAAAAAATCTGCGCGTCCTCGTACATCTCGCGCTCGGTATAGACGAGGCCAAGATAGAAATTCGCGTATAGCTTGGCCCGGGCGTCCTCATCCTGCCTGAGAGCTTTGGAAAGGTGTTCAATTGCCTCGCCAAAGATCCCCTTCTTGAGGCAGATATAACCAACATTGATCCGCGCGAGAGCGTTGGCAGGTTCTCGGCCCAGGACGTATTGAAAGTTCATCAGCGCGGCATCGAGCTTGTCCTGAAGCATCTGCGCCCAGCCGAGGAGCGACTGGCCCTCAGTACTGTTGGGCGCGAGCTCCAGGGCGCGCGCGAGCGCTTCTTCGGCGCCTTCGTAGTCGCCAAGCGAAATCTTGGACCAACCACGCTCGAGGAAAGTAGACGCGCCAATGTGATCTTCGTGAACGATGGGCCTGGCGCCGGCAAACTGCGGTGCCATTGCAGGCGACGAGTTGCGGCGCGCCTTCCACTTTTCCACGAGGTCGCGAATATCGTCTTTCAGCCGGGTAAGCTGCCCGAGGGAGCCGTCGACGGAACGATAGACGTCCATGAGCGACGCCTTGAGAGCAGGATCGTCGCGCATCTGTCGCGACTCGATCTCCTGCTTCAACCGCTCGAACGTGGTTCGCAGCTCGCTTACGCTGTCAGCCATTCAAGTCGCTCCTTCGGGACCATGCCGATTATCGCGCTAGCCATATTGGAGAGCGACACTACGTCATCCGCACCAGCTTCCGCCAGTGCCGAACGCGGCATTCCATATATAGCGGACGACATCTCGTCCTGAACAATCGCGTGTCCACGCGCCGCCCGGATCCGACGCAAACCCGTCGAGCCGTCGCGACCCATTCCGGTGAGGACAACGGCCGTACACTCGGCGCCGAAAACCTGGGCAGCCGACTCAAATAAGACGTCGGCGTTGGGGGTGGCGCCAAAGCGCGGCGCGGGCGCTGACTGCCGCAGCACGGCGGAGCCTGCCAGGCCAGTGACACTGGTATTCACACCGCCCCGCGCTATGTACACGGTTCCTGTGCAAAGCGGCATCCGATCGTCGGCCTCGCGTACGAGTATCGAGCTCGCGCGCGCGAGCCGCTCCGCTAGTGCGGGGGTGAACTCTCCGGGAAGGTGCTGGGCAATCACGACAGCAGCGTTGAGAGTTGCCGGCAGGCGGGGCACAATCTCGGCGAGTGCACGCGGCCCACCCGTCGATGATGCGACAACTACGACGTGGTTCGCGAATCGCGGAACATCCAGCGGATTCGGCACGGCAGGCGCTGCACGCTGCGCGCTGACTGCGGGCGGAGGGGCGAGCGTTGCCCGTGATGCCGCTTCCAGTGCAGCGAGCAATCGGTCCCTGATGACCGGTAGATCGAGACTTACCGGCCCTGACGGCTTGCGAACGAAATCGACGGCTCCGAGTTCCAGTGCGCGAAGTGTCGCATCGCCGTATTGGGCTCCGCCTGCGCTGAGTACGACGACCGGTCGCGGCCGCTCGGACATGATCTGTTGAAGCACGTCGAGGCCATCGAGCTTCGGCATTTCAAGATCGAGTGTGACAATATCCGGATCGAGCCTGCGCAACTGCGCGAGCGCATCGACACCATCACGCGCGATACCGATAACGCGAAACGCCGGACTGGCATCTACCATCTCGGCGATCAGCTTGCGCATGAACGCGCTGTCGTCCACGATGAGGACGCTTCGTGTGGCTGCTTCACTCATAGCGCATCCAGCGAATGTGCGCGTCTGTATGCTTCGCGCGCTTCATCAAATCGTCCGTCCCGTTGCAGCGAGTCGGCGAAGTTGCGATGCAGCTGAGGAAGCGTTGCGTCCTCTATCAGCCCGCGTTCGACCGTGCGCAGCGCCTCGTCGAAGTCTCCGCGAGCCTCGTAAGCGACAGCGAGGTTGTTCCAGAGCACCGCATAACCTGGATATACCTGCACAGCTTCACCAAGCAGCGCAATGGCACGGTCCAGATCATTCACCATAGCTGCCGCCAAACCGGCGTAGTGAAACCACGCTGGTGGTGGACGACGGGTGCCCCAGAGAGTTCTGGCGGATGCAAGTGCAGCGTCCGCGGTTTCATAGTCGTGCGCAGCCACAGCCATGGCGGCAGCGTTAGTCTGTACAAGTGGATCGCCGCGACCACCGTGCGAGAGCGCGTCGGCCATTGCCGTTCGAGCGCGCTCAAGCTCACCCATCTGCTCGTAGGCGTAAGCAAGGTTCACGAAGACGGATGGTCGCGAGGAATGTTGCTCACTCACGTACCGTTCGAATGCGTGAGCCGCCGCTGCCCACTGTTGCTGACGCAGCGCGACGAGCCCGAGGTAGAAGCAGGCTTCCGGATCGTTCTCGCGAAGCGTATCGACGCGACGGAATTCACGCTGCGCCTCCTCGTACATTCCCGTCTTGTAGAACGCGACGCCGAGGTTACGGTGCTCGGTAGCCTTGTCATCCGCGCGCGCTGGCGCACGCGATCGTGTACTGACCCCGATGCGAATTACGTAACCCGTTGTCAGCAAACCGTAGAGCGTCTTCGCTGTAACGAACTCACCAAGCCGCGATTCCGCGATGATTGCACTCACGTCGCGCTGGCCGTCAATGAGTGGCACCAGTCTTTCTTCTTCAGCGGTGAGACCACGATCGATCTCCATCATCTTGTGCCGATCCATCGCGTACACGATGTCGAACGTCGGGATCTTCTTCGCGATCAATGCCCATTCGTCGACTCGCCGGGCACCTTCCAGGAGCAGCGACTGCGGGTCGATGCAATGCAGCTGCACTTCCTCGTCTGGTGTGGCGCCAGGCTCGAAGTTGAACGTACCCTGGGTCCAGGTAAACAACAGGTAAACGGCTTCCTCGGTGCCCAGTCCGCGATTCACGATCGAAGCATGTGAAATCGAGCCGTCGTTGAAGTAGATGTAGCCGAAATTGTTGGCAAATGTGAGACCGAGGCATCCGGTCTTCCTACCCATCGCCAGCAACTGCAGGACATCGGGGAGGCTTGCCTCGGTGAGGCTTCCGCGAATAGCCATCAGCGGAACTCCTCCATTATCCGGCCGGCGAGTTCGGGCCACTCGCGCACGACCTTCTCCTCATCGTTGAAAGCAGGAGGTGTTTGCGCGCTTTGCCGCGCGCGCAGTTCCTCGACGCGCTGCGCAACGACGGACTGAAGGTCCGTCAGAAAATCGTCGTATTCGCCGGGTTCGTCAGTCATGACTACGGAAAGACAGCGCTATCACTTCAGGCGACTCTGACAGCCGCGAGCATTGCACCTAGTGATGATGCGTCGGGCAATAAGAGAAAATAACCAGGGAGCGAACCATCCGACTGGTCGATCATGAACTCGGTTTCAACGCAGAATACGAAACCACCCGTGTGCCCAGTTGCCCAGGCCGTCTCCGCCAGTACTTCACTGGCAGGACCGACGCTCAACGTCGGCGGCGACGGGAGCAGCAGCATCTCCATGAACTCACTCAACGCAGTCATGTACGCACCCGCGAGAATGTTGCCAGCTTCGGTCACGGCAGACGCTTCCAACTCGCTGAGGGTGTCCGCGACGGACACTTCGCGCATCAGCATGAGCGACGCCAGCCGATGAGCAGTTGCAAGCGGAAAGGCCAGAATGGTATGACCGCTCAGACCGCCGCTCATCTCCATGGGGACCAGCGCGATCTGCTCGTTGCTGCGCGATATCAGTGGTGCCAGCTCGGCAAGTGGCGCGACGGTGATCGTCGGCACACTGATCATGATCTTGGTGCCTGTCATGAGCGAGAGCGCCGTCGCTGCGTGTGCCGCACCGATGTTGGCAACTTCGCGGAGCGCGTCACGCTGAAGCTCGCTCAGTGTCTGCATGTTGGTGATGCTCATGACGGCTCCGCTATATGAGGCTGTTCACGTCCACGATGAGCGCCGGTGAACCGTCACCCAACACGGTCGCTCCCGAAAACATCGGCGATCCCTCTCGTGGGGGATCATAATGCTTTACCACTACATCCTGCTGGCCGACAAATGCGTCCACGATCAGCGCGGCTCGACGTCCGCGAGCGAGGACCGAAACTCCCGGCATCTGTGCGGATATGCGCGTGGGCACCCCGAACAGATTACCCAGTACCACGATACCTACCTGCGAGCCGGAAATTTCGGTCGTCGTCCAGGCGGCGCCGCGAAGGGCTGAGGCCGGAGGTTCGAGTGAAAGTGTTTCGAGTACGTGAGTGAACGGTATCGCAAACAGCTCCTCCCCCACGCGCGCGACGAGCGAACGTACAATTGCGACTGAGAGCGGCAGCCGAAGCGTAATTGCAGTGCCCCGTCCAGCCACGCTCTTGATTTCGATAGTACCGCCCAGGATTCTCACCGCAGCATCAACGACGTCGAGGCCCACTCCCCTACCGGACACGTCTGTAACCGACGAGGCCGTCGAGAATCCAGGATGTGCCAATACACGGAGAAGCGCAACGTCGTCGAGATTCGTCGCATCACGATCGACAAGATCAAGCTCGAGCGCACGGCGCAGAACCTTTTCGCGATTGATTCCTCGCCCATCGTCCGCCACGCGAATCAGAACGTATCCAGCTTCACGCTGAGCGCTGAGCGTCAATCTTCCGCGCACAGCCTTTCCGTCACGCTCGCGCTCTGCCACGGCTTCGATGCCGTGATCAAGGGAGTTCCTGAGCAGATGCATGACGGGGTCTCCGATACGATCCAGAATAGTGCGGTCAAGCTCGATGTCGGCACCGTCGAGAGTAAAGTCGACTTCCTTCTCGAGCGAGCGAGCCGTCTCTCTCACGAGGCGTGGAAACCGCTCGAACACCTGCCCCACCGGAACCATTCGCGCACCGATTACCTGATCACGCAGATCATGCAGCAATCGCGACGCGTTCTCGAATGATGACGAAAGCTGATCATCGTCGATTCGCGCGACTTCGCGTTCCATGCGTCCGCGAGCGATCTCAATTTCGCCGACGAGGTTCATCAGCGCATCCAGTCTGCTGGCTCTTACCCGTACGTGCGTGTTCGTCCTGCGCGCTGATTCAGTTGTCGCTGGCGGAACGGATGCTCCACGGCGTGGCGCACTCTCGCCAGGAGTCTCTGAAGCTGGCTGGATTACAGCGGCCTCGATCTCGCGCGCGAGTTCGTCAGCTTCGTCAATCAGGTGCCCGAGCAGCGACGGAGTGACCTGTGACTCGCCGCGGCGAAGCGAATCGAGGGCGGACTCCATCGCGTTCGCACGTTCGGTGACGACGGTGTAACCCATGGCCGCAGCCATCCCCTTGATGCTGTGGACCGCGCGAAATGCAGCAGCGACGGCGTCATCAGAAGATGGAGTGGTTTCCATCTCGTTGAGCGCCTCCGTCAATTCCCCGATGTGCTCGCGGCCCTCGCTCAGGAACAGATCGACGTACTTCGAGAGATCCAGTGACATTTCCGCCATCCTTGCAATCCTAGCCGACGACTCGCTGGACCGCCTCGAGCACGCGGCTGGGCTGGAACGGCTTGACCACGAAATCCTTTGCGCCAGCTTCGATGGCATCTACGACGAGCGCCTGCTGTCCCATCGCGCTGCACATTACGACGCGTGCACCCGGATCGAACGAGACTATCTCGCGCACGGCATCGATCCCCCCCATATCCGGCATCACAATGTCCATCGTGACGAGATCGGGGCGCAATTCCTTGTACTTTGCAACGGCTTTCGTGCCTGTGTCAGCCTCGCCGACAATGGTGAAACCAGCCTGCTGCAGGATGTCGGAAAGCATGGTGCGCATGAAGACGGCGTCATCGCATACCAGTACAGTGTGGCTCATTCATTCTCCGATATGGCGACGACACGGGCAACCAGCTCCCGCACGTCAAGTTCGGTGTACCCTTCCTCGAATCGAAGCGCGCGTACATCGGCCACGCGCTCCACAGCAAGACCAACTCCGCGTATGCCCGCGTCAACAATCAGAATCATTGACAATGGTCGAGCCGTTGCGGGTGGGTGTAACACCGCGGCGGCATTCACCACGGTTACGATCGTCCCCCGAACATTGATGATGCCCAGGACAGTGTCAGGTGCTCCGGGGAGCCGCGTGAGACGTTCAAGTGGAACGACCTCCCTCACCGTCGCGACGTCACACGCATACGCGCGCCCGGCGACGCGAAATACCAGTGACCGATAATCATCTGGCAATTCGAGACGTGCATGCTCCGCAGCCGCCGCGTCAGTCGGGGTTAGTGTAGAAGCCAAAGGTGGTCAAAGGATCGGGGTCCGCGTACAAATCTTCTGATTCGCCGAGCTGAGCGATGCTGCGATGGAGATCGTCTGGAAGCGGTGAGCGAAAATCCATCTGCTCTCCGGAGACAGGGTGATGAAATTGAAGCCATGCAGCATGCAGGAAGTGACGTTTGGGAGGCAGCCCTGCCAGACGCCGTCCGCCGCCGCCGCCGTAGGCGTCATCTCCGACCACTGGGTGGCCCACCGACGCGAGATGCACCCTGATCTGGTGCGTCCGACCGGTAAAGAGATGCGCGCGCAACAGATCAGCGCTGGTGAAGCGGGCGAGGCGGCGAAAATCCGTCCGGGCCTTCTTACCAGTACTGACGATTGCCATACGCTTCCGGTCTCGTGGGTCGCGCGCGATTGGTTGGTCCACAGAGAGAGTATCGGCAGTGAAGTGCCCCCACGACATGGCAGCGTAGCGCCGAGTGACCCTCCGGGCGGCGATAGCGGCGCTGAGCCTGCGGTGCGCAATCTCGGTTTTGGCGACTATCAGCAGGCCGGAGGTTTCCTTATCCAGCCTGTGAACCAGGCCAGCTCGCTCCGGGCCGCCCCCCTCCGCGAGTTCTTCGCCCCGGCCAACGAGGGCGTTGACCAAGGTCCCGCTCCAGTTACCCGGCGCCGGATGGACAACCATGCCCGCGATCTTGTCGACGACCAGCAGGTCGGCGTCCTCGAAGACGATCAGGAGGGGAATCTGCTCGCCCTTCACCTCACCGTGGTCAGGCACCGGCTCCGGGTCGGCGACTGCAATGAGGTCCGTTGCGGCTGCACGATATGAGGCGCGTTCGCGCGCTCCATTAACCGTCACATTGCCATTTGCAATCAGCGTCGCCGCGGCGGTTCTGGACGTATCCAGCCGCGCGGCGACAAGCAGATCCAGCCGCGAGCCAGCGAGATCTCCCGCGGCGAACGATTCAGACGTTGTTGTCCGCCGCTATCCGCGCCGCCTCGCGGTCCTGCTGCAGAAAGACCCAGCCCAGCAGAATTGCACCGACGGTGACGGCAGAGTCGGCCACATTGAACGTCCAGAAGCGGTGATTACCAATCCCGACGTCAATGAAGTCAACGACTCCGGTGGACCATCTGATGCGATCGATCAGATTGCCGATCGCACCGGCGGACACAAGAGCAAGTGCGAGCACGCGCGCATAGTGCCCCTCTCTCGTTGCGCGGTACAGCGAACCCAGCACGCCCAGCGCCACGACGGTGAGAGCGGTGAAGATCCAGCGCGATGCCGGGCCCACGTTGAATCCGAATGCGGCACCGGGGTTGTAGGCGAGCGTGAATCGCACCGTGTTTCCGACTATCTCGTGCGGCGTGTACGCGGGTACGAGTCCACTCACAGCGGCCGCTTTCGTGATGACATCGAGCGCCACAACCACAATTATCACGCACCAGAATATCCAGGGATTTGCGTTAGCAGCCTGGACAGTCTCGGTATTACCGTTTGGCATCTTCCTCACGTTGTTTGCACTCTATGCAATAGCGAGCGTGTGGAAGCGCGTCAAGCCGCTCGAACATGAGCGGAGCATGGCAGCTCATGCACTTTCCGTAATTATCCGGATCACGATAAAGTCTGCGCAAGGCCTGATCGATGTGCCACAGGAACCGGCCCTCCTGGCTCGCGAATAGAAATGCCTTCTCGCGTTCCATTGCATCAGTCCCCTGATCAGCCATATGGAACGAATAAGCACTCTCGGCCCCAGCGTCCTGGGCAGACACGTTGAACGCGTCACTGTACATACCCAGTTCCTTGACGGCCCTTGCGCGTTCTTCCAGTAGTCGTTTTTCGAAGTGCTTGAGAAACTGATCGCGCGTCATGGTCTTTGCCTTCTTGGCTTTCGTGGCGCTCGGTGTCATGATAAGTCAATCCTGGTTAGTGAGACATCGACGGGGAGCCCGTCGAGGTCGAGATGATACGCCGGACGTGCCCCGTCGAGCAATGGAACAGAATTTAACTCCGGCGCCAGAACCTCCGCGGAAATCCAGTCGCGGTGCGCGGTCACCGCTTCGATTACTTCTACCCCGCCAGCGACAGTCAGTGCGATCCGGTCGCTGACGGCAAATGCGAGCTCCTTGCGAAGGCGCTGGACGCGGTTCACCAGCTCGCGTGCAATTCCCTCCTGGCGAAGCTCCGGTGTGACCGTCGAATCTATCGCCGCTACATACCCGTCCGCATACTTCACAACGAGATCGCCGCTCGCGCGTCGAAGGATCGTCATGTCGTCGGCGGCCAGTGGGTGAGACTGCTCCGCCGTAGCGACCACTACGGTTTCGCCGTGCTCGAATCTGGTGAGGACGTCCGAGCTGAGCGCCGCGATCAGCGCGGCTGCGGCAGGCGTCTCCTTACCGAACTTTTTTCCGAGCGTCCTGAAATTCGGCTTCGCCTCAAGTGTGACGAAATCGTCCGCAGACGAGGCGAAATCGACGCGTTTTACGTTCATTTCCGACGTAATGAGCGGAACAAGCGACCGCAGCACGTCGTCTGCCGCATGGCCGGGAACCACACATAACATCGAAATCAACGGCTGTCGAACCTTTATCCCGGCCTCCTCCCGCGCGGCTCTGCCGAGCGTGACAAGCGAGCGCACATCGGCCATGGCTCGCTCCAGCCCGGCATCGATCCGGGTTGGTTCCGGACGAACGTACGGCGAAGTGTGTACCGATCCGCCTGTAAGCTCGGTGTGAATCCAGTCGCTGAGGAACGGCGCAAACGGCGCGAGCAATCGACAAGTTACGGTGAGAATCTCGTGCAGCGTCGCAAAAGCGGCCCGATTGTCCGCGGTCTCGATGTCGTAGAAGCGATGACGGTTCAGGCGCACGTACCAGTTGGATACGTCGTCCATAAAGAAATCCATCACGGCGTTCACGGCGTGGGTCGCCTGATATTCCTTGAGCAATGCGTCGCAACGGCTTTCCACAGTGGACAGTCGTGACAGTACCCAGCGATCAATCGGCTGGCGCATATCCGGCGCCGGATCGTCGAGCGATGGAGTCCAGCCAAAGTTCGCGTAAGTCGCGAAAATGCCGCTGTACACGTTCTTCAGCGTCAACAGGAACCGACCGATCGTCTCGCGAATCAGTGCTTCGTCGAATCGTCTCGGTAGCCATACCTGGCTCGACGCGATGAGGAACAGTCTCACCGCATCGGCACCGTGCGTGGACAGCACTCCCCACGGCTCGACGGCATTGCCACGACTCTTGGACATCTTGATCCCGTCCTTGTCAAGGACGAGATCGTTCACGACAACACTGCGATAGGGAGATTGAGTACCAGACTGCGCGCTCAGTTGCGTTCCGAGTCCCGTCGCAATGGCAAGCAGCGAGTAGAACCATCCGCGCGTTTGGTCCACGCCCTCGGCGATAAGATCTGCGGGATAGTGGCGCGCAAAAATATNNGAACGGGTAATGCCACTGCGCGAACGGCATCGAACCTGAATCGAACCAGGTATCGATGACTTCGGGCACGCGACGCATTGTCCCCTTGCCCGATGCAGCGGGCCAGGTGTAGTGATCGATGAAAGGCTTGTGCGGATCGAAGCCGTCAGGAAGCAATTGACCAACGCGCGTTGCGAGTTCGGCATAGCTGCCGATTACTTCGACTTCGTCGGGATCCGCGTCATTCACCCACACCGGCAGCGGCGTGCCCCAGTAGCGATCGCGCGAGATTGCCCAGTCGATATTGTTCTCCAGCCATTCACCGAATCGGCCGGAACCGACTTCAGGCGGATGCCAGTCGACCGAGGCGTTGCGGCGCATCATGTCGTCCTTGTAACCGGAGGTGCGGACGAACCACGACGTGCGAGCGTAATACAGCAGGGGAGTATCGCAGCGCCAGCAGTGTGGATAGCTGTGCTCGAACTGCTGCACCTTCCACATCGTGCCTCGGCGCTTCAGCTCCTCGATGATCGGCAGATCCGCATCCTTGACGAACATTCCGCCGACGAGCGGCATCGTGTCAGGGAAGCGACCACGAAGATCGACGGGTTGCAGGAAGGCGAGACCGTGGCGCCTGCCGGCTGCGTAATCATCAGCGCCGAATGCGGGTGCCATGTGCACAATGCCTGAGCCATCATCCGCGGTGACGAACGATTCGCCAACGATGATCTCATGCGCGCCTTCCGTGTACGGGACCCAATCGAGCGGGCGATGATATCTCTGACCAACCAGCTCGCTGCCTGCGAATGTGCGCAATTGCGCCCAGCGCTCTGCGTGATCTTCACCGAGCAGTGCCGACGCGCGCGAGATGGCGAGAATAAGCGAGCCTTCGCCTTCCCTGCCGCGTCGGATAAGCTCGACATACTCCAGCGACGGATTCACAGCCAACGCGACATTCGAGACAAGTGTCCACGGTGTCGTGGTCCAGACCAGGATACGACGCGGCGATCCATCCGGCGTTGATGAACCGTCGAGAGTCAGGGCGACGTAAACGCTAGGATCCTTTACCGTCTTGTATCCCTGGGCGACTTCGTGCGACGACAGAGCCGTGCCGCAGCGCGGGCAGTATGGAAGAATCTTGTGGCCACGATACAACTTGTCGTTATCGAAGAGCGTCTTGAGCGCCCACCACACACTTTCCACGTAGTCGTTGGAGTACGTGATGTAGGGATCGTCGTAATCGAGCCAGTATCCGATGCGCTCACTGAGCCGCTTCCATTCCTCGCCGTACTTGAAGACGCTTGCCTTGCAGAGCGCATTGAACTTTTCGACGCCGATGCGCTCTATGTCCTGCTTGCCGGAGATGCCGAGCTGCTTCTCGACCTCAATCTCGACGGGGAGCCCGTGCGTATCCCAGCCGGCTTTGCGCGTGACATGGAACCCCGACATCGCGCGATGACGACAGAATAGATCCTTGACCGTGCGAGCGAAGACGTGATGAATGCCGGGGCGGCCGTTGGCGGTCGGCGGTCCTTCATAGAAGACGAATTCGGGCCGCCCGGCACTGTCGCGCTGGACACGAGCGAAGAGCCCTTCCTCGGTCCATCGAGCGAGCACTTCCGTCTCAAGACCGTCCGCCGAGCGATCAGAAGCGAGTAACCGATAGCGCGCCATTGTTGGCGCCTCCTGCGTTCCCAATCCGCTACTCAGGAAAAGATTTGGGAGCTGAGCCGGGAACAGACCTTTCGGATGCGTCGATCTCGGACAGGTGGCGCGAAACAAGGCTGCGCATCTGAGACAGGTAGCTGCGCCTCGACCGCTCCAGGACTTCCAGTTCGGCCTGCACGCGGCGTACTTCCGCGCGAACTTCTTCGAGGAGGCGCTCACCCTCACCCTGTGCCTCGCGCACGATGAGCATGGCCTCGCGCTCCGCCTGTTCCTTGGTTTCCTGGCGCAGCTGCTGGGCCGAAATGAGAGCGTCGTTCATAGCGCGATCGCGTTCGCGAAACGCGCGCAGCTGTTCGTGAAACGAGCGCGCTTTCTGATCGAGATCCTGATTGATGCGACCCAGTCGTTCCAGTTCGTCGGCGACCTGATCGCGAAACTGGTCTACGCGGGCTGGCTCATAGCCACGGAAAGCGTGGCCAAAATCGTAACGCCGTACATCGAGCGGCGTGAGATGGAATCCTTCATCAATCATTGATCGCGGGCTCCGAAGAGAGCGCTGCCGATTCGGACCAGAGTGGCTCCTTCCTCAACAGCAATCTCGTAGTCGTTGGACATCCCCATTGACAGTTCGGTCGCAGGATGACCGGCCCCCGCCAGAACCTGGCGAGCGTGTCGGGCACCGGCGAACGTCTGCCGTAAAACAATTTCGGACGCATCGAGCGGGGCCATGGTCATCGCGCCGATGACGCGAATACCAGGCATTCCCACCAGACGATCCGCTTCAATACGCAACTCTTCGGGCGAAAATCCACCCTTGGTTGCTTCGCCGGAAGTGTTCACCTGTATCAGCGCGTCCACCGCAAGCTGTCTCTTCAAACCAAACTCGCACACCGCGTCGGCGAGCCGACTGCTGTCGAGCGAGTGCAACAAAACAAAGTGCTCCAATTCGTGAACCTTGTTCCTCTGCAGATGGCCAATCAGATGCCATGAGACCGGAACGGCTACCGCCGCCATTTTTGGCAGCGCTTCCTGAACTCGATTCTCCCCGCAATCCCTCACACCAGCTTCCCAAGCCTCCAGAGCGGCCTCGGGTCCATGTGTCTTGGTGACAGCTACGAGCCTGACCGTCTGCCCGTATCCGCCGCGGCTGGAAGCAGCCGCGAGCCGGTCACGGATCTCCGCGACTCGCTCCGGGAGATTCGGAAAATGCATAGCCATGAAATTTAACTACAGAGGTTTGCGGGTGGCTCATCCGACCCGCAGTCAAAGCGTCCCATACCCCAGGGGCCGGTACCGAATTCGCTCAGCCCCTTCAAATCGTGCCTCAGCCGTTCTATCTTTTCATCCGGATGAACGGATCGACCGCGACAGTCTTCGATCGCCTGACGGCGCTTTCTGATCCGACCCGGAGTCGGCTGCTGGCGCTGCTCGACAGGCACGAGCTGACTGTCACCGAGTTGTGCTCGGTGACTCAGCTGCCCCAGTCAACTGTGAGCCGGCACCTCAAAGTGCTCGGGGACGGTGGCTGGGTAACGTCGCGCGCCGACGGGACCAGCCGGCGCTACCGCGGCATGGGCGACAAGCTCGACTCGGCAGGTCGCAGGCTCTGGACGCTCGTTCGTGAACAGGTCAGCGCCGCACCTTCCGCGCAGAATGACACACAACGACTCCGCTCGGTTCTGGCGGAGCGTCGCAGCGCATCGCAAGAGTTCTTCTCGACGGCCGCGGGCCAGTGGGACCGTCTGCGAAGCGACCTGTTCGGTGATCGGGCTGACCTTGTTGGATTGCTGGGGCTGCTGGACGAAACCTGGTCGGTCGCCGACCTCGGCTGTGGGACTGGCCAGGTGTCGGAGATGCTGGCGCCGTTTGTTGCGCAGGTGGTGGCAGTGGACGAGTCGCAGGCGATGCTCTCCGCCGCACGCAAGCGACTGCATGATCATGACAACGTGTCCGTGCGCGAAGGCGATCTCGGCGCACTGCCGATCGACGACGAGTCGATGGACGCGGCGTTGATCTTTCTGGTGCTGCATTACACCGCAGACCCGGCAGAAGTACTGAGCGAAGTCTACCGCGTGCTCAAGCCTGATGGACGAGTGCTGGTGGTTGACATGATGCCGCACGAGCGGTCCGAGTTTCGCAACATCATGGGCCACGTCTGGCAAGGGTTCGGCGCCGATGAATTATCGCGTTGGGCTGAGCAGGCGGGCCTGCACCACCTGCGCTATCGACCACTCCCCGCAGATCCGCTTGCGAAAGGACCGACGCTGTTCGCCGCTTCGGCGCGACGTCCGACGGAGCATGCATCTGGCGAATTTGCACACACGCAGGATACGCCGCGCAAGGCGGCTTCGACTGCATCTACATCCACTCCGAAACCCGGTAAGAAGACCGGTAATTCACAACACAAAACGAGATAGCTATGGCCACCACCACCAAACCACGCACGTCGCCCGGAAAGGGTGCGGCGACCAATCGTCCGCCTTTCAAGGTCGCCGACATCTCGCTTGCCGATTTCGGCCGCAAGGAGATGCGTCTCGCAGAACAGGAGATGCCTGGCCTGATGGCACTGCGAGCGGAATACAAGGGCAAGAAGCCGCTTGCTGGCGCACGAATCATGGGTTCGTTGCACATGACGATCCAGACTGCGGTGCTGATCGAGACACTTACTGAGCTCGGTGCAGATGTGCGCTGGGTCAGCTGCAACATTTTCTCGACGCAGGATCACGCTGCTGCGGCTGTTGCAGTGGGCAAGAATGGAACTGTCGACAAGCCGAAAGGCATCGCGGTTTTCGCGTGGAAGGGAGAGACGCTCCAGGAGTACTGGTGGTGCACCGAGCAGGCGCTCATGTGGCCGGACGGCAAGGGCCCGAATCTTCTGCTCGATGATGGTGGCGACGCGACCATGCTCGTCCACCGCGGTGCGGATTTCGAAGCAGCGGGCAAGGTCCCCGCGTTCAATCCGGCGAAAGATGCCGAGGAATGGGGAGTGATCCTCGATCTGCTGCGCGCACAGTCAGTGAGCAACCCGGGCCGATGGACGCGCGTCGCGGCCGATATACGTGGCGTCTCGGAGGAGACTACTACTGGCGTACACCGTTTGTACGAGATGATGAAGGCAGGTACGCTGCGCTTCCCGGCGATCAACGTCAACGATTCAGTTACAAAGAGCAAGTTCGACAACCTCTACGGCTGCCGCCACTCACTCACTGACGGCATTCTACGTGCAAGCGACGTGATGCTCGCCGGCAAGGTTGCCGTGGTGTTGGGATACGGCGACGTCGGCAAGGGTTGCGCGCAGTCGCTGCGCGGTCAGGGTGCGCGCGTGGTCATTACCGAGATCGATCCGATCTGCGCACTGCAGGCGGCGATGGAAGGTTATCAGGTGACTACACTGAAGGACGTCGTATCGACGGCGGACATCTTTATCACGGCGACCGGCAACAAGGACATTATCACCGTTGACGACATGGCGAAGATGAAGGATAAGGCGATCGTCGGTAACATTGGCCACTTCGATAACGAGATCGACATGGCCGGCTTGAAGAAGAAGGGAATCAAGCGCATCAACATCAAGCCACAGTACGACGAGTTTGTATTCCCAGACGGTCATTCAGTGATGATTCTCGCCGAGGGACGTTTGCTGAATCTTGGCTGTGCGACCGGCCATCCGAGTTTCGTGATGTCGGCGTCGTTCACGAATCAGGTGATGGCGCAGTTGGAGTTGCACGCGAACTCGGACAAGCTGGAGAAGAAGGTATATACGCTACCCAAGCATCTCGACGAGAAGGTGGCGCGGTTGCACCTTGATAAGCTCGGCGTGAAGCTGACGAAGCTGTCCAAGGAGCAGGCGGATTACATCGACGTGCCGGTGGATGGGCCGTACAAGCCGGATCATTATCGGTATTAGGCAGGGCCCGTCATTCCCGGGAACGCGGGATTTCATTGATCTCTTCATGCTGCCGGAAGCAGCACGCGGACTACACCAAATCGGCTGAGATTAACGAGCAGGCGCGGATGGATCGCGTCCCTCAGTGCTGAATGAACGGCGATTCAATTACCACCCTTCCCTGCTGGTCTGCAATTCTGCGAATGTCCGCAACAGTAGCCGGGAATCCATACCAGTTTTGCACGAATGCGGAATCCAGCAGCTGATGTCGGCGTCGCAGCTCGGCACGACTCCATTCAGGCGCCAAAAGCGGTATCGTCACGATCGTCACATCTCTGCGCATATCGAGCACCTGCTGCAGATACCAGAGCGGATAGGTATCATTGTCACCATTCGCAAGGAACACCGCGCCTTTCGGCAGCGATGACAGCATCGCGCGTGATTCCTGTTCATCGTGGATCTGTTCAGTCTGGCGCAGTGTTCGAACGGCGGCCCAGTTGAGCACCATTGGCAGTACCGCGATGACGACGGCAGCGCTAACCAGATCGCGGGTGCGCTCAAGTGTCGAGTGCAATCGAAGAGCGAGGGCGCGCGCCAATTGAATAGCACCGAATCCGGCCCATGCACCCCAGCAGACGAATGCCCAGGTAAAGAAGTAGTCGCGGTCGCGCGCTTCGTGTATCGTTCCAGCGGGAAGTACGCTGTTTCCGTAGGACGCGCCGGCGCGAAGGTTTAGATAAAGCACGACGCCGATGCTTGTCGTCACGAGAAGGATCATCCACGCTCGCCAGCTTTCACGATTGACAGCGCGATGGCGCATTGAGCCGTACATGCCGAGCAACGCATACAACACCGTCACACTGGTGCGCGCGATAGTTGGTCCAGGATCGGGCCCAAGGCCGAGCGCGAATTGCCAGTCGGCGTACTCGAATACGTTGCCGAACTGCAACCATAGCGGCGCACGACGCGGCCACAAGGGCGCAACATCATACTGATGGCGAAATACAACATCGATCAGTGCACCGACCGTGGATGGATTTCCCTGGTTGATTGCCGGATCGTGTTGCGCACGAAACAGCATGAACAAAATCACAGAACCGCCAAGGACAGACAGCAGCAGACCGACGGCAACTGTGCGAACGCGCGGCAGTTCGCCCGCGAAGGCAATCAAATAGAACGCGGCCGGAACGGTAAGCAGCGCGGTGAGGTGAAGCGACCACGCCAGTCCGCACGTATAGAGTGTGAGCACGACCCACCGACGCTCGAGCGTCCGCGCATATCTTTGTGCGCACCAGACGATCACAAACGCACCGAGCAATGAACAGGCGTAAACCTCGGTTTCGGTCGCGTTCAACCAGACCGTTGACATGAGTCCCGCTGTCAGAGCAGCGGCGAAGGAAGCGATCGCATCACCTGTCGGTCGCCAGAAGAAATTGGCTACGATTCCGAATGCCAAGGCGGTGCAGAGCGCGGAGAAGGCATTTACCGCAATCGTGAATCCGACGAACGGACCGGCGACCATGCTCCAGACGCTGGCCAACATTATGTAGAGCGGCGTACCGGGTGGATGAGGTATGCCCAGTGAGTGAACTGCAGCGAGGAACTCGCCGGCGTCCCAGTATGTCACCCCTCGTGCGAGAGTGACGCAATAAACAGTGAACAGAAAGGCACTGGCCGCGACATCCGGCCTCGCGAAGCGACTTCGCATTGTTGCTGCCGACATCAGGCCCGCATTTCGCCCGCCGATGTGTGCCCGGTCGTAAGGCGAGGCATCTGCCCGCCGAGGATGTTGCGCAGTTCATGCGTCGAAAGCGAGCGGTACAGAATTCCCTTGTGGGCTACCGAAATCGATGCGTTTTCCTCGCTCACAACGACGACGAGCGAATCAGTCTCCTCGCTCAAGCCAAGTGCTGCGCGATGTCGCGTCCCCATGATGCGATCCGGGAGGGGCGACTGCGATAGAGGGAGGATACATCCGGCGGCCAGTACAACGTTGCCATGGATGATTACAGCACCGTCGTGAAGCGGCGTGTACGGGGTGAAGATCGTCACCAGCAGATCCGACGACGCATTCGCCTGGAGCTCGGTGCCTGTCTCAGCGTACTGAAGCAGAGACATCTCCTGTTCGAGAACGATAATCGCACCGTGGGACGAGCGGCTCAATCTGTCCACCGCATCCACGACTTCTTCTGCGACCTCGATGCGCGGGACTCGACGCAGGAAGCGCGCGGTGCGGGGATAGCGCAGCCTGTAGAAGAGGCCGCGCAACTCCGGCTGAAAGAGGATGAGTGCGACGACTATGGCCAGCTCCCACCAGCTCACGTGCGCGCCTCGAGTATCGTGGCCGCTACGTCGAGCGCATGGCGGTTGTCGCGCACGTCGTGTACGCGAAACCATGTTGCGCCAAGGGTGAGAGCGACCACATTCGCGCCGATCGTACCGGCTCCGCGTTCAGCTGCCTCCTGCACGCCCGTAACTCCTCCGATGAAGCGCTTGCGCGATGCGCCGACCATTACCTGAAAGCCAAGCTCAAGCAATTTGGGGATGTTCGCAAGGGCCGCAACGGTCTGCTCCGGCAGTTTGGAGAAGCCAAGTCCAGGATCGAGAACAATCCGTGCCGGGTCAACACCGGCAGCAATCGCCTTGCGGGACGCGATGCGTAGCTCTTCCACGACGGCGCCCACGACGTCGTCGCCCGAATAATTGACGTCCTCGTAGCTAGCCATGCTGGCTATGTCGCCGCGGGAATGCATGAGGATGAGCGTGCAATCCGTTTTCGCTGCGACGGCAGCGATCCTCTGATCAAGACGGAGCGCCGACACGTCGTTGACAATGGTCGCACCAGCAGCGACAGCGGCCTCGGCGATATGGGATTTGACCGTATCGATGGCAACTCGCGTAGCGGGCCAGCGCCGGACAATCGCCTCAATGACCGGGATTACGCGCTCCAACTCTTCGGTCGCTGTGACGGGCGTAGCGCCAGGGCGAGTGGATTCCCCGCCAACTTCGATCACATCGGCGCCCGCGGCGATCATCTGGCCCGCGTGTTCGATCGCCCGAGGGGATGACAAAAAATTACCCCCGTCGCTGAAGCTGTCGGGGGTAACGTTTAGCACGCCGACAATCGTCGGCTTACGCAGGCGCTATCTCCGGTCCGCCGAACAGCGGCGGACGTGCGAGCTTCGGATTGGGAAGCGCAGATGGAACGGGTACTGGAGGTGCGGGCGGTAGCTCTGACGGTGCCCGCGGCGGGAGTGTTTCCCCGCGCGCGAGCATTTTGACCTCTGCTCCGGTCAACGTCTCGCGTTCGAGCAGCGCTGCCGCAACGGCATGAAGCAGATCCAGATTCTCCGTGAGGACTTCCGTAGCACGTTGGTACGACTCACGGATCAACTTCGAAATCTCGGCGTCAACGAGCTGCGCAGTGCTGCTTGAGATGTGACGACGACTCTGAATTTCGCGGCCCAGGAAAAGTTCCTGCTCATCGTCACCAACGAGGATCGGCCCGACTACATCGGAGAGACCCCATTGCGAGACATATCGACGAGCAATGTTGGTCGCCTGCTGAATATCGCTGGCGGCGCCCGTCGTGACGTGCTCCTTGCCGAAGACGAGTTCCTCGGCGGCGCGGCCACCGTACGCCTTCACAAGTGTCGCCTTCAACTGCTCGCGCGTGATCGAGACGCGATCATCCTCGGGAAGCGTGAAGGCGAGACCCAGCGCACGACCTCTCGGAACGATCGTCACCTTGTGAAGCGGATCGTTACCCTTGACCTTGATCGCGCAAATCGCGTGACCACCCTCATGATAGGCGGTGAGCTTTCGCTCAGCGTCCTTCATGACCATCGATTTGCGCTCGGCGCCGAGCATGACCTTATCCTTGGCGTCTTCGAGGTCGACCATGAAGACCTTGTCGTGGTTGCGACGCGCGGCGAGCAGCGCACCTTCGTTCATGAGGTTCGCCAGGTCGGCGCCGGACATTCCCGGCGTGCCCCGAGCCAGCGTCGTAACATCCACATCGTCAGCAACCGGTTTGTTGCGCATGTGAACGCGGATGATACCCTCGCGACCACGGAGATCCGGTGCGTCGACAACAATCTGACGATCGAAACGGCCCGGTCGGAGAAGCGCTGGATCCAGAACGTCGGGCCGGTTGGTGGCCGCGATGAGAATCACGCCTTCGTTGGATTCGAAGCCGTCCATCTCGACGAGAAGCTGATTCAACGTCTGCTCGCGTTCGTCGTGGCCACCGCCCAACCCAGCACCGCGATGGCGACCGACTGCGTCGATTTCATCGATGAAGATGATGCACGGCGCGTGTGCCTTGCCCTGCTCAAAGAGGTCGCGGACACGGCTTGCGCCGACGCCGACGAACATC
>PMEM01000013.1:0-174826 GCA_003155795.1 Gemmatimonadota bacterium
CTTGATGTCCCGATGCACGATCAGATTCGAGTGCGCGTGGCCGACCGCTGCGAGCATGTCGAGTACCAGCTTGATGCGACCCTCGACGGAAAGGCGGTGCTCCACCGCAAAACTGTCGATGCGGGTGCCGTCGACGTATTCCAGTACGAGGTACGGCTGGCCACCGGGTGTTACGCCTGCATCCATCAATCGCGCGATTCCCGGATGAGTGAGCCGCGCGAGAACCGACCCCTCGCGTTTGAAACGCGCCTCACCGCTCGGGCTCAACAGTCCGAGGTTCAGGAGCTTGACTGCGACCTGTCCTTCGAAATGCCCGTCACTCCGGTGCGCGAGCCATACTGTTCCCATCCCGCCCTGACCGAGCTGGCGCTCGAGAGTATACGCGCCGAGCTGCAGGCCTTCGAGCCTGGGCGCAACCAGGTCGGCCAGAAATCCACGCCTGTCGGCTGTGCTTTCCATCGATAGCAGCAACGTGAGCTCGTCCGCAAGGTCCGGCGACCGCGCGCGGAGCGCGTCGAGCCAGGGTCCACGCTCTTCTATAGACAGCTCGAGTGCATGATCCAGCAGTGGCTCGAGCTGCTGCCAGCGATCCCGATCGATAGCCGCCATTTTCGCCCCCCCCCCCCCCCGCAGGGTCAGATCCGGGAAATTCGATCATAGTATGCCGCCGGGTAATCATCTGAACAAGCTCTGAACAAGACAGGCTGCCTTTCAGTCGGCGATGACGAGCGCCTGAAATCCTTACCGTGTCGGCTTCGTCGCGCCATTTCCGATCTGTTATTGAAGGGATAGCAAGACTCTCCAACCAGTCGGCCGTGCCCGATCACCAGTGATCGGATTTCGTGGACCCTATAACAGAGGATTGGATTCAGCCGTGAAACAGATGTTGCTCATTCCGGCGATGCTTCTCACAGCAAGCATTGCGTCGGCCCAGAAGCCGGCTACTCCAGTCGCACACTCAGTCTCCGACATCAAGTGGGGACCCGTACCACCAGTACTCCCAGCAGGCGCTCAGATTGCCGTGTTGCAGGGCAATCCATTCGCGGAAGGGGTGTACACTCTTCGCCTTAAAATGCCGGACGGTTACACCGTCCCCCCGCATTTTCACCCCACCGACGAGATGGTCACTGTCATCAGCGGAACTCTACTCTTCGCTCATGGCGACAGTATCAACACTAAAGCAACTACGGCACTCCACAGCGGTGGATTCGTGACCGCAGCCAAGGACACACACCACTATGTGATTGCGCGTGGGCCAACGGTAGTGCAGGTGCACGGGATGGGGCCATTTGCAATCACCTACGTACATCCGAAGGACGACCCGCAGAATCACAAGAAATGATCAACTGGGGTGGAATAAGGCGCGCTATGCGTAGCCACACGTAATCGCTATAACCGGAGGATGTTGTGACGCGAAGATCACGAATTGCATTCGGCGCGGTGGTTGGCGCCATTCTGGTACTTATCGGTTGCAGCGATCAACAACCGACAGGGCCTGCGCGGCTGTCGCCAAGCGCTCAGCTCGATCGAGTGAATCTCTCCGATACTGCGCTAACGCCGAGGCTCGTGCGCGAACTGGCGCGGCAGCGTGGCATCGGACGACTCGACGATCCGCCGTTCGTTCGACCAGCGCTCGTTGAACTCGGACGGGCGTTGATGTTCGATCCGATCCTGAGCGGCAATCACGACGTGAGTTGCGCCACGTGTCACATGCCCGCGTACGCGACGGGCGACGGACGAAGTCTCTCCGTTGGTGCCGGCGGAGTCGGGCTGGGACCCGATCGCATACCACCGAACGGATTGTTCATTCCGCGCAACGGACCGCCGCTGTTCGATCTCTCGCAGCTGCGTCACATGTTCTGGGATGGACGCGTGGAACTGATCGGTCGCAATCAATTCCATACGCCAGCCGCCGCGCAACTGACACCGGCGATGACGCGTGTATTTGAGTTCGGCGCCGTATCCGCGCAGCCGATGTTCCCTGTGACAGCACGTACCGAAATGCGCGGCCAGACCGGCAATGAGCTCACTGGTATTGCGGACAACGATTACTCGGATATGTGGGCGGCGCTGATGAAGCGCCTTGGCAACGTTCCGGAATACCGTCGGATGTTCGAGCAGGCATATCCCGGCAAGCGATTCGACGCGATGAATTTTGCGTACGCGTCCAATGCGATAGCAGGTTTCCTGGTGTCGAAGCTCACACTCAACAAGTCGCCATGGGATCGCTTCCTGGCGGGTCGCGATAATGCACTGACTCCGCAACAGCTTGATGGCGCACGGTCGTTCCTCACGCTCAAATGCTCGGTGTGTCATACCGGTGCAACATTCAGCGACGATCAGTTTCACGATGTCGCGGTCGCGCAGATCGGTCCCGGTGAAGGGAACGGCCCGAATTTACGCGACGACTTCGGCCGCATGAACGTGACCGGCGATCCGGCCGATCAGTATCGTTTCAGGACGACTCCGTTACGCAACGTCGAGATCACCGGCCCGTACGGACACGACGGTTCGGTCCTCACGCTGCACGACTTCATCGACCACTACAGTCAGTCCGACGTGAAACTGCAGACGTACGACCCGTCGCACCTGGAGCCAGCGCTCAGGGGTACTGTACTGAATAACACGACTGGAGTACTCGCGCAGAGGGACACGCTCTTGAACGGAGTTGTGCTCACTCCGCAGCTCGTGGACAATCTCGTGGCATACATGATTGCGCTAACCGATCCGGCTGCCAGGAACCTGACTCGGCTCGCGCCCAGGAGAGTCCCGAGTGGGTTGCCGGTAGGACAGTAAGGGGACGGAGGAGGGACGGAGGAGGGACGGACTCCGCATCACAGTAGAACAAGCTCCACGCGGAACCCAGCCCGTCCGCATCACCATTCACGAGGCCGGATGCAGCCCCGAAACCAGAAGGGCTGCATCCAACTCACCTTGCTACCGCGTGAGCGTCGCGTCAATACCCGCGATGACGGGCATCGTACTGACGATTCTGCTGACTCGTGCCAGGCAGAGCCTTCCCGGAACGGTTCTGTGCAATGGGATTCGGAAAACCGGGGATGGCAGTCGACGGATATCGTGTTGCGCTGGACGACGGATATCCGTTACCGCGCCGTGAAACTGGTAACGATTTGCCCGCGACTCCACGAGTGCCGTACACAGGACGCTGCACAATTACCTGTTGTGGATACTGCGGATACTGCCCGTACTGGCCATTTCCATAGCGGCCATTGTTGTAACTGCCGTTATTGTCGTGGCCGTTGTCGCGATCGTTGTCACGATCGTTATCGTAGCCGCGGTTGTCGCGACCGTTCCTGTACTGCCCGTTCTTGTAACGCTTGTTCTTGAAATGCGACTTCTTGAAGTCCGACTTCTTGAGATGTCCGTTGTTGGAGCGCCCGTTGTTATAATGCCACGCGGAGTGGCTACGCTGGCCTGGACGCTGCGCACTCGCTGGTACTGACGCTGCCAGCATCGCGAGCGGGACTGTCACCACGCTTGCCACCTTGAGCACGGTATTGATGAACTTTGCAGACATAAGGTGATCCTCCGGTTGCCACGCCTCTACACCTGATCGTTTTGATCCTTCCCTGTTGTAACATATACGCGTGCAAGCATCATGCGAAGCTTGCGTACACGAACATCCGCGTAACAGCAACAGCGAAGCTGTCATCAAACTGACAATCGAATTTCTTGAGTTGTGTAACGTCGCCGGATAAGAAACGGTGACGACGAAAGGCGACAGATCACATCGCCTGCGCGATCGCCTGGAATCGTGGGGTATTGCGGATCGAGTCGAGATCGCTGTCGTGCTCGATCCACTCCTTGTGACCGAATCCTCTGTCGACTGCCGTCTCGAGACTCCCTAGCGCTTCGTCCGGCATACCGATCAGAGCGTAAGCACAGGCAATGTTGTAAAGCATCCCTGAATCATCAGGATCTATGGCCAGTGAGCGGCGGATGTATTCTACTGTTTGCTCCCGATCACCCATCCGTGCCAGCGTGGTTGCGCCCAGATTCGTCGCTCTGGCATCGTCGGGGTTGAGCTCCAGCCTTTCGTCAATGAGCTTGAGCGACAGCCGGCGCGCTGCCTCCCCTTCCGCCGCGAGGCCCATATCGTCAAGAACATTGGCGAGGAAGTTCGGAGCCTGGAAGTCTTCCGGTCTCAGCAGCGAAGCCCGCTCGAACATCTTGGCCGCCTCCGCGTTGCGCCCCTGGGACTTGAGCCCGCGGCCATAGAAATACGCCGCGTCAAACAGCTTCGGATTCAACCGCAACGCTGTCTCGAATTCCTGATCGGCTTCCGTGAACTGCTTGGTAAGCGATACAGCTATGCCGCGCGCCACGTGCGCCTCGGCGAGATCTGGCTCCAGCTCCAGCGCACGCCTGCTGGCGATATCCGCCTGACGCAGATTGAACTCGCGCGCGTCCCAGTACGTGTAAAGCGACGAACATGCGTCAGCAATTCCGGCGTGCGCTAGAGCATACTCGGGGTCGATCTCCACAGCCCGATTGTACATCTGCCTGGCGTACTCCACGCTCTTGCGGCGCCACTGATGGAAATATTGCTGACCGCGGAGGTAGAAATCATACGCCTGCACGTTGACGACGCGCGCCTTCTCGATCGCCTTCTTCTCACCCTCAGTGAGAATGACGCGGAGCGCCTTCACAATTGCCTGCGAGATATCGTCCTGGATCGCGAATACATCTTCCAGCTCGCGGTCATAACGTTCCGACCAGAGGTGATATCCATCAGCAACATTCACAAGCTGCGCCGTGATGCGGAGTTTGTTCCCCATCTTGCGCACACTGCCCTCGAGCACCGTTGACACCTTGAGCTTGCGACCGATGTCACCAATGTCCTCGTTCTTCCCCTTGAACGCGAACGACGACGTACGTGAAGCAACACGCAGCGACTGGATCTTGGTCAGCGCATTGATGATCTCTTCTGCCATTCCGTCGGTGAAGTACTCGTTGTCCGCATCGGCGCTCATGTTTGCAAACGGGAGGACCGCTACCGACTTTGCGGCGGATACAGCCGGTTGCGGCATCGTCAGCGTGTCCGACGGAGTAACGAGACTGCTCGACGTCAGCGCCTGCGCAAACAGCGCGGCCGTCTTGTATCGGTCACCTGCGTCGGTCGACATCGCCTTTACCAGCGCATGCTCGACATTCTCCGGCACACTCGATCGGATTTCGCGAATGCGCTTCGGCACTTCCGTGAAGCGTTTTGCGAGAATCGCCTGTGCTGTTGTTCCGGTAAACGGTCGCTGACCTGACAGCATCTCGTACAGCATGCAGGCGAGACTGTATTGATCGCTGCGGCCGTCAAGTTGCGCTTCACCTGCAGCCTGTTCCGGACTCACGTACGCAGGAGTGCCGACCATCATCCCCGTCTGCGTGAGCATCGCAGTCTGAGTGCCCGCAGCACTCACAGCCTTGGCGATTCCAAAATCCATCACCATCGGCTCGCCCTCGTACAGCATCACGTTTTCGGGCTTGATGTCACGGTGCACGACATTCTGCCGGTGCGCGTAATCCAGCGCCGAGGCGACCGCGAGCGCGTGGTGAATCGCCTCCTCTACTGGCAGCTGCTGCTGACGGTCGAGCCGCTCCCTCAGCGACTCGCCTTCGACGTACGGCATCACATAGTATAGAAGTCCCTCTATCTCGCCCGAGTCGAACAGCGGCAGGATGTGCGGATGATTGAGCCGAGCAGCGACCCGAATCTCGCGGAGGAACCGATCGGGACCAAGCGAGGCAGCGAGCTCGGGGTGAAGCACCTTGAGCGCGACGGTGCGCTCGTGCTTGGTGTCCTGCGCCAGGTAAACCGTGGCCATCCCGCCGCGACCGAGTTCCCGATCTACTGAATAGGTCGGAGCGAGGATGTCCCGGATACGTTCGATTGGCGGTGTCATTTGCCTGGTTAGATGTGGAATGTAAGGAAATCACTGACATCTGTCCAGAAAACCGCGGGCGACTACCAGAGGAGAAACGCACTGTCGCGCGCGACGGCCACGTTTCAACTAGTGGAGCGGACGGTTCGGCAATTGCCCATTGACCGTTCGTACGAGCGAGGACGAGTCGGCATCTTCAACCGTTCCTATTACGACGAAGTGCTGATTGTTCGCGTACACCCGGAGATCCTGCAGCACGAACAGCTGCCGGAATCGGTTGTCGACGCAGACACGATCTGGGCGGAACGATATCAGTCAATCGTGGCCTCCGAGCGCCATCTCTTCAGGAACGGCACGCGCATCATCGAGTTCTTCCTGCATCTGTCGAAGGAACGCACGGTTGATAGTGTCAGAGATAATTCTGGACGCGTCATCCCCGCGAAAGCGGGGATCCATTTTCNNCCCGCCGCAGCGGCGACGCATGCGTCGCCCCGAAACCACGTCATCCGCGATGCCGGGGCGGATTGTTGCGCGCCATCGATCCTGGGAAATCGCCATACTATCAATATATCCCTATTGACGGGATATCCCTTTGATGGTATATTCAACCCGTGACCTGCGAGATTGAGTACACGGACGAGTTCGAGGCGTGGTGGCTCGGCCTCACGGAGCCCGAACGCGAATCGATAACGGCGAAAGTGGGTCTTCTCGAAGAGCGTGGGCCGCAGCTCGGCGATCCGCACACGTCGCAGATCAAGAATTCGGTATACGGGCATATGCGCGAGCTCAAGGTACAACACGCTGGCAGACCGTACCGAATCCTGTATGCGTTCGATCCGCGCCGAGTGGGGGTACTACTAATTGGCGGAGACAAGACAGGTCGTGACAGATGGTACGAAGAGTTCGTACCTGTCGCCGACGAGCTTTACCGGTTGCATCTCGAGACCATCAAAGACGAAGGGTTGATCTAATGCCAAAGAAGTTTCGTAATCTCGTAGCAGAGACGATGTCCACTGAATCGCGTGCACGCGCTGCTGCGCGTACGCAGGTGATGCTTCAGGAGTTACACCTTAAAGATCTGCGACGTGCGCGCGACCTCTCGCAGGTGGAACTCGCGGAGAAACTCAATACAACTCAACCCAAGATCTCCGAACTCGAGCATCGCTCTGACATGTACCTGAGCACGCTGCGCAAGTATGTAGAGGGCATGGGTGGCACGCTAGTCATGCTGGCACAATTCCCCGACCACGCCGATGTTCGCCTTCGAACTTTTGAAGAATTGGCGCACGAAGACGAACCCGCGACGGTTTGACCTCGAACGTCCGCCAGTCATCCCTGCGAAAACGGGAATCCGTCCGCCGCCGGGGTGACGTATGCGTCGCCCCGGCAATGCGTCGCCCCGACACGGTCAATATCGCGTAGATTTTTCCCCGTCGGGGCGCCGAGCGGCGACCGGGAAAAGCAGGACGGCGGAACAATCGGGCGCTGGCCCAGGGAGATCGAAGTGGACTGCATGCAATCATCCAGCTTGCCAAACGCTACGTCTGCTATTCGCACTGCTGGCCAACGACACATGCGATCCCGGTTTGCCATATCGTGCTCCGTCGGCCTGTCCATGCTGGTTCTGTGCACGCCAATCTTTGCACAGACCCTCCGCCCCATCAACCTGGACGATCTCGCGCGCATGCGCGATGTACGCGATCCGCAGTGTTCACCGGACGGCAAGTGGATCGCCTACACGGTCAGCACAATCGACGTCAAGGCGGACAAGCACAATTCCCACGTGTGGATGGTCGGTGCCGACGGCGCAAAAGGTATACAGCTTACCGAGAGCGAGGAATCCGAGAGCTCGCCAGAGTGGTCGCCCGACGGAAAGTATCTCGCCTTCACATCGTCGCGGCCGGGCAAGGTCAAGGGGAATCAGGTCTGGATTCTCAACCGTGCTGGCGGCGAAGCGACGCAGCTCACGGATGTGAAAGGCAAACTGCAGGGCTATGAATGGTCGCCCGACTCCAAACGTCTTGCACTTGTAGTTGGCGATCCTGATCCGGATGAGCCACAGGGCGATTCCGCAACGTCCGGCAAACCCAAGCCGCCCAAACCGATCGTCATCGACCGGTATCATTACAAGCAGGACATCGTCGGCTATCTGTTGAGCAATCGTCACACCTACATCTATCTCTTCGACATCGCCACAAAGAAGAGTGAGCGACTGACGAAGGGCGATCATGATGAATCGGGTCCGGTGTGGTCACCTGATGGAACGCGCATCGCGTTTCTCAGCAACCACGACGCCGAGCCTGATCGCAATCCCGTGCCGCAGGTTTACGTTGCGGACGCTCAGCCGGGCGTTACAGAAAGGCAGGTTACCAATTTTGGAACGCGCGGAACACGCGGGCGGCTCGCATGGAGTCCCGACAGCAAGCGGATCGCGTTCCTGGTTGGTGATGAAATGAAGTGGAACGCATACGGCATGAACCATCTCGCAATTGTACCGTCGGATGGCTCTGGCCTGCCCGTGATCCTGACGGAGACGCTCGATCGATCCGTGTCGGCGCCCTACTTCAGCGCAGACGGCAAATCGATTGTCGCGCTCGAGGAAGATGACCGCTCGGCGTATCCGGTTTCCATCAACATCGCCGATCGAAGCGTGCGGAAATTGCTACAGCCGCCTGTCGTACTGAGCCAGATGTCGAGCGTCGGAAGCTGCGTGGTCGCCATTGCTGGCGGCGATGACAAACCGCAGGAAGTGTACTCGCTGGCCGACGGAACTCTGCGGCAGTTGACACATCAGAACGAAGCACTCTTCGCGCAGCTCGATCTCGCAAAGACGGAGGACGTCGGATACAAAACTCCTGACGGAACTGAAGTACACGGATTGTTGACCTATCCGCTGCACTACACGGCTGGTACCAAAGTACCGTTACTGCTGCGCATTCACGGTGGCCCGAACGGCCAGGACGCGCACAGCTTCAACTTCGAGCGCCAGATCTTCGCCGCCAATGGTTACGCAGTGCTTAACGTCAATTATCGCGGCAGCTCAGGGCGCGGTCAGAAGTTCCAGCGTGCGATTTTTGCGGATTGGGGCGATCACGAAGTGCAGGATCTCAAGGCCGGCATCGATCACGTAATCAGCATGGGTGTTGCTGATCCGAGCCGTATAGGTGTCGGCGGCTGGAGCTACGGCTGCATTCTCACCGATTACATGATCGCGAGCGATCCCAGTCTCAAGGCCGCAACGTGCGGCGCGGGTACGGGATTCACTGTGGCGCTATACGGTGTCGATCAGTACATCATTCAATACGACAACGAGATCGGCCCGCCGTGGAATCCCAAGTCATGGGAAACGTATCAGAAGCTATCGTATCCCTTTCTGCATGCGGACCGCATCAAGACACCAACGCTGTACTTCAGCGGAGAGAAAGACTCCAACGTTCCAATGATCGGGAATCAGGAGATGTACGAAGCGCTCCGGAGTCTCGGTATTCCTACGGGGTTGATCATCTATCCCAACGAATTCCACGGCATTCAGCGGCCGAGTTATCAGCGCGACCGGTATGAACGGTATCTCGCATGGTACGCGAAGTACATCAAGACCTAAGGTCGGTCGTACGTCGTCATTCCCGCGAAAGCGGGAATCCATCCACCCGTCATTCCCGCGAAAGCGGGAATCCATTTTAAGCCTTCCCCCGATCCCGCCCGAACGGATCACCCGCCACCGATTCCGTATGCAGCGCGCAACGTCATTCCCCATCGCGTCGTACCCACACCGGCGAATCATTCGCAGATCTCACGAGTTTATGTGAATGAATCGGGCCACACGGGGCATTCAAAACATCGGGCCAGGCACTCAGAGATTTTTCTCGAGAACGACGAACACCAACTGCGAAGTCCTGGGCAACCCAAACTGCTCGTCGCCGAACGGAAAAGGTCGCTCCTCGCCTGTCAGCGAATAACCGCGACGCCCATAATAGTCGATGAGTTCGCTGCGCTGCTTGATCACCGTCAACTCAATGAGTTGCGCGTCGAAGTAGCTCGCGGCTGCATGCTCGGCGGCGGTGATGAGCTGTTTCCCGAGACCGGTCGCCTGGCGCAGCGGATCAACCGACAGCAGACCGAGATATGACTTGCCGAGTTCCTTTCTGGCGATCTGAACGCAACCGATGACGGCTGCGTCATCGACCGCCACGAGGATCCGCTGATCGGGATCTACGATGATCTCGCGGAGTAAAGCGGCATCGGTGCGTTGGCCGTCAAGCAGGTCAGCTTCATGTGTCCAGCCTCGGCGTGCACTGTCGCCGCGGTACGCGCTTTCGATCAAGGCGTGGAGAGCCGGGATGTCGGCGGGAGTTGCGGGACGGATGGTGGGGAGACTCGACGTGACGTTCATGAGATCATTCTACGTCAGCAGCGCGCTCAGTTCCATACCCGCGTTCGCCAAGCACACGTATTGCCCACGCGGTGAAGCGCCGAACCTGCTCGAGGTACGTCTCAGCGGTTTGGCGTGACCAGAACGTACCGCCATACTGGGCTTCGTTCTTTCGCTCGATAATCTGCCGGAGGCGGGTAACCTGTCCACTGTCAGCAGCAGCCCCGAGCGCCTGCACGAGTAGATCTGCGAGAGCAGAGTGATCGCCGTTGTCACGAAAGCTCGTCCACGGATGCTTTGCGCGTGTGGTCGGTGTCTTTTTGGGTGTCATGCTGCGACTTGGTGGACCGTGATTCTCGCGCGTCTGCACTGCGCGCCAGCTGCTGCCTCAAATATTCCGGCGCGGGACCAGTAAGCGGAGTAGCATCGCGCAACAGATCGGCCCACATCTGTGCGTCCTCCTCCGGAAGCGACAGTACAGTGCGGGCGCTATACGGCACGACACTTGGATGCACGGCGTGCTGTCGCGCGATCGGTTCGAGGCATTCGCGTAGCGACGCAGCGAGACGCTGAGCGCTGGCGTCTGTTTTTGCTACGATCGCAAGATCAATATCGCTCTGAAACGTATCCTCGTTGCGCGCCGCACTTCCGAACAGCCAGATCGCGAGCGGACGCGGCGATTGCTGATCGGCCCATGCCTCGGCCGCGTCGAGAATCGCCGAGCGACGAGCGCGCTCCACCGCAAAGAGCGAGCGAAGCACAGGGGCGATTGGATGCGCCTCGTTGATGCTGAAAACCGATCCTTGCCCTGTTGGTATCTCCGAAACGATGCCGGCGTGCACCAGTACTGCAACAGCCTTTTGTGCACCGCGATAGGAAACTGCGATCTCGCGCGCCAAGTGCGCCAGTCCGAGCGGATGTGCGGCTGCATCCAGCGTTCTCAGCGCGCGCACGCGCGCGGGCGCGCCCAAGAGTTGATCGAGCGGGTTGGAGAGAGTGCCGAATTGGTGAGCGGGGATGCGCATCGTGGCGGAGGTGATCGCGTGCGGTACTAAAGTATACTCTAGTATACTATAGTTCGACTCCAAGAAAAAACGAATCTCCACTTGATGGCTGCGCCGGCCCTCTCCACGTCCAGTTCTGCTTAAGTTTACTTATAAGGCAACCGACAACTAGCAGGTGACTGTGAAACGTTCGCCTCAAGACCGCCAGCATCACGACTTCGCCGTCGATGTTGATCGTATTAACTGGCTCAAGGAAATCCTCCCGACTGACAGTGAGCAGCGTGACTACGCTCGGGAACGCTGTGCTATTGCGCTTACTGAAGCGATAGGCGACGCGATGGACGCAGCGCATCTGAATCGAAGCGTACTCGCTGAGCGACTCGGGCGACACAAGAGTTACGTGACTCGCGCCCTGAGCGCACGTCAGAATATCACGATCAAGACCTTGAGCGATCTCCTCTGGGCATGCGGGATGGAGATCGAATCTGTGCAGCTGGCACCGGTCGGAGAAGTGCTGCTACCGAGCGCGAAGGTTTAGACTTTCTTCGAACCCATCGCACGATCGACGCAAACATTGTTTTGCGGTACCTGGACACGCAGAATGTTGATCCCTCTTCTTCCCGATCGGCATCTGCCATCACTTCGCCTCCTCAACAGTCCCGTTTGCCTCTGCGAGAATGCGACCGCGTATCGCTTCACTGATATCGCGCTCTCGCTTCGTTCCGTTGGCGAGTTCGAGATAAATCTGAATGGGAGAGACGTAACACATGCCATCTATTGCGCGCGTATCAAAATACGCTGTTGGATCACTGGTCTCGATCAACCGCACTGTTGCGAATCTGTCATCCTCCCGGACGGCGCCAGCATCCACAAGCGGCGCGAGCGACTCTACATAGATCGGCGTGTCCTCGGCGCCAGGGAACGGTGCGTAAGTCATGACCGTATTCACGGCATAACGTACCCCTGCCTGTCGTGCAGCATCGGCGAGGATCGCGATCGGAATCCGCTCTGTTGACTGCTCAACTGGATTTCCGCGCAGAGTCTGCGACTGCTTTGGCGGTACATAGGCTCGTACGAGGCGGTCGAGCAGTTCTCCGGGTTGCTTCAAACTGATGCTGGTACCCTGACTGCCGCCGGAGCGTGTGATCAGTAGCTCTTCCTCCAGTGATTTGAGGACTTTGGATACCGTCGCTTGTGTCACACCGGTAGCGCCACCCGTATCGTCGCGCAGCGCTTCGACAATCGCGCCCACGGAGGTGTACTCAGGGCGAAGCAACAGCGCACGGCAGACCAGAGAGCTCTTTCCTCTGTAGATATTTTTGATCGGCGCAGATGATGGATACTGATTCTCGGCGCCCGTCTTCACGACTAGCCACTCGCCGGGGATTGTCACCACCCCGTTTCCCGATAGATCGATTCCACTGATGCCCTCCTTCTCAAGCCAATCCAGATTCGCGGGAGATAGATACGGCGCGATGAGCAAGGGGAAGCGTTGCTTGCCAGCTTTCTTGGCCATTTCGATATAGCCGCGGAGTTGAAACAGAGCCCCTTCCAGCTGCTTGGGAGTGGCGGCCGTTCTGGATTCCGCGATAAAGCGCCGCCTGCGTCCCTGCCAGGTAAGCTCGATCTCTGCATCCGGGCGGAGATAACCGGCGGCGCGCTCCGTAACGGCGGTTGTCGACGGAAGAGGCGCTTCGGCCGATTCCAGTTTTATGGAAAACGGCGGGAAACCGCGGCGGACAAGAGCGGCTGGAATATCCNNTTTCCGAGAGGCATAGGCTGGTTGGGCATATATTCCGATATTGGATGTTATTCCTGAACGGGAATATAGTATATATCCGGAATATTACTATCGCCAACCCTCAGGTTAGCCTCTCATTTTCCTCTTCGCGACGGGCCCGGGAGTTTTTCCAACGTTGCACCGTTTGGCACCGGCCCGGTAATCGGTAGTGCCCTCCTCTGCGACCGCGCCCACAGCAGCCTTCAGGACCCCGACCCGCGTTCTGCCAACGCGTTGAGATCGCGGCTTCTCGCGATGCGCGATGATCACATCGTGCCCGAGCAGGTTGAGTAATGTGATCAGCCGCCCAACTGAGTAATTCTCTGTCCGACCGCGAAGCAGGAGTGAGACATTGGGTTGTTTGATTCCTATCAAGTCTGCGGCTTCCACTTGTGTCATGTCACGCTGTTCGATCACGGTCGCGATCGCCTGGCGTCGAGGATAATCGAGGCCTTTATAGGCTTTCCTCTTGCGGGAACGCCGACAGCTATTAAGTTCCCCACACGGGAACAAACGCCTCGCACTTGCCTCAGGCTGTTTCATCGATTCACATACAATTCATGGTCGTCGGCGGCGTTGAAAAAATTGAAACATTCCTCAAGAAGCACACGGAATGCCGTCAGGAGCTCTCCGAACTCGTCCGAGAGTTCGAAACGTCACAATTTGTCGACCCATTGGCGGTCAAGAGTCGGTATCCATCGAGCAAGATCATCGACGGCAGAATTGCTGTCTTTAAGATTAGGGGCAATCGGTACAGACTCACCGCACGCATGGCATACAACACTCAGGTGCTCGTCATCCTCGCGGTGGAGACCCACTCCGATTACGATGCACGAAGGTTACGCTAGAATCAACCCTTCCATCGCCATACACTCGTCCCGCTGTTCAATCTTCAATCGAAGCTGTACTAATGATTGCTGTCATTAAGTCGGAAGCACAATACCGTGAAGTTCTTGCTCGCGTGACTGTGCTGGCTGAAATCGATCCATCGTCCGAGTCCGAAGAAGGACGAGAGCTTGAGGTTTTAGCTCTCCTAGTCCGAGACTTCGAACGTCGCGCATATCCGTTGGCGGCCCCAAGCCCGCTCGCGGCTGTTCGCTTACGGATGGAGCAACTGGGACTTGCTCCAAAAGACTTGGCGCCGTTTCTGGGATCCCGTAGCAAGGTCAGCGAGGTTCTCGCTGGCAAGAGGCCGTTGTCGCTTGCGATGATTCGGGCTCTACATGGGGGGCTTGGCATCCCACTAGAATCTCTTGTTTCGGAAGAGACCGAGCAGGAGCCGGCGGAGGCGATAGAGTGGGACCGGTTCCCACTACGTGAAATGATTCGGCGCAACTGGATTGATATTCCTGGAGCTACTCCATCAAGGAAGCTAGCATTTTCCGAAGTTCGCGAGGCTATTGAAAACTTTTTTAAACCGGTTGGAGGGCTCAGCGTAGCCTCCGGTGTTTTGCACAAAACAGATTGCGTACGGACGGCCACATCGTCGGATCGTTTTGCGCTCGCAGCTTGGGCTGGGTATGTACGCCGCCAAGCCGACGGTGAGAAAATGAAAGCGGCGTTTGACCGGTGTGACTGGGATACCGAACGGCTTCGCGAACTGCGTAGTCTTAGCAGATACGATGTTGGACCGCGCTTGGCGTTGCAGTTTCTTGCCGACTACGGTGTCATCGTAGTGATTGTGCCACATCTTAAGCGCACGCGCCTCGACGGTGCGGCGATGCTCCGCGCAGACGGTGCTCCAGTCATCGGACTAACCCTTCGCCACGATCGAGTTGACAATTTCTGGTTTACGCTCTTTCATGAGCTGAAACATGTTCTGCTTCATTTAACATCGACTAGCGTACGCGAATTGAATCACTCTTGTTACATCGATGACTTGGATGTCTCAGCCGACGTATCGCCTCTTGAAAGAGAGGCGGATACCGAAGCACGTGAGGCACTTCTACCTCAGGCGGATTGGGACGCGAGTGCTGCAAAGTTTGTGGTTGCTCCGACGACCGTCACACAGTTGGCCAGGCAGGTAGGAATTGCCGACGCCATCGTCGCAGGACGTGTGCGATTTGAACGCCGCAACTACCGACTACTCTCGTCTATGATTGGCTCTGGTCAGGTGCGCTGTCTCTTCCCAGACATAGCTTGGCCCACTGACCATTAACGGAGATAAGACATGTTCGTTTGGGTAATGCGGGATAAGGGTTCGGAATGGAGAGCGCTCAAGAAAATTCGTGAACGTGGGCCGCTGTCATTTACTCCGCTGGTTGAGGCAGTATGTGAACCGTACATGCCTCGCTACGGAGGGGTGTCAAAGAGCCCTGTGGCGGTACTGAGCGCTCTAGGCGACAAGCTTGCCATACTCGGCAGCTCGAGTCGCGTCTGGTTTGATCTCGGGCATCTGCTTCACGTATTTTCCGCCAACGACGTGGCGGAGTTCCACCGGCTCGTTCTAACACGCGTAGGATCAACCTCGGGGCTGGTCACACCACTCGTACGTACGTCATCGCCAAGCGTTGTCATTGAAGCTGCGATCATGTGGGCGAGAGGGGAGCACTCCGGCTTGTGCATTCGCGTAGACGGAGCAACTCACCTGTCAAAGAATGCACAAGTTGTCCAAGACATATTAGCTACATCCGGACTACCAGCGTCAGAGCTCGACCTGATCTTCGATGCGCAAGACCTTCCGAACGCCGTAGCTCATGAAGCGCTTCGCGACTTCCTCCCTATCAGCGACACGACACGGACCTGGGCGGTCATCGCCGGAAGTTTTCCAAAGTCGATCACCGATATGAGCCCGGATGAGTATGAACACACGCGAGATCGTAGCGAGTGGCTCTCATGGCGCGACGAGATGTTGCAGGCAGGCAGTTGGAGGCGCCCAATGTACGGAGACTACGCAACGCAACCAGCCATTTACACTCCCTCACCGTCGTTTCCGGGGAGCCCATCGGTACGATACACTTGTTCTGAAAAGTACGTTGTCCTTCGCGGGCGCGGCGGTTCGGGCGCGTCCGGAGCCGACTTCGATCAATACATAGGCCACGCGCTGTATTTACGCCAGCAGTCATACTTCTGCGATGTTGTAACAACTCCCGGAGACGCTTACGTGGAGCGAATCGCAGAACTCGTCAACGGCACCGGCAATCTCACGACTTGGCGCGTCGCGTCTATCGAACGCCATCTGCAAGTCGCTAATGCGCAGATATTACGCTTCGCCCCAGTTCTGTCACGCTAGATATGGGCGCTGCGAGTCGGCCTAGAGACGAGATGATTATTCGTGATGCGAGTGTGAAAGGAAGCGAGGGACGCGTCATATTTCCGACAAGATATAGCTCACGTCTTCCATTTTTTTTGCCACACTATACCGCCACGTCCCGTATTTCCCATCAGCGTTGACAGCCGCCACCCAACGCTCCGCCGCCTGTCGTTTGACGTCCTCGAGGTCGTCGTAGCCCTTGGTTTCGAGGATTAGATATTCTGGTCCCGATGTGTTGAAGCGGACGATAAAATCCGGGACGTAATCGTGCGGCTGTCCATCGTGAAGATACGGAATCGTAAAGCCAAGACCTGCATTCTTGACAAACGCCTCGACACGCGCGTGACTATCGATCCTGTACGCAGCTTGTTGCTCCCACTTGACTGTATCAGCAACGACATAGTTGACATGACTCTTGGTCGTTGGCCGAACATCCTTGCTTGTCCAATAATCGACATCCGCAGTTGAGCCTTCCGGCTTAAGCGCTTCGTAACGCGGTAGTTCCGGCGCTTCTCCAGCACTAGAATCGGGCTGAACTGCGGCGAGCAACGTTTCAAGTATAAGCCCGTAGTACGGCGCGCAACCAACGTCGCGCAAATCATTCGGATCTACAACGACGATCTTTTCTCGCAGGTAACGATCCGCGATCTCACGCATCTGCGGGAACAGGATGAACGGACGGCCGACGTCAGGTGATCGCTCACAAAAATTCCTTGTCAGATCCCGGGCAAGATCATACACGATTTGCTGTACACGTGTTCTGGATCTATAGGCGTCCAACGTAATCTCTCGTGCTCGGCCAGGTGCAAGCAATGCCGGGGCGCCATGGCTGTCGTACATCAACCCCGTCATCTCCGTACCGGGTGGTATGCGATCCGGGTGCATCTGCAGCGGCGCAATCGCATCCCAGTCCACTGTCACACGCGATTTGATCGTCTGTATGTAGCCTTCTACGCGCGGGAATCGGATTTCAAGTTTCTTCCTGTCGGGCAACGCATGTACGTGAAAGCGTTTTACCTTCGGCGCGGTCGGCGTGCCAGTCGCTTTGAATGGAATGACGTCAAATGGAACTCCCATCACTTGAGCTATTTCTTCGCCGAACTTTCCATCGTCGCCGACGTCGTAGCTCACTCGACGAAGGCCGCGCCCAACCACTTGCTCGCAAAGCAATTGTGACATGAACGGTCGCAACCCCACGATGTGCGTGACCGTCGTTGCATCCCAACCCTCGGTAAGCATGGCGACACTCACAATGCACCGGATATCCCGACCGGGCGGATGAAGGGGCTTCTCCAGTTTAATTGCCAATTCTTCGAATCCATCAGGATATATCGGCCTCTTTTCTCTGTCGGTCGGCCAGTCGCGCTTCCCGACAGTGTCCAGAGTGAACCGCATCCACCTTACCTGATCACCTTTCGCGCCCTTCGCATCGCTGTCATCCACCGCCTTTGTATCGACGCGGATTGTGTTGATTTCATTGCCGTCATTTCGGAACGCTGGGACATTGAGTTGAGGGACTCCAGTAGGACAGGTTCCATCTGCAATCCACTCGTATACAACTTTGGCAAGTCGAGTGTCCTTGCATACGAGGATGAAAACTGGTGTTCTCGTATCCTCGCGCGCTGACCATCGCTCTCGCTCCTCCACCCAATCACCTGCGAGCATTTCAATCGGAGTATGTGCGTGCTTGAGCACTGCTTCCGGCTTGACTGTCCCCTTCTTTCCTCCGCGCTCTGCGGCAGACAACCGGCGCATGATCCAATCCCACAGGTTGAAATACTGAGCGCGGTCTCCGCCGCCGACATCCCGACTTGGCAGCTGCGGAATCTTCACGAGACCACTTTCGATTGCGTCGATCAATCCAAAGTCACTGACGACCCAGGGAAACGGACGACCCGTATCTCGCCCGGCGCTCGCGAGATAATACGGTGTCGCCGAAAGATCGACACAGAAGTTGATCCCGCGCATGCGGCTGACCCGATCCAGCCCTTCGATCCAAACAGTGGCTTCGCGTTTGAATTCTTCGGTTTCATCCTCATCGCCGATCTCGTCGCGAGATTCATCTTTGTCATCCTGATGAATTCGATAGGCGTGGTGCGCCTCGTCATTGAACACTAAAATATTCTTCTTGCCGCCGATATCACGACCAAGCACCCTGGCAAGCACGGCTGCGTCGCTTTCCACATAGCGCTCAGAGGCGACCCGCACACTTTTGATGGAGCCGTCCGGATTCAGTTCAGGTTCACCAGTTACTTGCACAATACCGGCGTTGACTTGGCGCTCAAATTCAGCTTGCGTCAAATACCGGCGCCCGCGCATCGTAGTCGTCTTGGCACCAATCAGGATCTTCTCGAACCGCGGCTGACGCACTCCGGACTTGTTCACGCGCGCGTTAGTATCGCCGACCGTCGTTTCCTGCGGCTCGAAGACGTGCCAGTTCGTAATCAGTACGTTCCCGCGCGCAATCAACGGCATCATGTGTGGCGGAACAAGATCTCTCGTGCGGTACAAGCTTGCGTCACCTTCTGCGGGATCCAATTCCCGCAACCGACTCCGGATCGTGATATTCGGGCACACAATCAGCACCACGTCCGAAAAACGCGCGTCAACACGATCGTTGACTTTGTTGAGGATGCTCCATGCTGCGAGCATCCCCATCACAGTTGTCTTGCCAGCACCAGTCGCCATCTTGCACGCGTACCGAACAAAACTCGCGCTGTCACCGCTTCCGATGTCACTGGGGATCTGAATGCCCTGACGGAAATCGGACCGCGCTTCCATCAGAAACACGATCGTCTCGACGGCTTCGAGTTGAGTAAAGAATAGACGCCACTGCCGCCCATCCCTACGCCACCAGCCAAGCAGGTCCAGAGTCGTCCTCGATGCGCCCGGATAACCGGCACTGCGCCACTGCTTCACCCGCTCTCGAATGAGGTTCACTAATGGAAGCTCGAAAGCGTTCTCGTAATCAGGGAGCTTTTGCAACTGCCCGTCAGTGTCCCAGTTTTCGGTCACGTTCCGCGGCTGGAACACCATAGCCGGCCGCCGTCCTGGCTTCCGAACGGGTGTCTCACCCGGTTGGATGTACCAGTGCTCGGCAGGCTCCTCGAAGGGCGATGAGATGATCGGCGTTTCGACTTCCATGCTCATATTAGGACCACAAGTGATTCAAGATAGAAATGAAAGGATACGGCCCGGGTGGAAATGCTGTTCTCATACGTCGATTTTGGGAAGAACTGTCTTGGCAGCACACCTGTCTTACTTTATCTTTTAAGGACGCGGTCGGGAGAGGGTTCAGCTGTTGGAGCCCCAGCGGACTCATAGTCTGCCCCGATCGCGTCCTTGTTTCCGTCAATCAAGCGGCCACACTCGATCCTCAGCTACGCAAGGCCGGCACAGCTCCGACCAGAGCACTGCAACAGATTGCTCTGATTGCGTATAACGCTCACGGGCATTGCCCTTCACCCGAAAAATCTTCTCGTATCGGGCTCGAACAAATGCGATGCAATCGGCAAGTTGAATCATCCAGCTGTCGTGCGACGGTACGTAATGGACGGTATCGATGAGATATTTGATCACCCTTGGCTTATAACCGTTACCAGTGCTCGTAAAGCGCCACCGAGCAAAGCTCTGGACCAGTGCGCGGGCCATTTCGTGTTGCTCATCCGCCACGATAAGGCCGTGACACGGATCGGTTGGTGAATCAGTCAACAAACTCGGCTCAGGCTGCCGGTGAGTGAGCCACCGGTCGATGCTCTCAATCAAATATTGGAACGCCCGTTGGTGCGGATGTTCCGGCACCTTTCCGTTGAAGCGTCGCGCATATCCCACCTTATCAATCCCCCGTGCGAAGATCGCGAGATCATGCTTCTCAACAAGCTCCAGAAGCTGCCCATAGACCCGCACGCGTTCATTTGTCTGGAGCTCGGCTGCACGGCCGTCACCGCGAAAAAGTGTAGCACCTTTGAATTCAAACCCCGGTTCGAGCCCCGCATCCCCGAAGAACTCGAGTGCGATAGCCTGCATATCGCTCTCAACTCGCTTGACCTGCGCCGGAGTTGCCGCCACAGCGACCAGCCAGTGAACCGGCTGGTCCGCCGAGTGCAGGTTCAATCCGGTATTCCCACTTTCGTCGATGTAGAAGAGATACACGTACTGACGCTATCGCACTGTTGCAGGCTTCACCACTAGCAGTTCATTGCCGCGCTCATCAATCACCTTCACGGCCACCTTGAATTCATGCTTCCCATCGGGTGCGTTGAATGGCGCGCTCGTATCGCCACGAAGGTGCTCCCATACGGAGTCATCGTAGTCGCCCTTCAGCGCGCGCTTCAGGTTGTCCCACGCAGCCGTCTTCGGAAAAAATACCTGGGTCGCGCGGAAGCAGAGATCGTCATAGTCAGTGTCGAGCATCCAGCAGGGAACATCGTCACCCTTTTTGTGGTGGACTTCCATAGTAGATGGATCGAATACATCGAGCCCTAGCAGCTTAACCTCGAACTGCGGCGTCTCATTCTTTTTTGCACTCCTGGCGCTTACCCTGATCTCCGGCTGCCCGCACACCGAAAAGATCTGCGAGGAGCGCATGTTCTTGAGCAGATCGCCCATCATCACATCGGGCGTCATGTTGACATACGTCGTCGGGATCGTTCCGCGCACGGCTGAGGCTTCGATCAGCTCGCGCGCATTCGGTTGGATCGCGAAGCCAATGACATACAGATGCGTATATCCCTTCATGTGCGCTTCTCGCGACGCCTCGAACACCAGCCTGTCGCTCACTGCGCCGTTCTCAGGGCCGAACACAATCGCGACGGGTTTTCCGGATAGCTGGAGCCGATCACCACGCTGCTCCTCAGCCTCGTCGATTGCATCGGATAGCGTCGGTGACTGTCCCTCACTGGTGGCTGCTACAGTCGCCTCGGCACTTAATGACAATGCACGAGCTGGCGGCCGAACACCCTTCAGTGTAACGGACCGATTGCCTCCCAGTTGGATCGTCGGCGATCGACGCAATACCTCAAGCATCCGATCCACGAATGATGCGTACGATTCGCCGCTTCCGGAATCTTCTACACCATCTCCGTCGAAATCGACTGGTGTCGGTATGGTAGCCTCGACGCAGAAGGGTCCCGCGACACGCGTAATGTTCTTCGCGACCTCCGGTCGATCGACCAGTACTTCCTCGGCTGGCGGCTCGTCGTTAGCGATAGACTTGAGAGTGACATGCGGGATGATACCGCCCATCTCTTCGCCATTGCTATTTTGCCTGCGCCTGTAGACGAAGCCGCCAGCAGGGCCACGATCATCGGCTTTAAGTTCGTACCACGGGTATGTCGCTGTGATCAAACGTTGGCGCGCGAGCGCGAGTGGAACGCGCGAGGTGTCGATTGTGATCCAGCGTCGGCCCCACTGCTCGGCGACGTATGCGGTTGTGCCGGATCCACAGGTGGGATCGATGACAAGATCGCCAGGGTCGGTGGTCATAAGCATGCAGCGCTGTATCACGATCGGCTGAGTTTGTACTACGTAGTGCTTCTTCTCCGCGAAACCTGATGTAACTGTATCCGTCCATACGTTCCCTAGCACGACGGCGGGAAAATCGTCTAAGTAGCGTACGTAACGCAACGACTCGCCCATTACAAGGAGACGGTTCTTTCCCGCAAGGTTGCTCAGGCCTTGCAGATCAGTCTTGAACGTTCCCTTTCCCGGTGCGAAGTGCTTCCCGTTCAGGTAGAAGTCGCGCAAGTCACCGTCGCCAGCAGGGCGTTGGCTCGTAAGGGTGCTGTGCGTAAACACCCGTGATCCGAGGGGTGCCTCGGCGAGTCTCGTTGCATTTCCATAGTTGACGCGCACGCCGTCTGGATGTTCCGCCCACGTGTACTGCGATGCCCCTTCGCCGCCCGGTGTCTTCGGAAGCAATACTGCGTTGGTTTTGGTCCGATCCCGGTCCTTTCCATACCAGAGCAGATAGTCCGAAACCGAATTGAGTTCTTCGCTGGACGTGTTGCTAGTCTTAAGGAACGTGATTTGCGCAACTCCATTCTGAGCCCCGAATACCTCATCCATTACTTCCCTCACGTGGTGCAGATTCTCACCCGAAATCTGCACGAACACGCTCCCACTCGGTGTGAGCAGATCACGTGCGATCAACAACCGATCACGCAGATAGGTGAGGTATGAGTGGAGCCCCAAGTCCCATGTGTCGCGGTAAGCCTGTACCATTTCTGGTTCGCGCGTCATATCGGAGTCATCATTGTTCTTCACGTCGCGTTTCCTAACAAACGGCTGGAAATTACTACCGAATTTCACTCCGTACGGTGGATCGATGTAGATCATCTGCACTTGGCCACCCATCCCTTCATACTTAAGCAGCGAGTTCATCACCACAAGCGAATCGCCTAGGATCATGCGGTTCACCCAATCTTCCCGGTGCTCGTACGATCGGAGTTGATCGGCGTAATCGTGTTTCGGATCGCCGAACAATTCGAACGCATCGGTTTGCTGATTGCTGCGGTGCCGCTTGACGCTCTCAAGGATTGCGCGCGTCGAGAGCCGCTCGTGCACGAATAGCGGAAGCGTTGGCACATCGAAAGACAGTCGCTCGGCTTTTCCCGCCCAGTTGAGAAATGGCCGGGTCATCGCAGCCAGCCGCTTCGCCGCTTCCTGTGCTTCACCAAGATCTTTCGCATCCAGAATCTCGCGAATCAAGGCTTCGCCACGTTCACGCGCCGGATTCTGCCCGTCCCAGTTCAGCTCGGGGGCGAGCGATGAATCGTATTTGTAGGTCGCTGCCGGCTTCTTCTTCCTGAACTCGCTTTGCACACCGACGTCGGGACGCATGAGTGCGTCGGCTTCAGGATGGGTGTAGCTCTTCGCCTGCGCTGCGGATGGTGCGGTGGCTTTCTTGGTTCGGCGAGTGGGCATTCGTGATTTGTCTGTGCAATGACGTACTGAAAGGATCAAAAAGCATCAACGTTAGAGATGCTCGAGGAGAATGTACCGCTCATGTGCGAAGGTTCAATATCCTTGGGAATACTCGAGTTTAGCTCCGCACACGAGTGAGGACGAGCTGGTTGCTTTACGTCCGGCGAGGACCCCACTCGGAGCGCTAGCCGGACGCAAGGCACTTGCTTTGACTCCGAACCAACGTGGAATACAACATCGTGAGTAAGCCTCTTGGGCAAATCCGCTCATGTGAGAGCCGACTGTCGCGGCTTATCCAGTCGGAACGTCGACGCACCCTGCACAAAATTGCAGGCCGAAGTCGGTGATTTCCAAGTCCCAGTAGTCATAGTACCAGCAGTCGCGATCCTTTATGTCCATCCGCGCAATGAGCGGTAGCAGTTCACTCGTCACACGTTGTCGCTCTTCTTCTGTCGGCATCCCGCCGAAACGGGCGTCGGTCACAGCAATTGTCGCACTTTCTGTGAATGAAGCATACGTCGCGTTCGAAACCAATGTTGTCTGGTCTCTATCGTTGCGCCGTACCAAACCGAGTCGAGCGACGTTGTCTACGTAGCTTGAGAGAAGCTCGGGGTGATCAAATCCCGCAACGCCTGTGAGTGTTGAGTAAAGTGGGATGTCTTCGCGCTTTGTGGTGGGACCACCAGTCAATGAGCCATCCACGCCAATGGTTAACCCTGGGTAAAGTGGGCGCAGATGAAAAGTCGACACGAGGCGTGCTTCATCCGGTGTTAACTGGCTGATAATATCCACAAATGCAGGATGCGCATATCGCGCCGTGTCCGCATCCATAGCCGTTGCAAGCAGCTTTGCATACATCTCACGTAGCGTGGGATTCGACGCAGCAAAGCGCGCCGCTTCCATCGCGGGGCCAGCAATATTTGCAGCGGGCTGAATGCGCCGCCCGGGAGGTATCGAGTCAAGGCGCTCTGCAACTGAGAGTGCTATCTGGTCAAAGACGTGATTTGCCCCAGCAATCGCAGCCTGGACGGGTCGCACAAGGAGGCGCGTGATATCCTCTAAGGTCCCGCCCACGAGCTTCGCGCTCGGGCTAATGAGATCGCTATAAACCTGGACCGTTAGTTTCGTCGGATCGTTGTGTGTCATCCTCGTCTGCGTCTATTAGATGGAACGATGAATTGAATTTTCTGACGTGCACCGCGCGACACGCACTTCGCCTTCCGCGTTCACACCGAGATCGTCCAGTTAATCACGGTCACCCGCGCATCGGCTGACCGGACGCGTCGAGCGGATAGCTCGGTGCGTGTCACCATGGATACCCCTGCTAAACTTTCACCAGGGATGGCTCATCGTCTAGGCGGACCGTCGATGGCGAGTCCCGTCAGCAGCAATTCCAGCATCCCCTCTGCCATCTCCCGCCTAGCCTCCGACCAAGCCCCATCACGACTCTGCCTCCCTCCCAACCCCTCGTCTATAAACTCCCCCACCAACCCATGCACCATCGCCGCGAGTGCTAACCCGAAATCCTCCGGATCTCCCTCCCGCACCACTCCCGCCGTCTGCGCATCCGCGATCGGCGTCACCAACACCTCGAACGCCGTCATCTTGATCGCCGCCAGTTGCGCGTAGGCCTGACTGCTCGAGTGCGGAATCTCCCCCGCCTGGAACGTCTCGTCGTAGAATTCCAGCGGTCGCGCCAGCCGGTGGCTGAACAGCACTCTATATAGATCGGGGTTCTGGACGCCGAAGCCCACATATCGCAGCCCGATCTCCACGATCCGCACCCGTGGGTCGCTCTCCACCGGCGTCCGTTCCATCTCCACGATCAGCTCGCCGAACCCTTCCTCCGCGATCCAGGCCAGCAGCTCCGGCAGGCCGTGAGCGAAGTGGCGGTACGGCGCCGCGGATGACAAGCCCGCAGCCTTCGCCGCCGCCCGGACACTTAGCCCATCCAGACCATCCGCGTCCAGAATCCGCCGAGCCTCCCGGGCGATCGCCCGCTTCGTATCCTGCTCGTCCGGCGGAGTCGAGTTTTAACGGAATTGGCGGCGGGTTTATTCCCCTAGATAACTAGTCTCTAGGATATATATTCCTTCTATGGCATGTGAAGTGGCGGGGACTGACGCATTTACCGACTGGTTCGCTGCCCTGGATGAGGACGAGAAGGAATCCGTTATAGCGGCGGTCGATCTACACCAACCAATCCAACCACGGACACAACATGGCCAAGCCATGGAAAGAAATCAAAGGAACGGCATCCGCCGAAACGCGAGCGCGAGCTGCCAAGCGCACTCAATCCATGCTCGAAGGTCTGCCGCTCGCTGACCTGCGTCGTGCACGCGAGCTATCACAGACTACACTCGCCGAGGCGCTTGAGGCTACACAGCCGGAGGTTTCTAAAATTGAACGCAGGACGGACCTCTACGTGAGTACACTAAGGCGGTACATAGAGGCAATGGGTGGTGAGCTCGAAATCGTAGCGCGTTTTCCAGACGGAGATGTCCGAATCAATCAGTTCGAAGAACTGGCGAAAGCGTGACGGTCACAGTTGTCTTACTTGTCAATCGCTCCTTTCACGGACAGCAGATAGTCTGAAGGTGAACGCGTAATACATCCTCCGCGCCGTATTTACGACTGCATCACCGGCCACGTCGACGCTAAGATATACGATCTCAGTCTTCGGCCGTGGCGCGTTCGAGAATTCGGGCGACCCACTGGTTCATGGACACACCTTCTCGCACTGCTGCACCCGCAACTCGGCTGTGAATCTCCGGTGTTACGCGCACGACGAATTTTCCCGATACCGGCCGTTCCGGGTCTTCGTGGCGCTTCGCGCAGTAAGCGAGGTAGTCCTCGATCGACTCGCGAAACGCTTTTTTCAAGCCGGATACAGATCGCCCCTGGAACGTGACTACGTCGCGAAGGTTTGCAATCTCGCCGTGAAATAGATTCGCCTCGTCATCATACTCGACGGTCGCGACATACTCCTTGTACTTCATTGTGGTGGGCATGCCAATACGTCTCCCGTCCGTACGCTTGCATGACAGCGCGACCCGATATCGCTCCAACGCACGTTTGCATGAACGGGCTGCGCGAAGATGTCGCGCAGAGTTTCGGCGTGCTTACGCTTGCTCATCGAGACTTCCCCGCCCCTGCCCGTAATATTGATGGATGATACTAGAGGATGATACTATCGTCAACAGCCGAAGGAAGGACGCGGACAGGCGAGTGGTGCGCGGGTGAGTATCGCGCTGCCGGGTTCACCATCGGCGCATCGGCGAACGACGGGCATCGCCAATCCAGTGCGGAGTCCGTCCCCACTCCGTCCCTGTTTTGTGCGTATACTTCTTATGGATCTGACATCGGGCATCGACCCGACAGTAGGATCCATCGGGCCCGGGGAAACTCGGGCCCTTTCTTTATCCCGTCATACTCGCACGATACCCTGCCGGTCGGTGCTGCTTGCCACCTTGCATAGAACGGGATCCAGCCGATCGAAGTAATTCCTTCCGCCTTTGCGGTGTACGTAGCCACTCGGCGAAAGCTTCTGTGCGAAAGTGGGGTCAGAGTGAACCTTCGTGACGTCAATAGATCGCGTTGATCGAGAGAAGTTCACTCTGACCCCACTTCCTTCCTGGACCTTCCGGGTCCACCCGCGGTATCTCGATACGATGCGATCGCCCGCGTCGTCGGGGAATTGTTGGCGTGGCTGATCAGCCTCGGCTTTCCGCCAGAGTAATAAGCAATCGAGATGCCGCGTGATGCAACCGAAGACGACAGATCTGCGACATCGTGGCGAACCACAGCGAGCGGTTGCGACGGTGGATGCAGAATTGGATTCGACGGTTCCGCGGCAGCCACGGGCAGCAGCGACGCGGTTCGCCTGGCTGATACGACGCCATCCCGTGCGAGCATCCTGGTCCCAGCTCATCGCCGCGGTACTCACCGTCGCCGCGATCATGGCGATCCTGCAGCAGGTCGTTCCGCTCTACCACGATCAGCGAGGTACATCTCGCGCCGTCGAGACGAGGCCGCATGTACTCATCGCCTTCCTCGTGCCCGCGCACCCGCTGCCAGTGATGCGCTCACCGTCGCGAACCCCCGAGCGCGCGTTCCAGACGCCGCATCGGCAGGCTCCTGCCAGTGTCGCGCCCATAGCGGTCACACCGGCGCTTCCGTTGTCACGGCCCGCCGAGCCCGCGGTGCCACAGTCCCCAGAAGTCGTGACGCCGCCTGGCACGACCGTACCACGGACCGGGAGCGCGTCGCCCACGCGCCGCGCGGTGGGTCCCCGCCAGGTGCGGGCGGGGGTATCGACCGAGCGTCCGCTCACCGCTGCCGAACGCGACTCTGTGCTCGCGCAGCTTTCATCGGATGTGCCGAAGCTGGCGAAGACGTTGCAACCCACGCAGGCAGACAGGGATTCGATTCTCCGCGAGCAGTCACGACTCGACAGGGTCGCACGTGACCAGCACCGCCCGGCGATGCTGCAGATGCCGGTTGGAAGCTTCCCCCTCCCGTTCCCGTTCTTTTCCTACTCCGGGTCGCCCGAGCAGCAACTTCGGGACAGCATCCTGAACGCGGACATCCAGGCGCGGATCGCCCGCATCCTCAAGCGCGGGCGAGCGAAGCGGGACTCGCTCCGTCGTGCCGATTCTCTCGCGAAGGCCAGGCGGGAAACAGGGGTCGGAGTACACTTTTAAGCGATCCCCCGACGCTCGGAGCCGGAGAAAAGTACGCCGACCCCTGTTTCCTCCCTGGTGAAGGCCCTCCGCTACGCTCCTCAACCACTCGACCGCGCCCGGCACACTGTTCCACAACGAGATGGCGGTGCATGAATACAGTATCGCTTTCGAGTCATCACCGAACCCGTACGATGCCGGCAGCGCGTCCGGCACCTGCTTTGTTCCCATCAGGTAAGCCGGAACGTGACGGTTGTCCGCGATCGCATTCCGTAACGCCGCCGTCGCTCGCTTGCTGGCACCGGTCATCTTGAAGAGATGCAGCGATTTTCCGTACGACCACTCTGCGCTCGCGTCGTCGTATTTCTTCAACAATTTCGAAACGTCGTTTCGCCGATCTGGTTCGGCGAGCAGCCAGTTGAGCAGGATATACCGCACACCCTGATTATCCCCGGGATTGAGCCGCAGCATATCCTCCAGGTGCGCTATCGCTACCGAGTGGTTGCCCAACGAAAGTGGGGTCAGAGTGAACCTTCGTGACGTCAATAGATCGCGTTGATCGAGAGAAGTTCACTCTGACCCCACTTCCTTCCCGCTGCCGTCCAACCAACCCAAGGGCCCGGGTGGGAGAGTGGACGGGACAGTCGCTATTGACGCGGGCCAGATATGTCCGTACAATGTACGGGTAACCAATTTCTAGACCACCTCTCTCGCTTCCCACCAGTGTCCGCAAAAGCTGCCCGCGCTTACCTGAATCTCCCGGCCGATGATCGCTTCGAGGCCCGAATCCCGAAGCTGCTCAAGCGCGACGCGGAAGCCGTGGCGCGGTCGCGCGGTGAGACGCTCTCCCAGTACGTCGTGGACGTTCTCGCACAGCATGTCGCCGACGACATCGTCGCAACCGAGGAATGGCACCTTACCCCGACCGAGCAGGCCACTCTGCTTCGGGTTCTCGCAGTGTCTTCTCCCGACACACGTGCGCTACGCAGTGCTACGAAGCGCGCCGACAAGCTTTTCGGTGCCTGAGGTCAGGGCGCCGCTATAGGATTCCACACGAGCACATCTGCACCGTCTGATGCGCCATGCCGCCCGTATCCTACGGCGCCACCACAACCGCGGCTGACTGCAATGCCGCCGCGCTCTCGTCAACGACCAACGCCGCCCTTTCGCCTGACACCGCTCACTGAATCGTGCCCAGTCGGCGCGTTCACGTGTGGTGCGCGTACGGGGGCCGCCGAGATCAACGAATATTTTCGCACCCGCGCGATGGCGGAACAATCGGCCGGCCTGAGCAGCGTTACTGTCGCGATCAATCCACACGCGGTACTCGACGCAGATGTGGTCGTCGGCTTCTTCACGCTTTCGCCACTCTCGATCCCCATAAGCTCGGCAGTGCTCGATGCTGTTGGCATGCGCGGCGTTTCATACCGCAGCATCGGCGGCTATCTACTTGGCAGACTCGGCGTCGCGAAACGGTATCAGGGTCATGACTACGGTGCTGCACTCGTCGCCGCCGCGATTAAAACTGCTCGGCGCGCGCAGGAGGATACCGGCGGGGTCTTCCTCGCTGTTGACGCGAAGAACGATTCGCTGGTGAGATGGTACACGAAATTGGAGTTCGGATTCGTGCAGCTGGAGCGGAGCAGATCCAGGCTTGTGATGCGGCTGTGAGCTTCCACGAAGGGTCCTCATAACGAACATCGCCATATCTGACGCAGGTCACACGCTTCACAACCGCCGGCGGTTGTACGGCAAGCGACATCCGCGACGGAAAATACTCCGCAGCTGACGTGAACTCCGACGGGTTCGTTGCTGCACGAAGATGCTTGCCCCCGTCGGAGTAACAATGCCTCCGCCTCGCGTTTTCCAGTGAATTATCCGGCGGGATGAACCGTCTCGCTTCCTCCAGCGGGACTCATCTGCTACGTCAACCCTTTCCGGATAGAGAATTGTCAATATACCCGCTAGCGTGTATATTAATACCGTGACGCCCAAGCGGATCGTCTACTCCGATCATGCTGAACGGCGCCTCAGGACTCGAAGAATTACCAGGCAGGATGTACGACGGCTTCTTGCGACTGGCGCACGCACCATGGCACCTACTGTCAGCGGCGCGCAACGTTGGCAATGTGCCGGTAAGCTGGGCCACGATGACGCCGCCGTGATATTCATTGAGGATGCGGCGACGATCCTGGTGGTGACAGTCATGTGGGCCAAATAGCAGCCTCCGATAGAATCAACCAATGAAACTCACGTATGATCCGCAGGTCGACGCTCTTTTGATCATCCTCGTCGAGCGCCGCACACGACCCACTCAACGCCACCTTGTCACCCGTGAAATCGCATCCGGGATGTACCTCGACCTGGACGCGCACGGTAATCCCGTGTCCATCGAAATCCTCGACGCTAGCGCACGTATCCCGCGCAAGCAACTCGACTCGCTTCCTTCGCCAGCACGCATACTCTCGCTCGCACAGGCGGCAAAGGAAAGCCATCTCTCCCCTGACACACTTCGAAGTCAGATCAACAAGGGCCGGCTCAAGGCTACCAAACGAGGCCGGGATTGGGCGGTGTCAGCAACCGATCTGTTGAACTACCTCGAATCGCGCGACACCCGTGGACGACCGTCGCGACTGGACTCATCAGTACGACAAGTGCGCTCGACGAGTCGGTCAAACACAACCGCGCGTCGTCTCGCCTAACTCGGCGGGAGCGAGCCAACTGCCGCGGCAGTTCCGCGTCGTCGTTTCGCCGATCCGGTTCGGCGAGGTGCCAGTTGAGCAGTATACAACGCACGCCCACGCCTTGATCACCACACCACAAACATTGTACCTTTCTCCCGTCAGGTCATCTCCGTCTCGGTGACCGGCATGCAGAGGACAGCGAGAGATTCGGCTCCGTGACCTGTCCGCCAGACCGTCGCCTTCACCAACGAAGGACTACGGTGGCCCAGCCGCCCAGATTCACATCTGGACCCATGCGCGAAAGAGACGGAACGTTCTACTCGAAAGGATTTCCCCGTGATTCGTCGCAAGGGCTTACACAACCTCCCCGCGATCCCGGTCAACAGCAACGTTCCGAGGTCCGTTGTCCTCACCACCTTCAGCGCCGCCGCAGTGATTGGGCACTCGCAGCAAGCCCGTATCGAGTTGCATTTGGCGGCCAATGGTCAGTGAGCTCACTCAGACGTGCTACAAGTAGCGTGCATCCAGCGTGGGTAGTGGCGCAAAAGAATGGAAGGAACACTCAACACACGCTTTCCAACCGCGGCCGCCTGATCGTTGAACGAACGGTGCCTGTCAACGTTAGAGGACGCGGACCGGGCAACGCCGGTCGAAAGATGAAATTCGAGCGACGCTAACGGATCGATTCGCGTACGATCTTGACCGCACTGTAGAGAGCATCCGTCCCACGTACCAGTTCGAAGTCTCAGCACAGAAGTCGGTGCCCGAGGCGATCGTTGCATTTCTGGATTCAAGTGACTTCGAGAGTGCGGTGCGCAACGCAGTCTGGCTCGGTGGCGACGCAGACACGCAGGCGTGCGTCGCGGGCGCGCTCGCGGAGGCATATTACGGTGGAGTACCGACACATATCGTGACCGAAACTCAACGTCGACTGGATCCTGAGATCGTGCATGTCCTGGAACTGTTCCATAACATGATTTGACATTTGCGGCTCACGCCACTTCGATACAGACGCACAACGCCCGGGATTCGATCACGAGTCCCAGGCGTTTGTCGTAATGCTTACACGTACCTGCAAGGCGCGCGCACGCGCGCTGAAGTTGTCTAGAGCGCCAACTCGCCGTTCAGCGCTGAACCCTGGCTGCTTTTGTCGCGCCGACGCTTGACAACGAACAGCAAACCGACCAGCCCGGTACCGAGAAGATAGACCGCGCTCGGCTCTGGCGTCGTCGTAGCTACGATGCCGCTCGCAGTGTAACTCAGGCTATTGCTCGCGGTCGCGACAGCGACACCGTAATCAGGTCCAGTATGGCCCGGAGTGACTCCGTTGCTGAAGATGTCTACCACCTGACCATTCCCGACATTGAACAGAAGTCCGTAAATGTCCAGGACGCCGCCGGAGAATGGATAGCCAACGCACACGAGCGACGAGCCACCCGGCCAGAACAGATTGTCGAAGCTCAGCGCTCCGTTGTTTTCCGGCGGCAGGCCTGCCGCCACCATGAAGGTGCTGAAATCGTTCGGCGCGGGCGGGTTTGCGACCGGAATCGCATGATTGATCGCCACGAGCGAGGTGACCGGCGCGTTGTTGATATTGAGGCCGTCGTTCGTGTCAGTAAAGTTGCCGCTTATTCCCGTAACCTCAAACGCGTTGGGATACTTGCTATCCGTCGCCGTGCCGTAGGTAAGCAGAAAGTTTCCGGAAACGCCCGGTCCATTGAAGGAGAAATTGGCGGTTTGGGCGCGGGCGCTTCCCGGTACCGCCACTCCGACCGCTAACATCGTTACAGCTGCCATTACGGCGCGTGATCTGATCATGTTCGCTCCTGTGCTCCATATTGGAAAGGTTTTCAGCGCTACCAGGCGCCACCAAGCGCTGCTAAACGTTCTGAAGCATCAGCATCAAATATTCCAGTGCTACCGGGCCTGACATGCTCGAAACCCGCGGGATCGAGACACCGTAATCCAGTCTGGACATCAGATTCCGAGCGCCGAAGGCGCCTTTCTGAAAGTTCCATGGACCTCGGAGAGATCGGATTTCTTAGCGGAAATTAAATGTTAGGTCCGAGCTACCTCGACTCCGATGCGCGCTCAAGCGCCCTGGCATCCGAACCAGAGTTGGCCACGAAATGCCGCCTGGCTTCCACGTGTGTGGCGGGAATACGGCAGCCACAGCATCCGTGCTGTTGATATTTTCCCGAATGCCTCACCCCACCCTCTCGATCACCCTCATAGCCTTCCTTCTCCTGGTCATGCCAGTCTGGGGATGGCTCGACATGCGGCGGCTCAAGCGCGACAACGCATCGGTCGCGCTAATGCGAAGCTACATCATCACGATCTCGGCGATGTGGCTGATTGCACTGCTCTGCAGCTGGTTGCTGGGCCCGAATATTCTGTGGCACCCTCCAACCGGTCTCGCTGCCAACATGAGGGTTGATGTCGTGCCAACGAGCGCGATCCTTGGTGTGGCAGTCGGTCTGTTGATCGGACTCATCGCACCAGTGATCATCGTGCGACGCAAACCTGGTGCTGCCGACAAGCAACTGGACGCGATTCGCTTTCTGTTGCCAAAGACACCCGCGCAACGCTGGGTCTTCGTGCTCGTGTGCCTTACCGCCGGTATAGCCGAAGAATGGATCTACCGCGGATTCGTTCTGCACTTTCTCGTGTCTGCGTTACCATCTGTGAACGGTTGGTTGCTGGTTCTCGCCGCCGCAGCGATGTTTGGCGTCGCGCACGCATACCAGGGGAGAGTCGGGACAGTACTGACGGGAGTTCTTGGATTCGTGTTCAGTCTGTTCTACATTGGCACCGGCAGTCTTCTGCTTTCGATGATCCTGCATGCGCTGCTGGATCTCCGGATCTTTCTTTTGCTCCCGAACCGCTCCGTCGAACATGGATTCCCGCTTTCGCGGGAATGACGGAGTACCATCGAATGACGGGGTGCCGTCGTCCATGGATCCCGACCTGCGGCGGGATGACTACGCGTCTTCGTCCTATCCCAGTTCCGCTAACAACTCCCGCAGCTCTCGCGCGCTCCCGGGCCGGCCAGCTGGTTCCTTGTCCAGCAATCTCATCACAAGCGCCGACAACGGGGCTGGAACGCTGGCATCGCAATCGGCCGGCGACGCTGGCACGGTGTGTAACACTTTTGCGATCAACGCGATCGGATTCGTTCCCACAAATGGTAGCGACCCGGTCAGACATTCGTACAGCACAACACCAGCCGCGTAAAGATCGCTGCGCGCATCGACTTCCTCAGCGAGCAATTGCTCCGGTGCCATATATGCAGGAGTGCCGATCACCATTCCAGCCTGCGTAAGTGTGCTGTTGTTCTGCGCGAGCCGCGCAATTCCGAAGTCCATGACTTTCAGAACTCCATCCGGATCCAGCAACATGTTCTGCGGCTTGATGTCGCGATGGATCACGCCCTGCTCATGCGCGACTTCGAGTGAGGACGCCAACTGCTGCGCAATCCCCAGTGTCGATGCGGCACTCAGATGCCCGCGCATGTCGATCAGCTCGCGCACGGTGATCCCTTCGACGTACTCCATGGTCACATAGTACGCGCCGTTGCTCTCGCCCAGGTCGTGCGTGCGAACCACATTGCGATGCGAGATTCGACGCGCCAGCCGAATTTCCGTCTTGAATCGCTCCACAACCGTCGGATCGTCGCTCATTGCAGTACTCCGCAATGTCTTGATTGCTACGTCCTCGGCGAGTTCCCGATCCCGCGCCTTGTAAACCATGCCCATCCCGCCACGACCGATCACGCGCACGACCTGGTACCGATTCGCGAACAGCTCACCTGGAATGAGCGCGCCGTCGTCCACATCCTGCGACTCACCTGCGCCTTCAGCCAGCTGCTTGGCTTCGTCCATTTCGCGGCGAAGCGTCTCGACGTGATCCTGCAATCTGCGCTCACGAGCTTTCACGCCAACAGCCATCGAGTCGAATACCCGCGCAAGTCTTCCCAGTGCGTCATCACGCTCGGCGACTTTCATCAACGATCCAGCTTCGTAGGTACCCCTCTCTACAGCAGTTGCCGCATCGGCGACGCGCTCCACCTGGCGCAGGTAATCGATCTCCAGATCTCGCAAGCGCTTCTTCTCCACGCACGCACCAACCCTCGCGTGAAGTATTACAGGATCGAACGGCTTGGGCAGAAAATCATCCGCGCCAGCTTCGATACATGCGGCAATGGTCGACAGATCATCTGCCGCTGAGATCATGACTACAGGTATGTCGCGCGTCGCCGAGTCCTGTTTCATGCGGCGGAGAACTTCGTGACCGTCCATACCGGGCATGCGAACATCCAGTAGAACGAGATCATACGAGCTGTGCTGAACGCTGCTTAGCGCGGCCTCGCCGTCGCCTGCACAAACAACTTCGTAACCCTGTCGCTTGAGGTGACGTTCGAGCACGTTGCGATTGTTCGTCTCATCGTCAACGATCAGAATCATTCCGCGATCGCTGGAGAGTCCGTGTTCCGGATGTGGTTCCAGTGACACGTCGGCATGACTATCCGACTGTCGCGTTTCGTGGTTGACCGCCGATGAGTGCGCTGGACTTCGTTTCGTGGCCGCAAGTTGCTCGGTTGCATGTTGGATCTTACCTACGTCCGACGTGAATTCGTCACTGTCAGTTGTTGCATCGGGCGAAAGTAACGCCGCCATCGACTCCATGATCCGGGCACGCGGCTCGCGCAGCCGCTCGTATAGCTCTTCCACATCCTGCTGAGTTACCTGACTCCGTCCGATACCCAGCGATGTGTTGATCATCTCGAGTGCTTCGCGCACCGCGCGCAACGAGCCTTCCAGCCGCGCGCGTCGTTCCGCGTGCTCGGCGCCTTCGGAATCTTCCAGGAGCAACTCGCAGTACCCGACGATATGGTTCACCGGCGTGCGAAGATCATGTCGCAGCGTTGCGACTTCATCCACCGACAACACTCTCGGCGACGCGATGGTCACGAGCTTCCGAGCAGTGTGTTCATCTTGAGAAGCAGGCGATCGATCTCAACCGGTTTCGTGTCGTAGTCGCTGCACCCGGCATCCATCGCCTTGTCGCGATCTCCTGCCATGGCGTGAGCGGTGAGTGCGATGATCGGCACGTCGCGCGTCTCCGCTACTGCCCGTAGCTGCCTTGTCGCCTCCCAGCCGTCGATCACAGGAAGACTCATGTCCATCAGTATGATGTCGTACGCTCCCGCACGCGCCATGTCCACTCCCTGACCACCATCCAACGCCATGTCCACCTCGAAACCTTTCTTCTTGAGGCGACGGGATAACATGTCACGGTTCATTTCGTTGTCTTCAACGAGTAACACTCGGTACATCAGGGAGTCTCCATATTCTACACGGTTCGTTTAATACGATTCCCAAGTTGCGATGCGATTTCGGACAGTAGCTCGTCACGGGAGTGATTCCCTTTTTGTAAAACCGCAGTTACGTGCCCGTTCAATTTCTTGCGCTCGTCGCTCGTGAGTTCCTTGGCGGTCACGACGATCACTGGTACGGTGCTGGCGCGCGGCGCTGATCGAATCTCGGACAGGAACTCGAAGCCGTCCATTTCCGGCATCATGAGGTCGAGCAGGATGATCGCTGGTTCTGCCTGATCCATCTGTTCGAGTGCTTCGCGCCCGTTTCGCGCAGTCCTCACAGTCCACCCTTCGCCTTCCAGGGTTCTACGCAACAGGTCGCTCGCAGCTGGATCGTCTTCCACAACCAGCACCGACCCGGCAGTCTCGCCGTGACGGTATTTCGCCAAAACTCTTCGTAACTGCTCACGATCGATCGGCTTCGTGAGATATTCCGACGCACCGAGCGAGAAGCCCATGCGCTTGTCATCGACGATCGTGAGCATGATCACCGGGATATCGCGCAGATCTGGATCCGCCTTGAGCGCAGCGAGCACAGCCCAGCCATCCATTCCGGGCATCATCACATCGAGCGTTATCGCATCCGGCTTGTTCTCGCGCGCCATTTTGAGACCAGCCTCGCCGCTCGCGGCTTCATCGACACTGAGGTTCTCCCGCTGAAGAAACCTGCGCATGATCGTACGCACAGACGATTCATCGTCAATCACGAGTACTCTGGCCCCGCTTGCGGTTGCAGGCGCCTGAGGTGGCTTCACATCTGGTGCTGGTTCCTCACCGACCGTTGCGGGAAGACGAATTCTGAAGGTAGATCCGCGGCCGTGTTCGCTCTCCACGTCGATGCGCCCGCCCATCATCTCGCAGAAGCGACGCGTGATCGCAAGTCCGAGCCCGGTTCCACCAAACCGGCGAGTCGTCGACGCTTCTGCCTGGGAAAAAGCTTCGAATAGTTTGGATTGCTGCTCTGGCGTCATACCGATTCCCGTATCCGAAACGTCGAATACGTATTCGTCACCACCGCCTGTGCGCGACCGCTCGCGTCTGACTTCGAGCTTGACCACGCCGTGATCCGTAAACTTGGAGGCGTTCGACAGCAGGTTGAGCAGCGCCTGCCGCACCTTGATCATATCGGCGCGCATCGCTCCCAGGTTCGGATCGCATTTTACCTCGAGCGTATTGCCATTCTGTGCGATGAGTGGTTCGACCGTCGTCACGACATCATCAATCGTCGAACGCAGATCGAATGTCTCGAGATACAACTCCATCTTGCCAGCTTCGATCTTGGACAGATCAAGCACGTCGTTGATCAACGCGAGCAGATGCTTGCCCGACGATCTGATCTTCATCAGGTCGGCGACGTACTCCGTATCTCCATTCTCCTCGGCGTCTTCCTTCAACATCTCGCTGTAGCCGATGATCGCGTTTAGCGGAGTGCGCAGTTCGTGACTCATGTTCGCGAGAAATCTGCTCTTGGCCTGATTCGCCGACTCCGCTTCGCTCTTCGCGCTCAGGAGATCGGTGACATCGTGATACAGTGCCATGATGCCGACGTTTTTTCCTTCAACCGCAACCGGAACGCCCGCAAGCTCAACGTCGATCAGCGAGCCATCCTTGCGACGACGTTTGCCGATCCCCCGCGCAGTGTGGCTCCCTGCCTGGCTTGTGTACGCGAGCGCCTCTGCCTTGGTCTCCTCGGTGTTGATCAGTTCATCGAGGTTTCGTCCGACGCCTTCTTCCTGCGAGTAGCCGAACAGTTTTTCGAATGCGGGATTAATCGACGTTATCTGACCGTTCGTCTCGAGCGTAACGATTGCGACAGGACTGTTGACAACGACGGTCTCGAAATATTCCTTCTGCCGCTGCGCCTCGGTGTACAGGCGTGCATTCTCGATTGCGATTGCCGCTTGCGGTGCAAAGAGGTTCAACAATCGAAGATCCGCCGCACCGAACTGTCGCTCCGGATCGGAGTGAACACTCGCGATCGCACCAACGAGCCGTTTGCCAATCAACAGCGGCGCAGCCATCACAGCGCGCACGGTGCTGCGCACGTCCGAGTAACTGCGCGAGCGACCGGACCATTCATCGTATTCCGGGATGATCAGCGGCTCATGTGTTACGGCGACGGTTCCCATTGCACCTTCGCCAAGTCCGAGTCGCACACCGGTGGAATCCTTCCCGATGTGGTGGCTCGCGACTATCACAAGCTCCTGCGCCTGTTCGTCAAAGATTGCAAGCTCGCCGCCTGTGACACGCAGTAGAGTTACAGCGCGCTCGAGCACTGCCTGCAGCAGTTTGGATAGTTCGCGTTCCGACGACAGGTCGGCCATTGTGTCGAGCAATGCCTTCTGCTCATCGGCTCGGCGGCGTTCGCTCAGCAGCAGCCGCGCGCGACCGATCGCGAGACTTGCGAAATCTGCGACAGCTGTGAGGACCTTGAAATCCGAAGGCGTGAAGGCATTCGGTTCGGTACTCTCGACGACGAGCACACCAATCACTTCGCCGTCGATGTGAAGCGGGATGTCGACTTCCGAGCCACTGTTCAGGCTTGCCAGATAGTTCGTTTCGCGAGTCACCATCGGCGTGTAATGAAGTTTTGCATCCTTCACTGCCCGTTCACTCAACCCCTGCCCAGGATGAACGCGCCAGTTCTTCGGCACATCGGGCCATCCCATGCTCGCGCGCAGAACGCGATCGCCGGTTTCGTCGAGCAGGAAGGCACCGAGGAAGTCATAGCCGAGCGCCTCGTCGTGCAATCCATCAACAAGCCGCTGGCACACCTGTGCCTCATCGGTCGCCGCCACCACATCCACAGCCAGCCGCAGCAGCGCAGCCTGCCGGTGCGCAACAGTCCCACGGCGCGGCGTTCTCGCCACGCGAGGTTTGGGAGGCCCCTTAGCCACGTCGAGAGGTCCTGTTTCGGGGGTTTGGGATATTCGGTCGGCTCAAGTATGCAGCGCGCACATGTGGCCCGCTACGACTGGAGGGGGGAACAAGGGAAGCGTCACCCCGCCGAAGGTCGGGGTCCATCCATCGTCGCGCCCGTCCGTCAGATCGGTCGCACCATCGTAGCCTCGTCTATGGATCCCGACCTGCGGCGGGATGACTACTGGATCCCGACCTGCGGCGGGATGACTGCTGGATCCCGCCCTGCGGCGGGATGACTACTGGATCCCGACCTGCGGCGGGATGACTACTGGATCCCGACCTGCGGCGGGATGACTGCTGGATCCCGACCTGCGGCGGGATGACTGCTGGATCCCGACCTGCGGCGGGATAACAGTTTACACAGTAGTCGCCAGCGAACGCTTGATCCCACCCGCGAGCCTCTCGCCGATGCCCATCGCAATCAGCCCTACCAGAAGATGCAGTACTTGAATTACCCAATGCGCCGACCCCGGCATCAGCGATTTCTGCATCATGCCGAGTGCAAGAACGATAATTCCCCAGATGAATCCCGTCGCAACAAGGCCGGCCGACTGATGTGTGACGGCCGCTATTCCGGATAGCACCCAGAGCGCAAGCACGAACAACACGCCGATCAGCATGTGCGTATTCACAAGCTCGAGCGCGCGTCCACCCCAGAAAAGTCCACCAAGCACAATCAATACGAGGCCGAACAAACGCACGACCATCTGTGCTATCGTGGTAGTTGTTCTCATTTACTCAATCTCCTTACAGGTCGGATCGGATTTGATTCTCGACTAAACTACGCCCGGTTGCGTGAACTGACCCAGGAATTAAAGCGGATCCAGATTTTGCCGCTTGAACTCGCTTCGCCCGGGCAATGCTGACTGGCCCAGATATGGTCGTCCAGCAGTCGATCCGCAAGCGGCCAGGGCCGGGTAGTCTCACGGACAGGTCCGTTGCGGCTGCTTCCATAGGTGGCACGTGAGCCCAATTAGTCGGCTCGACACTGTCGCTTTTTGCCTCGCTTCCCCGCAAATTCCTCAGCCTGATGCCAATCCATTCCGACGCGTTCTTCTATATATCCGCGGTTCTCCTGGGCGTGGTCGCCGGAATGCGCAGCATGATGGCGCCCGCCATCCTGGCACTCACTCTCGCCCGAAGACCCGAGCTCGCTCCTGCGTCCGCACCAGCCAGTTGGCTGGCGATGCGTCCGGTTGCAATCGTACTCGGGCTCATGGCACTCGGCGAACTAGTCGCCGATAAACTCCCGCGTACTCCCAATCGCACGGCACTCGGCCCGTTCCTCGCACGCATGATCACCGGCGGTTTCACCGGTGCTGCATTCATGCAGGTTGGACAACGCAATGTGTGGATCGGTGTTGCATGCGGCGTGATCGGCGCGATACTCGGAACGTTCGGCGGGTTTCACGCACGTAGAAACGCTGATCGAATTACCGGCATGAGAGATCCGTACATCGGTGCGCTCGAAGATGTAATTGCGATAGCGATCGCCGGCACCGTGATGGCGATGCTGGTGCCGTAACTCGTTACGACTTGTTGTTCACTCGGTCGAGTATCGCACTGGCGAACCGCACCGCTCCAGTAGCGGTGTATGCAAAGAAGAATGACGGCTCCAGCATCTCCAGTTCGAGCAGTACGAAACCAGAAGCCGTTTCAACCCCGTCAACTCTCGCGTACATCCAAGGCGTCGGTGCTACATCCAGTGCACCCCTCGCAGCAGCCAGCACGGCGTCCGACGGTTGATCCGCGATCGAAGATCCACCGTAGTTCGCCTGGACGCGAAAATCGCCAGCATTTGGCGTCTTGCGCACCGCGTGACTGAACTCGCCATCGACAAACATCATCGACCACTCTCCGCGTGTCTGAATCTCGGCGATGAATGGCTGAACCATCATGTCGCCAATCTTCAGAGAGCCCGCCAACTGTGCGTCGAACTGCGATGCATTTGCGATCGATACTCGCCACGTACGAGATGCATTCGCCGAAATAACAGGCTTGACGATTGCCTCGGACCAACTGCGCTCGGCGAGCAAACCGCGAAGATCCGGTGTGTCACCTTTTGACAGCCAGATGGTCGGCACGACTGCCACGCCAGCTTTCTTGAGGTCCTGGAGGTATGTCTTGTTCATGCTCCAGCGGAGCACGGGAGGCGGGTTCCAGAGGGGAGCCTTGAGTGCGTCGAGCGAGTCGATCCACTCGCGAAATTCTGCGGCCCGCTCGTAGTAATCCCACGTGGACCGGAGGACAATCACGTCGAAGCTGCCCCAGTCGATCGACCGGTCGGTCCAGATCGAGGCGCTGACTGTTGCTCCCCGCCGTTCCAGGACAGTGACGGCGAGCCGATCATCAGGAGTGAGATCGGCGTGAGCGGCTGATGTGACGAATGAGATGCGCAAGAGACAATGATTTCAGCGTACGGGTCCAGAAACAAGTGCGAGAGTCCGGCGGATTGTTCATATTTCGCGAGCACACCAACTCCATGTCGGAGCACCAAAACGATGAAAATGCTCTCCCTCATCCTCGCCGCCGCCGCCACGGTCGCCGGCTCTCTTGCCCCCCAAGCTGCTTCGGCGCAGGATGCAGCCCGATGGAAGCAGGAGGCCGCTAGCGTTACGATAACTCGCGATGACTGGGGTATTGCCCACGTCCGTGGCAAGACCGACGCCGACGCTGTCTTCGGGATGATCTACGCGCAATGCGAGGATGACTTCAACCGCGTCGAGACCAATTATCTCAACTCGCTCGGCAGACTCGCGGAGGCAGAGGGCGAGTCGGCGATATATCAGGACCTCCGGCAGAAACTGTTCATCGATCCCGACACGCTGAAGAAGGAGTACGCAGCAAGTCCGGCATGGCTGAAGAAATTGATGAACGCCTGGGCCGATGGACTCAACTATTACATGTCCACGCACCCCGATGCCAAGCCACGCGCGATCACGCATTACGAACCGTGGATGGCACTCAGCTTCAGCGAAGGAAGCATCGGCGGCGATATCGAGCGCGTGAACCTGAGACAGTTGCAGGCGTTCTATGGTGGTGGACCAGCAACCGCAGAGCCGATGTCAGGCGCACTGCCCCCACCGGAACCCGGTGGCTCAAACGGAATCGCAGTCGCGCCATCCAATACGGTCGATCATCACGCACTGCTGTTGATCAATCCGCACACGTCGTTCTTCTTCCGCTCTGAATTGCAGATGACGAGCGATGAGGGGCTCAATGCTTACGGAGCTGTGACATGGGGTCAGTTCTTCGTGTATCAGGGATTCAATACACGTGTCGGTTGGATGCACACATCGAGCGCGGTCAACGCAGTGTCCGAATTCCTCGAAACCGTACAGAAGAAGGGTGATCGCTTCTACTACAAGTACGGCAGCGAAGAGCGCCCGATTGTCACCAGAACCATTACTGTCCCGTACAAGACAGCAACCGGAATGGCCAACAAGACATTCACCGCGTATTTCACAACGCACGGCCCTGTAATCCGAAAGGCCGACGGACGGTGGGTGACGATCGCGCTCATGAACCGTCCGCGGATAGCACTGACACAGTCGTACATGCGCACCAAGGCGCTGAATTACAAGGAATATGAGAAGACGATGGAGCTGCATGGCAACTCCTCGAATAACACGATCTACGCAGATGCTGATGGTAATATTGCGTACTGGCATGCCAACTACATTCCGCGACGCGATACGTCTTTCGACTGGACTCACCCGGTCGATGGAAGCAATCCGAAAACCGCATGGGGTCCGATACTGTCGGTCGCAGAGACTCCACACCTCTTGAATCCAAAGAATGGCTGGTTGTACAACAGCAACAACTGGCCATGGTCTGCCGCAGGTGCATACAGCCCGAAGCAGAAAGACTTCCCGAGTTATGTGGACGTCGGCGAGGAATCCGCGCGCGGCCTGCACGCGATTCGCGTCCTTACAGACAAGAAGGATTTCACCATTCAGTCGCTCCGCGCCGCGGCGTACGACAGCTATCTACCGGCTTTCGCGATCATGGTCCCACCGCTTGTCAAAGCGTGGGATGACGCGGCATCGTCCAATCCCCTCAAGGCAAAGCTCGCCGACCAGATCGCGATGCTGCGCAAGTGGGATTACCGCTGGGATGTCAATTCGATCCCCACTTCACTCGCAGTATTCTGGGGCAGCGAGCTCGGACGCCTTGTAGGTCGTCATGCAACCGCAGGAATGTCGCCGGAGAAGTACGCAGCCAATAAGGGGACACCCGATCAACAACTGGAGGCACTCGCTGCCGCCTCCGACAAGCTCACGTCAGACTTCGGCACATGGAAGACCCCGTGGGGAAACATCAATCGCTACCAGCGCAACAACGGTGACATCGTACAGAAGTTCGACGACGCCAAGCCCAGTATTCCCGTCGGATTCACGTCATCGCTATGGGGCTCCCTTGCATCATTCGGAGCGCATGCGTACCCGGGAACGAAGAAGTGGTACGGAACCAGTGGAAATAGCTTTGTTGCGGTGGTGCAGTTCGGCGATAGCGTTCGCGCAATCGCAATCACCGCTGGCGGCGAAAGCGGACATCCGGATTCACCGCACTTCAACGATGAGGCTGAGCGGTACAGCACGGGTAATCTGAGAACCGTGTACTACTATCCGTCGCAGCTGAAAGGTCACACCGAGCGGGTATATCATCCCGGGAACTGATCATGCACAGATCGCTTCGCTCTGCCTTGCCGTTCCTGCTTTCGATTTGCGCCGGTGCAACGCTGCACGCTCAGTCGCGTCCTGCGCCCACCGTCACGAGCGACGGTATACTCCAGAGTAAGCGACCAATCTCTGGTGCCGTGTACGAATCTGCACCATTCACAATCGCCGTTGGCAAGGGAACTCGTACGCGCACCGGCGCGCCCGGTGTGCGCAACTGGGTGCAGCACGCGCTCTATACGATCGACGCCTCGCTCGATAACGCAACGCACACCATCTGGGGAAAGGAACACGTCGTCTATCTGAACAACTCCCCGGATACGCTGTCGTACCTGCTCATCCATCTTCGGCAGAACGTCTTCAAGCCCGACGCGCAACGAAGCGACGTCGCACCAAATAGTAGCGGAATGCGACTAACTCGGGTGAATGGTGGAAGTATCGGTGAATGGGCGGTAAGCGGCACCATAATGCGCGCGAATCTTCGTGATGCATTGTTGCCGCATGACAGCGTCGCGTTTGACATCGACTGGTCGTACATACCGGCACTCACGCCGTCGGATGGGAGAGAGGGGCGCGACGAGGATCTCTACTTCATGGGCTACTGGTATCCACAGGTCGCAGTTTACGACGATGTCGACGGCTGGGTCGCCGATCAGTACGTGCTGGCCGCCGAGTTTTATATGGATCCCGCCGATTATGACGTGCATGTTACCGTGCCGCGCGACTGGGTAGTTGGTGCGACGGGCACACTGCTGAACGCGGACTCGATTTTGAGCCCATCGGCGCGTGCGAAGCTGGCGCAGGCGCGGCGCACGGGATCAGTCGAGACAATAAGCAAGCCGGATGATGGGGCAGCCGCATTCGCAACGCAATCGCCGACGGTCACCTGGCACTTCACCGCACCGAACGTCCGTGATTTCGCGTGGGGTACCAGCAATCGATATGTCTGGGACGCAACGCGCGCGTTGGTATCGGATTCCAGCCAGCGTCCGGATACAGTGGACATCTACAGTTTCTACCGACTGACACCTGCTGCCGCTGCCTGGTCTGTTGGTGGTGCACGTTACACACGCGACGCAATCGAACAGTTGTCAAAGTATCTCTGGAAATACCCGTGGCCGTCGATGACATCCATGGAAGGGATTCTCACCAGCGGCGGCATGGAATACCCGCGCATCACCGTGATGCAGCCATGGGCCGATACGCTATCGCTTGCGGGCGATCTCATGCACGAGACCGGTCACATGTGGTTTCCGATGCAGGTCGGCTCCAATGAGACTCGTTACACCTGGATGGATGAAGGCTTTACCCAGTTCGACGAAGCACAGGGAATGCGTGCGCTCTACGGCGAACCCCGAAAGGGCGGTCGTATCGCCGATTCAGAACAGGGTCAACGTCTGCTCTATACGCGCGTCGCCGCATCCGGCAACGATCAGGTATTGATGCGACGCGGAGATCTGTTCCCGCCGGACTTCTACAACATCATCTTCTACGACAAGACTGCGCAGGTCCTGAGCGCGCTCCGTGGGATACTCGGCGATTCCACTTTTCACCGCGCGTTTCGCGAATACGGAACGCATTGGATCAACCGGCATCCATACCCGAACGATTTCTTCAACGCGATGGATATCGCATCCGGGCGCGACCTGACCTGGTTCTGGAATACCTGGTTCTACAACGCGTGGCCGCTGGATCAGGCCATTGGCAGTGTAGTGCCGCATGGAAAAACGACAACGATAACAATCGAGGACCACGGACTCGCGCCGATGCCCGTGAAACTCGCGGTAACACGCTCCAACGGAACGGTCCAGCGCATCGACATCCCAGTCGGCGTCTGGCTAACGGGCGCGCGTAGGTACACAACAAATGTTGCGTCCGCACCCACGATCGTGCGGGTCGAGATCGATCCGGATGGACTGTTCCCGGATATAAATCGAGAGAATCAGGTTTGGGTTAAACCGCAGTAGGGCGCGGATTCATCCGCGCCGTCATCCCGTCGAAGAAGTTGTCATCGAATCGCCTCATGGCTCGTTCGGCACCAACGGCTTCACCCTCTTCCCCCACATCGCCGGCGGCGGCTCGTGCGTTGCACGATCCACTGGATGCTCCGCCAATTGCCGCATGGCCGTCGCTACAGCCTGTTCGAGCTGCGCGTCATGACCATCGGCAATATCCTTCGGCCAATCTTCCACTTCTACATCGGGAAAGATCCCAACATTCTCCACCGCCCATTCCTTTCCATCGCGCGCAAAGAAACCACCGCGCGGAGCATTCATTATTCCACCGTCAACGAACGGTGGAGTGTCCCAGATTCCCACCAGTCCGCCCCACGTCCGTTTTCCAACCAGTGTGCCCACCTTGCGATACTTGAACATGTATGGCATGAGATCACCACCTGAACCCGACATCTCGTTGATGATCATCACCTTCGGTCCCCATATTCCGGCCGCAGGACTCGTGAACGGGTACCGCGTTCCGACAGGGTTATTGAAGTAACCGTCGAATGTCCGCTGCAACACATCGATGATGTAATCCGCCGCAGAGCCGCCACTGTTGTAGCGCTCATCGATGATCGCTCCCTTGCGATCCTGCTGCGCGAAGTAGTATCGATTGAAGCTCGTGTAACCACCCTGCGCCGTGTTCGGAAGATGCACATACGCGAGCTGACCATGCGACAGCGAGTCAACGATGTGCCTGTTCCGCTCTACCCAGGCACGCGTCCGCAATCCGGCGTCGTTCGGAATCGGAATCACATTCACGCGACGTGAACCTTCTGCCGATGGTCGCGCGCTGACTGTGATCTCGGTCTGATGATTCGCGGTCCCGTCAAACGCCGCATATATGCTCTCGGGCGCACGAACATCGATGCCATTCACCGCAAGGATGTAGTCACCCACACGAACGTCAACGCCAGGTTCCGTCAGCGGCGCGCGAAGATCCGGATTCCAGCTATCAGTACCATAGATCTTTGTAATTCTGTAGTAACCGTTTTCCACCGCTATATCCGCACCAAGCAGACCCACGGACGATCTCTGCACCGGCGGCATGTCACCACCGCGTACAAAGGAGTGACCGATCGCGATCTCAGAGCCCATCATGTCAAGCAGATAGTTGAGATCTGCACGGTGCATCACGTACGGAAGCAACTGACCGTACATCTGCTTCATCTTCGGCCAGTCCGTCCCCTGCATGTTCTTCAGGTACAGATAGTCGCGCTGATTCCGCCATCCTTCATCGAATATCTGCTTGAATTCCGCTTTCGGGTCGACGAGCATCCGCAGGTTCGCCTTGAGTCTTCCCTTTCCTGCTGCTGGAGCCATTGGCGACGCCGCATCTACGAGAAACAGACCGGCAGTAGCTCCGGGTGTGCGATACAATAACTTCTTCCCGTCGGTGCTCACGATGTAGTCAGCAACGTTCTGAACGAAATCAACGGCCTTGCGATCCTTCAGTTCGTACCGATGCAACACCGCGCCAAATGCGGGATTCGTTTCCGTTCCCGTTTCAGGCACCTTTTCCATGAAGAACACGGTCCCAGCCGTACCGGCCTGCAACGATCCGTAACCGCGCTCAGCAATCCCCGATACCGCTACAATGCGCTGTTGCAGTCCGTCGAAATCAATCTCAACTTGCTTGCGTGTCGCGAGCATCGCCTTGAGCGTGTCAGACATCGGCGCATTTGCCTTCGCCGAATCCAATGGTACCGGCGATTTGGCCGGCCGTTTCGGTTGCGGAGGCATTCCAGGGATCGGTGGCTCGGGAATTCCGGCGTCCTCGTCGCTTTCTGGCAACAGCGGCGACGGATCAGACTTCTTGAGCACCGCGAAGTACAATGCGTTGGTCTCGTTGTGACCGTAGCTCGACATATCAAGCCAGCCGGATCCCAGAGCAAAGTCCGTCGAAGCGAAGAACCAGAGGTACTTTCCGCTCGCATCCCACGCTGGCGACGTAGCATCCGCAAGCCCGTCAGTTACCTGGTGCGTCTGGCCGTTAGTCACATCGTACACGAAGATCGCGCGATACAGCGACGGCAACCGCTTCGCATACGCAACCCACCGCGAGTCCGGGCTCCATGTTGGATTCAGCGAGCGATCCGGCACCATGAACTCGTCCCCGCCAATGTCCGTCGCCTTCCCGGTCGCGACATCGACCACCCAAAGTCGGAGATTCGTATCCTGAAAAAGGATGCGCTTCCCATCAGGGGACCACGACGGAGTATAGTAATGCGTCGGGTTGGTGAGCGTGATCGTGCGCGACGGCTTGCTGCCATCAGCGGATGCAATCACCAGTTGATACTCTCCAGACTTGTCGCTGAAGTACGATACCCATTTGCCGTCCGGCGACCAGGCAGGAGTACGTTCTGCCGATCCGCTTGACTGCGTCATGTTGCGTACATCGCCTTTTTCGGCTGGTATCGAGAAAATGTCGCCGCGCGCTTCGATCGCTGCACGTTTCCCAGTTGGAGACAATGCAAGACTCACGATTTCGTTCGATACATCCTTCCACTGCGGCATCATCCAGGGAAAGTCGCCGACTACGTTGATGTTGACCACATGCTCGTGGCCGGTGGCTGGATCAAGCTCGTGTACGTAACCGCCCTGCTCGAACACGATCGTGTTCGCATCGGAGTCGAGCGTCTTGACGTCGAAATCCGAGAAGTCGGTGATCTGCTTGACCTGCTTGGATTGCGTGTTATACGACCACACATTCGATACGCCGTCGCGATCAGACAGGAAGTACACCATGTCGTTACCGATCCACACCGGATCCATTTCCTTGGAATTCGGACGCGGTACTGTATCCACTGCAAGTGTCTTCCTGTCCAGGATCCAGATCGGCCGATTCTGCCCGCCGCGATAATTGCGGCGTTCTTCATCCCACGACGGATTCATGCGATAGGCGATGTGCGCCCCGTCGGGCGAGATCTTTCCCTGATACGCGCGATACATCGGCATCGCGTCTGGCGGACCACCCGCAAGCGGAACGGTGAACCACCGTGGTTGCGCGGCTGGAAGATTCGAAGAACGCGTCGATGAAAATACGATCGATTTCCCGTCCGGCGTCCATCCCTCAACCAGATCGGCTGCTGGGTGCCACGTGAGACGCCGTGGCTCGCCACCGCTCGCTGGCACCACATACACATCGGTATTGCCACCGTAGTCAGCGCTGAACGCAATCGTCTTGCCGTCAGGCGAGAAGTACGGATTGGAAGTCTGACCCTGAAAGCTCGTTAGTCGTTGCGCCGTTCCGCCGGCACGCGGGACCACCCATATGTTGTTCGCATAGGCGAACGCAATCTGTGTCGCGCTGACAGTCGGTGCGCGCAGCAGTCGCGTCTGCGCCGGCGCGATTGCAGGAATGAGAAGAAGAGCGACTGTCGAGCAAGCTATGCAACGCATGGGAAGTGGAGTTGATTGTCGTAAAGCCGTCATCCCGGCGGCAGCAACGGAGTCATCCCGCCGAACGGAGTCATCCCGCCGAACGGAGTCATCCCGCCGAACGGAGTCATCCCGCCGAATGGAGTCATCCCGCCGAATGGAGTCATCCCGCCGAAGGTCGGGATCCATCCATAGTTGCGCCGGTCAGGCAGATGGGATGCGCCATCGCGGCCTCGTCCATGGATCCCGACCTTCGGCGGGATGACAGCATAATGCACCCTCCCTCTACTCGCCGCTAGGACTCCCTCCGCACCTCCGCCCAACCACCCTCGCTACGTCGTAAACGAGTTTCGCCGGATCCGATACCCGGACGGAATCTCGAAAAGAGCAGGCGGTTGAGCTTCGATCTTCAAGCTCGTGATTTCAATCGTCCGTGTTTTCGTCTTGGATACCCCCTTGTCATCAACCGAAGTCTCGTTCACAACCGTACGAAGCGGAGTCCCCTGCAGCGCCCTGGCGCGCGCCGACTCCTCGCTCTGGACAAAGCCCGCGTCAGTCTGGGCCATCGCAGTCCCGGCGTGCTCGAGTAGCGCGAGCAACGGGTTGTCGCCAAGGTATAGCCCGGGACTGACCCAGTAATCCGTCACAACGGTATGGTGCTTCGTGCCCCCGTTGAAGCCGAGCGCAACGATATGGATGTCGAATTGCTCAGTGATCCGGACCTGCTCGGTGGCGTATCCCAGCAGCTTGGGTCCGGCTCCGATTTTATTTGAACGGATCCTGTCGTTCAGCACATTGAACTTGACCATCGGCGACACCGCCTTTAACGAGGTTCCGATGATGTGTTCGAAATTTGGTGCGGCCATCTGCTCCACTTCTTTTTTGTCGGGATGCACCGACATCACCTGCTGTCCGCCGTTCGTCAGCAATATGTAGTCATCCGAGTTGTTCTTGTTCATGTCGATCCGGATGCGATCTCCATGCGCACGGACAGTTCCCAACGTCGGATCATCGTCGGAGTCTCCCGTCGTCCGGAAGGTGTACATGTAATCGCTCGGCGGCGGCGAATCGACGCAACGGGGGGCCGTACTTCCAGTCCCCGTGATCGCAATTGTCAGAAGTGCAGTGATTGCCTGAATCATTTTCTCCTCGATGATCATGGCGATTTGTTCAGCTATCGGGTGTGTCACGCATGTTACGACGATGGTTCACTACCACCTCGCCTCATGGGGCACGCTCCATGCACCCCGTTGGGTCACACATCCACGCTGAGTCTGCCCATGAAAGACAAAAAGAAGAACCATCCGAACGATCGTTCTAAAGAGAAGGACAAGAAGCAGAAGCATGACAAACCAAACCCGCCGCGCACCACCGCAGATGGGATGACCGCTCCCAAATTCGGCTCCGCCGGAAGCGGTGGCGCTGAGCTCGAGCCAGGACCAGAGCACGATTGATCTGCCGCTAAGAACGACCTGATCAGTCAGCCCGGATCGTAGGCAAGAGGTATTCTTCAGGTAGCAGCCTCTGAAGCGCGCGGTGGCACTCTGTATCGTGCCCGCCGCGCGCCAGACCCGGGACAACCCGCCGAGAGTGATCTGGAATGAGCAACCCGACGTCAACAGCCAAGCGCCGCGATGAGCCACATCTCGCGGCTCCCGACCTTAATCCCTCGTTCACGAAGGGTGTCTTCCTCGGCGAGATTCGCGAGGATATCGTATTCCCGTTCCCGGTTATGTCTGCCGAGGAATCGGAATCACTCCGAATGATCCTCGACGCGTTCCGGACATTCGCCACGGAGCATGTCGATTCGGCGAAGATGGACCACGACGGCAAGTTCCCGGACGAAGTTCGGCACGGATTGCACGAGCTGGGCCTCATGGGACTCAACATCCCCGAGGAGTACGGCGGCTTCGGCGCATCTGCCAAGGTGTTCAATCGAGTCTTCGGCGAGATCGGAGGCACCGACCCAGCACTGGCTGTTTACTTCGGCGCGCACGAGTCGATCGGGTGCAAAGGTATTACGCTGTTCGGTACCAGCGAACAGAAGCAAACCTGGCTGCCAAAATGCGCAAGCGGTGAAATCATCGCGGCATTCTGCCTCACCGAACCAGGCTCCGGTTCGGATGCACAGGCGATGGCATCAACCGCAACGCTCAGCGACGACGGAACCAGTTACATCCTCGACGGCCGCAAGATCTGGATCTCCAACGCTGCCTATGCCGGGCTCTTTACCGTCTTTGCGAAAGTTCCAGTAACAATCAACGGCAAGATAAAGAAGCGCGTGACCGCATTCATCGTTGACGCACACAGTGAAGGCATCACGCTCGGCCAACCCGAGCAGAAGATGGGAATCAAGGCGTCTGACACGCGTACTGTAACTTTTGAAAAGGTTCGCGTCCCCGTTGCCAACGTGCTCGGCGAGGTTGGCCAGGGCTTCAAGATTGCGCTCGAGATTCTGAACTCCGGACGTCTCGGACTTGCCGCTGGATCATCGCGCGGCTCGCGCCAGATGCTCGCCCGAGCAGCCAAGTACGCGAACGAACGTGAGCAGTTCGGAAGGTCGATTGGATCGTTCGAAATGATCCAGCGCAAGTTTGCACAAGCCGCCGCGGAGATCTATGCCGCCGATTCCGCCGTAATGCTGACGTCGGAGATGATGGATCGCGGCCATATCGACTATTCGCTCGAGACAGCTGCGTGCAAAGTTTTTGCGTCGGAACTTGCAGTACACGCTGCAAGCGAAGCGATGCAGATCGCTGGCGGAATTGGCTACTCCAAGGAGTTCCCGTACGAGCAAGCCATGCGAGATGCACGGATCAACATGATCTTCGAAGGAACCAACGAGATCCTCCGTGCACTCATCGCCCTGAGTGGATTGCAGCAACCTGGCGAAAGACTCAAGGCACTCGGTTCCGCATTCAAGAATCCGCTTCATTCACTGGGTGAGATCAGCTCGTACATCGCTGGTCGCGCGAAGCGAGCGGTAAAGAAGCCCGAGTTCACCAAGGTGCATCCGTCGCTCTCAAAGGAAGCAGACCGCGTCGCAACGCTCATCCACAACCTGGCCCTCGCGGTCGAGAGCGCCATTATGAAGCACGGCAAGAAGATCATAGAGCGCCAGTTCATTCAGGAACGAATGGCCGACGCCGCAATCGGGATCTACATGAGCACCGCGGTTCTGTCTCGCACTACATGGGAGATCGAGCGCGCGGGCAGCGTAGATGCTGCGAAGGCAGAGATGGACTGCGCGCAGTTATTCCTTGCCGATCGTTTCCGTCTGGTCAGGCGATCCATCCGCCGCATCTCGCGCAACCAGGACGACAGGATGCGCGCAGTTGCTGAGCGAGTGCTTGAGACTGGTGAACCCGCACCCGTGGGGCCGACCGACCGGGAATAAGAAAGAGTAGCCCCATTGGGCTTCGCAATCTCCCGAGGATTCGCGAAACTCGCGTCCTGAGTAGCACTCGCGTATGTCCCCCGTCGAGTGCGAGGACGCTGTTCGGCATGGATGATGCGACGCGATCGTAGCTCTAACTGTATGGCTCCCTAGAAATCGCGGCTCCAACTCTCTGGCTCCCTGATAGTAGATGACGGCGATCTTCCCCTCATGGGCGACGCGCGCTGCGCGCATCGCACTGGCTTGTGGTGTCACGGCACTCGTCATGACACCGCTGCTCGCCATGATATGGGTACGTACGCCTCTCGCTCGCGGCGAGAAACTGAGTATCACGCAGCCAGTGCCATTCGACCATCGCGTTCACGTCAATGGATTGCAGATCGACTGCCGCTACTGTCACGCCGGCGCCGAGCGTAGTGCATGGGCTGGGCTTCCAGCCACATCAAAATGTGTCAGCTGCCATACGCAGGCATGGATTTCAAGCAGCGTCTTTGAGCCAGTACGCCAGAGCCTCGCCACTGGTAAACCAATACCGTGGCGTCGTGTGAACGAGCTACCCGATTTCGTCTATTTCAATCACTCCATCCACGTCAACAAGGGAGTCGGTTGCGAAACGTGTCACGGTCGCATTGATCAGATGTCACAAGTCCATCAGGCCGCGTCGCTCACCATGGGATGGTGTGTCAGCTGCCACGTCAACCCCGGCCCCAATCTCAGACCGCTCACTGCTATTACGACGATGGGATGGACTCCGACCAAGTCGGATCTCGACCAAATGAAGACGCTCACCGCTGACTTCAAGATCAAGCGACTTACAAACTGTTCCACCTGTCACCGCTGATTGATCGTGAGTACGAAACACCAACACACAAATTCGACATCGCCCGAATTCCCCGCCTCCGCGCTCGGCGCTCCCAGCGACATGTCGCGACGCGACTTCGTTTCACTGGTCGGAGCGACCGTTGCTCTTGCTGGTCTCAGCGCCTGTGTGCGCGAACCTGCGGAAAAAATACTCCCATATGTGGATGGTGGCCCGGATGCAACACCAGGTGCGCCGCTGCACTTTGCGACGTCGATGACGCTTGATGGATACGCGACTGGACTCCTCGTAACGAGTCACGGTGGACGCCCGACCAAGATCGAAGGTAATCCGGAACACCCCGCGAGCCTCGGTGCTGCGGGCGTTTTCGAGCAGGCGTCTGTGCTGCAGCTGTATGACCCGGATCGCGCGCGCTACGTGCAAACGGGTAAGCGTCGTGGGTCATGGCGTACGCTATCGCAGGAATTTTCGCCGGCGACTCTTCGTGCGCACACTGGAGTGCGCGGTGCGGGATTGGCACTCCTGCTCGCGCCGACTGCATCGCCGCTCATCAGCACCATGCTCGACAATGTCCGCAATACGTACCCGGATGCCCGGACATACTTTCACGACCCGCTTTTGAATACTGGCGCTGCACAGTCGGCCATCGACACGCTCGGTGACTCTGTTATTCCACAACATGATTTCCGGAACGCTGATGTGATCGTGTCGCTCGGCGCTGATTTTTGCGCAGCCGGACCATTCAACCTGCGTTACGCACGCGATTTCGGAACTAGACGCAGAGCCTCTGGCTCCGGAACAAACACACTGTACGTCGCCGAGTGTGCTCCGTCGCCGACGGGTACACTTGCCGACCATCGCATCGCCGCGTCACCCGCGACGCTTGGGAGAATAGCGAGCGCGCTTCTCCAGGCGATGTCCGCTGATGCGCGATTTGCCGGTCGTGTTCCCGCAAACACGCTGCGGGGCGACACAGCTTCGAATACGCTCACCGCTGCCGAGCGCGCATGGGTGAAAGCAGCGGCTGCCGATCTCGCTGCCCACCCCGGACACGGAGTCGTGATCGCCGGACCACAGCAGCCGGCAGAACTGCATTCCATCGTACACGCGCTGAATGCAATCACGGGCAACACGGGCAACACGGGCAGTACCGTTCGGTACACGAAATCCCAATTGATCGGCGACCGTGACGCGACTCACGACCTGGCAGCACTCAACACCGCCATTCAAGCCGGTGGCATCGATACGTTGTTGATTCTGGACGGGAATCCCGTCTATTCCGCACCTGCTGACGTTCCATTCCGGGATGCTGTCGGACATGTGCGGAATTCAGTTTACCTGGGCTTATACAATAACGAAACGGCGAAAGAGAGCAAATGGATGCTTCCGGCCGCTCACTACCTTGAGTCGTGGGGTGATGGACGCGCGTACGACGGGACCGCGTCACTCGTCCAGCCACTCATCGCGCCACTGTATGGTGGTCGCACAGTCGCTGAGTTTCTGGCGCTGATCGCAGGCCAGTCAGGCATAAGCGCGCACGATCTGCTCCAACGCTCATGGCGCGGCCACGCGGCGGGCTCTTTCGGCCCATGGTGGGATCAGACACTCGCACGCGGAGTAATCGCGGACACTGCGGCTCCCTCTACTGTCACCGCAATACGGTGGGATTCGATAGGAGCAGCACATGCAAAGTTGACGGTCCCCGTAGCGCCCGAACAGATCTCGATGAGGTTCGTGCCAAGCCCGGCGGTTCACGATGGTCAGTTCGCCAATAATGGCTGGCTGCAGGAGTTGCCCCACCCCATAACGAAGCTCACCTGGGATAACGCCGCCATGCTCGGCGCCGCATTCGCCGAGCGACTCGGGGTGGCACGCGGCGACGAGGTAGAACTCAAGCTGCGCGGACGCTCGCTGCGCGTTCCGGCACTGATCGTTCCCGGCCACGCAAACGATGTAATTACTCTGGCCCTGGGATACGGACGAGCCGGAGCGGAGGGGACTGCGCGTGGCGTGGGTTCCAACGCCAATCTCATTCGCACTTCGTCGGCGCCATTCACCGATGTCGGGGTCACTGTCACTCGAACTGGCGCGCATCGGGACCTCGCCATAACCCAGGAACACTGGTCGCTGGAAGGGCGCGGCGATGCCATCCTGGGTGTCGCCGAAGCAAGCGCGCAGTCCGCAAGCAAGCAACCACAACCGGTACCACCAACCCGCAAACGCCGGCCGCTGACCCTGTACGAACCGCCGGCACCATCAGCAGATGGATTCGGCGCCGATCAATGGGCAATGGTGATCGATCTCAACACCTGCACCGGCTGCAACGCTTGCGTCGTTGCGTGCCAGGCCGAAAACAACATTCCCGTCGTTGGGCGAGAGAGCGTACTCAAGAGTCGCGAGATGCAATGGATGCGCATCGACCGATATGTCGAGGGACAACTCGATGATCCGCAGGTATCGGTGCAGCCCATGCTGTGCCAGCAATGCGAGAAGGCGCCGTGCGAATATGTATGCCCCGTCGATGCAACTGTGCACAGCGACGATGGGCTGAATGAGATGATCTACAATCGCTGCGTTGGTACCCGCTTTTGCTCGAACAATTGCCCGTACAAAGTGCGCCGATTCAACTGGTTCGATTATAACGGCGAGATTGCCGAGACCGAACGCATGGTGAAGAACCCCGAAGTGACAATTCGGTCACGCGGAGTGATGGAGAAGTGCACTTTCTGCGTTCAACGAATTCGCTCTGCACAAATCGACGCGCAACTCGCGAACGAGCCGCGTACTGGTCCCGTCGTTACCGCGTGCCAACAGACCTGTCCAACCGGCGCGATCATATTCGGTTCACTCACCGATCCATCCAGCGAAGTCGTGCGCCTGCGCGAAGATCCCCGCTGTTTCTCGGCGCTCGATAGTCTCGGAACAGTCCCGCGCGTACGGTACCTCGCGCGCGACCGCGCTGACGAAGTCCTGGCAGAGGTAGAAACACCCGACGAGAGGCGCGAAGGATGATCCAATTCCGAGCGCGTCTGCTTCGTCCCCAGCTGAATTTCATCAAGTGACAACGACGGCTGTAGACAGCGTTGCGCAAAGCCAGGCCGCCCGCGACGCAGTCGAGGAATTCCCGGTCGTGTATGACGTCCCGGACGATGCAGCACTTACCGATCAGATACTCTCCCCGATATGGACCCGGTCGCGCGCATGGTGGCCTCTGTTCATCGTGTCAGGGCTGCTCGCAGTGCTGTTCATATATGCGATGGGAGTCACATTCGTCCGTGGTATCGGATCCTGGGGCAACAACGTCCCGGTCGCGTGGGCGTGGGGAATTACCGATTTCGTCTGGTGGATTGGTATTGGTCACGCCGGCACGTTCATATCCGCGTTTTTGATTCTGCTGAATCAGAGATGGCGCGCATCGATCAATCGCTTTGCTGAATCGATGACGCTGTTCGCTCTGGTGAATGCTTCGCTGTTTCCAATTTTGCACCTCGGGCGACCGTGGTTCTTTTACTGGCTGATCCCGTATCCGGCGACGATGGGAGTCTGGCCCAATTTCAAGAGCTCACTTCCATGGGATGTTGCTGCGGTATCGACATACTTCACGGTATCGCTGCTGTTCTGGTATCTTGGTCTGGTTCCAGATCTTGCCGCTGCACGCGATCGCGCTCCAGGAATCACACGGCGGCGAATATACGGCATCTTCGCGCTTGGCTGGCGCGGGAGTTCGCAGGAATGGCGTCACTACCGGGTTGCTTACACATTGCTCGCCGGGCTGGCAACGCCGCTCGTGATATCAGTGCATAGCATCGTCAGTCTGGATTTCGCAATTACGCAGCTGCCCGGTTGGCACTCGACAATTTTCCCACCGTACTTTGTTGTCGGAGCAATCTACTCCGGGCTGGCAATGGTACTGATGCTGATTCTCCCGGCCCGCCGCATCTTTCACCTGAAGGACATCATCACTGAGGCGCATCTCAGCAATCTCGCCAAGTTGATGCTCGTAACCGGCTCAATGCTGGCATACAGCTATCTCTGCGAGGCATTCGTCTCATGGTACAGCGGGGACCCATTCGAATACTACACCTCCTTCGTCGCGCGGCCGCTTGGACCGTATGCAATCATTTTCTGGTTGATGTTGTGCGCCAATATACTGACGCCGCAACTCTTCTGGTGGAAGCGCATGAGAACGAATACCGTAGTATTGTTTGGTGCGTCACTGCTCGTTTTCGCGGGGATGTGGTGCGAACGGTTCATTATCATCGTCGGCTCGCTCAATCGCGACTTCCTGCCAAGCAGTTGGCACTTTTATGCGCCGTCATGGGTTGATATCAGCCTGCTAGCCGGCAGCATGGGCCTGTTTTGTTTTCTCTTCCTGGCGTTTCTGCGCTGGGTACCGATGGTCGCCTTGAGTGAAGTCAAGCGACTGCATCTCGATATGCGGAAAGAGAGACAGCCGGTGAAAGTCAGGGCAGCCGACGGAGCGGCTTCATGACATTGATTCAGCCTTCGCGCAAACGCAAGCCGCGAGCTCGGCGCGTACTAGGGGAATTTCCTTCAGTCGAGTCGCTGCTCGCGGGTATTGACGCATTGAAGAACGGTGGCTACGACACGCTTGAGACCTTCACGCCGTTCGATATTCCGGAGCTCGACGCGCGACTGGGCCTCCGTCGATCACGTATTGGCTGGCTTGTGTTCACATGCGGGCTGATTGGTATGGTATTGGCGTTTGGAATCCAGTGGTGGGCGAACGTGCATAACTATCCGCTCAACAGCGGTGGCCGGCCGGTCTTCGCCATACCGTCGTTCATCTTTCCAACGTTTGAGGGATTGGTGCTGGCTGCATCATTCGGCGCTTTCTTCGGTGTTCTCGCTTGGTTGCGCCTTCCCAGACTGTGGGCGCCCATAGATGAAGTCGAAGGGTTCACCAGCGCGTCGATAGATCGCTTCTGGATCGCTGTCGGAGCAGTTGACGCCGATGACAGTGGCGAGCGCGCGCAGCAGATCCTGCGCGACAGTGGAGCAATCCAGACAATCGCACCGGCGGACGTATGACGCAATGTACCTCGCGTACTGTCCTGATCATCGCCGGAATTGTCCTTGGCATTTCCGGCTGTTCGGAGCGCATGGGAAAGGGATGGGACTGGAATCGCATGCGCAATCAGCCTCGCTATCAGCCGTATCGTGACAGCAAGTTCTTCGCAGACGGAAAGGCAATGCAGCTTCCACCCGCCGGTACGGTATCTCGCGAGAGTATTGCAGCAGACTCTGCGGCTCCCCCCGATAGCGCGCTCGTCGCGACACGCGGCAAAGCGCAGTACGGTATCTACTGCGCAGTATGTCACGGCGTCCGCGGCGATGGGAACAGCATAGTCGCGACGAACATGGCTCAGCCCAGCCCTCCGACGTCACTTATTGTACCACCCGTGAGTCTCATGTCGGCGAGCATCGTTGCTACGGTTATCGCCAATGGATTTGGCACAAGGATGCCTTCCTTCAAAGCAGATCTCTCGGCAGCTGATCGTCAGGCGGTCGCGGAATATGTGAAAACACTACAGAACCGCGATCTCCCCGTCGCAGCAACTCCGCCTCACCAATGACAGCCGGAGATAACGATCAAGTCAGAGTGTGGCAGAGCTCAGCAATCGCTCGGAGAGCGCTTATAGCCGGCGTCATTGGTCTTCTCCTCTGCATTGTGGGCGTTGTTGTTGAACCACAACGCACTTTCGCAGCATATCTGTTTGCATATGTCACTGTTCTAACTGTAGTCGTTGGCGCACTCATTCAGACAATGACCAGCCACGTGACAGCCGCACGATGGTTTACCGTATTGCGCAAACTCACCCTGAGCGTGAGCGCATCGCTGCCGGTGCTCGCGGTGCTGGTCATACCCGTGCTTCTCGGAACACAATTCATTTATCCGTGGGCTCACCCGGCGTCATTACCTGCTGCAATGCAGAAGCTCGTAGAACACCGACATGCGTGGCTCAACACTCCATTCTTCGACATACGTGCCATCATCTACGTGGTTATATTCGCCGCGTGTGGCGAGATGATGCGTCGCTGGTCGGCGAGAGAAGGTGTGGCGACCGACAGTACGGAGATGGTACGGCTGCTTCACCGCCAGAGACGCTCAAGTGCGATAGGCTTGATCGTTACAGGGCTGACAGTAACCATGGTTGCCTTCGACTGGCTCATGCCGCTGGATACGCAATGGTATTCAACGGTGTATGGGGTTTACGTATTTGCCGGTGGATTCCTGGCGGCCCTGGGGCTCATCGCGTTGATCGCTTACCTATCGATACGAAACGGTCGTGCACTCAGTGGCACCGTCACGGACGAGCACTTCGGCGCACTCGGCAAGCTGATGCTTACGTTTGTGGTGTTCTGGGCTTACATCGCGCTGTCCCAATTTCTGATAATCTGGATTGGCGATATTCCGGCCGATTCATCGTGGTACGTTACGCGCGGTGCTGGCAGCTGGGCTGTGTTCGCCATTGTTGTCGTCGCTGGCCAGTTCGCAATTCCATTCCTCTTGCTGCTGTCCCGCACACTCAAACGACACCCAAAGGCGCTTGCCGGGATCGGCCTGTTGCTCGTCGTGATGCACGTGCTGGACTTCTACTGGCTGGTGTTGCCGGCCTTCGATCCGGCTGGTATCAGTGTAAGCTGGGTGGACTTTGCCGCACTGTTGATGGTGGTCGGATTCGCGACAGCTGCAGCTGCGTACAGGACGCGGAATACAGCCGTGGTCCCCGCTCACGATCCGTATCTCCAGAAGTCGGTGCAATATGTCGAGCCGTAACCTGCGGACAGTGCTTGCAGGAGGCTGCCTGACAGTGTTGGTGGCGTTCAATGCCTGCGATACACCGCCTGTAATTGTGCCAGCCGCTCTCGCGGGTGGTAACGCAGATCGGGGAAAGGTCGCGATACAGCATTATGGATGCAATGCATGCCACGCGATTGCTGGTCTCCCCGATCCATCATTCATAGCTGCGGCGCCGATCACAAAGGTCACCGATCGTTCTTACATCGCGGGAGTGCTGCCTGCTACGCCGGAAAACTTGATTTTGTGGATCCGGTTTCCCCGTAAGGTGAAACCAGCGAGCGCAATGCCCAATCTCGATGTATCCGCTACCGATGCGCGTGACATCGCCACCTATCTGTACTCGCTACACTAGATAGTTGGGTGCCGCCCAACGTCAAACAGAGTCAAGCGCACTCTCGCGCCTCACTCCGTCTAGCTCACCGCACATCCTCCAGTTTGAACAGCGGGTTCTCGATCACTCCCAATTCATTCCCGAACGGATCCATCACTGTCCCGACTTTTATCCCATCCCCAACTTCTCTGGCCGCTGATCGGAGAGTCGCCCCTGCCGCTACCAGCATGGCAACCGCGTCTTCCGCATTTGCAACCCCCCAATACGCTGTTGTCCCGCCGGCTCCGCTCATCCCGCTCGCGGGGTCCGGATCCAACCCCAACTCGAACCCACCAATGTCGAATCCAACATAGAACGGTTCGTCAAAGTACGGCTCCGTACCGGTCACGCGCGCATACCATTTCTTTGCAGCCGCAAGATCGGCGACATGATAGTTGATCGTACGCAATCCAAGAAAATTGGCTGGCATTTGAACCACCTTATCAGTTGAGGAAAAATGTTTGGTCGCACGCGCCGCGCTTACTGAGTCAGCGGGTGTCATGATGCAAAGCGGATTGTGCGCCCGGAAATTGCATTAATCTCGCCCAAATGGCACTAATCCCTGATACCATCAAGCGACTTCTGATCACCGCGGCTGTGGCCTGCCTCTCGACCGCGTGCGCATCTGCCGCCTACGACACTCCCAACTCACTCGGCGTCATGCCGCTGATGCCACCAACACCAATCTGGCTCGGAGCCATCGGTAGCTCCAGTGCCGCGCCGATCGCTGGCGCCGCCGCGGTCGCACCAAGCCAGGTCCCGGGCTGGAATCACGTCATGCTCTCGCTCGATAACACGACCGCCGGCGGAATTTATACGTGGAGCCTTCGCACCGGGACATGTGCAAGTCAGGGAGGCGTCGTTGGTCCGGCTGATCGATACTCGCGGTTCGCCATCCACGCAGACGGATCGGGCGCCGCAGAGGCTGTGATTCCAACACTGTTGTCGCCGACTGATTCGTACGTCGTTGTAGCGACACCCGTATCCGCATCATCGGCCCCAAGCGCGTGTGCAAACCTCGCTCGCACAAGCATGTAGTTGACTGCGTGACGGAGAGCCGCGCGATTTATCTCAGAGCGAACGCATATCTGGCTTGACTCCCTTCGACGCTGTGATCACCGACTTGATCCCGCCGCGCAAATTGAAATCGCCGACAATACGCATCCACTTCGGCCCCACGCGCTCAACCAGATCATCCAGAATGCGATTCACGGCGCGCTCATAAAAGATTCCGTCGTTCCGGAAGCTCCACAGATAGAGCTTGAGACTCTTCAACTCAACACACGACTCGCCGGGAAAGTACGTGATACGCATCGTGGCGAAGTCCGGTGCGCCTCCTTCCAGCGCGGTAAGGTCTGTGGCGTCCCCTTCGATCCCACCCAACGGACACAGTGATGTAAACTCGGGACAATCCATATGAATCTCGTAATCGCGATCGGGATACGGATTCGGAAAAACTTCTAGAAGCTGTGGCTTTGGCATGACAGGAATTTATTCAGAAGCGGTCCGACCGTCATTCCCTCGTCCGCGAGGGTGACTGAGGCTTGCGACGATAGTCCGTCATTCCCGCGAAAGCGGGAATCCATTTTCAGTCGCACCCAGCGTAACATGGCTCCTCGCTTTCGCGAGGACGACTTGGAGCTTAACGCCTATGAGGCACGGTCAGGAGCCACGCAACTTTTTCGATATTTCCTGCAGCAATTCGCGCTCATCACGCGACAAGCTACCAATCCCTTCGCGCGAAATCTTGTCCAGCAGTGCATTCACATCTTCAGCACGCGGCTTCGGACTCGGAGCAGACAACATCGGAGCCTGCGGGCGACGCTTCACTATCGCGTTGCTGCGCGCGACGGCCTCGTCAGCACTGGGTAGGCTGTCACGCCGCTTCGGCTGTCGTTGAACCTTGGGGATCGGCTGCGGATTCGAATCGTCAGGCACCGTCGCGACATGCCGCCGAATGCGTTCGAAACTCGAGCTGGTCGGAGCGTGCAGATACATGTAGGCGAACACGAGTCCACCAACGTGCGTCATGAATGCAACCGAGCCACTCGAATAGCCAGTGTAATCCGCGAACGCCATCCCGACGTTCCATGCGATCGTCCAGACCGCCAGCCATACTGCGCGAATCGGCCAGACACCCAGCACGTACACTTCATCATCAGGCCACTTGAGTGCATACGCGAGCACGACGCCTACAACCGCACCCGATGCGCCAATCACTACGCCGTGCTGCTCGAACAACAGGTGGAATATCCCGCCGCCCAGACCACACCACAGATAGAAGTACGTGAACGCACGCGTGCCGAGTGAGCGCTCCACTCTCGGTCCGAACATCCACAGCATGATCATGTTCGTTGCGATATGCGCGAAGCCCGCATGCACGAACATGTACGTCCCGATCGTCCACCAGTGTGCCGGGAAGCCGGAGGTGGACAGGCCAAGCCAACCAGCGACATCCGCCGTTCCGACAGGCGAAGTAAGCTGGACGAAGTAGACGACAGCGTTGAGCGCGATCAGCCACTGGACTGCTGGGGTGATTCCGCGGCCCGGCTCAAGCGCAGTTGCGTTGTATTCGGCTGGCGTTTCCATATAAGAGAGTGACCTTTCCGTCCTACCCAATGGCGAGCTGAACGATCCGCTCGCAAAACTCCTCGAAATCGATTCCTGCCGCTGCTGCTGCCTGTGGAATCAAGCTGGTTGGAGCCATCCCAGGCAACGTGTTCACTTCAAGACAGTAAGACTCTCCGCGCGCGTCCAGCCGAAAATCGACCCTGGCGTACCCACGCAGCTTCAATGCCCTGAAGGCACGTAAGGATTGCTCCTGCAATTTATTAGTAGCACTCTGTGACAAATCAGCCGGAAATTCTTCTACCGCCATGCCAGCAGTGTACTTGCACTCGTAATCATAAAGCTCCTTAACCGGCTTGATCTCTCCCACCGGCAGTGCGTCGTCCCCAATCACCCCCACCGTAAACTCTCGGCCGGCGATGAAACGTTCAATCATGACCTCATCGTCGTACCTGAAAGCTTCGGCAACTGCCGTGTCCAGGTCCACCAGATCTCGAACCACCGAGAGCCCGACCGTCGATCCCTGTTTGGATGGCTTGACGACGACGGGCAGGCCGAGCGACTGTTCGACGAGCGCGCCTGGCTGGGGCGCCATCAGCCAGTCGGCGGTCTGGACTCCTGCCGCCCTGAAAAGGGTCTTCGAGAGATCCTTGTCCATCGCCAGCGCGCTGGCAAGATGTCCACTCCCGGTGTACCGCACCCCGGCCATATCGAGGAGCGCCTGGACCGTTCCGTCTTCGCCCTGGCCACCGTGAAGCGCCAGAAACACAACGTCGGCCTGCCTTATTTCCGGCATCGAGATCAGATCGTCGCGTAAGCGTCCACCACCAAGTCCGGCGAGTTCTTCAAGCGAGGGCGGCTCGATGCCCACGTTGCTTCGCTTCAGCTCATCGAGATCCGCCCGGGAGAGAACGCCTTTCGCCGGATCCAGAGCTGTGACCGTGTGCCCCCGCGCGGAGAGTGCCTGAGCGATTCTAATGCCCGATGCAAGGGACACGTCGCGCTCGGCTGACGCGCCCCCCATGAGCACGGTTATCCGAAGAGGGGAAAGGATGGCCATGACCTCGGCTACCGACCCATCATGAATCTGAGCATGTCCGATCTCGTGACAATCCCCTCAAGCCGACCACGCTCCAGAACCAGAACCGCAGGAGTGCTCTTCGACAACAGCTTCACCGCTGGTTCGATCGCCTCCTCGCTGGCCAGCGCCGGAAACGGTGCATCCATCACCTCGCGCACCGTCGCTTCGAGCAACGCTGGCGTTTCCAATCCCCGCTGAGATAGCGTTGCCTCGACTACGGATCCCACGCACTCATCGCCATCCATCACAGGCAGTTGTGACACGTCGTGCAATGCCATGAGATTGAGCGCCTGTCGTACTCCAGCTGCGGGTGCAACACTTACAATTGCGGGCGCGCTTGCATCCTTGCGGCCGAGCATATCGCGAAGTGTGACGTGCTCGGCTTCGAGCATCTGGTTCTCGCGCATCCACTCATCGCTGTACAACTTGGAGAGATATCGCTCTCCAGTGTCACAGAGGAACGTGACCACCAGCGCGTCCGGATCATCGATACGGCGCGCGAGATCAAGAGCGACTTTTGCGATCAGTCCAGACGATCCACCAACAAAAAGACCTTCCTCACGCGTAAGCCGGCGCGACATTGCAAACGCATCGCGATCGCTCACAGTGTGATACTCGTCTATCACGCTCATGTCGAGCGTACCTGGAATCTTGTCCTGGCCAATCCCTTCAACCTTGTACGGACTTCCCTCTATCTTGATCTCGCCGTGGCTCCGCCAGTACTCGGCGAGTATCGAACCAGTCGGGTCACCAGCAATGATCTTGATGTTCGGATTGCGTCCCTTGAGATAATGACCCACGCCCGTGATCGTCCCGCCAGTACCGGCTGATGCGACAAAGTGCGTGATTTTCCCTTCGGTCTGCTCCCATAATTCGGGACCCGTTGTCGCGAAGTGTGCGTCGGGATTCGCCTGGTTGTAGAACTGATTCGCAAGAATCGCATTCGGCGTTTCTTCCGCGATGCGTTTTGCCATCATCACGTAGTTGTCTGGATGATCCGGAGCAACCGCGGTCGGCGTGACAATCACTTCCGCACCGAAGGCCTTGAGCAGTCGTACTTTCTCCTGCGACATCTTGTCGGGAAGCGTGAAGATGCACTTGTAACCGCGCAGCGCTGCCGCGATCGCGAGCCCCACACCAGTGTTTCCACTCGTTCCCTCTACGATCGTGCCACCAGGCTTGAGCTTTCCCGAACGCTCGGCCGCTTCAATGATCGGCAAACCGATGCGATCCTTGACCGACCCACCCGGATTGAAGAAGTCTGCCTTGCCGTACACGGGTGTGCGAATGCCGCGCGTGAGACGGTTCAATCGGATGAGCGGAGTCCACCCGATCGTCTCGAGCACGTTGTCGTATGGCCGTTCATTTCTCTTTATTGACATTTCGCTACTATATCGCTTTACGGGTGGACCTTCGCGGCGCTGTCGGCTGTCTTCCTGAGAATGGAGTCGCCGGGAGGTGGCGGGGCATCCGGATGCCGGAAATATACGGGGAACAGAATTGACACCGGCATCGGCGTACCCTTGAGCTTCGCCGGTTCGAACTTGAGGTCGCGCGAACCCTTGATCGCCGCCGAATCCAGAGGGGCGATGGTTGATGACTCGATGACGCGCGTGGAGTCGTCGACTACCAAACCATCCTTGTCAACATACAGTCGCAACGTCACGTTGCCCTGCACCTTCTCCGCATACAACGCGGGCGGATACTTAAAAGGCATGATCTTGTTCAGCATGATCGGATACGTATCCGGGCGTGCTGTGCCAGCATCGAAGCCAGTGTGAGTCGCGTCACCCTTGGAGCATCCGACTACCAACGCCAGAATCACGATTGCTGTTACTACCCCTGCTGTTCCGGGTACAGTGCTTCGTAACTCACCTGATTCAGAATCATCACTCGTCATTCTGCTCACGTTTTCTGCTGAGCGTCCAGGACAAGTCGCGCGAGGGTCTCGAGCGCTTGCAACGGCGTCATGGTGTTGGGATCAATCCCTTTCAGTTCCTCTACAATCGGATCCGGTTCAGATCCGAATAATGCAAGCTGGCCCGCGACTTCGTCACCCGGGCCGTTTCGTGGCGCCATCCTGTGATCGCCTTCCAATTGACGCAACAGGGCTCTCGCACGTTTCAACACGGGCTTCGGCAAACCGGCAAGCCGCCCCACTTCTATACCGTACGACCTATCCGCCCCTCCCGGCTCCAGAGTGTGAAGAAACAGAATCTCTTCTCCGACTTCCTTCACACGTACGTTGAAGTTCCGTACGGCCGCAAGCTCGTCCGTGAGCTGGGTTAATTCGTGATAATGTGTCGCGAATACAGTTTTACACCCCACCTCGTCATGAATGTGCTCAGTTACGGCCCACGCTATGGATACACCGTCATACGTCGAAGTGCCACGCCCGATTTCGTCAAGCAGCACCAGCGACCGTGACGTCGCCGAATGCAGGATCGCGCTTGTCTCACTCATCTCGACCATGAAGGTGGACTGGCCGCGCACCAGATTGTCGCTCGCGCCAACTCGAGTGAAGATCCTGTCGGTGACCCCGATATCCGCCGATCGCGCCGGGACAAAGCTTCCGATCTGCGCCATCAGAACGATGAGCCCGATCTGACGCAGGATCGTGGACTTGCCGGCCATGTTCGGCCCGGTAAGAATTATCACGCGCGCATTCTCTACGAGTGTCACGTCATTCGGAATGAACTTCTCACGCGGCATCATCCGCTCCACTACCGGATGTCGCCCGCCCACAATCCGCAGGTCGAACCCGTCACTCATCGTCGGCCGCACATATCCCTCGGCCTCAGCCACTTCACCAAGTGTCGCGAGGACATCGAGCTCGGCGATAACGCGTGCGGTGCATTGCAACCGCTGTACGGAGCGTGCGATACGTTCACGTAGAGATTCGAACAGCTCACGTTCACGCGACTCGATTCGATCGGCCGCAGTAAGGATACGATCTTCGTATTCCTTGAGTGCAGGTGTTATGTATCGCTCCGCACCGGTTAGAGTCTGGCGTCGTTGATAATCTTCGGGAATCTTGTGACCGTGCGTGTTCGTGACTTCGATGTAATATCCGAAGACCCGGTTGTAGCCGACCTTCAGCGAATTGATCCCCGTTCGCGCGCGTTCCTCGCTCTGAATACGCGCGATACCATCCTTGCCGCCATCGCGCAGCGATCGCAGTTCATCCAGCTCTGCATCGAAACCGATGCGGATAGTCGGGTCTTCACCAAGCGCTATTGGTGGCCGATCGACCAGCAGGTTTACGATATCGCTGCACAGCTCAGTGCATGCATCCCAGTTGCAAAGCGCACCCTTCAATGCGTCGCCATGGATTCGATTTGCTGCCTTCTCGACATCTGGCAGCCTGGCTGCGGAATCACCCAGCGCACGCAGTTCCCGCGGTGTGATTCGATTTGCGGCGACCTTTGCCGCAAGCCGCTCCACGTCTCGCACGCCGTCGAGTGCACTTCGCATTGTCGCACGCGTCATGGCATCGGTCGCAAACGCTTCCACAGCGTCGAGCCTCGCATCGATCGCTGCGACATCAGTTAGCGGCGCCAGAATCCATTGCCGCAGCAACCGTGCACCCATCGGTGTAAGCGTGCGATCAAGAACGCCGATTAGCGTCCCGTCATTGCCTGCACCTCCACGTAGCGATTCAGTGAGCTCCAGGTTCCTGCGCGTCATCTCGTCGAGTGGCATGGTGCCGCCAGCACGCTCGATCACTGGCGGGCGCAGATGCGGCACGCCGGAAGGTTGTAGTTCACGCACATATCGGAGCAACGCACCGACTGCGCCTACTGCAATATCATCTGATGGCTGCACACCAAAACCCTCAAGCGTGCTGACGCCGAAGTGGCGCTGAAGATCTTCACGCGCCATGGCAGCATCGAACTCCCACGCTGGCCGGCGCGACACGAGCGGCGTCGTTGTTTCGGTCGCCATGTCGTCTGGCACTACTATTTCGCGTGGCGACAGTCGCGCGAGCATCGCCTCCATCTCTGTCGCTGCAACGATCTGAAGTCGCAACTCGCCCGTCGAGAGATCCAGTGCAGCTATCCCTGCACGCGGTTCCTTGCTCCTGGCTTCGATCGCGACTGCGCAAAGAAAGTTGTTGCGCGATCCATCCAGCAGCTCGTCAGAGAATGCCGCGCCGGGTGTTACAGTTTCAACAACTTCGCGGCGAACTACGCCCTTCGCCGTCTTGGGATCCTCGACCTGCTCGCATATCGAAACCCTGTGCCCCATCTGCACAAGCTTGCGTACGTAATCCGGTCCCGCCTTTACCGGAACACCTGCGAGCGGCACCAGAGATGATCCCCCATTGTTGCGCGTCGTGAGGGTGATACCGAGCGCGCGGGAGATCAGCTCGGCATCATCGTAAAACGTTTCGTAGAAATCGCCCATCCTGAAGAACAGGATGCTGTCGGGATGCTTTGCCTTGATCTCTCGGTACTGCTGCATCAGTGGCGTCGCCGCCGGCATTGTCACTCCGACTATCGCTCCACCACGAATCCATCAATGCGCTTGGCCTTCAACTTCGCCAGCTCTTTGACTGCAGCAGACTGTGTCGGAAAGCGGCCGAGGCGCACTCGATACGGTGCGCTCACGCCATCGACGAACGTTACGTAGCCGCGACCGCGAAGTTTCGCGGCGAGTTGGCTGGCCGGCGGCTTGGTTTGGAAAGCGGCAACCTGGATCGCGTATGTCCCAGTCGGCTCTTTGGTAGCTGGTGGCTCCACAGGACGGGACGTCGCGCGCTTCGCACTGCTTACGCTCGGCTTCCGCGCATTGCTCGACACGGATTGGGTTGCGGATGCGAGCGCGCGATCGACCTCTTCCTTGGTTGGCTGACGCGAGACGACACCGGTCGCACCGGTCACGGTCGATGACTCGTTCGCCGAAGAACTTGCGGCGCCCGATTCAGTTGCGACCTTCGCATTCGCGCCGCCGCGATCCATCGCTGGCGGTGGTGTCCGCGGTGGTGGAGGCGTCGGTGGTGTCGGTGGGAGCGTCGCTGTCCTTGCAACCTCCTTCTTCACTTCCGTGGGAGGCGCAACGTCTTTCGCAGATGCTTTCTTCTCCGGCACGGCTTTCGTTTCCGCCGGCTTTTCTGGTGCCGTTTTTGGAGTTGCCCTGGGAAGCGTTGCTGTCACCGGATTTGCCGTTGGGTTCGCCGCCAGCACGACGCCACGGCAGCGCTGTTGCTGAAAGTCGATCCGGTTCTTGAGTTCTATGTTCGACGCCTTCACGCTCGTGAGCGCATCATTGTTCGCCGTGCATGCACTCGTCGCATCGTTGGCGTCGAAGTACATTCGGGCAACCCAGTAGCTGGCCTCCGGCCGAAGCGGGCTCGTTGGATGCTCAAGCACAAGTCGCTGAAAGTGCTGTAGAGCCGCTGCGTTCTCACCGCGTGCAGCCTCAAGCTGGCCGATGCGCAACAAAGCGTCAGCAACACGTCCCGATAGCGGGTAGTCCACGATTATCTGCCGGTATTCATGCTCCGAATCACGCGCGTTCGAGGCAAGCGTTGCGCGCCAGAACAGTCCTTCAGCGAACGCCGGCGTGCCGGCCGGTGCGGCGGCAGCCACGGAATCGACCAGCTTCCGGCCGTTCACCGCGTCCCCGTTCGCGACCATCTCTTGCGCCCGCGCATAGAGCGACGAGTCCTTCGCCGACTGAGCAAAGACTGCCGCCGGTAGCGCTAGACAGACCGCTGAGGCCCGGACGAAACGGGTGATCGATCTATTCAAATCTCTGGAGAAGTGCATAGTTTAGTCTGGAATGTCGCGATATTTACGCTATTGTGGCGCCATAATGCTGGCGTTTACACTGCCCTGCGCCGACTCGAAACCGAACAGATGGCAAGCACCGCCGTCGCAAGGATCTGATCTTCAGACGACACGCGCGACTCCTTGAGAGCCACGTCAGCCGCCAGCAGAGCCATGACGGCTCGTTCGCACTCAGTAACCTTCCAATCTCTGGCTGCAGACGCCCAGGCCCGGCTCGCACTACCCCAGGCCCGGCCAGGATACGCACCGGTCGATTTCAACAACTGGAAATACTCGCCCTCGAGCCGGCTTGGCGGTAGGCCGGTATCGAGACGAGCTCGCCCCCACGCCAGTGCCAGCATCTGCGTCGAAAGCGCCATCACAACACTCACGCCGCTCGTCTTGGGTTGAGCCAGAATATGCTCAATCATACCAAGCGCCGAGGTCGCATCGCGCTGCAACACCGCATCGAGAAAATCCGCGATCGTTTCGCCTCGGCGAATTCCGACGGCTGCGGTGATCGAGTCCTCCGTGATTACCGCACCGTTAGTATAGCTGGCGAGCTTATCCAGTTCCGACGTCAGCCGATAAAGATCGTTCCCCACCGCTTCGTACAGCAGATCAGCTGCGCTCTGTGTTATGTCGGCGCCAAGCTCCGTCTTCGCGTGGTGAATGATCCAGCTCGACACGCGGCTTCCGTCCAGAGCACCGAACTCCAACGGGGTTGTGGATGTCTGTAGAGCCTTGTCAGTTTTTGCAGCAGGGGCCGCTACCAGAATCACCGTCGTGTCATGCGATGGATGCTTGAGATAAGCGTCCAGCGCGCTGCGCGCTGCTTTCTTGAGCGCGCCAACATCGCGTATCAGCGTAACTCGCCGTTCGGCCATCATCGGTGGAGTTCCCAACAGGCTTCCTAGTGATTCAGCGTCGAGATCAGCGGCGCGGCGGAGGTCGAGATTGAAATCGCGCGTCGCCGGATCTACCGCAGCGTCTATAAGTTGCTTGACAGCGTCGTCCTTACGGTACTCGTCATCGCCGTAAACGTAGTACGCTCCGTCAAATCGCCGGTTCTTCACGGCATCGCGGAGCGTCTTGAGGGCGGCGTCAGTAGCCATGCCCAAATCTAATTTCGCCGGACGGCGGCTACCGAGCCTGGGTGTAGCTTACGGTCTGAAGACCGCCCTGCTCCACAAGCACGGCGGCTGGCCATATCGGGATCCCTGTCGATACCGATGCGACGATGAAAGGAGCTGGCGTAGTATCCGGGGGGACCGCCATCGCGATGGCCGGTGGGAGTACAATATCTTCGGGTACCTGCTGATCGGCGAATCTCATCGTCTCTGCGACATAGCCGATCATGATGAGCGAGGCGATCGCCCCGACAACGGCAACAGTCCGGAATTTTCCGCCGGAAACGCGCCCTGGGTGCAACCGGCATTCTCGAAGCCGAGCGTCAAGCTTGAAGGAAAATCCTGCTGACGGCTCGATGGGCTTGAGGCTGTGCACCAGCATCAGCGAGCGCCGGACGCTGGCATCGAGCCTGGCACAGTCGGCGCACTCCGCAATATGCCGCTGCATTCGCACCAGCTCGACCCCCGCAAGGGTGTCGTCTACAAAGGAACAATGGAGGTCTCTGAACTCTGAACAGCGCATCGATAAGGGATACCTGACGGCGTCAATAATAGTTCCACTCCCATGAACCCGGTAGGAGCGAAACGGGGGATCGTCAACCGCCCATTACCCCCTTTTGGCGGGCACGCGGCGTTGGCCTTGGCGATCCATCTGTAGTCCGGGCGCCTCATACTGCTTGCTCACGCTACGTTTGTCCACGCTAACGCTCCAGCTTGAAGCCCGGATCCAGCGCCGGCTTCGCCGATGTGTTTGCCACGTCCCAACCGGTGGCATACATCCAGCGCGCCATCCGCGCAAGCTTGACGTAGTCGATTCGAGACGCTTCGTCCGACGGAGTGTGGTAATCGGGGTGCAGTAGTGTCGTGAAGAACAGCGCGGGGATTCCCGCGCGTGCGTAAGGCAGGTGGTCGCTCCTGAAGTACCATCCTTCTGGGTGATTGGGTCTGTCCCACAAGCTGTCGATCGCGAACTTCGTGACGTGAGCATTCGCATCGAGCGCCATCTGCACCAGCGCGGCGGAGTTGCGGTGCGGCGGCTGGCTGCCGAGCAGCGCGGCGCTGTCGGGGTTGTTGCGGCCGATCATGTCACCATTCAAAACCGCCACGATGGATGACAGGGGGACAGTTGGATGGGAGACGAACCAGCGTGACCCCAACAGACCGCGCTCTTCAGCTCCATGCCATACGAACAGTGCCGACCGGCGCGCTGGCTGCTGCACGAACGCACGACCGATGGCAAGCATCCCCACAGCGACCGACGCGTTGTCGTCGGCGCCGTTCCAGATGGAATCGCCGGCTACTGGGAAACGCACTCCGTCATGATCATCGTGCCCGCTGAAGAGAACGTACTCGCCACGCAGTGCGGGATCCACACCTGGAACTTTGGCGACGACGTTCACTGACGGATACACGAAGGTCTCAGCGCGCAAATTGAGCGTGAGTCGTCTTGCAGATTCGACGCGCGCCTGAAGCGCTTGAGGAACCCACAGCACCGGCTGACGCTCACGTATCCGGTCCGAGCCAGTGGTATCGATGTTGTATGCGCCACGACGCATTGTCACCGATACCGGCATGAACTGATTGTTCGTCGAGTCATCAGCAACAAGCACAATTGCGGCCGCGCCAGCTTTGACCAGGGCAGCAGTCCGCTCGGCGATCGCCTGACGTGTGTAACGCCACGCGCGCAGACTGATCCACGAAACTGGTGGTCGGGAGGGCGGCAGGATCAAGGCGGCGACGGCCTTGCCGCGGAGGTCCAGCCTTGCAAGCGAATCGGCGCTCGCGGCGCCGACCCATACCACTGGAAGATCGATGCTCGCATCGACAGGCGACACTATCGCGGCGTCTTTCCAGAGCTCGAGCGCGACACCGTCAAGTGCTGCATGACTCTGGCTGGCAGTACGAATACGACGCATCGGCCAGAATTGGAAGTACGTTCCGTCGTCGCCAGCGGGCTGAAGGCCGGCTTCCCGAGCGCGATCGGCAACCCATGCACTCGCGCGAAGCTCGTCCAGTGTACCGGCTTCGCGCCCCCGCATGGCGTCGCTCGCCATGGTGTACAGGTCGCGCCGCAGCCGCACAGTATCAATCGCGGCTAGCGCCGGAGGGCTGCTCGCAACTGAAGCGCCTCGCACATCAGACACTGCAGTGGTTGCAGTCGCTGGCGGCACGCACGCTGTCGCAGCAACCATCGAAAGTAGAGTGATGGCCTGCAGCACCTGACGGTTACTCATCGCAATATCCGGTTGTGGGGCAGTAACACCGCGGCGTTGACTTTATCGAGCTGGCGCCGGGTCAGAATGTGGGCAATATCTGTACACTTAACCGATACAAGATCTTGCACCAGGCAAACATGCGGACGTCTGCGCCGACGCACAAGCACAGCTCCGACTCTCCCTCGTAGGATAACAATACGCGAGGAGACATTATCAATGTCGTACACCAGGAGAGAAACGAAGGGGAGATCGGCGGCGAATCCATGCAAGAAAAAGCGCGTGACCCGCTACGAGGTCACGCGCTCTTTCTTGCATCTGTCAGAGTTCAACCCAGCCAGGGCCCGATTATCTCCGCGAAGCTGTTCCGGGCACGATTCAACCTGGATTTGACAGTCCCAAGGTTCGTATGCGTGATCTCAGCGATCTCCTCATACGACTTGCCCTCCAATTCGCGCAGGACGAAAACATTCCGGTGATGCTCCGGAAGTTGACCAACGGCTTCCTCGACCTTCTCTCGAATGTCACGCTTACGAAACAGGTCATCCGGACGATTCCCGGGATCCTCGAACTGCAACGGTCGCTCCTCGTCCTGCCAGTTCTTTGTAATCGTCTGGAATAGTACCAACGGATTTCGCGAACGATTGCGCAGTTCGTTCTTGGCCAGGTTCGACGCGATGGTATAGACCCAGGTCGAGAACTTCTTCGATCTGTCAAACCTGTGCAGGTGACGATACACGCGGATAAACACTTCCTGCACCAGGTCTTCGGCTTTCTCCCTGTCGCCGATGGTGCGGTAGATGAAATTGAGGAGGCGCGTCTGATAGCGCTCCACGAGCTCCGAGAACGCACGCTCCTCGCCATTCAGAAACGCCGAAACAACCTCGGAGTCGTCTGCCGTGCGCAAACGCTCGCGGACTGTCGATCCGACAAGCTCGGCGCGGGCGAGGGTAGGTAAGGTCTTACGAGCGGTAGTGGCCATAAAATCCCCTTTCTGGGACAGCTGTTCAACGGGGCAGGATCGGATTTGACCGACCCCTACGAAGTACTCCCGGATAGGTGCTTCGCTCATGTATTAGACAAGCACCAGTTGTGCCGAGTTGCCTGTCTTTCCTTAAATCTAGTAAATCATTTCCTACCAATAACTTACACTATATGTACGCTTCCGTACGTCTGCCATTCTGTCGCGCCATTATGGCCAGATATGGCATCCGACTCTTCCCGTCATCCCCGCGAAAGCGGGAATCCATTTTCTCCCATCACGATCTGTACGAGGATTAGACGGTGGATAGATCCATTCCGTTAAGTGTGCGTGAGTCGCAGTATGGGACTTCGGTGCCACTTTGCTGAACCATCGATCGCGGGCGTGGCCGGTCAGCTCACTCAAACAACTGCATCACAGCTTTTAGACGGCCGATACGGGCTATAAGTTGTCCCGTACGCATCTCTCGTCCCCCAGCCTCCCGCAAAGGCATGCCGCCACGAGAGTCTCTCAATTCCATTTGACAGTGGCTCGTGTCTATTCGGAGCATGCCCCTGGAGCGAAAGCTCCCCTTGATTGTTATCGCAGTTCTCGTTGCGACGCTCGCTACGGCAGTCGGGCTTGCGTATCGAGAAGTTCGCACGGCAAGCGAGGCTTCCTCGGCGGCGCGGCTCCAAACAGTAGCGCGAGAACTCGTGTCGCTTTCGGCGACATCAATTACGACGCGCGCGAAGCTACTTGGTGACGTCGCGAAGTCGCCCTCTGTCGTGCAGGCGGTCACCGTACATTCCGCCAGTAACTCAAATTCGTCGGCTGGCGCTGTTGCACCGGCAAAAGCGAAAACTTCCAGTACAACTGCGGTGCAACGTGTGCTTCAGCGACTGGTGCTGCCCACTGACTCGACTCTCGCGATCGAGCTGTGGTCAGTGAATGGTATGCTCATTGATAGTTTGGGGGCTGCTCCCGAGGAGGCAGCAACAGCGACAGGCGATTCAAGACAGGCTCTTTCCATTCCTGGCAGTAGATCGCCCCAAACATCAATGCCAAAGGGCGATACAGCGCAGTTCCTTCCTTTCTTCGAAGGAAGGGATCACCAGGTTTACTACTGGATGACGGTGCCAGTACTCGATGGCGACAAGCAAGTCGGCTGGATTGCGGAGCAGGCGAGGATCAAACCTCGTGCCGGTGCCGATTCACAGATCAATCGTCTGCTCGGAGATCATACTGCGGCTTACTTTCGCAACGTGAACAACCCGTTCTGGACAACGCTGGGTGGCGTTCCGCGGCAGCAACCAATCGGTAGCACTTTGGCACTGCCATCGATAGGCAACGCTGGCAAGGTGGTTTCATACACACGCGATCGTCACGGCCAGGTTCTCTCGACTGAACTTCCCATCGACGGAACGCCGTGGTGGATAGTTGTCGAGGCCGATCACTCTGCCGTTGTAGCAGGCGCGAGCTGGCTTTTGCTCAGATTCACGCTGTTCAGTTTGCCGCTTCTGCTGGCCGCAGTTGTTGTTTCATGGCTGTTGATACGACACGCTCTCCGACCACTCGTTGATCTCACACGAGCAGCGACACTGATATCTCGTGGTGACTATTCGGTTCGCGTCAATGTGAGGCACGAGGACGAAGTCGGACGCCTCGGTACGTCTTTCAATACAATGGCTGGTGATGTCGATGCGTCGCAGCACAAACTGGCGCGGCAGGTGCAGGAAGCTCACAGGTTGGCACTTGAACTCGACCGGGCAAGAGGCATCGCCGAGAGCGCAAGCAAGGCGAAGTCCAACTTCCTTGCCACGATGTCGCACGAGATCAGAACACCCATCAATGCAATCATCGGTTACACCGACATTCTCGACCTTGGGATATCAGGGCCGCTGACTTCAAAACAGCAGGAGAATGTTCGCCGCATCCGAAGCAGCAGTAGCCATTTGCTAGCCCTTATAAACGATGTGCTCGACCTGTCGCGAATAGAATCTGGTACAATGCAGCTGACAACAACGCAGATCAACACTCGACAGTCGATTGACGCAGCGGTGACACTTCTACAACCGGCTGCGGTCAAAAAGGACATTCAACTAGTCATACAGTCGGATGATCTTCGAGCGGAGACGTATATTGGCGACGAACGGGGAGTGCAGCAGGCACTCGCAAACCTGCTCTCGAATGCCGTGAAGTTCACCAATTCGGGCGGCGAGATTCGGGTTGGGACTTCACTCACCAGCGCTTTCAGCATAAGCGAATTCCTCGATCCGAGCAGAATGTACATCGCGATTTCCATCGCCGACACGGGAATTGGAATTGACGAGAACAAAATCGGTCGGCTTTTTCAGCCGTTCACTCAACTGGAGGCGGAGGGCGGCAACCCATACACGCGCCTGAGGTCCGGAGCTGGATTGGGGCTTTCCATCAGTCGCCATCTCGCACGCATGATGGGCGGCGATATCACGGTCGAGAGCACCCCGCAACGTGGATCGACGTTTACGCTGTGGTTGCCGCACGAGATCGTCGAGTCGGATGGGTCGGAGACCGACGCTACCGGCAATACTCTGGACCTGGACGCCGTAGCCCGCGAAGACGACCGCAACTAAAGGTCGGCCACTACTCCACGAAGCGTTTTCCCACCTCGCAAAATCCACGGGTTCTGTAACCACAACTCCTGCACTTCTCACCCGGCTCCGTCTCCCAATTCTCGTGGGATATGCGCTCGAGGGCGTCGCTCATTCTCCCCTCGACCCCATCGAGCTGCCTCGCATTCATGTCGAACGTGCGCGCGACCGGTTTGTTCAGGAAATAGAGCGTCGCTTCGTCTGCATTGACCAAACCGGCTCTCGTCGCAGCCAATGCGTACATCTCGATCTGGGGTTCGTAATACCTGGATAGCACATTTACCCGATCCGGTGCTGCGAGATCGTTTGACTTGTAGTCAACCACGACGCCGCGGCCATTCGCATCGGTGAATACGAGGTCTATGATCCCATGCACCAGCGTTCCGTTCATGGCGAGATAGAACGGGTATTCTCGTTCCAACCGCGTCGCTCCTCGCGCGCGATCAATCAGTGGATCGGACAAAACGCTCGTGAGCATCCGTTCGACCCGGTCCCGATCCTCGTCCGACGTCGAACTGCTTGAGCTTTCACTCGCCAGCCGGCGAGCTTCCTCAACGGGAACGGCGCCGAAATCGGCACGTTCCAGTAGCTCATGCACACGTGTACCCAGCTCGGCCGCGGAAAGCTGACGGTCGCTCGCAACCTCGGATCTCCGCCGCTTGCGCGGGTGTTCTTCAATCTGGAGAACGAGGTTGAAATAATAGACGAGTGGGCAGCGTGCAAAATTCACGAGCTGCGTTACGGTCGTCGTGCCAACGCTGCCTTGCGGGGCGACTGGAATCAGAGGGCCCGATAGCAAGTCGCGCACAGTGGTAACGATTCGCGCCTCACGGTCCGGCGGCGGCGGTTCCCATTTCACAGACTCGCCACGTTCAACAGAACGACGTGCGGCCGTCAGTTCCGGATCGTGCGTCACTATCGTTCCGCGAAGCTGCGAAACCGTGTCCTCTCTGATAATGCTCACGTGAATCGGAGCGGCTGCAATCGTCGCATCACAATCGTCCGCTACATCCGGCTCCAATCCGGCAGCGTCGCACAACCATTGGATCGGCGCACTGAAGCCACGCTTTGTTTTCGGCGTGCGATCGGACGGTACATGCCCGCCCGAAAGTATGAGATACTCCCGCGCTCGAGTCATGCCAACATAGAATAACCGCCGACCTTCCTGCTCGCTGCGCTCCTTCACGGTGTCGATCACCTGCTTCTGGCTGACCAGTTTGCGGGGCTTGGCTTCCTCGTCCCTGGGCTCCAGCACAAGCGTCTCGTCGGCGGCCGAATAGAAGGAACCGTTATCCGATCGATCGAATTTCGCGTCGAGGCCGGCCATGATCACGACAGGCCACTCCAGTCCTTTCGAACCATGAATCGTTCCGAGAAGCGCAACGTCTTCACCTTCTGCGGCGATTGACGCTTCACGCTCCTGCGCGAGATAGTCCTTTGCCAGCTCAGCGCGGTGGATGAATTGATGCAAGTCCGGTCCATCTACCTCTGCGCTTTGTCTTGCGAATTCCAGAAGCTTCTGCACATTCGCAACGCCACCACGCCCCCGCGGGGTTCGGAGAAGTGCAGCATTGTAGCCAGTGATGTCCAGAAGCACCTGGATCAGTCGCGCTGGTGACATGGACGGCGCCAATCGACGTAGAGTCGAGAGGGCCTGATATGCATCACGGTCCGCCGATCGACCCTGCGGCTGGAATCCACGCGCGCACGCGGCCCACAAGTCACGCTTCGCAGCGCGGCGAAGCAATACCAGATCTTCGTCGCTCCAGCCGAATAGCGGCGAGCGGAGGGCGGCAAGCAGCGCTACTTCGTCGTATGGATTCGCGACAACTCCAAGTGCTGCCAGGACATCCTGGACCTCGCGACCAGTAAAGAAACCGCGACCTCCGTCCGCGACGACAGGGATTCCCAGGTCGCCGAGCACGCGTTCGTAAATGGCAAAGTGAGTCCGGCTGGCAGAGAGTATCGCAATGTCCTCGTACTGCGCGGGACGATAAGTCTTGTTGGATCTGTCATACACAACCAACGGAGCGCATGTATCGTCGCCATCAACGATGCGCCGTATTCGCATCGCGATGGCTAGCGCTTCGCGTTCGTGCAGAGCCGCGGAGTCGTCGACCTTCTCGCGCCCGGCGTCCGGGTCGGCTTGTTGTTTCTCAATCAGCAGCATTTCCACATGCGGCAGCGGTGCGCTTTCTGATCTGTAGTCGAACTTGCACACGAGGTTCGAGTAGTCTATCAGCTCGTCGCCGTCCCACAGGCTGGTCCCTGCCGCATTGATAAAATCGATGAGTTCGGAACGGGACCTGTAGTTATCCTGGAGCTGCAGTCGGCCTTCATTCGCTGACCGATGGATCTCCCTGAAAATGGAGACATCTGCACCGCGGAACCCGTAGATGGACTGCTTGAGATCTCCAACAGCAAACAGACATTGCCCATCGCCGCACATGATAGCGTCGATGATTGCCTTCTGAACCTTATTGGTATCCTGTGCTTCATCGAGAAGGACGTGCCGGAAGCGTGATGCGTACTCTGCTCGCACATCTGCATTATTCAACAAACGAAGCGCGAGACGCTGCAGGTCGTCGAAATCGAGCAAAGACTGCTCCGCCTTCATCCCTTCGTAATCCCGCCGAATCGCGCCTGCATGGGCGTAGATGCGAACCTTCAGTGGCGCAATGTCGTCGCGCTCGATCTGTTCCTGAACCGTACGGTCAATCCCAACCAGGGTCTTGAAAGTGTCTCTCACTACGTCGGTCGTTGCCTTGATCTTCGCACGTACGCCCAGGTCCTTGACCCCTCCGGTAAAACCGGTCAAGCCAAGAAACTCGGTCGCCCACGCTTGGTCGAACTCACCAAGCGACGACAATTGACGCAACATCTCGCAGAGCCTGCTGTGCTGCTCGGTCTTCTTTGGTCCGCTGACAGCCGCAGTTGCGATCGTGTTTGATACTCGCAACAGCGCCTCCCTGGATTTCTGCCAGGAAACCCTGCGGTATTCATCGATCCGCCGCATCGCCGCGTTTACATGATCATCAACAGTCCATGATTCTTCTTCCGGAATGCCTTTGCCGAATTCGCGCGACTTGAAAACACAGTCTGTCATCAGCTCGAATAACGTGTCCCTGCCGGAAGCATATCCGGATGGAAACAAACCTCTGGCTTCGAGAAACCATTCGTCATTGAGCATGCGCTCCAGCTCTTCATCCAGAAAGAGACCGAGACGCATGTCGTCGATGATTCCGAACGCCGGATTGATACCAGCGGCGAGTGGGTTTTCCCGCAGCAATCGTGCGCAGAATCCGTGGATCGTCGAGATATAGGCTGCTTCTGCACGGCGCCGGTTCAGATCGTCGCCATTCTCCTCGAAGCGGCGGATAATCCTTTCCTTCATCTCCGCTGCTGCCTTCTCCGTGAACGTAATTGCCAGGATGTTCAGTGGCGACACGCCTTTCGTGATCACAGAGTCCAGGAATCGCTCGACCAGCACAGTGGTCTTGCCTGAACCGGCACCAGCGGACAGCGCAACCAGAGCATGCGGTGCATCTACGGCAATGCGTTGTTCTCCGACGATGACTGACTTCCCAGTCGCGCTATTAGAGCGTCCGATGGCGACATCGTTCCCGGTCTGCGTATCAGCCATCGATGAAGGCCATTCCGTTCGGCGTGTATCTGCAGATCGGGCCGAGCTCGCAGAACCCACATCCGCTGCTATCCGGCTGCGCGACGATATCGAAAGTTACAAGCCGTTCAATAAGACGCTGGATCAGTTGCTCCGTTCCAGAGTGCACGAATTTGTCCCAGACATCGTGTTTCATGACGGTGACGGTTTTGGGATCGAATTCGCCAATGCGATCTTCTGCAACTTCGGAAATCGCACCGCGCCGAACACCATCGCCAAACCCGACGTACAGTGCGCCGACAGGCATGACGCCCCAAAGCCGTTCCAGCGCGAGTAGATATAGCCTGAGCTGCAGATCGGTTCCGTCGTGCATCGCATCCGAGTAATACTTGCTCGTCGCACCTGTTTTGTAATCCAGTGCAATGCCGCAGGTCGCCTGATCTCTCTGGTACGTATCCACCCTGTCGATTGAGCCGGTGAACTTCACAACCCGCGGGCCCATTGATGTTTGTACCGCGAGATCGAAGGTCGAGGCTACCGATGCGGGATCGCGCTCGCCATGCGCCGCGATTCGTTGTCCGAACGCCAGCTCGTTATATGCTGGCTTTGCTGCACCAGCGGCACTGACTGCGTCGAGTTCATTGCGCACGAACACGTTGAGCTGCCCTCGATCTTCGTCCATCATGAATCTCGCAAGCCTGCCTTCACGAACGGATGGTGGTAGAGCCGTCACTCGATTTGCGAACCAGCTATCCAGCTCTCCGAGAGCAGCGTCACCACGTTTCCAGCCATCCAACCGTACCCACTGCATCATCGCTTCGTGGACCAGCGTTCCCTTGCTCGGCGCGTCGTACTCGGGTACTGCAAGGTCACCCGGGTGAAGCACCTTGTTCACAAAGTGTTCGTAGGTACAATGCTGGATCGTCTTGAGTTGCGACGCGCTCAATTCCAGCGTATGATGCGGCGCAAACTGCAATGCATCGGCACTGAACGATGGTCGCAGTTCAGCCACGCGGCCACTGGATACAGGCACAACAGACGCCGAAATTGCGAGCAGATCATTCCATGCTGCAAAGCTCGCTCTTCGATCGGCGATAGACGTGGGAATTGCCGGCAGGCGTTGCCAGATTCCATGCGCCACGGCTGCAAGCATCTCCGACCGGGATACCGCATCTTCCGGACTCGGCGCAACGTCCGCAATTCCGAGTCGCTCGACTTCCCAATGGTGATCCTTGCCGATAGCTCGCTGCAGGTCTTCAATGAAGAACGATGCAACCGCGGCTTTCCCTTTCGCGTCGGTGGCTGCGTAGGACAGGTAAAGCGCCTCGCTCGCCGTCGTAATTACCCGGATGAACGCCTCGCGTTCGCTTTCAGCTGCGTCCTCCGAACCGGCCAGTTCAATTCCGAAGTCTGCCAGCCGCGTACGTAGCGTGTCTCGCAAAAATGGATTTTGCCGAGCCTGGCGAGGAAATGCTTGTTGACGGAGACCGAGAATGATGGTTACCCTGGCTGGCTGTCCGTCACCGGCAGATGCTCCCGCCACGCGAACGAGACCGTCGCCCGAAACAGTGCGTTGCAGCGTCTCGTCGTCCAGTGCGCGCTCGAACAACGAAATCCATCTTTCAGCGAACGACAGATGCGCGTCTGAGCCGCCACTTGCGTCGGCACTTGCGTCGGCATTCAGCATGTCTGGCATCGTGTCGTCCAGTACTTGCTCGACCATCTCCCACGTCTGATTGTCATCGCGGATTCCCGCATTCATCAAACGAGTTTCGAGTTCGCTTCCTGATCCGCCGGCGCTGGCGCGCTTACGCGCGAAGTACGCATTACCGACCAGTCGCAACTCTTTCGCCAGCTTTCGCACGGCGAAAGCCATTTCCTTGTTTGAGCTCGCGGCGGCAAATGCTTCTCTCGCTGCGCCAAGAGAGCGCCTGAATCGGACGACTCGCCGTCTGGTTCGCTTGCCAAGTGCATGAAAGACTCGCCTGTCCCACCCGTCAACCCCAAGGTAGCCAAGCGTTCGTACGCGCCGCGTCAGGCGGTCCGCGGCCCGCGTTCCAAGATCGAGATGCGGAGATCTCAATATCTTCAACGCCTGCTCGCGAGTGCCGCCCGAGCCATCTGCCGCCATCCGTAACAAATCGAGCAGCACCGATCCGAGCGATGTCTCCGACGCTGACAATCGCGCTCCCGCGTTCACACCGATACCAGTCTCGGTAAAAATCTCCTGGATCAGCTCGCGATAGCGACTTCCGCGCGCAACGATCATGATGTCCGACGCGTTCATCGGATCCCTCGCGTTGGATTCGCGCAGGTGTCGCAACACTACTCGCGCCGCCAACCGGACCTCGGCGGTTTCGCCAGCGGCTTCGAGCCGGACGATCTCGAGAGATGGATTCCGGGAAGTTGAATCTTCCATCGTCGCGGCGAATATCCGATCGCCAGCTCCGTCCAGCGGGTCGTTACTGCAGCTTAGCGGTTTCTCGTCCCATTGCGCAGTTGAACGGAGCAGATAATAGGCTCGCAGCGCTGGTGATGTATCAAGGTGAGCCGCGTATTCACTGGTTGCTACAATCGGGCAACTCGCGGTTGCGACGAGCGCTTTCATCATGTCGCGATCTAGCGGCCCGAACAGCGGAAGATCTTCGAGAACGATAAGAGAGCAGTCGTTCATTACGGACGATTCACGCGTTTCAAGCAGTTGGATCGCAGCTCGTTGTGCAACTGCCTGCGAGCGGGAGTCCGGTCCGCGCAGTCGCTCCAGTTCCCGCCACGTTTCAAGCAGTACTGTCGCGCCATCGCCTCTTTCATGGATTGCCGTCAGCGCGGCTTCGAAAGAACTGAACGTGCCGCCACCACGCTCGACCTCGGCGATCGTTCGAGCGGCTGACGATGCAAGCCCGGTTGCAACAACGGACGATGTTGCATTCGCCGCTGCTGTTCGTATAGCTCGCTCAAGCAGGATCTCGTCCACAGCACCGCCAGCAATCGCGGCGCCCTTGATGCGGGCACGCCTCTCAATCTCCCTCGGCAGCCTCTTCAATGTTACAACACGAAGTCCGAATACAGCTTTCCGGCGGTTGACGAGTTCGGACCTGACCGCCAGCTCCGCCGCTCTGTTTGCAACGACGTGAAGTATGTCACGCGCACCCGCGTCGGCAGCCGCGCATACTGCATCGCGTGCGTGCCTCGACTGCCCCGCGCCAAACGGACCGTGGAAGAGCGTGCGCCGAGGAGCCTCGGGTTTGCTCACTATAAGCCGGCGCTGAATCCCGCCGCGTACAGAATAGTCAACGCAGTCTTGGCGTCTCGTATTTCATTCGTCTGAATCATCCTGAGAGCCTGCGACAACTTGAACGTCACAACCTCTGTGAATTCATCTGCGTCCAGATGCTTCTCGCCCGTCGTCAGGCCAACAGCCATGAATGAATGGATTACCTCATCCGTGAAACCTGGCGTTGTCAGGAAGCTGAGCATCGGCTCCATTCTCTGAGCTGTGCAACCCGTTTCTTCCTTCAATTCACGCACAGCACAGTCCATTGGCGCTTCACCTTTTTCCAGCTTCCCTGCTGGAACCTCGTACAGGTATCCACCAGCCGCATACCGATACTGCCGGATAAGCATTATCTGTGGATCGGAGCCCGCGGGATCGCTGACAAAAGGCAGTACTGCCGACGCACCAGAGTGCCGGATGATCTCCAGCTCCCCGGTACTTCCGTCCGGGTATCTGACCTGATCTACATCCAGGGAGACGACCTTGCCGGTATAGATCCGATGCGATGCGATTTGCGGGTTGGACATGAATTCTCTGGGTTCGCGTTCAGGGGCTTACAACATCGAGCGGGCCGAATCCCAGCGCTTCCAGCGGTTCACGGATCGCGGCTTCGTCACCAACAACCACTATCTGCATGGAATCAGATTTTATATGAGCGTGCGCAGCACGGAGTACGTCATCCACTGTCACCGCACTCATTCGTTCACGATATGTATCGTACCAGTCTTCCGGCAACCCATAGATGGTAAGTGTTGCAAGCGCAGTGGCGATCGCTGCCGTTGTCTCGTAGCGAATCGGAAATACTCCTCCCAGATAACTCGTAGCAAGTGACAGCTCGCTCTCGCTTATCGGTTCAGATCGCATGCGATCAACTTCCTTCAATGTCTCCTGAACTGCCGGCACCGTCACATCGCTTGCTACCGCCGTACCAATTACAAATGGGCCAGCCTCACGCCGCCAATCAAAGGCTGATGATGCACCGTAGGTGTAGCCGTGTGCCTCGCGAAGATTCAAATTCACTCTGGACGAAAACAGCCCGCCCAGCACCGCATTCATTATCGTGATGGAGAAATAGTCGGGATGCGTACGTGGCACACCAACATGTCCGATCCGCAACTCTGACTGAGGCGCGTCACTCTTCCGAACTAGCCGGATGCTGCGTGTCACCCTTGCCGGCGAATCGTTCGCACTGGCTGCTGGAACCCTCGGCCCAGTCCAACCTTCAAGTGTCGCCGCAACCATTCGCTCAACGGCATCAGCTTCCACATCCCCGACGACTATCAGTGTAGTCGCCGATGGCTGATACCTCGCTGCATGGAAGGCTACAACCGCATCGCGCGACAGTTTGCCAACGGATTCCGCAGTACCACCCAGCGGCAACCTGAAGCGTGACGCCAAATCGTAGATATACTCGTCAAACTTTTCATCAGCCAGCTCGCGTGGCTCGGATTCGATCTGCATCAGCTCCGCCTGACGTTCCGCTTTCAGACGCTCGATCGCTGGTACAGGGAACGTGGGCGCAACAAGCACTTCAGCGAAATGCACAAATGCGTTCTCGAGATTCTCGCGCAGCACTGTCATTGCAACGGAAGCCGAGTCCCATCCAGCTGCACCACCCACAGAGGTTCCCAGGTGCTCCATATAGTCCGTGAGTGCCTCACCATCGTACTTGGGAGTGCCCTCGTTGAGTGCACGCGCGGTAAGCTCCGCGATGCCTTCCTGCCCAGCTGGCTCCGCAACTCCCCCTGCGTCAATCACCGCCAATACGGTGACAATCGGCAGATTATGCGTCGGAGCAACCAGCACTTTCATTCCATTCGCAAGAAGACGTCGGTCAAATTTCGGGAAGTGATATTCGCGCGGCGATTCTGGAGTCGGTCGAGTCGATCTGCTCATGCTGTCACCTCGCTCGAGCCAATTGCATCCTCAGAACCGACTTCCTCGGCGCCATCCCGCGGAAGGTACGTCAGAAAGGCGCGATTATCCTCGCCAAGCCGGCTCGCTGCAAACTTGTTGACGTCTGCAACAGTGACAGCGCGATATCTGTCCATCTGCTCATTGATGAGTGACGGATCTCCAAAATATGTGGCGAACCGGGATAGCTGATCCGCACGCTCCCCTGCCTGCTGCATCGACGCAATGAAATCGGTACCAATGAGCGCTACGGCACGGTCAACTTCACCCTGCGTTACCCCATCCATGCGCATCCGATCAATCTCGCGCACTACCGCTGCCTCAAGCTGCGCGTCGGTTACGCCAGGACGTGCAGTCGCATCGACAACCAGTATATCCGCTCCTTTTGGTAGATCGAACGTGAAAGCCGTTACGTCCGCTGCTACCTCGCGCTCGCGGACCAGCACACGCTGGAGTCTGCTCCCCTTGCGCATCCCCAGAATCGCGCCTGCGACGGACGCCGCGTAGTACGCGTCGTCGCCAAGTGCGGGAGAGCGAAATGCAAGGTATATGCGTGGAAGGCTGACTTCGTCGTGCATCACCTCGCGCAACGTCCCGCCAAACGTATCCGGCAGTGTCATATCGGGAAGCGGCGGCTTTCCCTTGCCACGTGGTATGGCGCCAAAGTACGACTCGACGAGTTTTCGAGCCTCAACTGGATCGAAATCGCCTGCTATCGTAAGAACGGCATTATCCGGCGTATAGTACGTCGCAAAGAAACGAGCGATGTCCCCGAGCGACGCGGCTTTGAGATCTTCAAATGATCCGATCAACGAATGGTGGAACGGATGCGGATCCGGATATGTCAGCGCCGGCAGCTTCTCCCACCATGTGCCGTAGGGCTGATTGTCTACCGACCAGCGCCGTTCATTTGATACCACATCGCGCTGTGTATCCAGCTTTTGTTGGGTCATGGCCGGCAATAGCGCACCCATGCGATCAGCTTCCAGCCAGAGGGCTATCGCCAGCTGGTTCGATGGAACGGTCTCAAAATAGTTGGTCCGATCGAGCCACGTGGAACCGTTCAGCGTGCCGCCGGCACGTTGCACCAACTCGAAGTGCTCATTTGCTTCAACATTCTCCGAACCCTGGAAAAGCATGTGCTCAAACAGGTGGGCGAACCCGGTACGCCCCGCCCGCTCATTAGCTGAGCCCACGTGGTACCAGATGTTCACCGCAACGATCGGAGCGGTGTGATCTTCAGAAAACGTGACGAGCAGGCCGTTCGAAAGCCGGAATGTCTCTATTGGTATACGCATGAAAGTCCTGGGTTTCCGCGTAATATAGAGTGTATTCGGCCCCACTTCCTTATGCTTTCCCGATCTGAATGAACCATTTTTCTGGCTGCCCCAATACACTGTTTGTCGTCCGGCACGGCGAATCTGCCGGCAATCTGGCCCGCAATGCCGCCAACACAGCACGAGCTCTCGAAATCCACAGTTCCTGCCGCGACGTCGACGTTCCGCTTTCTCCATTGGGAGAGAGGCAATCCACAGCTCTCGGACACTGGTTCGGGGCGCTTCCAACCGACCAGCGTCCGACGGTGGTCATCACTTCGCCGTATCTGAGGGCTCGCCAGACCACAGACATAATCAAGGCGCTGGGCCATTTTCGCTACACCACCGACTCCGCGGGAAGCTTGCAGGATGAACGTGTCCGCGAAAAGGAGTTCGGCATCCTTGATGGCCTGACCAGATACGGTATTTCAGCTCGTTTTCCAGAGCAGGCTGCTCTACGCACGTCACTGGGCAAATTCTACCATCGCCCGCCGGGTGGCGAGAGCTGGTGTGACGTGGTGCTTCGACTCAGAAGCGCCCTCGAAATGATGTGCCGGGAGTTTCACGGCGAGAGGATACTCGTCGTAGCACACTCCGTCGTCGTCCTTTGCATGCGCTACATAATCGAGGGGCTCAGTGAAAGCGACATCCTCGCAATCGATCGTTCCACTGAAGTTGCAAACTGTTCACTTACGCGGTTCGATACAGATACAACGGTGGGGAAACCAGGACGGATGACCCTGGACAGTTTCAACTTTGTAGCACCGCTGCAGGAAGAGGGCACGCCGATCACATCAGCGTCCGATGCCGCTGACGCCTAGCCGGGAGGCGGGTCTAGTACGATTAGCTTCACGTTGTCACTGCCAATCGACCGTAACCATCCCACCAACTCGTTGACGCGACTTGGTAGAAAGATCCCTCCTGTGCCCACGAGTTCATGCCTCAAGACAAGCTCGCGACCCTGTTGTGAGTACGTAGCGGTGTACGAACCGAAGACACTCCTTGCAGTCAGATCACTCGGCAATCGTGCATGCCAACCGTCGGGAAGTGTTACCCGGAATTCCGTTATCTCCGTACGCAAGCCAATCATCTTCGACGCATCGATGGGAAATCGCCGCGTCGGTAACGCTGCAATATCATCGGCTGCAGCCGCGATGGAGGTGAGACCAGCAAACGGATTATTCAGGAGTACTACAGGTCCCGCACTCGTGGTCGCATTCGCATCTCGAATACGGAGCCGGACGTGCGCGGGTACTGCGTAATCACGTCCGTTGAACGCGACCAGAGAGTCTCCCTCCCCACTCGTGAAATACTTTCGCGCGACGAGACGTGCAGCCGTAGCACGTTGCGCCGAATCGGGCGGCGATGCAAAAGCAGCCCGCATCCCAGCGGCAAGAGCGCCGGTTGCTTCTTCATCGTAATAACCGTTGAACTTCCCGCCTGTCGTCAACTCTCCAGTCAATCGTGTGCTCTGCACATTCGATGATGGTGCGTCAACTGGTATCGTGACCTCCTCATTTCTGCCGTCCGGGAACACTATGATTCCGAAGCCACCTTCGATGTTCAATGGCAATTCGCCATATGCGCTGAACGATGATGTAAGATCAACGAAGCGATATCCACCGCCTGCGAGCGCTACAGCAGCTATCTCATGATTGAACTGTTGCGGGGTCGGCATGTCTCGCTTCGCCGAAGCATTGATACTCAGGAGGACCGGAAATGCGCGAATTCCAAGATGTCCCAATGCTGCCACAAATAACGTTGCCTTGTCCTTGCAGTCACCGTATCCGGTGGCAATGACAGTGTCGGGCATACGGGGCTGGTAGCCTCCAATCCCGAGTTCGATCCCGACGTATCTGATATCCTGAGCAACCCAGCGATGAACAGCGCGAATTGAATCCTCGCGGCTTTTCGCGCCTGCCACCAGCGAATCGACAACTCTTGATAATCCCGGCGTTGTCGAATATCTGTCCCGGGCAAGACCAGCATACCATCGCGATACATCTGTCCACGTAATAGCGCCGCCTACTCGCACATCCATTATTACACCGTCGGAATCCGCCGCGAATAGTTCTCGTTTGACAGTCGGCGTCCGGTCCCGCGACCAGATGTAGCGCGTTCGACCATTGTATGTTCTGGTCACGTGCTTGAAATCGAGATTGTCTTCCCGAATTCGCGGTAGCAGCGACGATGGAACTTCCAGAGTGAAACGGGCTCGCTCGATAGAAGGCCCTGGGGTGAACACGTACGTCTGGGCGAAGTCACCCTTCATCGCTGGTGCGTGTTCGTCAACGGCGAAGGCAACGTCCAGTATCGTTCCAGGAGTCACCCCCGAAAGCGATACCCTCGTGACTTTGTTGTCACTGTAAACAGGCGATGTCGAGATTGGAGCCGGTACATCGGACTCCTGGACATGCGTCGGTGCTGCACTCACGACCGAGCCGTCGGGCCTCACAACACGCAGCCACTTCACAACGAACGTTTGATGTCCGGGCGAATATGTGAATTGCTGTTCGCGAAGAGTCGCGGCACCTGCCTCTGTCAGAACCTGAATTACGCGCCTGAATGTCCTTATTACACCCCCGTCTTCCCTGACACTAACGGATGTTGAATCGAAAAGCAGGTGGGTGCCTTCGCCTTCGTGCGTCGCTGGATCGACGACTAGCTTATAGAGAGAGTCGTCCCCTCGCGTCGGTGCCACGGCTGGAACAATTATCCCCTGCGCCGCAACCGATGTCGTGACCGCAAGAAGAAGCGTCGCTACTGCAATCAGCCTTCGCGTCAGGTCCACCCGCGTCGCTCACGCAACATCATGATATGCGCCGTGTGATGCCGACCGTGCCATGCATACAGCGCTGCTACCTCATGAAGCGGCACACTCCGATTCTGCTCAGGGTGCACATAGCATCGCTCGAAATCATAGTCGGTCATCGATCTGAGCAATGCCACAAAACGTTCGTGTAGCTTGTCCAGGAGATCGAGCGACACTTCTACAGGCACGATTGCGATGTCGCCGAGCCTCGCAACCGCGGCTTCGTCGTACGGCTTGATCGTCGGTGTGTCCTCAGTCAGAGCGAGCTTGCACCGCATGTAAGCGTTCATGTGACTGTCAGGTACATGATGCACTACCTGTCTGACGGTCCACCCTTCATCGCGATACGGTGTATTGAGTTGCTCCGCATTCAATCCAGTTACCGTCGCTCGGAATAGCCTCGGCAGCGATGCAATTGCCTGAATTGAGCGATCGATCGCTTCACGCGATGAATCACCGTCGTACCTGAATCTACCTATCGGATATCGCTGATCCACTTCTGAACCGGTCATCTCGGCGCGCCTCTTACCTTGAGAATTGCATCGTTCACAGTCGAAACGAAGTTCTGTGCGTCCTCAGGCGTAAAGGAATCAAGCGCGGTCTGATTATTCTGCTTGACGTCCTCAAAGGCCATCTTGCGACGATTACGATAGGCGAACTTGATCCGGCCGTTACTGTAATGCGCGCTGTCGATGTCCGCCAGCGGGTATTGCAGGCGAGTATGCAGCGCGGAGCTCACACGTTTCTTGACGTACCGTTCAACGGCTCCGGCAATTGCGCTCCTGGTCTCTTCGGTGTCCCTGGCCATGTCCTTGCCTACCACCGCCAGCACCGAATCGGTAAGCCCCATGAACACAGTATCGTCCGCAAGACCGAGTTGCATCGTACCGTCTTTCGTTCTAATTACAATGCTGTCTCCCGACATCCGTGCCGGTACGCCGTTCGAAGCTGACCCATCGCCTGATGATTGGTCAGATTTCTGACACGCCACACTCCATGACAGCAATGCCGCCGTACATCCCACGCTGATGATCCTGCGCATCATCTTCCCGGGTGATTGAAGTTTATTGAATTGGATTTCCAGCAACGTCCAGCAGTACTACCGGGCCAATGTTCAACGCTCTGATAGGTGCCTCGATCGATTTTCTGTCGCCGACTATCAGAATCGCCAGATGCAACGGATCGATGTACTCCGTCGCAACACGCTGCACGTCAGCCTGCGTAACGGCGGCAATCTGATCAACAACGTGGTTGTAGTAATCCGGAGGCAACCCGTACAGCGCAACGTCGCTCAGGCGTGATGCAATCTGACCGTTCGTCTCGAACGAGCTCGGCAACTCCAGTTGTAGATATCGCTTCGTCTTCGCCAGCTCGGTTTCGGGAACCGGCTCGCGAATGTCACGAAACTGTTTCATGAATTCAATAAGCGCCGAGTCAGATTTGGCTGATACCACTTCTGCCGAAGCTGTAAACGGACCAGCGTATTTCCGCATATCGAAACGCGAAGACGCTCCATATGTGTATCCCTTATCCTCGCGAAGATCCTGGTTCAATCGACTGGTGAACGAGCCGCCCAAGGTGGTGTTCATGACGTTGATCGGGAAGTAGTCGGGCGTGGAACGCGGCACGCCTATCGAGCCGATTCTGAACGACGACTGCGCCGCACCCGGTTTGTCTATCAGATACACTGTTGTCACCGAAGCTGGCAATCCGGAACCAACCACGGTGCCTTCGACCGGCCTGCTCGCCCAACGCCCGAACAATGTATTGATCTTTCGCTCGAGCTGGGCAGGCGTAACATCGCCAACAGCAATGAGCGTCGCACCATCCGGTGAGAAGTGATCCTTGTAGAAGGCAGCAATATCTCCCGCTGTCATCGCGGTCACTGACTCGATTGTGCCAATCGACGGTCGTCCATACGGATTATCCTTCCCGTACAGAAGTGAAGGATACGCCAGATTCGCGATCGCAGGCCCGCGATCGCTTATCTGCAGCAGCGCTGTCAAACGTTCTTCCTGTGCCCGCGCAAATTCAGACGCCGGGAACGCAGGGTGCAGCGATACATCCGCAAACAGCGCCAGCGCACTGTCAATCTGCGCGATTGGTGTGGATAGCCTGACCGTCGTCGCATCCCACCCGCTGGAGCTGGTCAGCGTGACGCCCAGATATGCCGTCTGATCTGCAATCTGCAACGCGTTGCGAGTCGTCGTTCCTTCTGTTAGCATGCCCGCTACCAGATCGGAAATCCCAGCCCGGTTGGGAGGGTTGGCCGCAGCACCCGTGGGCACCACAAGCACAAAATCGGCGACTGGCAGTGCGTGCCGCTCAACAACCATAAGCTCAAGACCATTCGCCAGCTTGCGCACGACAACGGGAGGCAGGTGCAATGCTGGTGGTGGACCCAGCACCGGCGGCTTGCTACGATCGACTTGCGCGCTCACTGAACTGGCTACGATTCCGGAAGCCGCAAATAGTGCGATCGGGATCAGCGTTCGTCTCATGACACTGGTCACTCGTCGCCTCCCTTCAGCATCATGGATGTCTCTCCTTCCGGAACCACCGTCAATACCACCTTTGGTATGCTCAGATACGTTCTCGCAACCCGCTGCACGTCGGCACGTGTCACTGCGTCATAACGAGCTGCGTCACGCTCGATAAAATCAGGATCACCCGCAAAATAGTTGTATCGATTAAGCAGTTCCGCGGTTCCGAGGTCGGTGGACAGAGATCGAAGAAATCGTGACCTCGTCGAATTCTGAACTCTGGCAAGTTCACGCGATGTTATTCCGTCCCGCTCCAGTTTCGCAAGCTCCTGACGCACAATGGAATCCACCCGAGCTGGCGCAATTCCCTTGCGCGGTGTCACAACAATTTGGAAATAACCCGCCAGCCGCGACCCTTGCTGACCAGCGTACACGTCCTGCGCAATTTGCAGATCGTAGACCAGGCGCTTGTAAAGTCGTGAATTCTTGTCGTCAGCCAGTACGGACGCAAGCACATTCAATGCTGCATCGTCGCGTGAAAAATCCTTGACTGTTGGCCACGCATAGTACACGCGCGGTATCTGCACTCTGTCTTGCAGAACCAGAAAAGTGTCCCGCTGAATGACAACGGACGGTGGCACTGGACGTGCCGGCAACGCTGGCCCGCGGGGAATGTCACCGTAATAGTGCGTGACAAGTGCTTTCGCAGAATCAATCTGAAAGTCTCCAGAAATCACGAGCGTCGCATTGTTCGGTGCGTAGTATGTCCTGAAAAAGTTCTTTACATCATCCAGAGTAGCCGCCGATAGATCCGCCATGGATCCGATGACTGGCCAGGAGTATGGATGGCCTTTCGGATATAAAGCCGCAAGGATTGTCTCGTGCGCCTTACCGTATGGGACGTTGTCGACCCTTTGCCTGCGCTCGTTCTTCACAACGTTTCGCTGAAGATCGACTTTTGATGCGTCGAGCGCCTGCACCAGAAACCCCATCCTGTCGCTGTCGAGATACAACGCCAGCGGCAACGCGTTGGAAGGCGTCGTCTCGTAGTAGTTGGTCCGGTCCTCTGTAGTCGAACCATTGTTGTTTCCACCCGCCGCCTCGAGCAATTGGTCAAACTGCCCCGTCGGAACATGCTCCGAACCCATGAACATCAGATGCTCGAAAAGGTGAGCAAACCCGGTGTGGCCGACTTTCTCATCCCCGGACCCGACGTGAAACCACGTGTCGACCGCGATCATCGGCGTCGTATGATCCTGATGCAGAATCACTTCAAGGCCGTTGGGGAGCGTGTACTTCTCAAAGGTGATTCTGGGGATCGCCTGCGCGTCGGCAACGGTAGCTGATGCCACGAGTGATGCTACGACAGCAATCGCAATACAAGCACGAAAAAACGGCAGGCGCACAAAACGACACTTTGTACTCCACGGAACAACGTTCGAATTAATCACCGTTCCACCAGGTAGGCGATGGGTGCCTTCAACGATTCGCTGAATATATAACCAGCACTTGCCGGCACACTGGCCCAGATAGGAGACGTTCGCGTTGGAGATGTAACTACGGTGAGCCCATACCGGTGAGCAAGTATCCATAATCTGAACATGTGAAACGGATCGCTTACCAGAACTACCGACGTCTGACCTCTCGCACCAAGCATCTGAGCAACAGACCCAATCGATTCGCTCGTGGTCCTTCCCTCAGCCTCGAGCAGAATCGCACTCTCTGGCACGCCGTGTCGCATGGCATAGGATGCGCTCACTGCAGCCTCGCTCGTAGTGTCACGATCGCCAACGCCGCCAGTGAGCACGAGTAACGGAGCTACGCGCTCGTGCCACAAATCAACCGCATGATCGACTCGCGCACGCAGAACTGGCGATGGTTTCCCCGCGTACTGTGCCGCGCCAAGAACTACGATCGCGTCGGCCTGACCTACTCTAGCTGCCCCGTGGTGCACTCCGTCATATTCGGCGAAGAGCAAAACTGCGGTCACCGAACCGATCCATCCAAGAAAGAGCAATACCAGAACCACACCCGTAACGCGGCGCGGCCATGATGACCGCGCGGGCCGCCGTGTCAGACCGTTCGCTTGCTGCGCGGTTCGGGACATTCTACAGTATAGCCCTTCGAAGCCAGCGCAGTCTTGAAAATATCCTGTACGTCCGCCTCACCGTGTACGAGATACACAGGTCCCAGATGCGGCGACGTTGTCTTGACACCGTCCAGCCATGCAGTCAGCTCCCCTCTGTCTGCATGCGCGCTGTACCCGTCGATGATCTTCACCTCTGCCCGCAATGGCGTGTCCTCTCCATAAATCCGGATGCTCGGCGGCGCAGCCTCGATCCGGCGGCCCAGGGTGCCCTCAGCCTGATAGCCGACAAAGAGAATCGTATTCTTCGGGTCGCCAGCACCACGCTGAAGGTGATGCAGAATCCTGCCGGCTTCCACCATCCCGGACGCTGCGATGATCACCATCGGGCCGCGCGCTGTATTCAGCGCCTTGGACTCTTCGACGCTCCGCGTAAAATGAACCTGCGGGAATTTGAAGAGGTCCTTCGCCTCGTTGATGAGATCCTCGGTGTGATCAAACACCTCCGGATGCATCTCGAAAACCGTCGTTGTGTCAATCGCGAGCGGACTGTCAACATAAATCGGAATTTCCGGGATTGCCCCCTCACGGGACAGACCATTCAGATTGTACAACAGCTCCTGCGTACGACCGACGGCAAACGATGGAATCAAAATCCGACCGCCGCGCGCCGCCGTTTCCCGTACTACGGCCGCGAGTTGCGCACGCGCGTCTGTTGTTGATTCATGATCACGGTTGCCGTACGTCGACTCCATGATCACGGCATCAGCGCCGGTCGGCACCACTGGGTCGCGGATGATAGAAAGACCTGGACGGCCGATGTCTCCCGAAAAAACCAGCCGCTTGGTCGATCTGCTCTCCGTGATATCCAGGAGCACCGACGCCGAGCCCAGAATGTGGCCCGCATCGATGTAGGTGCACTTGACTCCCGACACAACGTCAAAGGTCTTGTTGTAAGGGATGCCTATCATCAACTCCTGAGTGCGAACGGCATCCTGCATCGTATATAGAGGCTCAACGAACTCTCTATGGTTCTTGGCCAGATGTTTGGCGTCGCTCTCCTGAATGTGCGCCGAGTCCGCCAGCATGACCGCGCACAGATCCCGCGTTGCGGCAGTGGCCCAAATCGTCCCGGAGTAACCCATCCTTGCCAGATACGGCAACCGCCCTGAATGATCGATGTGCGCGTGCGAAAGCACCACCGCGTCAATCTCTCCCACATCCACGGGAAGTGTCTTGTTCTTCGCCGCGGATTCGCTCCTCCTCCCCTGGAACATCCCGCAGTCGAGAATCACAACCTTCCCATTCACGCGCAGGATATGGCACGACCCGGTAACCTCTCGGGCCGCTCCGTAGAACTCTATCTCCATATTAGTATCGGATTGCTACTATATTGAAGGGGAAAAATTAGAACTAGGCTTCAAGTAACGCCTCAACCTTCGGCTGAACGGCAGAATATCAGAGTTAACTGCTCGCCCCGCTGGCTGATCAGGGTGGGTTCCCATCCGCCACGGCTGCGCTCGTTCAGCAGATCGGTCAGCGTATCTTCATTCTCACGCGTGTGCCGCGTAAGCTTGACCATAACAGCTTGATATTCTTTCATAGAGATTATATGGAGTTCCCGAACCTAACTATTATCCGCCACCCACTCGTTCTCCACAAGCTGACCTTGCTGAGGGATCGACGGACACCCACTAAGATCTTCAAGGAATTGGTGGACGAAATAGCGACACTGATGGCTTATGAGGCCACCAAGGATCTGGCTCTCGAACCACGCAGCGTGGATACTCCGCTGGAACACGCCACCGGTCATCACATCAGCGGGAAGAAGCTGACGCTGGTTCCGATTTTACGCGCTGGTCTCGGAATGGTGGAAGGCGTACTGCGGCTCGTTCCATCCGCTCGGGTTGGTCATATCGGACTTTATCGCGATCATGAAACGCTCCAGCCTGTCGACTACTACTTCAAGATTCCGGGCGACGCCGCTGAACGTGATTTCTTCCTTCTGGACCCGATGCTCGCAACTGGCGGAAGCGCGGCAGCTGCAGTGACATCGCTCAAGCGCACGGGCGCCAATCGCATCCGCTTCCTCTGCCTTGTCGCTGCCCCTGAAGGCGTTCAGAAGCTTCTCAATGCGCATCCGGATGTGCAGATATATGCCGCATCCCTGGACCGCGAGTTGAACTCGGTCGGCTACATACTGCCAGGCCTGGGCGATGCTGGAGACAGACTTTTCGGAACCCGTTAGCCCGGGGTCGAGCCCGAGTCTCAAAAGTGTTGACGTATTTGCCGGCTATACGAACCACTCGCGCGGATCAGTCTGCTGCCGGCTGGCAGCATCGACTATCCATTGCTGAACCTCGAGATTGATAACCTCGTCGGCGACCAGACCAAACCACGCATTCGCCTGAGTCAGATCGCCAATACGACGCCACAGTTCGCCGACCAGGTAGGCGAGGACTGCTCGGTCCTCCCTCGGCACGGAATCATAAAATTCCAGCGCCTGCTCGAATGACCATGCAGCCAGTCTCCGGAAATATCGCTCGGCTTCCACGTCACCTTCATCTACACAGCACCAGGCAGCTCGAAGCCAGAGATCCCCGATGTGTCGCGGATCCGCACCCTGCCATTCAGCGACCTTCGCAGCCGCTTCATATTTTTCCGAGCCAGTGGCAACACTCTGCGCACGAGGCGATAGTTCACTCCAGACGCGCTCTCTTACTTGCGGACTGATGTCTGTCTGATCCGTAAAATCCCGCTCCGCGCCGGAATAGCCGCACCTGTCACACATATGCACCTGATATGCCCACGGTTGCGCTCCAGCAGCGCGCTCGTGAAAGTCTGTCCGCTTCCCACCAAACCAGTTCGTCGACACCACCGTCTGTGACGGAAATTCGTGGTTGCACGACGGACACCGTAGCTCGATCTTGCGCAACGCAGTCATGAACTCTCCTTGCCTCTCCCTCCCTATGGGAATTTCTGTGCCACAACGCCAGTTTGCCCGGCAACTCTGTCGTTTGGCGCTCCGCAACGCCACAGCCGGACAAGGAACCGGATGGTTCGTCGGATTCCGAAATCTGGATCAGTTCGCTTTTGACTCTTGTAGTGCATTTGCGAACGCGGTATTTTCTTGGCGCCGATGCTGATCAACCTGCTCCCCGATTTTTTCGCCGTTATTGACAGCACAGATCGCGTCGCTGCGTACATGCGCTACTTCGAAGCGCATCGCCGAATTCTTGAATCGTACTGGACCAATTACGTCCTCGATCCCGAGGGACCGCACTTCCAGGAAGTAGTTCGCGCGACTACTCACGCCAACCGCGACGACCTGCGCAGCATGCTCGCGCGTATCGACGTCGTCGCCCTCGCGAGATTGGCCGAGACCGAAAGCCGCAGGGTTCTGGACGCCGATGTCGATACCGATGTCGTGCTGATGGTCGGTGTCGGTGCCGCGAATGCTGGCGAGCTTGTCGTCGGCGGCCGCGGAATGGCATTCATCGCGCTCGAACACTTTACAGGTCAGACCAATCCCGAAACGAGCGCTCTTGGCCTCGAACCGGAATTGATTCCGCTCTGGCTGGCTCACGAAGTAGCGCACGCAGTCCGATATACCTCCCCTACCAGCTACAGCGAAATGCGAGATCTGATCGCCGAAGCCGGTGGCAACTACGATTATTGGGAGACGGGTCGTCGAGCATCTCTACGCGAACTCATCATCAACGAGGGCATCGCCGTGCAGACCAGCCGCATCGTGAGCCCCGGCCATGCAGCCTGGGAATACTTCGGCTACGCTCGCAAGGAGTACGCTCGCATACGCGAAGCCGAATCGTTTATCATGCGCGCCGTAGCCAAGCATTTCGACCGGGCGGGACTTGGCCTACGGCTGCGCTACCTATCCGGGGGTATGAGCGACGACGCGAGAACCGTCGATCGAAGCGTGATCCCCGAACGCAGTGGCTACTTCGTTGGTGCCCGACTTACCGACGCAGCCGTGTCCAGCCGCGGGCTTGGCTGGACCGTCCGCGCAGATGCGTCCCAGATAGCCGCCGTCGCGGCGAGTCAGTCGGCCGCCGCAAGCGCTTAACGCAACCGCAAGCATGGCAGCCAGGCTTCGCTCGCTGCCACCGTCCAGTGCCGACCACGGGCGCTGATGACAGACTTTCGCCCCCGCTCCAGTTCTGAGATCCTGGATGCCGCCTTCGAAATCTACAGGCGCTACTTCACAGTCTTTGTCGCCATAAATATTTTTGCGGCAATCCCGGTAGCCCTGTCTTCGTATTTGGGCCTGACCGCAATAATGCTTCAACAACCCGACGCCATCGTCACTTCGTATCTGGTCCGCGCCGTCGGTGCTCTCATCACTCCGTTCACCGAGGGCGCAATGACCTGCGCCGCATCCGCCGCTTACCTCGGTATGCCGGTCGATCTCGCAAATTCTGTCCGAGCCGCCTTCCAGCGCCCTGGTCGCCTGTTCGTCGCAATGTTTACAAAGTGGATCCTCCTCGTGTTCGGGCTCGTCCTGTTCCTGGTCCCGGGTTTCATAGTCTTCAAGCGATACTTCGCCCTGCCGATGACTGTATTGTTCGAGGACAACAAGGTTGGTGACGCGATCTCTCGCTCGCGCCAGCTCTCGAACGGCAACGGCACGAGGATATTTGGCCTGATCGGCGGAGTCTTTGTTTTCACGCTCGTGGTTACGGCCGTCCTGACAAAAACCATCACGTCACTGACAAGCTCAGTCGCCGTCACGGCTGTAATCACACTCCTCGTCGCCACGGTGATCTCCCCATTCGGCACGGTCGTCGCGACGCTACTTTATTACGACATCCGGATACGCAAGGAAGGCTACGATATCGAGCTGATGACTCAGGCCCTCAACACAAGCTCGCTTCCTCAGCAAGTCGTGACATGAGTAACAATTAGTATCGGATCGATACTAATGGACCCTATCAGCAATTCTGCAATCGCGGATACGGTAGTCGCCGTGTTGCGCAGCCGCGATTTTACCGAACATAACTCGGTGTCCATTGGCCAACTTATCGCTGAATGGATGTGGAGCGTCTTCGTCCGGCTGCTGCGCTTCACAGCCAGTCACCCGGCAGTCGGGCTCGTTCTCAAGCTGACCCTCGGCGCGATCGTGTTGATCATCCTTGTCCGCATCGGATACGGGCTGCTCGTCCGCTATTCACCTTCTGCACTCGGTCGGCAACAGTTTGATTCAGCTCGCGGAACCGACTGGTGGCGCACGGCTCAGCAGCGCGCAGCGGACAGCGATTACACAGGGGCGGCACACGCTCTGTACCTGGCGCTCCTGGGATCCGTCGCCCGGCGCGGTCTTGTCTCCCTCCATGAATCCAAGACGACAGGCGACTATCTACGCGAGGTACGCCGAAGACCTGATGCGATCGACCTGCCAAGGTTTGCCGACTTCACCAGATCGTACGAAACGGTGATTTATGGCATCGGCACGTGTGATCAGGAACGCTACACAAGGCTGAATAATCTTGCCGGTACGCTACTCGGCTTTCTGCCAGGCAGCACCGACAGTCAGCCGCATACGCGTCGTGCGATTCCATGAATAGCGCACAGCACAGCATACCGGCACTGGACGCCGCATCCGCAAGTGCATCGTCGCTCCTTCCCATCCGCGTCCTCTCGGCTGTTGCTATCCTGCTCGTGCTGTTCATTATCTTCGCACCCCAGCAGTCCACAGATCCGGGAGCAATGTACAGCTCCCATAGCACAGGGGCAGGTGGCACACGTGCTATATACGACGTGCTGAAACGCCTCGGCTTCACCGTAGAACGCAATGAGAAACCGTTGTCGGCCGAGCCTGATAGCAATTCGATTTTCTTGCTCTTCAGCCCAACTCAGCCGCTCACTACAACTGAGCAGTCACATTTATTGACCGCCGTTCGACGTGGTACAATCCTGGTTTTCACGATGGGTGACGATGCGCTTGCTGATTCACTCGACTTTCAAACGACGATGCCGGCGGATGGCTTTTACACACTTGGTCGAACCAGCGTCGCGGGCGGCAACCCGCAGCCACCGACGGTTCAGGACCCACGAGCAATTTTCCAGACCGCATTTCCGATTTCCGTCACTGTAGCCTCTACTTCAAAAGGCTCCAGTCAGACATTCCTCTGGCTGGAGCCCCGCACAGGCAGCAAGGCGGCCCAATTGGACTCCGCTCAACAAGCGGCGCTTGTGATCGGTCATCGCATCGGTCGCGGCTACGCAATAGCCGTGGCGCCAGCACAAATCGTCATCAACCAGGCTGCCCGCGATCCACGACCTGCAATCGCAATCGTACGAGCGATTCAATTCGCCAGTGCGTCCACCGGTCAACATCCCGGTTCCAACAAAGTCGTCTTCGACGAGTACCATCACGGCTTCGGTACACACGCGGATATGGTCGCTGCAATCGAGCGTGGCCTCACCCAAACGCCACTCGGCCGTGTGACGCTCGAGCTGGTCGCGGCGGCATTGATTCTTCTGTTGGCATTTGCGGTACGGCCACTCGCACCAGTATCCGCCCCTCCGGTGTCGCGCCGCTCCCCGCTCGAGCACGTTGGCGCTCTCGCGTACGCATATTCGCAGGTGAATGCAAAAGCTCTTGGCACCACACGTCTGATACATGGCCTCAGACGACGTCACCCGTTCGGCTTGCCCAGATCGCTGCCGGATTCCGATTACATGTCGGCCATACGCACCCGTATTCCGGACGTTACGACAGATGTGGACGAAATCCTCGCGGCATCTTCAAACAGATCATCCGCATCGTCCGGTACTTTCGCAACTACAGGTACCGCCATCGCGAACATAGAGAGGGCTATCCAAAAGTGACTGATTTAACCGAGACATCCGCCGTACTCCAGCGCATCCGTGAAACGGTCGCTGCACGCGTTCTGGGGCAGGAAGAGGTGATAGATCAAATCCTGGCTGCGTTCATCGCACGCGGCCATGTTCTTCTCGAAGGTGTTCCTGGCACCGCCAAGACATTGATGGTCCGCGTGCTTGCGGCCGCACTGGATGTTCGTTTTGGCCGCGTCCAGTTCACACCCGACCTGATGCCGTCTGATGTTGCCGGCGTCAGCGTCTACCAGGAATCGTCGCGAGCCTTCGAATTTCGCCCGGGCCCGATATTCACTGACCTGCTTCTGGCGGATGAAATCAACCGCGCGCCCGCCAAGACTCAATCGGCCCTTCTCGAAGCGATGCAGGAGCGTCAGGTCACGGTAGATGGAGTCACGCATTCTCTCGGTGACATCTTCAGTGTTTTCGCGACACAGAACCCGGTCGAATACGAAGGGACATATCCGCTTCCGGAAGCACAGTTGGACAGATTTCTCGTGAATGTTCGAGTAAACTATCCGGCAAGGAGCGCCGAGCTGGCCATGCTCGCGAATTATTCCGACGGTTTTGATGCCGAACGCGCTGAGACGTTCATGCCAGCTCCAGTTGTGACACGGGAGGAAGTGCTTCAGCTGAGATCTTTTGCCGAAAATGTTAACGTGACACCCGAGGTCCGCGAATACATAACCGACATCGTGCGCGCCACTCGTGAGGATGCATCGCTTACTCTCGGCGCGTCTCCCAGAGCTGCTGTTGCATTATTCCGCATATCGCGAGCGGCAGCACTTGTCGCAGGCCGTGACTTCGCCACACCAGACGACGTGAAGCAGCATTCGCTACCGGTGCTCCGACACCGTGTACTGCTCGCCCCAGAACTCCAGGTCGAGGGTCGGTCAACCGACGATGTGATCAACGCAGTTCTCGCACGCGTTCCCGCGCCCAAGTAAAAGGCAATGGTTGGCCCGAACAGGCTTTCCCATACAACATACCAGTGACGCCGTCACATCTGTTGCACCGTATGATGCGTGCGATTCGTGGACTCGCGCGCTATTCGCCGACTCCGCGGTTTGCGTTGGTGCTCGCAATTGCGGCGCCGGTCTGGCTGATGTCATCCGATACCAGCGGTCAAGTAATAGCGACGGCGATTATTGCACTCATCGCTCTTGCGGTCATTGTCGACGCGGTCAGGATCCCGGGAAGTTCGTACGTAGCTCTTCAACGAATCTTTCCTCCTACCATAGGCGTTGGAGACACGAAAGAAGCCCACTACGAGGTTCGCTCGACTTGGCCGACAGCGTTGATGGCGAGCATCACGCAGCAACTCCCGGCATCGATCTCGGAGATTGACGGTCCGCCAGACATCATGCCATTCACAGACAGGGCGACTCTCGTCATTCCAACGACAATTACGGGAAAGGTGCGGGGCAGTTTTCAACTGGGACCAGTCGCGCTGACGATACCAGGTCCGTGGGGTCTCGCAAAACGCTCGATACTTTACAACCCGGCCGATACGATCACCGTTGTCCCGTCGATCGTTGGCGCCGGCCGCTATCGCCTTCTTGCAGCGCAACACCGACTCCGGACCGTTGGGCAGCGCGTGATCCGGCGCCGCGGTGGTGGAACATCATTCGCGAATCTCCGCGACTACGTTCCCGGCGACGACCCCAGACACATCGACTGGAAGGCGACAGCCAGGCGACATCGTCTGATCTCGAGAGAATTCACAGTCGAGCAGGGCCAGACGGTGATGATTGCGATGGATTGCGGCCGTATGATGACGCAGCTCGCCGGCGACCGACCCCGTTTCGAGTACGCTCTCGCGTCAGCTCTGACACTCGCAGACATTGCACTTTCGACTGGCGACCGTGTTGGATTGATAGCATTTGATTCGACAGTCCGTAGCTATCTCGCACCCACTCGCGTACCGGGGACTATCGCAGCCATACGCGATGCTCTCACATCTGTCACGGCTACCATGACGGAGCCGGATTATGCGGCCGCGTTCCGCACGCTAACTGAGCGTAATCGTCGTCGCTCTCTCATCGTGCTATTCACGGATGTGATCGATGTTCGGTCGTCCCGAGCAGTCATCGCGCTTTCCGCACGAAGTTCCGAGCGCCACCTTCCTCTCGTTGTAGCTCTCCGCAATGAACAGCTTGTCGCCGCTTCAATTCCGTCATCGGGTGCCACCGATGAGCAGACTTACGAGAGCGCTGCCGCGGAAGAACTGATTTCAGCCAGAGAGGACGCTCTCCAGACCATGCGACAGATTGGAGTCGCTGTAATAGATACGGCGCCCGCAGGAATGACCGCCGCGCTTGTCAATCGATATCTTGAGATCAAGGATCGCTCCATACTCTAGCCAATTGCTAGTAGTTACGACGTGGCGTAAGTGCGTATGCCTCACGCTCCCACGGTCGTGAATTATACGGCACGATGCTGTTCGCAAGCCCATTGAAGCCCAAAGAAAGAAGTCCCACATCTATATGACGGGTTATCCGTCTCCCGATCGAAGTTTGATTCAAGATCGATCTTTCGATCGGGTTTGCAACTGCGAACGCAAGGTAGTCGTCCTGCAGAACATGCACATTCTCGTGGTACAACACATTCGGCGTTCCGTTAGAGTTGGTGAATGCGCTTTTCGCAATCTTGATCCCGCCGAAGAACTCGGATCCGCGCGCCTCGCCATTTGACGTGTGTAAAGTCTCCCGGTTGTCGCGGAATACAAACGTGCCCGAGTACAACGATAGTGTGGGATCTATATGAGTTGTTCGGCTTACTGAATTCACAACCGCTGCAACTGCATAGGTCGCGTTGACGCGCCAGTCAAATTCCTTTCCGTCTGTCAATTGCAGTTCAACTGGTCCAACAGGGAACGAGAGCGTGGTGTGGTCGCTTCCCGCCGATGTGAGTGCGGATATGCCAACCGCAGACAGTTCTCTACCTGCGAAACCGGAACCGGAAAACGGGCTCGCAGCAACCTGTCGCCCGACACCAATCGTCGCACCACCAATCAGCCCCTGCAGCACAGCTCGCTTGAATCCGCGGCCACGAGCCAGCGACCATACGGTCGCGGTCGCGGCCCCGATTGCTGCATTGATACCCAGATCCTGCGCCCGCATGCTCATGCTCACCTGCGCAGAAACAGATAGCGGAGTTCCAGTAATCACGACTGAAACTGCAACCAGCCTCCACAACCCGATGGAAGTCATCCCGCCGAAGGTCGGGATCCATGGACGAGACCGCAGGGAAGTCATCCCGCCGAAGGTCGGGATCCATGGACGAGACTGCAATGTGGCTACCAATTATTGCGCCGAGTTGTGAGACCGACGACCAAGTGACAAATAGGCGAACATCACAATTGCCGTCACACCAGATATGGCGAATTTCCACGTAAGTGGCCACACCCGTGGCGATACCAACCCTTCAAGCGTTCCAGCGACAAGCAGAAACAACGAGGACGCGGCGATGAGATCAATCGCGCGCCTGCCGTTTGCGACCAGCGCGTCGCGTCGCGTCTGCTTCCCGGGCAACAGAATTCCTTTTGCAATCAGGAGGCCGCCGCCACCAGCGATGCAGATCGCGCTCAGCTCGAGGACGCCGTGAGGGGCGACGAATGCGAGGATCAACCGAGCTACCCCACGAGACGCAAACAGGCCCACACCGCTGCCAATTGCAACGCCGTTGAAAATGAGCAGCAACACAGTACCGATACCTGCCGTCAGCCCCATCGCAAACGTCAGATAGGTAACGGTGACGTTGTTCGAAATGATCCGGCTTGCAACAATCGGTCGGACTTCCTCTGGAATGGAGACGTAACCCTCGCCGTGTTTCTCCCGTTCGACGCCGGTTGCCGCGCGGCTTATCATCTCGTCCGGAAGAAGTTGCGTCGCAACCGTCGGATCCCGGACAACTACAACGTATGCCGCAACAGCCGGCCCGAACAACAGAAGGACAGCCAACGCGATTGGCCGCCATGATCGGCGAACTTCGTGCGGTACTGTCGCCATCAGGTAGTCCACCACCAATCCGGCGTTCTTCCCACGCTGCCGGTACAGCAGGTTGTGACCACGTGCAACAAGCCTGCCGACGAAAAATAGTGATTCTGTGTCCCGCCCCCGGCTCGCCGTCTGGAGCCGCGCGAGATCGGTCGTGATCTCCCTGTACCGCGCCACGAGAGCCGACACGTCTTCCGGTTTCATCTTCGCCAGCCGTGTCGCGTAAGCGGCATCCAGTGCCGTAGCAAAGTCATTCCATCGCTTCAACCCGAGTGCAACAATCGCATGTTGCTCCCGATGCGCTCCTGTGTCGCTGCGTGACGCTCCGCCACTCGCTCTGGCGTCACGCTCCGATTCGTACAGTCGAAGCAGCGATGCACGCAAAGTGGCTGCTGATGTCGATGGCAGGTATTTCTCGAACCGCTTCCCAAATTCCGCGACGATAATGTCCCTGCGCGCTGGTTCGAGCGTAGTGCGCCGCTCCATATACCGATCAAGGACCGCGTATTCCTCATCGCTCAGCTGCGCAAATACGCTGGGGTTCTGCGGCCTGTGTGATTGCCGCTCCGCGGACTGTGGCTTCGATCGTTCTTCTTTGATCACGAACGTACCGGCGACTATATCACCCAGCCGTTTCCGGGAATCGTTCAGCATGGCAACAATTATCCCAACCAGATATACGCCGAGTGCATCGATTACCCGCAGCAGATTCCGTACAGCCGACGCGGCAAACGTGACGGAAAACCCACCATCACGCACGACACGCAAATGCATGAATCGCTTGCCTGGGGTCTGACCATCCCAGATTCCCTCGAACACCACGTAATAACCCCACGTCACTGCGAATTGCGCTATGACATATGCGGCCATCACCCATGCCGCGGATGGGCTGACATTGCCAAGCTTGATACCGGAATAGCTTGCGGCAACTCCCGCAAGAATCGCCAGTACAATGAGCACAACCATGCTGATGATCGTGTCAATCGCTGCGGCAGCGCCACGAGATCCAATACCCGCCACGGAATAGGACAGGGCAATCTGCTCCGGAGTCTCCACCTCGATGGAGATGTCCAGGCTCGAGGCCGAGCTGAACGGTGTCTCTGTTACGACACTCGCGCTAGCGCTGGTCACTTGCCAACACAGAAAGTTCGGAATAGACGATCCAACACGTGCTCCACGTCAATGGTTCCGGTGACATCCGCAAGTGCGTCCACGGCACTACGAAGATGCACTGCCGCCACAGACACTGGCAAACTCTCGCTCGCAAGCGCCGCCTGAAAGGCCAGCAGTTCATCCCGCGCGAGCTCGACACAATAACGCTGTCGTTCGCGAAAGAGAATCGGCGAGTCCGTGGTGAGCTCTCCATGACGACTTGAGATGGCCGCTTCAATCGAAACCAGAAGTTCCCGTATTCCCTCCCCCGTCACTGCACTCACTGCACTCACGCTGGAAGGTGCTTCCGTAAGGTCCGCTTTTGTTTGGACCGGGATTACCGCCGCGCCGCTCATGGTCGATACTATCACAGCGGTCTCTGCCGCAGCTTGAACTGTATCACCACATGCGAGTATCACATCAGCCGATCCAAGGTATTGTGTCGCTACTTCTATTCCCATCTGCTCGACAACATCGCTCGTGTCGCGCAATCCAGCGGTATCGACAAGTCGTATCGGCCACGAACCTGCCTCGAGAACTGCTTCGATCGCATCTCTCGTTGTGCCTGGAATTTCGGTAACGATGGCACGCGATCTGCCCAGCATCGCGTTGAACAACGACGACTTGCCAACATTTGGGGCGCCTGCAACCACCACGAGTGCGCCTTCCCTGACAAGCTCACCTGCGGGCGCCGTCTCCAGCAATGACGTCAGCGATTGCACCGCGGCGGCGGTTGCTGCTCCGACACGTTCTCGCGAAACCGGGCCGTCGTCTTCCTCAGGAAAATCAATGTCATACGCAATCAACACTTCGAGGTTGATTACCTCTTCCCTCAGCTTATTGATGCGGCGCGATAGCCCGCCATCCAACTGTGTGACCGCAACGCGCTGCATGGCGCGCGACTTCGAGTCAATCAGATCACCGATTGCCTCGGCTTGCACCAGATCGTATTTCCCGTTCAGTACCGCGCGTCGAGTAAATTCGCCTGGCTCCGCCAGCCTCGCGCCCGACGAGATAAGTGCCGCCAGCACAAGTGTCGGAACTATCGTCCCACCGTGCGTAGCGATCTCTACGACATCCTCGCCAGTAAAGGAAGCCGGTCCAGCAAAGGTCGTTACAAGTGCTTCGTCCAGCACATCGCCAGCATGGTCACGAATTGTGCAAAGCGTCGCATGCCGTTCGGTCACGGGCCATTGTCGCACGTGCCGCTTTACTATCGCAAACGCCGACGGGCCAGATATGCGGATTACCGCAATTGCGCCACGTCCTTCAACGGTTGCAATCGCTGTAATTGTGTCGTCGCCCAAAATCGTACTCACAAAAATGCCGGCGTGACATCAATGAATTCTCCGGGGTTGAGAATCCGGACGTCCGCACCACGCGAATGGCTCTTCACCTGCTGTCGCAATTCCCGTATCGCATCATCTGCGGAGGCCGTTACATGGTTGAATGTCCCCCAGTGATACGGAACGAAGTACCTCGCGTTGAGTCTCTCAAACAGAGTAAGTGCGTCTGCACTGGTCAGGTGCCCGTGCTTGAATCCTACCTTCCAGGCCGGAGCGTAACCAATCGGAAGCAGCGCTACGTCAAGCCGACGGTCTTCGAGTACCTGCATCACCATGCCAGTCGAGTCATCTCGAAGCGCGGTATCGCCAGCGAAAAAGACGCTTTCTTCATTAGTATCGAATAGATACATATTAGCCTGTCGCCGCCAGCGATCGACTAGATACCGGGTCCCTGAATGCGAGGCCGCCTCGGCATGAACAGTGACGCTGCCGCTCGTTGTTGACTCTCCAGGCCCGAGGTCGATTGCCTGAGCCACCCCTTTCCTGCGAATCCATCGCGCAATGACCGGCGGAGCGAATAGAGGGACGTGCTGGAGTTTAGCAAGCGACCGAAATGAAAGATGGTCTGCATGCGCATGCGTCAGCACGATCATATCGAGCTTCGGAAGATCTGCGAGCGCAATCCCCGGCGCACTCACCCGGGCCAGCACCAGCCCAAGTGATGAATCGAAATTCGGATCAGTGAGAATCGTCTTCCCACCTATCTCGATTAACAGCGTCGCGTGACCGATGTAGGTAACCCGCATATCTCTAAGCTACAGCGCGGACGCGCGGCCCATCACATCAGTTGCCCGGACGGCTGACCCTAACCTTTTTCCTTGCCCTTGGTCCCCGTGGCTGCAGCATCCTTGGTAGCAACAACAGCCTTGGGCTTGCTCATGCCGCGCGTTCGTGACAGATGCCACTGCTGTGGCAATGTCGCAAGGTTCTGCGTCGCGTAGTAAAGATTGAGTCCGGCTGCCTCCCTGTACAGGAACAGCGTGAACATCGCCGGCATGATATAACTCATCATTTTGGCCTGCGGGTTCGGCGGCGTGTTGCGCATTCCGATCCACGAGATGAGGTACATCGACGCGCCCATCAGCAGCGGTAATATGTAGTACGGATCCCGCACTGAAAGATCGCTCATCCACCAGAATGGCACCCCGCGAAATTCAATCGTATTCCTGAATACAAAGAACAGCGCAAGCAGTATCGGCATCGGCAGCAGTGACGGGAGGCAACCCAGTAGCGGTGACAATGGATTCATCCCGTGACTCTGATACACCTTCATTATTTCTGCCCGCTGTTTCTCCGGATCCTCCTTGTACTTATTCTGAACCGCTGTCAGTTCAGGCTGGAGAATCTGCATCTTGATCGATGTCTTCATCGATGTCTGATACAGTGGCCACATCAACAGGCGAACAAGCAGACCTAGCGCAATGAGAACCAGCCCGTAACTCAGATTCAACGCGCGGTGCATCCACAGCACAAGCCTGATCACCGACGTCGCAATGGGCTGCATCAACGGCCGTACAAAGGCCCAGCCGTACGGATTGACCTGATCAAAATCGCGCCCGAGTGCGTTCAGCTTTTTCCATTCCTGAGGACCGGCGTACATGTCGAAGGCGAACGTTCCGTTCACCACGGGGATCACGACAGTGCCAGTCGCATGTGTCGCAATCTTTGTTGCACGTGGCCCGCCAACCAGAGTCGCTTCGGTGAACTCGGGGCCCTTCTTCGGAGCCAGCAGACCGACAACGAAGTACTTGGATTTCGCGACTATCCAGGTGACCGGTCCCTCAACAAGCTGCTTCTCACCAGGATCAAGCGAATGGAACGTTACGTTCCGGGCCGCCTCGCGCTTGGTAAGGAATGCGAACGCAAGCGAATTCCGATCATCCGCAGTGTCAGGCTCCGTCGCCGCAAAAGTCTGCGGAAGCTGAACGATCACGTAGCTTCCGTTCTTCGCACCAGCAACGGTCCCGGTTACATGCGAGATGAAACTGTCAGGTACGGTCGCATACTGAATTCGTACATCACCGCCAGCGACCGGAGTTGAATACGTGACAATATTTCCGTCCCGTGCGCTCTGGAACGCCGTGTGCGACAGGTCCACGGGCTGACCGCCATTAGTAACCAACTGATACTTAAGTATCGAATTCCCATCCGAGCCAAGCTGAACTTTTGGGCCATTGCTGCCATGGACGCGGTTGGCGTACGTATTCATCACAATCGCAACTGGAACTGCACCCACGTTGCTGAAGTGAAAGTCGGCGCCGCTGTCGCGCTTCGCGGCCACCGGAGCCACGGTCAGTGTCTCTGCAGCGACCACCGGAAGTGCTGCTGAACGCGTCGTTGGCAACGGCAACGCGGTGGGCTGGACTGTACTTGGGGCTACTGCCATTCCAGCCGAGTCCTGCGCCGACACCGTCGCGGTGCCGGTGCTGCCTGCAGCTACGGTTTTATGTACGGCGGTACTGTCAGCCTTGCCCGGGAGCTTCTTCTGTTCGGAATTCTGGGGAAACAGGAATTGCATCCCGAGAAAGACGGCAATAGCCAACGCTGCGGCGATAAAAAATCGTCTACTTTCCATTGATCAGTGCAAACTCAGGGGACCGGGTCGAAGCCGCCCGGCCGAAAAGGATGACATCTTAGAATACGTCGTACCGCCAACCAGCCGCCCTTCAACGGACCGTACTTGTCTATCGCCTCGATCGCGTAGTTCGAGCAAGTTGGATAGTAACGGCACGCCGCCGGCATCATCGGCGATATCGCGAGTTGATAAAAGCGTATAGGACCACGGAGGATCCACGTCCCCACGGATCTTCGCCGTCCCGCCGAAACCAATTGCTGCCCAGGATTCCTCTGGTTCCCGCTCGAATGATCATGCGAGTCGTGCAACGATCCCATCTATCTCCCGCTCAAGCACCACAAAACTGGCAGCGTACGCCCGCGGAAGCGCACGAAGAAGTACGTCCGTCGGCGGTACGGACCTCAAAGACGGAAGCATTCGAAGTCGAACGAGCTCGCGCACCCGCCTCCGAAGCCTGTTCCGCTCAACTATGATGTGCCCGTACTTGGGCACAATAATACCGACTCGCGCACGCAACGACGGGGAAGCAGTTATCCGGACGTCCAGCAGTCCAGACTTTACTCGCTTCCCCGTTCGCTTCACGAACTCAATATCCGGAGCGCGCGACAACCGCTGCGCGCGAGAAAACTTCAGATGCGACGTTGGTTGTGGCGGTTTTACTACGCGCCAGCGTACTTCGACGGCAACTGCACCGTCAACTGCTTGCGCCCTTTCTTACGGCGACGCGCTAACACTTCTCGGCCCCACCGCGTGGACATGCGCTCGCGAAATCCATGCGTTCTGATCCGGCGCTTGTTACGCGGACGATAAGTCGGCTTACCCATATATGATCCTCAGTGCTCACTTGAACGGCTCTTGAACAACTTTAGCGAAAGACCGTTAAATCTAATGGCACCAATGAGATGCAACAACTGCGTGGAACAAAAGCTTCAATGAGCAAGCCAAGTTTCGGAAGGGTGATTGACTTATCCACATCCATTTCGTAGCTTCGCCTCCCCACCTCATGGAATCGCTTGATCTTCTCCCCGCCGACATTTGGTCGCGTATTCTCGAGCGAGCTCGTCGAGAGTTGCCCGAGCAGACCTTCAAGACCTGGCTGGAGCCTACGGAGGCTCTCGAGGTCATTGGCGATACCCTGATCGTTGGTACACCTGATCGATTCGCGGCAGACTGGAACGAGTCAAAACACGCGACCATGCTCAGTGCATTCGCGCCGGTGGCTCTTGGCCAGCCGCTTAAAATCACATTCCGGGTCAACGAAGAACGACAGGCTCGTCCACAGATGGACTTCTTTGTCGCGCCAAAGCCCGAGGAAATCCCCACATCACTAAGACCCCAACGCGCCATTGAGGCGCCACTTAACGACAGATACACGTTCGAGCAGTTTGTCATCGGTAAGTCCAACGAGCTCGCTGCTGCCGCCGCACACGCCATCGCCGAGGCGCCTGGGAAGATTTACAACCCGTTCTTCATCTATGGCGATACGGGACTCGGCAAGACACACCTGATGCAGGCGATCGGTCATGCCATCTACGAGCGTGACCCGTCGACCCGGATAATGTTCGTTGGAACCGAGCAGTTCACCAACGAGATGGTCAATGCCATTCAGAACAGGACCAATGCAGAATTCCGGCGCCGGTACAGAGAGACGGATCTGCTCCTCATCGATGACGTCCACTTCCTGAAGGGCAAGGAAGGAACCCAGGAAGAGTTCTTCCACACCTTCAACGCTCTCTACGAGGCTGGTCGCCAGATCATTCTCACAAGCGATCGGCCACCATCCGACATCGCTGGGCTCGAGGCTCGCCTCGTGAGCCGCTTTCAGTGGGGAATGGTGGCCGACATTGAGCTACCCGATTTCGAGCATCGCATCGCTATTCTGCAACAGAAGTCTCACCAGGATGATCTGGAAACCACCATTCCAGAGGACGTCATCCGCTTCATTGCGGAACACGTGCGCTCAAGCGTGCGGGAGCTTGAAGGGTCCATAATCAAGCTCCTCGCATATGCGTCACTTCGCCACAAGCCTGTGACCATTGAGGTGGCCCGTGAGGCCCTCCGGGACAAGCTGAAGGCATTGGAAGACGGTCAACGAGACACGGCACCGCTTGGGCTGAACGTCGGTGTCATCCAGACAGCTGTGGCCAAGGAATGGGGCACTACAGTCGACGGCTTGCGCTCGAAGACAAGAACCAAAGCCCTGACTGTCCCAAGACAAATCGCAATGTACCTGACGCGAGACCTGCTCGGGATGCAACTTGTCGAGATCGGAGCAGCATTCGGTGGCCGTGACCACTCAACGGTGATCCACAGCCTTGACAGGGTGACCCAGATGATTCAAAGCAACCCACAAACACAAACCAGAATAGCGCAACTGAGAGCTATGTTGGCATCTCTCAGGATGTGAACAAAATGAGGAGCAGTTTCCCACCATTTCCCACGCTCAGAACCATTTACCGACAGTCCAGATGTTGGCAGCTGTTGAAATCAGATGTTCTCCACGATCCTTCCACAGTGCCAAATCACTGGAAGTCCGTGTGAAATCGATACTTACAGAGCTTCTCCGCTTATAAACATTACCCTACTACGACTGCTAGATTTCTATATCATATAGTCTTTAATAGAACACGGAGATCTTCCACACGAAGACCTCCCAATACAAGCAAGATTGCACGACTTCTACTCTCCTCGGACGTCAGGGAATACGGATGCGCTTTACGATCTCTCGTGAGAAGCTTCAGGAAGGCCTCAATGCCGTCTCGGCGAGCATTCCCACGAAGACCACTCTCCCGGTCCTGGCGAATATCCTCGTCGAGACCACTGACCGCGGCATCAGGCTGTCGGGAACTGATCTTGATATAGCCGTGAGTACCGAAGTCACTGCGGATGTCGAAGCACCTGGTGCTGTGACAATTCCGGCTAAGAAACTCAGTGAACTCGCGCGCGAACTTCCACCAGCTCCCGTGAAGATCGCAGCACTTGGTGAACAGCGCATTACGCTCGAGTGCGGCAGATCCAAATTCAAGTTGCTTGGCTTGCCACGCGATGAATTCCCTACGTTCCCAGTCGTTCGATTCAACGAGAGTTGGAGGATCAAGTCCGGCGATCTTCAGAAGCTCATCGGCGCCACCGTGTTTGCTGTATCGACAGAGGAAAGCAGACCAATTCTGAATGGTGTGTTGTGGGAGCTTCGTCCGGAGCAGATGCGGATGGTTGCGACCAACGGACACCGACTCGCAAAGATGGAAATTCCGATCGTTGCGACTAACGCGCCGGCAAGTGATCTGATTGTGCCACCGAAAGCACTCGAGCAAGTACGTCGGCTATTCCCTGCTGAAGAAGAACTTGAGGTCGCTCGTGGTGAGAACCACATCGGTTTCCGATCACCGCTCACCGCTGTCTACACGCGACTGATCGAAGGGCCTTATCCGAACTATGACCAGGTAATCCCGCGCGACAACGACAAGTACGCAATCGCGGACAAGACAGCGTTGATCAGTGCGCTCAAGAGAATGTCTGTCATCGCGAGTGATCAAACGCACCGCATTCGGATGGCCTTCAACTCGGGAATGCTGAAGTTCAGTGTGACGACGCCAGATCTCGGTGAAGCTCAGGACGAGCTGCCGATTCGATACAACGGGGACCCGCTCGAAATCGGGTTCAACGCCAGCTACTTGCTGGAGATACTGCGGTACATGCCAACCGATGAAGTCAGGCTCACATTCAAGGCGCCAGAGCGCGCCGCCACGATGGAGCCAGAAGGCTGGACGGATTCGGCGACTTACATGTGCCTGGTGATGCCACTCCGCCTGATGGACTAGGCTCGTTACCGAGCGCTAGTGAAAACCGGCGAGCGATATTGATTCCGTTACGTTCTGGAGGAATCGCTCGAGCCGTCCCGACGTAGTGACGTTGACGAGTGTTGATTGAGTTCCGCGCAGCATCACCAGACGGCCAGTGTTTGGATCCAGGAACGCGTGCGATAAACCGGTTCCTGTTGCAGTAACCAGGATTCGATGCTGACCACTCGATCCTTCACCAGTTGCTGAGATCGAATCCGCGCGCTGGATCTGCAGCACTCGCGTGCTGTTGATCGTTGTGTCACCAGTAACTGTGTAATTACTAATTACTGTTGACGCGGCTGGTATCATTCCCCGACACCCGGTTGTAGTTGTCGAGTCACGCCACGTCGCACCGGCTTGCAGCGCATTTGGAATCCTTGGAAGCAGCTGTTGAGCTCGGAGGATCAATGCTGCTGTGGGATCGCAAGCCGGCGAAGTAGCTGGTGGTGGGTCCATTACCTGTACGTCACCAGATCCAGAAATTGAGATCGTTGCCGTTTGGTGCGACTGGGGCAACGGCTGCTTTTGGCTTGTGTCAGATGCAGGAGCGATGGTCCCGTCTGTTTGCATCGCGTAGGTGTAGGTACCTGGGGCGTACGTGAAATTCCAGGATCCGGACAACCTTGCAAGTGGCGGGGTTGGTAGAGCAGTTGGTGGTGGCGGAACGGGCTGTGTTGGCTTCGTGGCGGGAATGTTCGCTGGTGTTGGTGGTACAACAGGTGGGACAGCTGCGCACGCCATCGTGATGAGCACAACGCATGGTCCAGCCACAAAGCCAGTCAGTTTCGTCATCGTACCTTGGAGAGAGAGGTGCCACCGGCCTATAAGCCGGGTTCTGTACACCAGATCTTTCGATCTGGTGTGACGATCATTTCTCTCGACGTGCAGTCGCCTGCACGTTCCAGCAGCCTACCCGCGGTGTCTTTGTCAGGGTGGACGCCCCTCACCGCCTATTTGGCCTTGCTCCCACTGGGGTTTGCCGAGCCACGTGTGTTACCACACGTGCGGTGAGCTCTTACCTCACCATTTCACCCTTACCAGTGGTTGCCCACTGGCGGTTTGCTTTCTGTTGCACTTTCCGTCACTCAGCGTTTGACCGCCTCGTGCCCAGGCGTTACCTGGCAGTGTGTCCATGGAGCCCGGACTTTCCTCGGAATAGTACCACGAGGATACTATTTCGCGACCGTCCAGCCGGTGGCACTTCTGGAATCTAATGTCACGTTGATACGAAGCAATCAGATCAATCATGGGGACCGACCGATCCTGGCAATGATGCCGTGATGATGTAACGATGATGCCCCGGTGATTGGCGGATCTATGCTGATGTCGCAAACGCGTACTGATTTGCTTCACCATCAGCTAGAAGGGTACATCGATGCTAGAGAACGAAACTCGTCCGGTGCACACAACTGCTGTTCCAGCTCGACCACCCGTAATTGCCACTGTGCTTACGCCATTGGAGCGTGTAAGGGTGGATGTTGCTGCGGAGGGGGTTTTTGAAGTGATCCACCGCGGTTCCGTGGAGGAACTGAATGACGATGTCCGATTGGAGCAAGTAGATGCCGTGATCGTTTCTGTTGCCAGGTACGATACCGGGAGTACTGCACGAATGGCGGCGATGGTTCGGGAGTTTCCTACAATTCCGACATTCGCACTGCTCACGGATGTGCAGCGATCGACGCCACATTCCGTTCTTGAGCTTGGCCGAGTGGGAGTTCGTACCTTGATTGACGCAAGGTCGCCATCCGGCTGGTCGGCATTGCGGGAACTTTTGTCGCACGAGCGACCCACCGACGTTCAACGACAGATGCTGGGTGCACTCAACATCGATCTGACTGGCGTGGCACCAGATTGTTGGAAGTTCTTCGAGCTGTTGTTCACTCACAAGCCGTACATCGTGAATGTCAGACAGATGGGGCGGTATCTCAACGTATTGCCGGGGACGTTGATGAGTCGGTTCTACCGCGCGAACCTTCCGTCACCCAAGCGCTACATCGACGTCGGACGTCTGGTTCGTGCGGCAAGACTTCTGGAGAATGCCGGTTTGTCAGTCACGAGTGTTGCGCGCAAGCTGGATTACTCATCGCCGCAGGCGTTCAGTCGGCACGTGCGGTGTGTACTCGGAATGTCGCCTGTAAGATTTCGGGAGGCGTATGATGGTGGAATGATGCTGTGCAAATTCCGCGAGGAGCTGATTCTGCCGCATTTGCCTACGTTGCGCACATTTCGTCCTGCTACAGCTCAGCCCGGGTGGATTTCGAAATCTGCCTGACTGTCTAGCGTTTATTTTATTCGCGGGATAATCTCTGCTGCCGTGGCAAGTGACCGAACGCTGTAACCTTCGGTCTCGATTCGCTCCTTCCCGCCTTCCTCGCGATCCACTAGCGAAAGGACACCAATTACGGAAGCTCCCGCGCTCTGGATTGCATGTATCGCCTTGAGTGCGGAGCCTCCGGTTGTGATCACATCCTCGATGACCACTACCCGATCTGATGGCAGGAATGGCCCCTCGATCAACTTGCCGGTCCCGTGGGTTTTGGCCTCTTTGCGGACCGTAAACGCGCGTACGGGGGTTTCAGCCAGCGCGCTTGCGTAGGCGATGGCGTAGGAAATCGGATCAGCGCCAAGTGTGAGACCCCCTACGGAATCAGCCTTCCAGCCCGCGAGCCTCAGTTCGCCGAGGGCGAGTGGTCCGATCAAGGCGAGCCCTTCAGGGCTCATAGCCGTCATCCTGGCGTCGATGTACAGGTTTGAGCGAGCGCCAGATGCTAGAGTAAATTCCCCGGTACGTGCGGATCGTGTGGCGAGGAGTTCCACCAATTGCTCATGCTTCGTCATGCGCGAAAAATATACACGCATCCAACTCGGTTTCTGTGAATTGAATCAGTGTTAGATCAACTGCCTGCTGGCCTTGGCTGGGTTCTCGTCGGTGTTGGGGCGATCGTCTTCGTTTATGTGGTGCGACGGTTCCGGATGCAGGCGCGCCGTCTTCAGGAGCGCTCCAGAGAGCTGGAGCACCTATCGACGGAGTTGATCAGAGTCAACAAGATGAAGAGCGAGTTCCTGGCCAACGTATCGCACGAACTGCGTACGCCTCTGAACGCTATTGTCGGATTCGTAGATTTGTTGCGCGAGGGAGTCTACGGGGAACTCACGCCGAAGCAGGCAGGTCCCGTTGAAAGAATCGAAGCTTCCGCGACTCATCTGCGGCATCTTGTCGATCAGATCCTGGATCTTGCAAAGATGGCTGCCGGCCGACTTGAAGTGCACTCCGAGCCAATCGACTTGCATCCGTTCATTCTTGACATCGCCAGCGAGATCGAACCGTTAGTCACGGAAAGGAAACTCTATCTCTCTCTGGCTCTGAGCAGCGGTCTTCCGCGCGTACGTACAGACGCGACACACTTGCGTCAGATCATACTCAATCTGCTTGGTAACGCTGTCAAGTACACCAACTCGGGGACGATCTCGGTACGCGCACGGAGTGTGCCTGGGACAGATCCCGTTCTGCCGGGTCTTATCAAACCTTCTCAGGATACAACTGCGGCGACTGTTCGGCCCTGGATTGCGATTCAGGTTGCCGATACGGGGATCGGTATCAGCAAGAACGATCAGTCCCGAGTGTTCGAGGAGTTTGAACAGATCGACGCAGGGTCTCGCGGCGATTCCATGAATCGCGGTACGGGGCTTGGCCTCCCAATATCACGCAGGCTAGCGCGACTGCTTGGGGGTGACGTTACCGTCGAGAGTGAATTGGGGAAGGGCTCAACGTTTACGGTCTGGCTGCCTGGAGAACCGGCGCAGCAAGCGTGATATCGTGCTCTTTTGTTCCACGGGGAGTGCAAGGGTGCGCTCAAGCTCAACCGCGAACTCCATGACGCTCGGGTAACGATCCTTTGGCTGTCTTGCCAATCCGCGCATGGCAACTTCTTCGACTTCTGGCCGGAATTCGAGATCTTCGCTCGCCTGGCTCAATGGTATCGGTGGCATGGTAAGCAGCTGGGTAAACATCTCGCGTGGCTGCTTGGCCGTGTACGGGTGGCACCCTGTGAGCAGGAAGTACGCAATGGTCGCGAGTGAGTACTGGTCGGCTGCTGGCGTAACCAGCTCTCCGGATAGCGCCTCAGGGGCGACGTACATCAATGTGCCTACGAAGAATCCGGCACGTGTCAATCTCTCGTCTGCCGGCGCCGTCGTATCAGTCGCGATTCCAAAATCCAGCAATTTCACTGTACGCGTTACCGGATCGTACATGACGTTGTCGGGCTTCAGGTCCCGATGAACAATATTCTGGCAGTGTGCTGCTTCGACGGCGGCTGCAATCTGAACGATTATCGTCGCCGCTTCAGCAGGCTCGAGATGACCCTTGGTCTTGGCGTACCGTTCAAGGAGTTCACCGGGCGCCCACTCGATTGCGAGGAAAGGAATTCCTCCTTCGGCTTCTCCAGTCTCAATGGTGTGGACCACATTTATGTGTTCTACACGAGCACCGAATTTTGCCTCACGGACAAACCGTGTTACTGCGGTGGCATCCTGCCGCAGTCGCTCACGCAGGACCTTGAGCGCTACTCGGCCGTGTTCGGGATGGTGGGCGTCGTAAACGGCAGACGTACCTCCCTCCCCGACCTCTCTGTCGATCGCATAGCCGGCGATCGTAGTTCCAACAAGATTCTCTCGTGGCACTCGGCGAACCTAATGCTAAATGGACGGTAAGGACAGGGGCACCAGCGTATATAATACCTAATGCTCCGAGAACGCATTCGCTGACCCTTGACCCTGGACCAGTGCATGAGGTTGATAATGTTTAGATGGTTTTCCTTGGGGCTGGTCGCGGCTCTCTTTGCGTGCGCTTCCGGGAATGCGGGTTCGGGATCTACTCCGGATGGCTCTCTCCGGCCCTATGGTTCCCAACGTACGACGGCAACTGCTGGTGCTACCGACCAGTTCGCGGAGATTTACGATCAGATGGGCCTGGCGGCTTCTGGTCCTCCCCTGTTTTTCGTGGGAGATGTATCCTATTTCGCTACCCAGTCTCCGGATACAACGCTTGTTGTCGTAGGTCTGTCTCTGCCCAACAAAGGGTTGGTATTCAAACGGGAAGAATCTGGCAGCTATTCGGCGAGCTATGCTGTGGATCTGTCACTTGCCAGGAGCGGCGGACTTGCAACTCAGGCGTATGACAGCGAGTCGGTCCGGGTTACGGCCTTCAAGGAAACATCACGTACCGATGAGAGCGTGATTTACAAGCGCTCACTTAGAGCTGCGCCGGGGATGTACGCGCTGAACTATGTTGTCCGCGACGGGAACAGCCAGCGAGGCGCCGGACACACTCTTTCGATCACCGTTCCACGCTTATCGTCGTCCGGGCTTTCGACCCCGGAGCCTGTATATGAGGCGAAGCCGAGGACGCACCTTGATTCGGTCCCAAGCTATCTGCCAGCGCCTCGTGCCTCTTACGTATTTGGTGTCGACGATTCCGCGTCCATCTACCTGGAATCGTATGACCCGGCGAAACCAGTCATCCTGCAACTTCGTACACCCGATGGTAAGGTTGCATGGGAGGGGACCAGGTCGTTTGCAGCTGGGAACCCGAAGATCGGGTCAGGCCTGCTGACCGTCCCACTACTCCACTCGGATGTCGGAGTGGGCACCATACTCGCGACGCAAGCCGGTTCTGCAGACACGATGGGTACACGGATCTTCGTTGGCTTCGGTCCGGATCTGCCAGTGCTTTCCTTCAAGGATATGCTGGGATATCTCCGTTTCTTCCGGGCGCGGAGCAAACTCGCGCTGCTGTACAGCGCGACGGCGGAGAATCGAGGCGCTCGCTGGTCAGAGTTTCTTAGGGAGACTGATCCCAACCCAAACACACCGCAGAACGAAGCTCTCGATGCGTATTTCAGCCGCATACGCGAAGCGAACTCGCTGTTTGTAACGGATTCCCCGCCGGGCTGGTTGTCGGATCGTGGCATGGTGTATGTGACACTTGGCGCACCCACCAATTCATACGAGGACTATGCATTGATGTACGCAGGTGGTATCGCAGCACCAGGCGAGGTGCCCAATCGCGTAAGGGTACTCGTGTGGGAATATTCCCAGTACCAGGCCAGCATCATCTTCTATGATCCAAATGACATCCGTCAGTGGCGCCTTACCAGGCAGAGCATGTCGCAGTTTCAATCCTTACTTGTACGGGTGACGGATCGTTGATGGAAGTCGCGCTACCAAAATCGCCCCGACTCTTTCTGGTGGATGGCTATGCGCTGATCTATCGCGCATTCTTCGCTCTGATCTCACGCCCGCTGACTACGAGCCGTGGAGAGAATACATCTGCTGCGTGGGGTATAGCCAACTTTCTACAACGACTGCTTTCTACACATCGGCCCGAGTATCTGGGCTGGGTGCACGACTCCGGGTTGTCGTTCCGGCACGAGCGTTATCCAGCGTACAAGGCTACTCGCGAGAAGCTATCGGAGGAACTTCAGTCGGATTTCGACCGCGGGATGGATCGCGTCTGCGCGCTCCTTGCGGCGTACGGTATCCCCATCATCGCTCTTGAGGGATATGAAGCGGATGACGTGATCGGGACGCTGGTGAGAAAATCGGTGGAAGCCGAAATGAATGTCGTCGTGATTTCGGGCGACAAGGATTTTCAACAGCTCGTTCGTCCTGGCGTCTGGTTACTAAACCCGGGAAGAGGAGGGCCAGCAAGCGTTGAGGAGCATTGGGTAGGTGTCGAAAACGGTGCGGAAAGACTTGGCGTACCACCGAGTTTTGTAACGGACTATCTGTCGCTTGTCGGCGACTCGTCCGACAATGTTCCGGGCGTCAAGGGGATCGGCGACAAGACCGCATGTGAATTGGTAGCGCAGTTTGGGCATCTGGAGGAGATCCTCGCACACGCAGCAGAGCTCACCAAGAAGAGGCCACGCGAAGCACTACTGGCACATGCAGAAAATGCGCGCCTGTCAAAAGAGTTGGTGACCATTCGCGATGATCTTCCAGTAGCGCTGGATCTCGACGCTATGAAAGTTGGTGCCCCGGACAATGCTGCTCTCGCACAGCTGTACGTGGAGTTGGAGTTCCACACTTTCGCAAAGGAAGCAGCCGGCGCAGTCGAAGCGCCTAAGGTTACTGCGACGGCAAAATATCGTACAGTCGAGACCGTCGCCGAGGTCGAGAGGATAGTACGCAAGGCTCGCAAGGCAAAAAATATCGCGGTTGATACAGAGACTGTCATAGATGCAGACTCGCCGTCAAAGATCGATCCACTCAGGTCGCGGCTTGTGTCGCTCTCATTGGCTGTCGCACCCGGTGAGGCGTATTACTTCCCGTTTGCGCACACTGATCCGGCAAGCCAGCAGGGAGAATTGCTTGGAGGTGATGCCGCGCCGAAATCGAGCGTCAAGAACCTTCCGCCGCTGTCGTCAGCTGAGATGAGACCATTGGTCGATCTGCTTGAGGATGCAGCAGTTGCAAAGACACTCCAGAACGCGAAATACGATTTACTCGTTCTTCGTAACGAAGGCATCACGTTGCGCGGAGTGGAGTTCGACACGATGCTTGCGAGCTACGTGCTTGATCCAGGTCGCCGATCACACTCTCTCGATATGCTCGCGATCGAGTTCCTTGATCACACAATGACTTCATATGCCGATGTCTGTGGCAAGGGCAAGTCGGAGATCTCGTTTGATCGGGTCGCATTGGATGTTGCGCGCGATTACTCGTGCGAGGATGTCGACATGACTCTGCGGATGCGCGAGCACTTTGAGCCGCAGCTCGAAGCCTACGAACTCACGCGCCTGTTCCATGAAGTCGAGATCCCGCTCATTGCCGTCCTTGCCGACATGGAGTGGAACGGCATGGCTATAGACTCCACGCACTTTGCGACACTCAAGGCGAGGTTCAAGCGAGAACGGGAGTTGGTGCAGCTCGAGATCTACAAGGAAGCCGGTGAGGAGTTCAACATAGGCTCCAATGTGCAGCTGCGTGAAATTCTCTTCAACAGGCTCAACCTGCCTGTGTTGAAGAAAACAGCTACCGGTGCGTCGACCGATGCGAGCGTGCTCCAGGAGCTCGCGGACGAGGGCCACCGATTGCCGGCGCTGTTGATGGAGTATCGAGAGCTAGCCAAACTCGAGAATACATATCTGGATGCACTTCCGCGCCTCGTGAATCCGAGAGATGGTCGGCTGCATACGTCGTTCAATCAAACGGTCGCGAGCACAGGACGGCTCTCGTCCAGTGATCCTAATCTTCAGAACATACCCATACGTCGGGAGCTGGGCCGGGATATCCGCCGAGGGTTTGTTCCACGTGCTGGTTGGAAACTTCTGGCGGCGGACTATTCTCAGATCGAACTGCGTTTGCTTGCGCATCTCTCACGTGACGTGAACTTTGTCGATGCATTCAACGCGGGTGGTGATATCCACCGACAGACAGCGTCCATCATCTTCGATGTTCCACTGGAATCCGTAACACAGGAAATGCGTGGTCGCGCGAAGACAATCAATTTTGCGACCATCTATGGACAAGGCCCGCACGCTCTGTCCAGGCAGCTTGGAATACCACACGCTGATGCGCGTGATTTTATCGCCAAGTATTTCGAGCGTTTCGAAGGCGTTAAGAAGTATCTCGACTCGATGGTCGAGTTCGCACGAGAAAATGGCTATGTGCAGACCATTTTCAATCGACGGCGATACATACCGGAGTTGAGGGAGAAGAATTTCAACATGCGTGCATTCGGTGAACGAACCGCCGCAAATTCACCGATTCAGGGTTCAGCTGCAGACCTCATCAAAATCGCGATGATTCGCATCGATACCGCATTCCGCCAGCGTGGTTTCGCAAGCAAAATGCTCTTGCAGGTGCATGATGAGCTCGTCTTTGATGTCGATCCCGCGGAACTGGATGAAGTTCAATCGGTTGTCGCGCACGAGATGGAAAATGCAGCTCAACTATCTGTACCGCTCGTCGTTGATATCGGGGTTGGCGATAACTGGCTCGAGACCAAGTTCTGACGCTCGACGTTACGGGTGATTGGCGTATGCTGCCCAATACGCGCCTGTGATTAACGAAACGAGAAAAAGAAGACCTGCTACCCAACCTAACAGCAGCCCGACGATCGTCACCTCCACCACGTAGGACACGAGTATCGCCCCGAAGCCGAATGTCATGGTGTACATGGCTGGCTCACCGGGATCTGCACTCAGGCGCACTGCTTGTCGTCGAGCAAACCGGAGAGGAAGCTCGTGCGTTACTCGACCCCACCAGGCAGCAACTCTTACAAGCCAGTTTCGCCTGGTTGGCAGGAGATGTTCCTTGCCGAACGGCACATTGAGCATGGAGATGCTCCGCAACTGCGCAGCAATTGATTCGGTAAGCTCTCGAACTTCTTCACCCGGCCAGTCGTCCATCGCTATAGGCTCGCCAACCTGTGCGATTACTCGCGTTCCCGGCGTTGATTTATCCTCGAAGGTAATTCCAATGGGGACGATCCTGATTCCGTCCACTCCGTCCTGTCGAGCTCGGAGTGCTGCTCTTGCCAAACCGGTCTTCAACGGAGCGATCTCAGGCTCATTGTGGCTCTTGCCCTCTGGAAATACCAGGATTGCACCACCGCGTTCAAGCTCGTCGATCATTGCCTTGAACGCGTGCCTGTTCCGCATTGGATCGGGTGCTGCTGGATTGTCAGCAACTCGTCGCAGCGGAATTATCCCTATCGACTTCATCAAAACCGCGCCTGCCATTGTGTCGCCGAGCGTTGCCTTGGCTGTGATGCGCAACTCCCGGGGAACTATCCAGAGCGCCAGAAGCGCATCGATCAACGCATTCTGGTGATTCATGGCAACCAGTATCGGACCAGTGACTGGAATGCGATCACCGTTGACGACGTGTACGTCACTGTAGAACCAGTTCAACGCTACACCGCCAATCCAGTGCGCCAGTCGTTGAATCATGTGAGCGCCAACGTGTACCCCAGCGCGCGGTTAACCAGCATGAGGTTGAAAATTCTCCGGCACACCGCGTAGTATCAGCAAGGCTACACACATTGCGATTGCGACTGTACCTACTCCAGCACGGTATGCTATCCCCGTGCCGAACTTTGGGGTCAGTCCATCAACTGCGAATGCCCACACCAACGGACCAACAATCGCGGCCGCCCGAGCCGATAGAACCATAAGCCCGAAGAACCGGCCTGCTTCTTCGTCTGGTATCAGTCGCAGAAGCATCGGCCGCTCGGCCACATTGACTCCACCGTAGATAAAACCAATCATGGCGCCGACAACCCAGAACGCCTGTCGCGAAGGCGCAAGGATCATTGCGATGAGTAATACTATCCACGCGCCGATGACGACCATGAGTGTGTGCTTCGGCCCAATCCTGTCAGTCAGCCTCCCCCAGACCCACGCTCCGAAGACCGCTGGTATGGTGAGGACCACAAACAGTGTCGTCTCCGTTCCCTCCTTGAATCCCATCGCTATCACCGCGTAGAGCGCCATGAAGCTGATGATTGTCCCCATTGCATCCTGGTAGACAAACGACGCAATGATAAACCTCAGTGTTCCTGGATACTTGCGCGACTCACGGATCGTATTGGCGACGTCGTGGAATGCCTTCTTCCACGGAATGACCTGACGCACACGAGACGGGAAACGATCCCGGCAGAATATGAACAGTGGTATGCTGAAAAGGAGATACAACAGCGCGGTCGGGGCGAACGTGGCCACCCGTCCACCTGAGTGAGCAAACGGGAATATGGTTCTCAGTGTATGCATGAAGCCTGTCGGCAGCGCACCGATCAACGGAAGTGTACCGTCGAAAAATGGCTTGATCATCAACACACCGAGGATCGATCCCACGTAGCCGAGCAGAGCTCCCAATCCGGAGAGCTGACCCCACTTGTCGGGCGGCGCAAGCTCGGGCATCATCGCATTGTAGAAAGGAAGCGCCCCCTGATATGCGTAATTCGCGGCGACAAATGCAGCTATTACGAAGAACAGTGGCAGACCAGATATCACATAGTTGCTCGCGGGCGACGGGTTCAGCACCGACTCACCGATGTGTGGTATGAAGTGCTGGCCTACCGCACCGATGGCTGCCGTCGAGACTACAGCGACCAGCGTGAACCCAACGACCCATGGTTTCCGACGTCTGGTGACATCCGATATCGCACCGAGTACGGGAATCGAAATCATGACCAGGATCGATGCTATTCCATTTCCAAGCGCGACATCGGTGTTGGAGCCACGAAGATCCGAAACCATCCACACTGCGAAATACAGCGTGGCGATATTCATTGAGAAGATCGTATTCGCGAAGTCGTACAGCGCCCAACTCCAGCGCTCGCGCGCTGGCGCCATCGCATTTACAAGAGGCAGCCCGGGAGCTTCGCTTTCGCCCAAGTCAGCTGCGGTATCGGTCATGGCGCCCAAAAATACAGGCCTTTCCTCCAACTCGCTCGGCGCTATTCCAGCTCCAGATCCTGCCGTCCGAGTGCTGCGGGCGCGCTCACGCGGCCGTGGGTCGCCGCGAGCGCGATCAGCGTCAGCACGTACGGAAACGCGAGGAAGAGTTGATACGGCAGATTGGTCCCGATCGCCTGGAAGTAGAACTGAAGCGCACTCGCTGCGCCGAATATCAGTGCTGCGAGCACGGTACCGAGTGGATTCCACCGTCCGAGTACAACAATCGCGATGGCAATGAAGCCCCGGCCAGCAGACATTCCCTCGACAAACGTTCCTGCCTGAGCAAGTACGAGTGTTGCTCCGCTCACTCCGCCCAGAGCCCCACCGAACAGGACGGCTGTGAATTGGACCCGCTTGCCCCGGACGCCTGCGGCGATCGCCGCGGCCGGGTTCTCTCCCACGGACCGTAACGCGAGCCCGGCGTGCGTGCGGTACATCCACCAACTGACGACCGGAATCAGCGCGTAGAGCACGTAAGTGATCGATGGCTGGGCGAACAACGCCAAGCCTACTACCGGGATTTTGGAAAGAAACGGAATCGCAGCCGGATTTAGCGTCGGGGTGTTAAGTGCAGCGCCGGCACTTCCATAGATGAGTCGGTAGAGTGTCCCGGTCCCCCCCAAAGCCAGCAGTGTGACGGCGGTCCCCGTGATGATCTGGTCCGCACGCAGAACTACCGCGAACAGCGCGAATATCGCAGCCACGGCCAAACCACAAACTGCACCGAAGACGAAACCTGCCCAAACACCGCCGTGCGCGGCGCCAACAACCGAGCCGAGCGCTCCGGCAATGATGCTGCCTTCCAGTCCGATATTGATTATCCCGCTACGCTCGGTGACGGTCTCTCCAAGCGCCGCAAGCGCCAGCGGAGTTGCGGTCCGGACGACCCCCTCCAGGAATGCCTCCATTCCGCTGGTCACGTAGCGGACACCGAACAACGAGAGCGGAATTGCGCGATCCCGATAACGCCAAGGATCACAACCGCTTCAATAACAGATGCGGTCGTTGCAGGGATCCCTGCATTGCGTTGCATCGTGCCGGCCGCTGTTTCGAGCGCGCCAAACAGGATCCCCGTGCCAATTACTCCAAGTGGATTGAGACCAGCGAGAAGGGCCACAGCGATCGCGGTATATCCGTAACCGGGTGAGATGTTCTCGTACAATGCGAATGTGACGCCGCAAACCTCGACACCTCCGGCAATACCGGCGATCGCACCGCTCACGATGAACGCGCCTGATGTCACTCTCGGCACATTGATCAGGCCAGCATTACGAGCTGCAAAGGGATTCATGCCACTGGCCCGGATCCTGAATCCAGTCGCCGAATACTTCATCGCGTACCACGTCAGTACGGAGAGCAACAGTCCGAGAATGAAGCCCCAGTGCAGTCGAGTATCGGAGATGAGAATTGGCATGTGTGCACCCGCGACAATGCTGCTTGTCTGGGGGAAGACGTGCGTCGGCTCCTGCAGCGGTCCACGTACGAGATACGACGCGCCATATGTTGCAATGAAATTGAGCATGATCGTGCTGATTACTTCAAGCACTGCGAACCGGGATCTTAACCACGCGGCAATAGCGGCCCAGATCCCTCCTGCGATCGCGCCTGCAACAAGCGCAAGTGGGAGCGCCAACCATCCAATCGTGGCCGGTGCACTCACTCCAATCCATGCAGCAGCTGTCGCTCCGGCGATGAACTGGCCATCGGCCCCGATATTCCAGATCCCGGCGCGAAATGCTATCGCGACAGCCAGACCGGTGATCATGAGTGGTGTGGCATGCACGAGCGTGTCCACTATAAAAGCTGTGGTCTGGCTCACGGGGGCGTAACGCCAAGCATGGCGCGGCCAATGGACTCATAATCGTTTCCGCATTCACTCACCTTGCCTGCGTACACGACTACGACTCTATCAGCAAGCGATACGATCTCATCCAGGTCCGAGGAGTAGATCACAACAGCGGCGCCGGAGTCACGCGCCTCAATGATCCGCGCTCTTACTGCGGCGGAGGCATGGATATCCAATCCCCTCGAAGGGTTCTCCGCAACGAGTGCGACATGAGCCCATTCGATCTCTCGGCCAACAACGAGCTTCTGTTGATTGCCGCCAGATAGTGTCGATGCGTGCACGTTCTCGTCGCGTGCGCGGACATCGTAGGCTCCGAGGAGATTGCGAGTTCGATCGCCGATTGCAACCCAATCCATCATCCCTCGCCTTGCACCAGCGCCGGCAAGCGCAACGTTGTCGCGTAGTGACAGGTCCTGGATGAGCGCATCCCGCTGTCTGTCCTCCGGAATGAAGCCGACGCTGGGCGGTAGCGTAACCACGCCCGAAGTCGCGCCAATCCGGCCGGCGAGGACGCGGAGAAGTTCATGCTGGCCATTTCCTTCCACGGCTGCGACTCCCACTATTTCTCCAGCGCAAACTTCCAGAGATGCTGCCTTGAGGCGTTCCACTCCTGACGCGTCACGCACGCTCACATTGCGTAACGCCATTACAACCTCGCTGACAGACGCTCGCTTTCGGCGACTGTTGTTGCCTTCGAGTGACTCCAACGGAGCGCGCTCTCCCCCGAGCATCGCCGATACCAGCGCGTCTTCTGTAGCTTCGTCGGCGCGCCCCGTCCATACGGTCGCTCCGCGCCTCAGCACGGTGATGTCGTCCGCGAACTTCAACGCGTCGCGTAGTTTGTGCGTGATAAGAATCGCAGTTCCGCCGTCGTTGACGAGTTCTCGTGCTCGGTTCAGCAGATCATGAGCCTCGATCGGCGTCAGTATCGCGGTCGGTTCATCGAGTATCAATACTCGTGGCTTGTGTGATAGCGCTTTGAGAATCTCAACCCGCTGTTGCGCACCAGCCGGCAGTTCTTCAACGCGCGCATCTGGATCGATCGCGAAGCCAGTACGCCTGGCCAACGCCAGGAGCTCACTTCGCGCTTTCCGGGGATGGAGCAACCCTCGACCTCCAAGTGCGACGTTCTCTGTCACGGTCATCGCTCGCACCAGAGTGAAATGCTGGTGCACCATCGCAATCCCATTAGCTATCGCTGCACTCGGTGATGCAAACGACTTGATATCACCGTTCACCCGGATGGTTCCGGCATCTGGTTGCAACATCCCGAATGCGATTCGCATCAGGCTAGTCTTGCCAGCTCCATTCTCACCGAGTATGGCATGGACGGTCCCGCGCCGCGCCGAAAGCGATGCGGACTGCAATGCTGTGGTTCGACCAAAGCTCTTGGTGATCGACGCCAGCTCCAACGCGACGTCGTGCATGACGTCAGAGACCGGTGGGTGCCTCTATGAACGTCCACGGCAAGCCAAATCGGTCCGAGAGATGCGCTGCGACGGCGCACACCCCGAGCGTCTCGGTCGCGTAGTGTCCGGCATAGATAACCGTGATTCCACTTTCTTCTGCCTCGACCGCCGAATGATGCGGACCCTCACCAACTACGAGAGTGTCGATACCACGTTCGCGTGCTTCGCTCAATGTTCCGCTGTCGGCACCGGCACCCGTGCAGATCGCCCATGCGCGAGTTCTCCGCCCTGGTTCCACGGGAGTAGTGCGCACAGAGCCGCCATGCAAACGTGCGAATTTATCGGCGCGCGATGCCAGGGCGGCCGTTGCAATATCACTCTGACCAGCTACGCCGATTGCGATGTTCTTGAACTGCGCGAACTCAGCTGACGGTTCGAGGTCGAGTTCGGCGGCTAGCAACGCATTGTTGCCATAGAGAGCATGACGGTCGAGCGGAAGGTGCGACGAATAAACCGCCATGTCGTGAGCGATCAGAGTCTGCAACCGAGTGAAGGTTGTCCCAACTATCGGTTTCAACCCGCCCCAGAACATTCCGTGATGCACTATCAGGAAGTTTGCTTTCGACTCGGCAGCTGCGACCACCGTGCGGAGCGAGAAATCGACAGCAGCAGCGATGCGTGTAACCTGGCCGCTGTTTGCCAATTGCAAACCGTTCAATGCGTTTGGATAGTCCGGGATCGAATCCGTGTCGAGTAGATCGTCCAGGTAATCAACGATGAGTGTGGAGCTCGTCATTCCGGTATTTTGAGTTGCCCAGCGTCAAGTGCCTTCTTTGCCGAAGCGAGCTTGGCCTGCGTCTCTGGCGATATCTCTGTCGAGAGCGTTGGGTTGCCTCTCCATAGAACCACACCTTCAACATCGCCGAGGTGGTACGTATGGCCCGTGAAAGTACCGTCCTTCACGTCGCGGGCAATCATCAGCATCGCACGCGGAAGATCGATGACAACACTTCCGAGCGTGACTTCCGGAGCAACTGCGTTCTGGTCGGAATTGGACCCTATTACGCGGACGCCAGTTGACTGCCGTGCCGCCTGAAAGACGCCCAAGCCGGCCGCGTCTGCATTCTGGAATATCACATCGGCGCCTCGGGCTATCTGAGCCAGAGCCTGTTCCTTGGCTGCACTTGGATCGTCCCAATTGCCAACGTACGCTGACAGCACTTTAACGTTTGGATTTACGGACCGCGCACCTGCTTGAAATGCTCTGAAGGCGCTGACCACCGGAGGAAGTTGAGTTCCGCCGATGGTGCCTATGGTCCCTGAATGCGACACTGCGCCGGCAACAATTCCTGCGAGGTATGCTCCGTCCGAGAAGGCAAATTGTACTGACGCAACGTTGGGTGCGGTGTTCGCTCCGGATGTGATGACAAACGCTGTCTTCGGGAACGATGGCGCGACGCGAATAGCTGGATCCTGGTATTCGAAACCATGGCCGAATACGAGGTTGTATCCCTGGCTACCGTACTGCCGGAAGTTCTCGTCGATCTCTGCGGGCGTCTGGGTCTGCACGTTTGAGATGTGGGCGCCGAGCGAATCACGAATGCGCAGGAGGCCGCGATATGCTCCAGCGTTCCAACCCTGGTCAGACACCGAGCCCGTTGTTACGAGCGCAACCTTGAAATCCTTTGAGGTCGACTGGGGATGGTCCACAGCCTTGCCGCAGCCGATTATCGAGGTCGCCACAAGTATGTGGAAACCTGTGGATAACGTGAGCGTTCGCTTCCGTCCATAAAAGCTAAAGTGTTTCATAGTAATGACTTACTATGTTTGTTGATAACTGTGTGAATATTCGGTAATTGCTCGGTCACTCGAGCGCGCCCATCATTTCCAGGAGCCTGTTCAGGTCCTCTGTAGAGTAGAACTGGATGCGCAGTTCACCCTTGTCCCGCTTCTTCCGAATCAGGGAGACATCGGTTTGGAATCGGCTTCTGAGGAGATCTTCAACATGCCTGACTTCAGGCGGTCGGGTGTCTTCCTTCCGTGGGCGACCACGGTGTGGCTTTTCATGCCGAGGTGCATCCTGTCGAACACGCTCCTCGATGGTTCGGACCGAGAGACCATGTTCGACCGCCTCGGTTGCCAGCTTGATTGCCAGGGCATGGTCTTCCAGTGCCAGGAGCGGCCTCGCGTGTCCAAGGCTGAGGGCCCCGGTCTCGAGCATTTTCCGAACTTCAGCGGGTAGCTGGAGGACGCGCTGGAGGTTTGCAACAGTTGATCGATCCTTGCCGACGAGGTCTGCGATCTCGTTTTGAGAGAGGTCGAATTCGCTTGCGAGTCTTGTGTATCCTTCGGCCTCCTCGATCGGATTGAGATCGGCGCGCTGCAGGTTCTCGATCAACGCGAGCGTGAGCATCGTGCGATCGTCGTAGTCGCGAACTATCGTCGGGATTGTTGTCCAGCCGAGCAATTTCGCTGCACGGAGACGGCGCTCTCCAGCGACGAGCTCGTACCCATCCTTGGTGCTACGGACAGAGATAGGCTGAAGCAGGCCGGCGGTTCGAATGCTGTCTGCGAGCTCCTTCAGCTCGTCTGTGCTGAACTCCTTTCTGGGCTGGTAGTGGTTTGGCGCAATCTCGGAGATGGGAATGTCCCGGAGCACTGTGCGAGATTCGGCTGGAGCATTGCCCGGTTCGTCGGGCTTCGGCGAGGTTGACGTTGTTCTTCTCTCGCCGAGCAGTGCGTCGAGTCCGCGCCCGAGCCGACGAGGCGTTTTGTCGGCGCTCACGGCGCAGCCTGTTCGTTGGTAAGCGCCGCGGTGCGTTGAATCAATTCGTGGGCGACTCCCATGTACGCTTTCGCACCAACTGAGGCCACATCATAGAGAATGATTGGCTTTCCGAAGCTTGGCGCTTCGGCGAGCCTCACATTTCTTGGGATGACCGTGTCAAAGACCTGGTTGCCGAAGTATTCCCGAGCTTCGCTTGCAACCTGTCGGCTCAGATTGAGTCGAGCGTCGTACATGGTGAGGAGGACGCCATCGATGGCGAGCGAGGGATTCACCCCTTGCTGGACGCGGTGGACCGTATTCAGGAGCTGGGAGAGACCTTCGAGGGCGTAGTACTCGCACTGCAGCGGGATAATCAATGCATCTGCAGCGGCGAGCATGTTGATTGTGATGAGGCCGAGCGAGGGAGGGCAATCGATGAGGATGAAGTCGTATTCGTCCCGAATCGGGGCCAGTGCGGAGCGCATTCGCTGTTCGCGTTGGGGCAGATCTACCAATTCGATCTCTGCGCCCGCGAGATCGGGAGTTGCCGGGAGGACATCCAGGAGGCGGAAGTGTTCTCCGACTTTCCTGGCTTCGCGGATCGTTGCCTCGTTCAGTAGCACCTCGTAGATCGTCTTTCCGATCTCCCGGACACCAACGCCGCTCGTCGCATTTCCTTGGGGGTCGCCGTCGATCAGGAGAGTTCGCTGTTCAGCGGCAGACAAGGAGGCTGCGAGGTTTACGGCGGTAGTCGTTTTTCCGACGCCACCCTTCTGGTTTGCGACAGCTATGACTCTAGACACTTACCGTTGTTTTTGCGGACGAGGGACAGGTCGAGGAATCTAAGCCCGTATCCACTGGATCGCATCATCGTGGGCGGGGAAAAGGATGAAAACTTCCTTGATAGCGCCAGTGGATCCTTCGAAGCACAAAAAAGGGAGCAACCGTGGAGTTGCCCCTCTTTTGTGGAACGTGAAAAAGAAATTCTGTGGAACGTGGAAAAACCCTATTGTTGCCCTTTGCTGCTCTATCTGCCTGCGATGAACTGCCAGCTGCCGGAGACCGTCATAGTGACCGTCTGCTGCCCGGCATTGATCTGGGTTTCCGGCGCTGACGCGGACATTGCCCTTACCGAGTACATCGGGCGAGGTGGGAGTGCTGCGTTTCCGCCGCCGACATCGAGTCTCATCAACGGGCCCAACGACCCACCAGCTGCTCTCGCTGCGATATCAGCTTGGGCGCGGGCCTTCGCTACCGCATCTGATAGTGCCTTGTCGCGCGCAGCGTCGGTATTGCTGGCGTAGAAGTCCAACGATGATATGAGATTGGATCCACTGGATAGTGCGGTATCCAATACCTTACCGACCTGCTTGATGTCATGCACGTCAGCCAGGATCGTGTTGGTGACGGTATACCCCGTCAATACCGGTGCTGCGTTCTGCGAATATCGATACTCCGGGCTCACGCTGTAGCCCGTGGTAGATAGCTGTTCGTTAGTCATACCTAACGCACGTAAGGAAGCCAGAACAGCACTTTGTTTCCTGGCATTGTCCGCTGCGGCGGCTTCAGCGGTCGTTGCCTTCGTTTGGACCGCGATACTCACGGTCGCGCGGTCGGGCGTGTACTTGGCTTCTGCGGTAGCTGAGCTGGAGATGGCCGCGATTGGTGCATGCCCCATCGGCTGTGCAGGCATTCCCTGTGCGCCGAGCGCTGCAGCTGGGAGAAGCGCAGTGGCGATAGCCTGACGAAAGAACATGGGAGCTCCATGAGGGTTGTGGTTTTGGTTCGGCTAGAGTGCTGATCGAATGTCGTCGGGACGGATTCCAGGGCCCCACTCGCAATCGTGAATGAGCCTCATTTCAGCACCCGGCTACGATTCCCTTCGGCAGCAATTGTGCCGGTGACGACGCGCTAGCTCTCTACGAGATCGTAATCATGAATGCGCGACAGATCCATACCTGTCGTTCCCCTCTCTCTCGACTCGATGAACATCGACTTGAATTTTGCGTCGAAGACGATCTCGTTCGCCTTGTACGATGTACGCGAGTGCACAACCTGCGCGAATGTATCATCGTTCCCGGATAGCAATACAAGAAATTCGGCTTCGCGTTCGATGAGATCTTCCGGAGTGCAGTTGAGCAGCGGACTTGTCTCGTCGATTGGATGAACGACGGTCCAACTCAGCGCGAAGAACGTGACCTTGTCAAATTCGAGCGGTAGTGAAGTGAACTCGCGTACACGCTCCCCACTCGGTCGACGTTCGATGCGACTGTACATGATCTGCACCGACACTTCGATGAGCTGGTCGCTCCGTTCATTCGCACAGCGAAACATGAAGCCGCGGATACCACGGTAGGGTGCGATCAACGCACGCTTACTGTAAACGATCGCCGCGTTCGGTCGGGAGAAACGCGCGAAGACAAGTCCTGTTGCAAGTGCCGCGCTCAGCAAGCCGACAAACGACTCGGCTGTGAGCAGAATATTGGCGGCCATTCCCGACGGCACGATGTTACCGTAGCCAATCGTCCCGAATGTCTCGACACTGAAGAAATACGCGCGGAAGTAATCACTGAAGAACGCAGAATGACCAGTGAACCCGGGACCGATCAGAGAGCCACGCCCACAAGCGAGATACGCAAATGCAAACAACGCATTTACCAACACAAAGAACGTGGCGACAAGAAAAAGGAATCTGCCCCAACCCATTCCCAGCAACGCGTGATACGGCGCGAACGTCTGCCGGCCTCGTGTCCCGGCACGTTCAACATTGAACGTGCCGTCACGATTCAGTAGCCTCTGTCGACTATCTACCGCGATTCGGGGGCCGAACCCCAGATTGCGGGCAGCGTCCGGATCCGTTACCGGCTTGTTGATTCTCGGCTCAGGCCCTGCAGGTTGGTCAGTGATTGGCTCTCATCTCCCGCAGATTGCAGTATGTCTAATCAGCAACAGCGACCTTGATTCCACCTACGGTACCGGACACCAGGTTGTAGATCATGGCTCCGATGAAACCACCGATGTAGCCAAATACCCCGTACATGATTGGGAAGAGAATGATCATGAGGCCGCGACTCATGGACGGCAGTCCGGCGGATGCCGGAATGAACGATGAAAGCAGGAAAAAGCATATCGCAAAGAAAATGCCCAGAAGAGCATAAGTAGCACCTATTACCAACGCGAACTGGCCCGGCTCGATTCTCGATATGCTCCGAATGCTCGACATGTTTGCGGCTCCGTTTATGTGTGAATGACACCTCAGGGGAATTGCCAGAACATCAGCACCAGTACTACTCCGCGTCCTACGTCAGCGATAGAAAGCCAAACGTGACACCAACACTTATCACTACCACTATCACCAGCAACACAGCCAGCATTCGCCTGCGAGTATTTCTGACGGCATTCCAGACTGGCTCGTCCAGGTAGAACATTCCCGGACTCGCCTCACGAATTACCTCGTGTCGTCTGAGCCGCCGCAATGCGATTCCTTCGCCAACTCCGATATCTGCCAGCCGCCGCGCACTTGCCGGGGACGTGACACCAACGTCCCGGAATCGGCCGACAATATGTCGCTCTTTTGCAAGGATAACGGCAGCAGCTCCCGCGCCCATTGAACCCTCCCCATCTCAAGTGAAGGATGACGGTATGGCCGACATGAGTTTGTCGACTTCCGCTTGTGGGTGTGCAACCTCAACAACAAGGTGATCGTACGACTCGTGATCCAGCGAGATAACTATCGTGTTGTCGGTATCGTGCACGTCGTAGAAAACGCGACGGCCGTGCTGATAGAATGTGCCTGCAGTTATCAACCCGGGTATCTGTGTGCCGGGCATCCGGAATCCGTGCCACCAACCGCGCGCGGCTTCTCTGTCAATCTTCGCGCCCGTGATGTGTGCCAGAGGTACTTCGATTCGACCCCTGAGCGACCAGAACTTGTCCATTCCCTCAACTTCAAAGACGGCATTCGCGCCGCTAATCGATACGCTGACCAAGTGGAGCTCCGTGCTTTGCGAAGCGGAAGAAAATACGACGATCCGGAATCAAAAGGAACAATCATTGTTCCCTGACCGCGATCTAGGTCCTGGCGGTGCGGCGGTGTCGCCGTTCGACTTCGATGACCAGATTCTGAATATCGTTTGGGCTGACCCCGGGTATGCGGGACACCTGAGCGAGGGACCGAGGGCGGAGCGCACCGAGCTTATGGCGCGCCTCGAATGTGAGTGACGCCATGTTGGCGTAGTCCAAATCTTCCGGCAACGCGAACTCGCCCATGCGCTTGAGTTTGTCTGCCTGGGTCCGTTCACGCTCGAAGTAGCCAGCATACTTGATCTCAAGCTCTGTCGATATCAGCGCGTCAGGGTCGAGGTGCTCGCCCACACCAACTGCGGCGAACAAGGCGGCGAGCGAGACATTCTGTCGCTTGGCCACCTCGGCCACTTTTACCGAGTGAGTCAAACACTTACTATCGCTCTCGGTAAGCAGTCGTGCCGCCTGCTCCGGTCGGATACTTGTGCGCTCAGCAAGCGAGCGGATTTCCTTGTCGGCGGCAAAGCGGTGTTCGACGACATCATTTTCCCGTTCACTGTAAATGCCGAGCCCTAGGGCGAGTGGAGCCAGGCGCTCAATCGCGTTGTCCTGTCGAACTGTGAGGCGAAACTCTGAGCGGGAGGTGAACAGACGGTATGGCTCATCAACGCCTCGCGTGACGAGATCGTCGATCAGAACTCCGATATACGATGTCTGGCGGCCAAGTACGATTGGTGGGCGCCCGAGAGCAGCGAGTCCAGCGTTCAGGCCGGCTACAACTCCCTGTCCAGCGGCCTCTTCATAGCCGGTGGTGCCGTTGATCTGTCCGGCAAAGTAGAGCCCGTGGACGCTCTTGACCTGCAGTGATATGTCGAGCTGCGTCGGCGGATAGTAGTCGTATTCTATCGCGTAGCCGGAGCGTGTCATCCGTGCGTTTTCGAGTCCACGGACACTGTGGAGGATTTCGACCTGGACTTCTGCTGGCAGCGACGTCGACAGACCGTTTACGTAGAGCTCGCTCGTGTCGTGCCCCTCCGGTTCCAGGAAGATCTGGTGACGTTGAGCATTCGGGAATCGAAGGATCTTGTCTTCGACGGAAGGACAGTAGCGCGGACCACGTGCGGAGATCGCGCCGCCGTACATCGCCGAGCGGCCAATGTTGTCGGCGATTATCTGTTTGCCAGGTGCTTCGAGGTAGGTAATCCAGCATGGCAGCTGCTCAGGATGACGCGTCACTCCCGCGTTCAGCCGCGGCTCAGGCCAGAAGTGGGACCAGGAATAGTCGAACTGATCGATTTCGCTCTCCTGGAGCTGCAGGTGCGAGAAATCCACCGACCTTCCGTCGATGCGTGGCGGGGTTCCTGTCTTGAACCGCTCGACCACAAGCCCTGCACGCTCGAGTTGCTCGGCGAGATGGGTGGTCGCAGCCTCACCTGCGCGACCCCCGGACAGGTTCAGGTCTGTTCCGATGTGGATGCGACCACGGAGAAAGGTGCCGGCGGTAATGACGACACAGCGTGCTCCGAAGCGGCGACCTTCGAGTGTTTCGGCGCCGAGGACGGTGCCGCCGGCCTTGTCCATTATAAGGCGAGCGACAGTTCCCTGGATGGTCTGAAGGGCCGGGAACTCCTCAATCAGATGGCGGGCGGCTCTCCTGTACAAACCTCGGTCGCATTGCGCTCGGGGCGACCACACCGCAGGGCCTTTGCTCCTGTTTAGCATCCTGAACTGGAGCATAGCCATGTCCGTGGCGCGGCCCATGATACCGCCAAGCGCGTCCACCTCTCGTACGACGGTGCCTTTGGCGACGCCACCGATTGCGGGATTGCAGGACATCTGGCCAATGGTTTCGAGGGCGCTCGTGATCAGGGCGACAGATGCGCCGAGCCTGGCGGACGCAACGGCAGCCTCGGTGCCGGCATGGCCGCCACCGATGACGATGACGTCAAAAGAAGACTCGAAGTTTGGCATATGGGGGGCTTCTAAATGTAGAGCACGACGCCATTCACGGCTGGACTCGGGGTAATTTTGGGGCATGCCAATACGAGCGGCTCACGACCGTCCGACAGTCTTCATCCGACGCGAGGCTTTTGAGCGTGCAGGGCTGGAACGTCAATCCATCGACGCCCGCTTCAACCTTACGGATGAGGAATTCGTCGTTGAGGGGAACCTGGTAGCTATCGGACCACTTCCATCAGATGACACGTTGAGCGATCTCGTGATCGAACTGGAGACAATTGGGCTCCGGTACTTCGACGATTTCTTTGAGTTGAGCGGCAACTGGCCAACCTGGCTCAATTTGTTCGTTACGTCGGTCTAAAGCGGGATGTTCAAGCTGGCGCGTGTTGCGGGCGCGGCGCGCTCGTGCATTTCAATGCGACGTCTGGTGATAGTATTCACACCGCTCGGGATTCTCGCATCTACTTCGGGCTGCGCAGCACACAGCGGCAACGTCGGGCCAGTTGCAGCAGACACGCATCCAGTTGCAACTGAAAAGCGCCAAGCGCATAGCGCACCGACCGCGACGACTACCCCTGCGGCAACGAATGACTTTGAACCCAGCGAAATTGCAACTGCGGCTCAGCTCAAGCGATCGCCCAATCAGGGAGAATCCACGCAGCGAGAGTTGGAATGGGTGGAGCGTGAGGAGTCGGCAGCCAGCGGAGAAGTAGAGGCGGGTGAGTACGTCGTCACGTATCTCATCACGCCGGCTGATGATTACTATGTTCTCGAAGCTGGCGTAGACACAGTGCCGGCGCATCACACAACAGTCACTCCCGGGTCGGCACATGTATCGGTCGTAGTGCGCGATGCAGCGGACGGACGAACTGTTAATGGATTGGATGTGCATGCGACGCTTGGTGCCGCAATCACAGGAACACAGATTCGTGCAAAACTTCCATTCGGCTGGCATCCGATTCTGAATCGGTATGGCAAGAACATGGTTCTGCCCGAAAGCCCGTTCACGCTGACAATTCGTATTGGGACGCCGACGTATCAGCGCGAGGATAGCGTGAACGGCGATCGATTCCGGAAAGATGTAACTGCGAGGTTTGACGACGTTTCCGTGTCGAGTGATTCTCTTGCTGGAGCGGCACAGCGTCTTGCACGCGGCAGCCGTAGTGATGCCATCGAACTGTCACGCGCGGAGGGAAAAGCGATTGGATCCTCGATTGCCGCCGTGTTGCGCGAACGTCCTTCGAACGGGCTGCAGCGACAATCTGGCGATTATACCGTGGCCGTTCTGATTGGTCCTCCTCAGGGAGTGTGGGCGCTCCAGAACGGCGGACTCGCTTACCTACCAGCGGACGGGAGCATCGGCCCGGTCAACAACATCGGGATCAGTATTCGCGATGCAGCGACCGGACGAGTGATACCCGACCTGAACGTGCGCGCAACGATTATTGACTCAAGGAAAAAGGAAATTGACACGTACGTCATGCCATTCGTGTGGAGTCCACGCGTGGACGCGTATGGCCTGAATGTGGCTGTCCCCAGTAGCGGGCGATACACGGTCCAGGTTCACGCCGCTACACCAGCGTTCCGGAAGTATGGTAGCTCTGCCGTCCGACAATTCAAACGTCCGGTGAGCGTTGAATTTCGCGGTTTGCGTTTCGTTACGAGGTAACACTCACGGATGCAATGGAGCGGTTGAAACCTTACAGCCGCTGTTCTACGATGGACCAGAGCTCCACATCGGCAATCCCATCGCCAATTCTGTCAATCACGACTTCGGTACCAGCGGCAACCGCCTCACCAGAGATACTGCGCGCTGCAATCTGAGTTGGCTGACCACGAAATGAATACGTTATCTGACCTGGCTGAGTCGGCGATATCGCCTGCGTAACGGTCGCAACGGTTCCCTGCAACTCTTCGATTTCCTCATGTGGATCATTGAGTGATCCACGCAATGCCCACTTAGCCATGAGGACAGTCATTCCGATCCATCCTCCTGCTGCAGCTGCAAGTGCGGCGATCAGAACAGCAATGGGATTAAAGTGTGAATATTTCGTCAGCAAGTAGCCGAGTGCTCCGAAGGCTACCAGCGCGGCACCGATGACTGGAGCATTGAGCCCAGCCATCGGGAATCTGATTGCACCGGGTTCGCGACCTTTTCGGACAGTGCCGTGCAGCATTGCGTAAACGGAGAGCAGCAAGCCGATGCCCGAGACACCCGCGTAAAAAACGACCGCAGCTTCATGCAGCGACATCATGACCCAAGATACTTGCGAAACCAGTTGATTGTTGCCGGCCACGCCTGTTCTGTGGCCTTCATGTTGGCCCCGTTCCTGTCGGTTTGTGCTCGAAGGAAGCCATGTCCGGCGTCGGCGAAGATGTTCGGATCGTAGATCTTGTGCATTTCCTTCATCTGCGAGTCAGCAGGTGCGACAGTGGCGACAACTCGTGCGTCAGCGCCGCCATACAGTCCAAGCACGGGAGCCTGTACTGAAAGAAGGTCTGCCGCCTTGGGCGATGTTCCGTAATACACGACTGATGCCCCAAGCTTCGGCGAGACGACCGCGTGAGCGAACGACGCAGTGCCGCCCCAACAGAAGCCGACGACGCCATACTTGTGCAGTGCCGATGGTAGCGCCATCGCATAGTTAGCTGCCGCGAAGATGCCAGCCTGGACGTTGAGTGGATTAAGTTTGGAGACTGCGGCCACTGCGTCCTGAGTAGTAAGGCTGTCGGCTCCGACCGGAATTTTTGTTGTCGGTATCAGATCGGGAGCGATTGCGATGTAACCTTCCTTGGCAAGCTGGTCGGTTACAGCACGGATCCACGTGCTCATGCCAAATATTTCATGAATGACAACTACGACTGGCGCTTTGGTGCTCCGTTCAGGATAGACAACCCAGGCTTGCAACGCGTCGCCGGTCGATGTGTGAAGCGTGACCCATTCCCCATGACGTGGCGAGGCTTCAAGGCGCGCGAGTGAGTGTGCGGCGTCCGGCGGAAGCATAGTGTCGTCCTGTGCGCTGCTTGTGCTCGATGACATTGTCATTGAAGACATGTCGTGTGTCATACCGGTCTGCGCGAACAAAACCGATGGCGCGGCCAGAAGTAAAGATCCGATCAGAAAGGAAGTTGTGCGCATGAGTTTGTCAGAGTTGAGGGTTGACAGCTTTGACTGCAGCGACTGCAAACTTGTCTGCAAGGAACTCCCCGACTCGGCGTTCGAGGTAGTACAAAGGTCTAAACGGATTGCGCCCGCCTATGAACCCGGCGTGACCACCGCGGCGTGGGAAGTCCACCGTAATGCGTGGGTTCGCCACCGCAATCCTGGCTACATCATCGAGGATGTCCGGCGGAAGAAACGGATCGTCCAATGCATTCAGAAGAAGCGTGTCTACTGCAACGTCCATGAGATAATGAATGGAACTGGAGCGCTCGTAGTAATCTATAGCGTCCCTGAAGCCGTGAACCGGTGCGGTGATTGTGTCGTCGAACGCTCGCAAGCTCTCGATCATACCAACCTGTTCAGGGCTGGGCAAATCCGGATAGCGAGACTGTTTCTCGATGGCCTTTTGCTTGAGCGAATCCAGAAAGTACTTCTGATACAGCTTCGAAAACCCGCGGTTGATGTAGTCGGAACCACGTCCAAGGTCGAACGGTACCGAGACAGCTGCAGCAGCGACGATGAACGAGCGCGCCGCTTCCCCCATCTCACCGAGATACTTGAGCATTATGTTGCCGCCGAGTGATACGCCAGCGATACCAAGAGGTGAATTCGGGCGTTCGTGCACGATCCGTTTTACTACAAGATCCAGATCCTGAGTCTCACCGGAGTGATAGAATCGTCGAGCTCTGTTTGGCTCGCTGCCGCATGACCGCCAAATAAGCAGATCTGCGCTCCAGCCACGCCGATGCATCTCGCCGAGAAGTCCTTGCGCATAGTGCGAGTGTACAGTGCCTTCGAGTCCATGGAGGAGAAGAACGTGAGGTGTGTCCTGCGCGCTGTTGCCGGAGGCATCGAGCCGGTGAATTTCGAGGAAATCGTCGTCTGGTGTTTCCCAGCGTTCAACTCGAGTTGGTATGGCCTTCTGTCGCCTGATCACCTTTCCCCAGAGCGTCTGCGCATGACCGCCGGGGACCCACCAGGCGGGGTGATAACGAGTGGGAACGTCGTCCATGCTTGTTAAATTAGCGGAGATGGAAGTCCAGATATTCGGGACCCGCAAGAGCGCCGATACACGCAAGGCGCAGCGCTTCTTTACTGACCGTCGGGTTAAAATTCACTTCGTGGATCTCAACGAGCGAGCCGCGTCGTTAGGAGAGCTGCGTAGATTTGCGCAAAAATTCGGGGTCGGATCTCTGATCGACAGGAATTCAGCGCGTTACAACGATCTTGGATTGCAGCACGCACGCATGAACGACGACAGTTGGCTCGCCAAGCTGGCTGATGAACCGCTGCTCCTCATGCAGCCGCTTGTCCGCTTTGGACAGAAGGTCACGCTTGGTCTCGCAGAAGCGGATTGGAAGGCCTGGGTCGCATCGGCGGAGTAGTGCGCCAAATGGTGCATCAGGGCCTCTCGCGGAGGGCGGGTAAGGCGGCACCTCCGTTACATTACGCGCTGTTACCACGTTCAAGCCAGACCTATAGTTGACACTAATATCTGTTTCGAACGCGTCCGTTGATTTCGGCGCGAATACACTATTCAAGGACATTACCTTCACCATCGCCGAGGGCGAGCGGTGGGGCATTGTCGGGCGGAATGGTATAGGGAAGACGACGCTATTCAAGTTGATCACCGGTGCGCAGCGTCCAACAACTGGCGCGGTCGCCAAGTCACCGACGCTCGGGATCTCGGTACTCGACCAGCATCGGGATTTCGGGGGTGCTTCCATGGTTTGGGAGGCTGCCGCAGGCCCGTTTTCGGAGCTTCTAGCGCTCGAAAAATCACTGGCGGATCAGGCTACGCGGCTGGGTGAGCTGGGCGAGTCATGCACGCAGAAAGACCTGGACCGTTACTCTCGAGATCTCGAGAGATTCGAGCGAGAAGGCGGTTATACCTTTGCACCGCGCGTCGATGCTGTTCTTCACGGTCTGGGGTTCGACCCTGTAGAGTCACGAACTCGGCCACTCGCGCATCTGAGCGGTGGCGAGAGAGGACGTGTTGGCCTTGCACGCCAGCTTGTGAGTCCAGCTGATGTTTTACTGCTGGACGAACCGACTAACCACCTCGACCTTGATACGACCGCGTGGCTGGAATCGTACCTGCGCGAAACGGCAAAGACGGTCATGCTGATAAGCCACGACCGTGCCTTTCTTGCTGCGGTTGTGGATCACGTTCTGCATTTTGAGGCTGGCTCGGCTACGCCTTATGCATGTGGTTACGAGGAGTTCGTTCGGCAACGTGCCGAGCGGCGGTTGGCAGCGCAACGCGCATTCTCGAAGCAGTCGCGGGTCATCTCCGAGGAAGAAGACTATATCCGTCGAAACATCGCCGGACAGAACTCAAAACAGGCGAAGGGACGACGAAAGCGGTTAGAGCGAGTAGCGCGTCTGAGCCCGCCTCCGGGCGAGAGTGGCTCTATGGCGTTGCGGCTGCAAACGGCTGAGCGTGGTGGTGATCAGGTTGTCGTTGCGGAACACGTGACGATTGCGATCGGCGAACGGACGTTGATACGTGACCTCACAGCCGTAGTGAATCGCACGGAGCGTCTTGGGATAGTTGGACCAAACGGCGCAGGAAAATCCACGTTTCTGAAGACATTGATTGGAGACCGCACGCCTGCGTCTGGTAAACTGCGGCTGGGCGGCTCTATCACGGTGGAGTACTACCGGCAGGACATGACGCAGGTGCCGGGCGACAAGACGCTCTACAATGTGATAAGTGATATGCGCCCGCAGTGGGAACGCGGGTTGATTTACGGACATCTGGGTCGATTCGGCTTTTCTGGCGATGAGACCTCGCGGACTGCGGCGACGCTCTCTGGTGGGGAGCGGGCCCGTGTTGCGCTTGCGATGATGATGCTGTCCAGAGCCAACCTGTTGATCTTCGACGAGCCTACGAACCACCTGGATGTGGAATCGATCGAGGCGATCGAGGATGCAATAGAGAGCTACGATGGGACGGTCATTCTTGTAAGCCATGACCGCGCGCTGCTGCGTGCACTCTGCGATCGGGTGTGGGTACTCCACGACACGCACGTGACGGACTTTCCCGGGAGTTTTTCAGAGTGGGAGGTCGTGAGCGAAGAGCGGGACCACGCTGCCCGTGTCAACGCGGAAGAAGAAGAGAGCCTCCGGAGGGTTCATCAGAAGCAGAAGACTCGCCGCCGGGAGTCAGAACTCGAGAAGGAGCGATCGGTCAAGCGCACCGTGAAGCGGAATGCCGAGGCTGCGGAGGCGCGGGTTGAGCAGCTTGAGGCGAAGGTGGCGACCATGACCAGGCAGCTCGAGGATCCCGGGATGTACGGGACTAATGAAGGGACGGCGAAGGCCGTAGCCCTGGGCAAGAAACTGGATCAGGCGCGCCGAGATCTGGACAAGGCGCTTGAGGAATGGACCAGCCTCGTTGACAGTTCTGCTGGTTAGCGGAGCTGCAGCAGTAGCAGTCATCCCACCGCAGGTCGGGATCCATGGGCGAGGCTGCGATGATGCTGCCGATCTGGCTGACGGGCACGACTATGGCTGGACCCCGACCTTCGGCGGGGTGACGTCGTGCAGCACCGAGACATTATCACGTCATCATCACGACAATTTAGCGAATTGTTGCCAGAAGTTCGACATCACGATCTCTCAGCAATCAGTTACGCCAATCCGCTATGAAGACGTTTGTCTCGTGGGGGTTCTTAGTATGGCGGTTGGAGGCCCAGACGAACTTTTTCCCGTCCGGACTGAACATCGGGAATCCGTCAAACGTGGCATTGGTAGTTATCTGCTCGATGTGTGTTCCATCCGGGTTGATGAGAAAGATGTCGAAGTTCCCGAGCTTTGGGTCGGTGTGGTAATTGGATGAGAAGACGATCTTCTTTCCATCCGGCGTCCAGGAAGGTCCGAAGTTCGCACCGCCCAGGTGAGTGATTTGTCTCTGGTTGGACCCGTCCGCATTCATCAACCAAAGCTCCATCTTGTTAGGGCGAATGAGACGTTGGGCCAGCAGCGTCTTGTAGTCGGAGAGATCCTTGGGGTCGGTTGGGTGAAACGCTCTGTAAACGATCTGCTTGCCGTCCGGAGACCACCATGGGCCGCCGTCATACCCCACCTGGTGGGTGAGTTGCTTCACATTGGTGCCATCTACGTTCATGGTATAGATGTCCAGATCGCCGCCCTTCAGGGATGTGAAGACGATGTGCTTCCCATCAGGCGAAAGGACTCCTTCCGCGGTGTAGACGCCATAGTTGGTCAGTCGACGTGTGTGAGACCCGTCCGGATTGGCCGTGTAGATGTCATACGGGTCGAGCCGCCAGACGTACCCCTTTGAGGGATCGGGGCGTGGCGTACATGCGGTATCGACAGCTTGGCTCGATGCGTAGAAGATGCGGCGATCGCCGTCCATGAAGTAGCCGCAGGTCGTCTTGCCCTTGCCATTCGACACGCGGTGCGCACTGGAGCCATCGACGTTCATGATGTACTGCTGATCGCAGGTGCGGTCGTCGCGGGTACTCTGAAAGATGAGGCGCTTGCTATCGGCGCTGAAATAGGCTTCTGCATTCTCCCCACCGTTGGTCAGCTCGCGAATATTGCTGAGGTGCTTTTGCTCCCCCGGATCCGGGGCGATCGATCCTGGCACGAATGGACCCTGAGCTGATGCGATGACAGGCACGGCGAGGACGATGATGAAGCTCGAAATGCAGCGCGTGAGGTTCGAATTCATGCCTATGAAAATGGATAGCTGACAGGCGGTACGGTAGGCTCGGCAGTTTCTGCTAGGATCTTAGCTCGCGTAGCCATTAGCCTTCACGGAGTACCTGTAACCTGAGTGAGCTGACACGAATGTCTGAACCGGAGAGACTCGCATGGCCGGGTCTGCGAGTAGTTGGCCGAATGGTTGGGCGCGCCATGATTACGCGATGCCCCAATTGTGGTGGGAAGCCAGTGCTGAGGGACTGGTTCCATCTCCACGAGCGGTGTCCGGCTTGCGGGATTGCGCTGGAGCGGGGTGAAGAGAGCGACTATTATATCGGCGGGATGCTTTTGAACATTACGCTGTGCTTCGTCATATTCGCCGTTGGATTCTGGGGCGTGCTGATCGTGACGTATCCGCGAGTGCCGTGGGATGTGCTGCAGTACGGGTTGGTAGCGGCGATGGTGCTGCTTCCCGTGCTGCTCTATCCGATATCGCGGCTTGTCTGGCTGGCTGTAGATCTTGCAGTGAGACCGCAATCGGAGAAAACCGATGCGGATGGAGATTGAAAAAACACCGGGCAGCGTGAAAGCTACCCGGTGTTTTCTGAATCCAGTGGTTATGTGTAGCGCTTACGTGGCTACACTGCGTCCGAAAGCGACGAGAAAGTGAAGTCGTTGATCTTCAATGCCGGCATGACCAGCCCAGCTTCGATCGGTTCCGGCTTTCCGATATCGGCCAGGCGTGCAAGTGAGAGAAGAGGGCTGTCATTCCAGCGGAAATTCTTGATGCTCTTGCTGATCTTGCCGTTCTCGATGAGGAACGTGCCATCTCGTGTCAGTCCTGTCAACAACACGGTTCGTTGATCGAGAGAGCGGATATAGAAGAAGTGTGTGACTAGCACGCCGCGTGGGGTTTCCGCAATCAGTTGATCAACTGACTTGGACCCGCCGGTCAGTTTGAGCCCCGCGGGATTGCGTCCGAACCCACCACCGGCACCGCCGGTCGGTTCGACACCCTGCTTCTGCGCCCAGAACCGCGAGTATGCAAGATTTTTGAGAACACCGTTCTCTATCCATACGACGCGCTTCAACGGTAGCCCGTCTGTGTCGAACGGTTGGCCGAGGAGGTCAGGATCGAATGGATCGGAAAGGAGCGTCACGCGTTCGTCGACGATCTTTTCTCCGATCTTTGTTCCACCGCCTTTCCTGGAGAAGGCGCTGCGACCTTCATCAGCGGAGCGAGCGTTGAGTGAGCCGACCAATCCGGGGATGAAATCAGCAACGGCGCGAGGTTCCAGGATAACGGTATAGCGTCCCGGCTCGATTGCTACTGGATTGCGCGATGCGAAAGCTTTTTGAGCAGCGCGTCTGCCGAGTGCGCTCGGGTCGATCGACGTCCATGATCGTCCACCCGACGATGCGTATCCGGATCCAGTGCCGTCGGGTGTTCTTGCGGTGCAAGAGAGCGATACGTCAGTGCTGGCGTGATACGCAAAAAGGCCTTTGGAAGTAGCAACACAGTCAGCCGTGCCATTCGCCTCAAGAAAACCGGCTACGAACAGAGAGGCTGGATCTATTGGCATTGCGCCGCCAGGGCTGCGAGTAGCAGTGATCAATTGCTCAACCGCACGTGCACGTGCGGTTGCACCCAGGTTGGACACATCGCTATTGCTTGCGATCACATCCTGGTATTGCTGTGGGCCCAATTCCGGGACGAGTTCCGGGTCCCGCGGTGAGAGCTTGGCGAGTCGAAGCGCCGTATCTACTGCGCGCTTGAGAGAAGCGTCGTCAATCAGGTTGGTCGTGGTCGATGCTCTGCGCCCGTCCACGGTACTGGTGATCGATATCAGCGTGTTATCAACGTCGCCGCTGGTTGTTATGTCACCGGCCGCAAAACGTGTATTGCCGCTTGCAGCGCTGGTGATGTTCACTCGCGTCTCGTCAGCGCTACTCATTGCGAGGACTCGCTTCGAGAGAGCCTGCATGGTTTCGCGATTCATCAGAGTATCCGGCATCAGACGCTCCTCGCAGTGTTGATGATGTTCACCTGGCGAAATCTTGCTGGAACGCAGCCGTGACTGACGGAGCTTGACTGACCCGGTTGTCCCTTTCCATCGGAGAACGTTCCACCGAGCCAGTAGGATCTCTTGCCTCCGATCATGTCCATGGAACTCCAGAAATCCGGAGTTCGCGCTTGATACGCGACATCCTTGAGCATTCCGGTGATCTTGCCCTTCTTGACTTCGTAAAAGACCTGGCCAGAAAACTGGAAGTTGTAGCGCTGCTGGTCGATTGACCACGAACCGCGATTCTTGATGACGATGCCACGGTCGGTATCAGCGATTATGTCATCAATGGTAGAATCATGTTCACCCGGCAGGAGTGACACGTTCGGCATGCGCTGGAACTGCACACTGTCCCATGAATCAGCGAAGGAGCAACCATGTGAGTGGTTGACTCCATTGAGCGATGCGATCGCTGGTGCCTGATCACGGACTGTCTGATAGTCATGGAAGACACCATCCTTGATGAGCATCCAGGATTCTGCAGCAACGCCTTCATCATCCCACGCGCACTGGCTGAGGGAATCCTGCTGCACCCTGTCGGCCTGGATATTCATCAATCGCGAGCCGTACTTCAGTTTGCCCATCATCTTCTCTGGTGGCGCAACGAAGCTGGTTCCGGCGTAGTTTGCTTCGTAGCCACGTGCGCGATCGAGTTCTGTCGGGTGTCCGACGGATTCGTGGATCGTCAACCACAGGTTTGTCGGATCAAGTATGAGATCGTATCGACCCACATCTACGGACCGTGCGGTGAGTTTTTCCGCGGCGAGTGCCGCCCATTTCGGCGCGTTACCGGGCATGTCGAGCGCAGTTATGTATTCCCAACCTGAACCCCGTGGTGCGAGCTCCTCGGTGTACGACTGGAAATCGCCGTCCCCGATTGCGGTCACGGTGAATGATGGCCCAACACGTATGAAAGTCTGTGTGACGAGCGTTCCATCAGTTGTGGCGAGAGTTTTTTCCTCTCTCAGCAACGCAAGACCGGAATTCGCAAAACGTACACCCGGGACTTTGAGTGCGGCTTCGTTGGCCGCGAGCAACAGCGCAACCTTATCCTCGATGGGGATGTCGATCGGATCCTGCTGAACCGGAGTGCGCCAGGTTCCTGTGACGGCGGGCGTTGGTGCGAGGACAACGGGAGTGCGCTGTACAGTGTGTGCAGCGCGCGCCACCTGAACGGCCTCCTGAGCAACCCTGACCGCACCGGCGCGTGAGACGTCCCGGGTTGCAGCGAATCCCCAGGCACCATTTACCACTGCGCGGACTCCGATGCCAAATGACTCGGAATCGCTTACTCCGGTTATCTGGTGTTCTCGTGCCGCCACGAATTGGCGGCGGTACCTGCCGACGCGCGCGTCGGAATAGGAAGCGCCAGCATCCTTTGCGGCCTGGATAGCGGCCAGTGCGATCTCATTGGCCATTGGATCACCAGAATCACCATGGCTCTTTCGGAGCAAGGATTCTGCACGCGCGGCATGGGTGAAACCTGCCGTACCCGCAATAGCTACCGCACCGAGCGCGGTGGTCCTGAGGAAGTCGCGTCTGCTGGTCATAGGGCCTCGGTGAGCGATGTTCTGAAGGCGAGATAAAACTCTCGGTTTCACACTGGACGTTCACATGGTACGAAAAAAAGGGACGCCTCGTTGGGCGTCCCTGATTGAGCAGTACTTCGATCAGCGGTTCGAGACGACCTATTGAAATGTAATGAACAGTGGTGATGGTTTCAGTTTCACAACCTCTTCGCGCGTGAGCATCGGCCTGTCATTCTTGTAGAAGAGCTTGAATCCGTCGAACTGTACAGGCTGCATTCGTTCGTATGCGTTGTACGAGTCGCGCTTCAGCTGCGGGTTACCGAATCCATCCATGTTCATTACGAACTGGACTTCTGGTACCGGGCGGATCTCGCGGTAATGAGTGACCATCGCCTGCCTGTATCTGTGGACTACGAGGATCTTTGGCGGTAGATGATTCTCGGCAACCAGATCCGCGAGAGTTTTGATCGCGTAGTTGATTTCCTCTGCATCCATGACGCCGACTTTCTTGCCGGGGACGTACCCCTCTGACGCGTGATGCATCGAGAATTCAGGATCCAGTGCAAGATGCACGTAGGGCCGCTTGAGATACGGTATGAGCGGTTTAAGCTCCGCTTGCACGGTGCTCTTTCCAATCTGCACGTCGAGGAAAATCAAGTATCCCTTGCTCTCTGCCAGGTTGCACCAGTAGGTGATCAGGGAGTCCGTCATCCGCAGCCGGTAGAGCCCGTTTTTCCCCGGTGAGCCTTGTGCGACAGAAACGATGAGATGAAATCCCGGCTTCACGGGGGTCGAAGGATCGGCGAGTTGGAACTTGCGTACCTCATCCTGCAGCTTCGCAATCATCGTTGCCTGCGGATATTCACCGAGCACGCCCATTTTCTTGGAAAGCGGGTTCCCATAGAATACAACGATCCGATTCTTTGGAAGCAGGGAATTCGGAAGCGGAGTAACGGTGAACGCGGGTGATGGCGGCGTCTTCTGGGAAGGCGTTGTATCGCTGACCGGACGTGCACGCGAGGAAACGGATTTCTTGCGCGCGACCTTTCGGTGCGGAACCGAATCGGAAGTGGTGGTCTGAAACGGGTCGAGCGCAGTTGTCGAGGCTATTGGTGTTGTGGGGGCGGATCCGAGAGACACGACGGCAAACAAAGCTGTCAGGATCACTCGACTGGTGCTCCAGCCGCCTTCCACCCGCGCCATCCGCCGGCCATTGATGCGACGTTCGTGTAGCCCATCTTCTGGATTGCATCAGCTGCGAGTACGGATCGGAACCCCCCACCGCAGTACAGGATGATTTCCGCGTTCTTATCGGGAATTCTGGTCTCGATGTCCCGCTCAATCACGCCCTTCCCGAGGTGTGACGCCCCGGTTATGTGACCGGCTGACCACTCGTTGTCCTCGCGAACGTCAACTAGTTGCAGAGAAGGATTTTCGAGGAGTCTGGCACGAGTCTGCTCCACTGTCACGTCCCGGACTTTAGGGTGCACCGAATCGATCAAGCCTAGAAAGGCTGCTGAATGGTCCATATCTGAATATTATGTGGGTTGAGAAGATCAACGTGAAGGATAAGCACTTCGCAAACGCAATTGCTGGTCATTCGTCGAGCTGGAATCCCGGGTCTTCGACTGCGGGAAGCCTGAGAGTAAACACGCTGCCGCCCCCTTTTCTGGGCGCGTATTCGATCGTTCCTCCCTGTGCCTTGGCGAGTGATCGGGCAATTGCCAGACCGAGTCCGGTACCGGGGGCGGTCCCGGACGTTGCAGCGTGACGGTAGAACGGCTCGAAGATGCGCTCGACGTCGTCTTTTGGAACTCCAGGTCCCCGGTCAGCGACATCGAGCTGCAGCCAGTCGCCAACTCGTGAGGCTGACAATTCGACTGTCTCGGAATCCGGCGAATACAGTAGCGCATTGTCAATGAGATTGGTCAGGATTCTGATGGTCTCAACGAAGTCGAACATCCCCACCAGCGCGGGAGCGGAGTAGTCGATTGTAACATGAACACGGTCCGCGGCATTCGCACCCATCATTTCCGTCACGACCGCACCGGCAAGGTCCTCGACTGTGTTTACCTCGAGTGACATGGGATACGCGCCGGCGTTTACGCGGGACATATCCAGAAGATGTGCAACCATCTTACTGAGTCGTTCGGTCTGCGCAACGATGATGACAGAATTCGCGTCTCCGGAATCGGCCGCATCCTGCGCGAGCGCCTTGATGCTTGTCAGCGGTGTGCGAAGGTCGTGTGATACCGAAGCCAGAAGAATATCCTTGAAGCGTGCAGCTTCGCGCAGTGCGGCAGCATGACTGGCCTCAGCGGAGAGTCGCTGGATTTCCTCGGCGCGCGCGCGCGCCTCTGCGGCCTCTTCCTGTGCTCGAACGAGCAGATATGTTGTTGTTGCGGCGGTCGCCATGAATGCGGAAAGGACTATTGCATCGACTGGTTTTGATAGCGAGAACTCGTCGAATGGAGCCTGGAAATAGTAGGAGACGAGTATCGTCGATGCAGCTGCGAGGGTGAATCCAAGTGGACGCCCGCCACTCACGCTGCCGCCTAGTACGATCAACAGATACACGAGAACTACATGAGCCTGGCTCTCCTGACGATCTCTCGCCAGATACATGATAACGGTTGCGAGTATGAGCAAACCGTACCACAACGCGACTGACTTCGCTGCACTTGAACGAAGCTGCGCCATACGTTCCACGAGACGCGTTACGCCGATTCTTGTGCCATCGGTATGCCGAATCGGTAGCCGGCTCCCGGTTCTGTTATGATAACGTGCGGATGTGTGGGGTCGCGCTCAATCTTGCGGCGAAGGTTGGTGATGTGAACTCGCAGGTATTGTCGCGCGTCACCGAATTCTCGTGCCCACACTGCGTCAAAGAGTTGCTGGTGAGTGTAGACACGACCAGGATCCCCGGTGAGCGCTCGCAGGATGGCCCATTCGATGGGAGTGAGTCGTATCGGTCTGCTGTCGCGAGTCGCAATTCGAGAGGTGAAGTCGATCGAAACTCCGTCCGTTTCGACTACTCCGGAAGTTCCAGGGCGAGCTGTTCTGGCTCGGCGGATTTGCGCGGCGACCCGCGCGGCAAACTCGGATGTACTGAACGGTTTGGTCACGTAATCGTCGGCGCCTGCGTTCAGGAGCGCGACCTTGTCAGATTCTATGTGCCTGGCTGTAAGAACAACGATCGGAGCGAGCGAGTATGCCCGGATTGAGCGACAGAGATCCAGGCCCGATTGATCGGGAAGCCCGAGGTCCAGAACGATCAGATCGGGCGTCTGTGCTCGCACTGCGGCAAGTCCGGTATGGCCGTCAACCGCATCGATAACTCGAGCAACGGTCGAGCGAAGTGCGGAGCGAACGACGTGACGAATTTCCGGTTCGTCGTCAATTATCAAAACTGTAGCGTCAGTCCTAGTTGAATGCATGACCATATTGCTGCACACCCCAGCCGAACTGGCTAGTTCAGGTTGCGCCGATAACTTCCGTTCCACTCCAGGTGGCGCCCGGAGTTAATACCACCGGATCGGATATCCGTGCCGCTTCAACACACAACATTTCCAGGTAGTCGTCAGGCTCCATGTCAGCCAGAGAGGCAGAAAGTTCTCGCCATGGGTTCCATACGACCCAGTCACCGAAGCCATCAGCACCAACGACCGTAGAGCTCGAACCCAGTGCAGAAGATACGGCAACCTGGCGAGGACCGGATACATAGATCCGATCAGTCTCGCCGCGGATGCGGAGCTCGGCACCTTCTTCGACGCAACGCGTGCCGTCCAACACCTTGTCTATGTATACCAGGCCGGACAACCCTTCGACCGCCGCCTGTTGGACGTCGGTTACCGCGAGATAGTTATGGAGCGCCGCGGTGAAGGAGAACTTCGAGTCGCCCGAGTTTCTAATTACGAGCGAGACGGTAAGCATCTCCGCGAGCTCAACGGAGAGCTCGGCGCGGAAGCGATGCGGCCAGAGCGCGCGAGTCTCGTCATCGTCAGTGATGTGGAATGTGGCGCTGTCACCGAGGTTCGCGACCAGGGACCAGCGGCGAGTGCGCAGGAATCCGTGTTTGGGAAGCGGGCCGGTGGCAAACTGGGGAAAGATTACCGGGATGCCGCCCCGAATGGCTTCGCCCGGGCCATACCGGGCCCGTGGGCTGAGGTAAAGCCGCTCCTGTCCAGAGGGATCTACCCAGCTCACAACATGGGCGCCGTGACGGGTGATTCTGGCGGTTGCACCAGAGCTGTGTACAAGTGTAACGGCGTCTTCGCCGCTGCCGGAGACGCTGGAGGTGCTCGGTCTGCCATTCTCGCGCATCAGCGGTTAACCACCGATGTCGCTAGCGAGCTGTTGGCCTAGATGTGGCAGCTGGCGAGGCCACGCTTCTCGAGATACTGCTGGTGGTAATCCTCTGCGACCCAGAACGTGGAAGCGGGGACTATTTCCGTCACGATTGGGCGCTTGAATCTGCCACTCGCAGCAACGAGCTCCTTTGAGCGTTCGGCGAGCTCCTTCTGCTCCTGGTCGTGGTAGAAGATTGCTGATCGATACTGAGTGCCGATATCTGGTCCCTGGCGATTGAGCGTTGTGGGGTCGTGGTTGTTCCAGAACACGTCCAGCATTGCGTTGTAGCTCGTAACTGCCGGGTCGAAATCGATCTGAACCACCTCGGCGTGGCCGGTGGTGTGGCTGCACACGTCTTCGTACGTGGGCTCGGGCTTCGATCCCCCTTCGTATCCGACGGTGGTTGCCGTCACACCCGGAACGTTTTGAAAGGCCACTTCTGATCCCCAGAAGCATCCAGCGCCAAATGTTGCTTTGGCAGTCATTGTTCACCTCTCCGAACGATCGTTCGGGTAGTTAATGTCGCTTGAAATACTGCACGTCGCGTTCATGCTTTTCAGCCGCAGTGCGCGTTTTAAAGGTACCAAGATTACGTCGTTTTCCCGTCTTCGGATTGGTCTTTTTGGAGTATAGCCGGTATTCGCCGGATTTGAGTTTGCGGATCATTGCCGGTCCGTGCTGGGGTGATGTGTTGACGTAGAATCGGCGGCCCTTTCCGATCCGAGGTTAAGTGCAAATGCAGGGCCCCTTAATCACCGACAGTGCCGATGGACGATTGGTACGCTACACGAGGCGGCCAGGCAGTCACACGTCGGTTAGCACGGACCTGTCCAGGTTCTCAAGCGGATACACTCCGTTGAAGCACGCGGTTGAGAAGTGATCTTCCGGAAGACCCGTGGCAGCAATCATCCCATCGTACGACAGATACGTCAGCGACTCGGCCCCGATGGATTGCCGGATCTCATCCACTGACTTCGTCGCGGCGACGAGATCGGCTGGGCTGGGAAGGTCGATCCCGTAGATATCCGGGTAGCGCACTGGAGGTGAGGAGACGAGATAGTGCACCGCGCGTGCGCCCGCGTGCCGCAGCATCGCGACGATCTGCCGCGCTGTGGTCCCGCGCACCAACGAATCATCCACGACAGCAACGCGGCGGCCGCGCAACACCTCTGCGATGGGATTGAGTTTCAGCTGCACGCCGACTTCGCGCAGTCGCTGCGCCGGCTGAATGAACGTGCGGTGGATGTACCGGTTCTTGACGAGTCCAATGTCGAACGGGATGCCAGTTTCGCCCGCGTAGCCGACAGCAGCCGGTACTCCGGAATCCGGTACCGGGATGACGACATCTGCATCTACCGGACACTCGCGCGCGAGCCGGATGCCAAACTGGCGCCGCACCTCATTCACCCGGCGGCCGAGCAGCATGCTGTCGGGGCGTGCGAAGTATACGAACTCGAAAATGTCGAGTTGCTCCTTGCCAGGTTCGAGCTGCACGGACCGCATCCCGTTCTCGTCCATTACTACCAGTTCGCCCGGTCGCACGTCACGCAGAAACGTACCGCCCACAGCGTCAATGGCGCACGTTTCCGACGACACTACGTAGCCGTCGCCGATCCGGCCCAGCGATAGCGGGCGGATGCCACGCACGTCCCGCACGGCGGCTAGCGCCCGTGGTGTGAGGAGCGCGAGCGAGAACGCGCCCGTGAACAGAGGGAAGCACATGCGCACCGCGTCTTCCAGGCTGACGCCGCGCGCCATCTCGCGTCCGAGCGCAGCATGCATCAGCTCGGAGTCATTTGCGCCCGTGATGTCTACGCCGGCATCAGTGAGCGAACGTGACAGCGCCGCGACACTGGGCAGGTTGCCGTTGTGCGCCAGCGCCAGGAGCATCTTATCATCCACCACTGGCTGACTATGACGCAGTCCATTGCCCCCGGAGGTGGAGTATCGGTTATGTCCGATCGCTATGCGGCCGACGAGGCGCCCGAGAGAAGCTTCGTCGTACACGTGCGCGACGAGCCCTTGCCCCTTGTGGGTGCGGATGGTAGCGCCATCACTCACACTGATCCCGGTGCTCTCCTGACCCCGGTGTTGCAGCGTCCATAATCCGGTGTGCACGAGACGCGCGGCCTCTGCGGATTCCAAGCTGGGCGCGTACACACCAAAGACCGCGCATTTCTCATGCATGCGACGACGATCTCAATTCGCCGGAGTCACGAGGATCATGCAGCGCTATCACTATCACCATCGTCCTGATGAAGTGGATCACTGTCGCGAGTAACATTTCGCCAATGAAGCATCGCTCGGCGTCATGGTATCACGCAAGCCCTTCGCTCGCACAGCCGGCACGCGCTGGATGTACGGGTGCGGGAGCATTCGTGGCAGGTCCTATTGCGGCCGTGCGGCGGCATGCAGCTCCGCGCAGAGTGATTCGGCGTCCACGTTGTCCTGATGTGCAGCCTGTTCGACAGTCAACATCGCGCCGCAGCACGTGTCGAGGCCATAGCGATTGAAAACCTCCAGGGTGGCCGGGTGACGCTTGACGACATCATTAACGGTCCAACCGCAATCGAGATCAAGTTCAGTTGTTGTCACGGTGAGAATTCCTCTGGATCAAGGGCAACAGGGCATGCACGGTCGTGCACACCGTATGATGCACTCTATACCATGCTATAGAGTCAAGAGCTCAGTCCGGATTCTCGTCCAGCAGCCGGAGAGCCTGTACAGCATCGGTGTGCTGCACTGCCAGCCGGACGCCGTTGGTGAAAGTGAGTGCCGGGTACGCGCCGCCGGCGTCGTCTCCGATGATGATTGATCTGATCTCGTTGGCTTCCAGCGCCGCCTGGGCGATGTGCGCCGATATCGCATCGCCGAATGTGCGGATTACAACGATATCACTACCGCGATCACTGTCTCTATCGCTATCCATGTTTTCCATCAGAACTCTCCGACAAAAGCGATTTCCGGCGTCAGTTCGTGACCCAGTTCATCCCTTACCCGCTGTTGAGCGAGCGCGATAAGTTCGCGAACATCGCGCGCTGTAGCACCGCCCAGATTCACCATGATGTTCGCGTGAATGTGTGAGATCTGAGCACCGCCGATGCGAAACCCTTTCATGCCAAGCTGGTCGATCAGACGGCCCGCGCCCACTCCCTCGATCTTTCTGAAGATCGAGCCGGCAGACGGATGAAACTGCAGCCATGGATGCCTGGCACCGCGCCAGCTCAGATTCTCCTGAATGATCCGGTGCATGTCGGCAGGGTTGCCCGGGGATAGCTGGAAGGTTACCGCAAGTGCAAAGTCAGCGCGGTGGTGAAAAATCGAGTCGTCGTATCCAAACTTCAGATAGTCTCTATCCACGGTTCTACGGTCACCGGACTCGCTCAGGATTTCGCAACTAGCAACCACTTCGGCGATGAACACTGTACGCTCGCGCTGCGGTGCGGGGCTCAGGAAGTGGAGATTCTGCCAGACGGCGCCGCCGACGGTGCTCGGTATTCCAACGTAGTGTTCGAGGCCAGACAGACCGTGCTCAACTGCTTGCGGGATCAGATCGGCCATAACAACGCCACTCTCTGCCCTGAGGCGCCCGTCTTCGTGGAATTCGAAGCTGCTTGCACGGTCTCGGATGACGATGCCGCGAAAACCGCGATCGCCCACCAGAATGTTCGCGCCCAGACCAAGTACGAAGAACGGGATTTCGAGATGTCGTGCCGCAGCTATTGCGTTCGCGAGATCGTCAGCGGACGTGGCCGAGTAGAAAAGATCCGCCGGGCCGCCGATTCGGAACGTCGTAAAGGGGCCGATAGGCTCGTCGCGGGTCAATCGTGACTGATCGAGTTGCGACGCGAGTTCGTCATACGCGTATTTTTCCATCGACCTCACGCGGTTCGCGTCAATACGTCCGGCCATACCATATGGAATGGGTGCATAACCCATCAAATATACGGTATGCCGAACACACTCCAATCGGCTTTCCAATAGCCTGGACACTGTAATGAGAACATCCAGAGTCGTTCCACTCAGACGGCGCATGCGAGTGCTACTTGCCGTTCCAATGGCTGCTACCCTGACGCTTTCCGTTCCGGTAAGTGGACAGATAGCGCAGGAGAGAGTGGACCTGTCCGCCGTCTCACGAATTCGCGATGAAGGCCTGAATCACTCTCAGATCCCGGAACTCGCGCACCATCTGACAGATGTAATTGGACCGCGGCTAACCGGTTCGTCGGGGATGAAGGCGGCGAACGACTGGACCGCTGCGATGCTGCGCTCGTGGGGGCTGAGTGGCGTGGCGATCGAGCCGTGGGGCCGGTTTGGGCGCGGCTGGGAGAACATCAGCTACCAAGGGCGCATCCTCACACCTTACAGTCAGGTAATGCCTGGTCAGCCAAGTGCATGGACTGGTAGTACCAAGGGGAGCGTGACCGCTCCCGTCATGGTCGTAGAGGGTGGAGTGGACAGCATCGCGAAGTACGGAACCAAGCTTCGCGGAGCATTCGTGCTGATAACGCCACCGCGCGCGACCCCGCCCGAATTCAAGGAATACGAGCGACGGACTCCGCTGGACTCACTGTTTGCCCCGGTTCATCAGCGAGCCGGTGGGCAGATCGGCTGGGATACCCTCCTTGTGAAGATTCAGAAGCAGCAGTCGCATCGTGACTCGCTCGTGATCGCCGCAGGCGTCGCGGGCGTAATTTCCGGATCAGGTAGCCCGTACGGCACCATTCGTGGCGGTGGTGACTGGGCTGCGACAAATCCCGATGCTCAGATACCGGTTCCTACGGTGATAATCGCGCAGGAGCAATACAACGAGATGTACCGCAATGTCACGAGTGGAGTGCCGGTAAAGGTTCAACTCGATGTTCAGAATCGATTCCTCTCCAGCGATCTCAACGCCTACAACACACTGGGCGATATCCGCGGAACTGATAAACCAGACGAGTATGTAATGATCGGTGCGCACCTCGATTCATGGCACTTTGGAAATGGCGCAACCGACAACGCCGCTGGCTCGATCGTGATGATGGAGGCGATGCGGATCCTGAAGACGCTAAACCTCCAGCCACGTCGAACAATCCGCATCGCCCTATGGAGTGGCGAGGAAGAGGGTATCTACGGCTCCCGCGGATGGATCAGGAAACATCCGGAAATGGTCTCGAAAGTCTCCGCCTATCTGAATCTGGATAACGGCACCGGCAAAATTCGTGGTATCTGGGACCAGTCAAACGAGAAGGCGGTGCCAATATTTGAGCAGCTTCTCTGGCCGTTCAAGGATCTCGGGGTCGTGGCTGTGCGCCGAGGGAATACGGGGAGCACCGATCACGTTTCGTTTGACGATGCGGGGATTCCCGGATTCAATTTCATTCAGGATCCGATCGAATATGACCTGCGGACGCACCATTCCTCGAATGACGTGTACGATCATCTGATGCTCGATGATCTCAAACAGGCGGCAGTCGTGGTCGCGGCGACTGCATATGAGCTCGCCAACCGAGACGAGATGTTTCCGCGCAAGTGAGGAAGATGAAAGTAGCTGTAATTCGCCGAACCTGGCTAGCGCTTGTAGCCACTGCATTTCTGCTACCCGCGTCTCTGTTGGCGCAACGTGCAGATCTCGAAAAGATCATACAACGACGCGTGTTGCCCAATGGCCTCGAAGTCATCGTTGTGGAGAATCACGGGGTTCCGCTTGCAACGGTCGAGATAAATGTTCGCAACGGCTCCTTTACGCAAACTCCGGAATACGCCGGGTTGGCGCACATGTACGAGCACATGTTCTTCCGCGCAAACGCCGAGTACCCGGAGAGCGACATGTATCTCGATCGCGCTTCACAACTCGGCGCGGTATTCAACGGGACAACTCAGGAAGAAACGGTGAGCTACTATCTCACCGTGCCCGCCGACTCGGTGCGAGGTGCGATCCAGTGGCTTACACCAGCGCTCAGGGCGCCACTCTTTCTGGAGAGTGAACTTGCGGTAGAGCGACAGGTTGTTATTGGCGAATACGATCGGAATGAATCAAGCCCTTTTTTCCAACTGCAGCGGCAGGTGGACATGAAGTTGTATCCTGGCAACTACTCCAGGAAGAACGTGATCGGCGATCGTCAGGTAGTAGCAACAACTACACCTGAGAAGATGCGCTACATACAGCACAAGTACTACATCCCAAACAACTCGGTGCTGATAGTTGCGGGTGATGTAAAGCCTGATAGCATCTTTGCGATTGCAGAGAAACAATTGGGAAGCTGGGCACGCGGACCGGACCCGTTTGCCACCGATCCAATACCTGACATTCCGGCTCTCACGAAGAGCGATGCCGTTGTGGTGGAAGCACCGGTCAATGCCGTTACCGTGTTGCTTCAATGGCAGGGGCCAAGTGTTGGGAAGGATCCCAAGTCAACCTACGCAGCTGACGTGTTCTCGGATCTGCTCAATGATCCGCGATCGCGTTTTCAGCAACGGCTTGTAGATACTGGCTTGTGGCAGGGCGTCACCGTCAACTACTACACATTGAACCACACTGGCCCGATCACCATCAGCGGCCAGACATCACCCGAAAAGCTGCGACCGGCACTTGCTGCGCTCGACTCGGCGGTCAAGCAGATCGACACACCGGGGTACTTCGATCCAGCAGATCTCAAGGCCGCACAGGCGCATCGTGCGGTTACGTCTGCGTTTGGACAGGAGCAGGCTTCTGCATTCGCCCACACCCTCGGTTTCTGGTGGAGCGTGGCGAGCCTCGAGTATTACATGGGCTACGTTGACAACATGGCGCATCAGAGCATATCGGACCTGCGCGCGTACGCGGACAAGTACATCATCGGCAAACCTCGCATCACCGGCGTTTTGATCTCTCCAGAAGGTCGACAGCAGATTCATCTTACCGCCGATGACCTGAAGGGGGCCAACTGATGCTGCGTCGAATCGCGGTGATTATCGCAATGGTGTGTGCATCCGGCACTTCGGTCGTTGCGCAAACTGCAGCTGACACTCTCACGTCCAGCTTCACTGTAGATGGTATTCCCGTGATCCTGCGGCGGAATACTTCCAATAACGTCGTGGTCGCCAACGTATACCTGCTCGGCGGTACGCGTCAGGTAACCGAAGCAACCAGTGGTATCGAACCGTTCCTGCTCACCGTATCCGAGCGGGGTACCCGTCATTATCCAAAGACGGTGCTTCGCCGCAGGACATCGGCGCTCGGAGTGGACTTTGTCGTGGAGCCGAGCATCGACTGGACGATGTTTGGGGCCCACACGATCACGAGTGAGGTGGATTCAACATGGGCGATCTTCGCAGATCGTCTGATGTATCCCGCCATTCAGCCAGCCGAGGTGGAGCTTGTCAGGTCGCAATTCATAAGCGGTGAGAAACAGGAACGCGATGACCCCGACGCGTACGTTTCTGATCTCGCGGACAGTGTAGCGTTTGCCGGTCACCCATATGCCGTATCGCCAACCGGTAATGCAACGTCACTCGCTCAGATAACACCGGCTTCGCTTCGCGACTACCAGCGGACCCAGATCGTGAAATCGCGGATGCTCCTCGTAGTAGTCGGAGATGTAACGCGCGAACATCTGGAATCGTTGATCCACTCGACACTCGCTCAGCTGCCTGCCGGTTCGTACAAATGGACGCTCCCGGATCCCATTCCGGTTCGTCCGGCATCCGCTGTACTGGTTCAGCGCACCCTTCCGACGAACTACCTGCTTGGCTACGTCGCAGGTCCGTTGGCATCGTCACCCGACTACACCGCGCTGCGCGTCGCGGCAACCGTGCTGACCGGGCAGATGTTCGCGGAAATCCGTGGTCGACAGAATCTGACGTACGACGTACACGCGCCATTTCTCGAGCGAGCGGCCAGCGCATCTGGACTCTATGTCACCACTGTCTCGCCTGATACGACGTTGAAGCTCATGAAGTCATTCATCACTCAGCTCCAGAACGAGACTGTCACAGCCGATGGTTTGCAGCGATTGGAGCTGCAGTTCATAACTCAATACTTTCTCGACAACGAGACGAACGCATCACAGGCCGACTTTCTCGCTCGCTCGCAACTGTATCAAGGTGACTATCGTCATGCCATGACGTTCGTTCAAGATCTCAGATCCGTAACACCGGCAGCGGTACAAGCCGCCGCTCGCAAGTACATGAAGGATTTCCACTGGGCGTATCTTGGCGATACAACAAAGGTGGACAGGGCACTCCTGCTCAGCTTCTAGCGCGCTCGGTTAGCCAGGACGTGACGCACATCATCAAGCGTCACGCCCTGTGCGCGGATGGCGACGAGAGTATGATATAACAGATCCGCAGCCTCTTCTCGAATTCGTTCGTGGTCATCATCGGCGAGCGCTACAAGCAGCTCAGCTGCTTCTTCGCCAATCTTCTTCAATCTGAGATTGCGATCGTCCAGCAATCGGCGAGTATAGCTGTCACTCGCGCTGGTGTCCTGAGCGCGCGCGTCGATCACGGCGGCGAGTTCGGTGAGCGCGCCGCCGTTCGACTCGTTGACGAAACAGGAAGTGGTGCCGTTGTGACACGCCGGGCCAGCTGGGATAACTCTGGCCAGGACGGCATCTCCGTCACAATCGACTGTGAGTGATACAACACGCTGCACGTTTCCACTGGTCGCGCCCTTGTGCCACAGGCCGCGCGTGCGGGAACGGTAGTGCATCTCGCGAGTCGCCAGTGTCAACTCCAGCGCTTCACGATCCGCATGTGCCACCATGAGTACTCTACCGGATTCAGCGTCCTGTGTCACCACTGTAATCAGGCCGGAACCCTTGTCGAAATCAAAATCGTCAGCTGTCATGAGGATGGCGGTATGAGGATCTGCCGAACCGATGCAGCCAATGTGGCATTGGTAGCAATCACATCGTCGCCGAAAGGAGTTGGATTCCCGCGCCAGTCTGTGAATACACCGCCCGCCTCGGTGACGATCGGATACAGCGCAGCGGCGTCCCATGGAGCAACGATGTCATCCAGCATTACATCTGCGCGGCCGGTTGCAACGAGCAGGTAACCGTAGCAATCGCCCCAGGTTCGCACCACGTCCGCCTGGCTTGCGAGGGTGCGCCATGCGCTGGCCCGATTGACTGTGTTGGGGAAGCGATCATCAGTGACGAGGACCGTGGATCTCGTAATCGCGTTCTGTGACGACACGCTGCACGGAGCACCATTCCAGAAACATCCCTCGCCCAGTGCCGCTACCACGATTTCGTCGATCACCGGAAAATAGGCGCACCCAGCCAGCACAGTGTCGCCCTCGGCCACTGCTATGAGAGTTCCCCACAACGGCACTCGCCTGATGAAACTCTTGGTTCCGTCAATAGGGTCGATTATCCAGCGCCGCTTCGCGTCAGGTCTGATGTCACCGAATTCTTCGCCCAGGATTCCGTCGTCAGGAAAGCGTTCTTCGATCCAACTGCGTGCCAGCTGCTCGGCGCCACGATCCGCGACGGTTACCGGTGAACCATCCTGCTTGAGAACTACATCAAGCGATTCGCGGTAATGGGTCATCGCAAAATCGCCTGCGAGTGTCGCGACTTCGGCGACGGCGTTCAGGTAGGATTCGTTCATGCCGCGTACCTGACACGCAACGACGCAGCCCGCATCTGCGATTTGATCTCGCCGACACTTGTCGTACTGTCATGAAGTATTCCAGCGACAAGTGCAGCGTCGGCGTGGCCCAGATCCATGGCAGCTACAACGTCGCTTGCAGAGCCGGCGCCGCCTGAGGCAACGACCGGAACGTTCACGACGTCAGCCACCGCGCGTGTGAGTTCGATATCGTACCCATCGCGAGATCCATCTCTGTCCATGCTGGTGAGAAGTATTTCGCCCGCACCGAGGCTGGCCGACGTACGCGCCCATTGGATCGCATTCAGATCGGCAGCAATCCGGCCGCCGTGCGTGAAGACGCGCCACGTCGCGCCGCTTCGCCTGGCATCGATACTCGATACGACGCACTGAGCACCGAAGACTTCGGATGCCTCGGTAAGCAGGTGCGGATTTGTAACTGCAGCGGAGTTGATAGCAACCTTGTCCGCTCCGGCGCGGAGTACGTTTGTCACATCGGCGACAGTGCGAATCCCACCCCCGACTGTGAGCGGAATGAATAACCGCTCAGCTGTTCGCTGTACAACATCCAGCAGCGTACTGCGCCCCTCGACGCTCGCAGAGATATCGAGAAAGACTATCTCATCGGCACCGTCGGCTTCGTAATGGGAAGCAAGCTCGGTCGGGTCCCCGACGTCGCGAAGATTCAAGAAGCGCGTCCCCTTCACCACCCTGCCGTCCTTCACGTCAAGGCACACAACCAACCTGCGCGTAAGAGTCACTCAACCTCCAACGATACCGCGCCCTTGGTGCTGAACACTACGCCGTCTCCGGAGTCCTGCATTGCATCGCGTATCGCAAGCGCGACTGCCTTGAACGCTGCCTCTATAATGTGATGGCGGTCGGACCCACGAAGGGTTCTGATGTGAATCGTTGCCTTGGCATTATCCGCAAACGATCGCATCCAGTGATCATAAAGCGTGCTCGGCAATGGTCCGCAATAGAAAGGACGCCCCCCCATGTCAACACATGCCTGCACAAGCGCTTCGTCCATGGGGATGGTGCGCTCACCGTAGCGCGCCGCTGACTGCGGCATGATATCGGACACCGCACGACCCATCGCAATTGCGACATCTTCGATCGTGTGATGTCTCAGATCACCGCTCGCATCCAGTCTTATATCAAGCCCGGAGTATCGCGCGAAGGTGATCATCATGTGATCCAGGAATGGCACGCCGGTAGTGACAATTCCCTTCCCTGTTCCGCGCTGGATCTGCAGCTGTATTTGAGTCTCGCTCGTTACGCGTTCGACCCTCGTCTTTTCACTCATTGAATCATCCTTGCGGTCATTCCGCGAATTCCTCCGCAACAGCCGCCGGATCCAGCGCGCCAGTGTAGAGTGCCATACCTATTACTACAGAAGCGACACCTCGATCTTCGAGAGCGCGTAGATCACCAAGGGAGCCGATGCCTCCGCTCGCACACACAGGATGCGCGCTCTCCTCCACGACCTCTTCCATCAACGGAAGATCAGTACCTTGCATCAGTCCTTCCCGATGGACCGCGGTGACCATGATTCCAGCGAGTGAAAGAGTATTGAGATCCTCAACGAGGTCCAGTACGTAACGATCGGAAACACTCGACCAACCGTGAGTTACCACGTGCCGGTCACGCACGTCGGCTGCGACAATCAGTGCACCTGGAAATGCCTCGACCATATCGGTAAGCCAGTTGAAGCTCTCGATCGCGCGAGTTCCAAGCACGATGCGCCTGGCGCCGTCCGCGAAAAGTTCTTCGATTTTCTGTTCGTTTCGGATTCCACCGCCCACCTGTGCGTCCATGGACGTTGCTCGAAGCACTTCGCGAATCGACTCGACATTGGATCCACGTCCGGTCGCAGCGTCGAGATCGACAATGTGAAGCTGGCGGAAGCCTGAATATTCCCATTTGTGTGCAACTGCCGGCGGGTTGTCCAGTCGGAGCTGCTCTGCGTCATACGAGCCACCAACGAGTTGTACACACGCGCCCTCGCGGATGTCTATCGCAGGAATTGCGATCACCGACACACTCCATTGACAAAGTCTCGTACAAAAGTGACACCAGCACTGGAGCTCTTTTCTGGATGGAACTGCACACCGATCGCATTACCTGCAGAAACGACTGATGCGAACCGGTCGCGCTCGTGTGTGCTGTACGCCACTATACAGTCGTCCGAGTCTGGCTCGCAAACGTAACTGTTGGCGAAATATGCCACTTCCGGGAGAGACTCATCGAGAGATTCGATTTCGTTCCAACCAATCTGTGGAACACGTGTGGCCCGCAGCCTCCTAACCCGCCCGGGGATTACACCCAGCCCGCTCCCCTCCCCTTCTTCACTTGAATCAAACAGTAGTTGCATGCCAAGACAGATCCCGAGAGTCGGCAATCCCGCCAAAATTTCCTCGCGCATTTTATGCGCTCCGGTCGAGAGGCGAGCAGAGGCGTTGCTGAACGCACCGACTCCAGGAAGCACCAATGCGTCAGTCCGCAGCGCGGCCACGGGATCGGTCTCAAGACGTACCTCCACTCCATCTCCTGTGTCGAGCGCCTTGACCAAAGAATGGATGTTGCCGGCGCCGTAGTCGAATATCGTGATTACTGTCTTCCGGGTCACTTGCAAATCTCCCGCAGGGCCTCAAGGCACCTCTCCATCATTGACCACGGTCCGATCGAGATTCGCAACGCATCACCGATTCGCGGCAGCGACGTGAACGGACGCACAGCGATCCCCATGTTGCGCAATTGCCGATCCCAACCATTTGCATCTGTCACTGGCACGAGCAGGAAATTGCTATCGCTCGGCAGCGATTCGAGTCCGATCGACCTGAGACAGACCGCCAGGCGTTCGCGGTTGGCTACTGTCATTCGAACATGCTCATCTACCCATGAAACACCATCGGTGAGTGCTGCGACGGCAGCACGTTGAGCAACTCCACTTATCTTGTACGGGCCGCGTGACTTTTCAATTTCCGCAACCATCAGTGGATCGCCAACCGCGTATCCGATACGCAGTCCAGCCAGCCCGAACGCTTTGCTGAGTGTACGGGTGATCACGACGCGCGGCGAAAGTTTGAGAAGTTGCAGACAGTTCTGAGCGGCAAACTCGGCGTACGCCTCATCAATTATTATCACGCCCTCCGTATTCTCAACTATCTGCTCGATCGTAGCCGAGAGGAACGAAGTGCCGGTTGGGTTATTCGGCGTACACAGATAATTGATCCTTGCGCGTGCGGATATGTATCCCGCGGCATCAGCGTCTCCCGAAGCGGTAAGCGGGACGGAAATCTCCCTCAAACCGTTCATCTTCGCGAAAATCGGAATCATCGCGAATGATGGATCCGGGTACGCGACGAGATCGCCCGGCTCGCCAAAAGCACGTATGGCTGAATCAAGCACATCATCCGACCCACAACCCGTCACCACCATTTCGGGAGAAACGTGCAGGTAATCGGCGACCGCCTCCTTGACGCCATCTGCGTACAGGCTTGGGTAGCGTGTCACAGTGCACAGGGCAGTGTCGGAAATCGCGCGCATTGCTTCCGGGGGGATACCCCAGAGGTTCGTGTTGTCACTGAGATCGATCTTCGCCGGCGCACGGTTCGGCGCATACAGGGAAATCGCTCTGTAACTCTCGCGAGTGAGTCCGGGAGTCATGATCGACTCCATTCGCTCGTTCCCCACTGCCGAGCTGTTGCGGCGTGTGCGAAAAGTCCTTCGGCATCCGCAAAGGTTCCGACGTCACCGGCAAGGCTCGCGGCGGCGTCTGGATCAACTTGCTGGTACGTCGTGAAGCGCATGAAATCCAACACGGAGAGCCCGGAGTAGGAGCGGGCAAGACCGCCGGTTGGCAGAACGTGATTGGCGCCCGTCATGTAGTCACCGAATGCGACAGAACTGGACTGGCCAACGAAGATCGTGCCGGCGGTGCGCAGGCGAGGTAGCAGCTGTGCAGCATTCTTTATCGCCAGCAGCAGATGCTCCGGTGCGAAGTCGTTGCTGAAGTCGATAGCGGTCCCGACATCCGATGTCCACAGAAATGCCCCGCGCGAGGTCAGCGCCTTTTCTATAGTGTCGCGACGCTGTTGGGTCGGTAACGCCGCCATCACGCGCAGCATGATGGCTCTCGCTACTTCTTCTCCGATTGCCACGACAATCACGACGGCTTCCGGGTCGTGCTCCGCTTGAGCAAGGAGTTCTCGTGCGATTACATCAGCGTTGGCGGTGGCATCGGCTATCACCAGCAGCTCGCTAGGACCGGCCGGCGAGTCAATTCCAACCGAACTGGCGACCTGGAGTTTTGCGGCGGCTACATACGCGTTACCGGGGCCGACTATTCGATCTACCCGTGGAACGGTCTCTGTCCCGTAGGCCATTGCTCCCACGGCACCTGCACCGCCAATGGCAAAGAGCCTATCCACGCCAGCCAGTTCGGCGGCGGCGAGCACGACCCCAGATGGGCATCCATCCGGACCAGGTGGCGAGCAGACTACAATCTCTCGGACGCCAGCGACTCGAGCCGGCACTACACCCATCAGTACGCTGCTCGGGTAAGCCGCTCGGCCGCCCGGAGCATAAACGCCTACCCGCTCGAGAGCGATCGGCTGCCGAGTTATGACGATGCCGGGTTCGGGAGAGACAGTGGCGGCGACAGGAAGCAGCGCGTGCTGAACCACCTCGATGTTCCGGATGGCCCGTTTCATCGCTGCCACGAGGTCGGGGTCGATGGCGTCGAGTGCCTCGACCCAGCGCGCTCGAGGTACCTCCAGAGATTCGAGTGAGACGCCATCCAGTCTCAACGCCAGCTCCTTTAGAGCCAAGTCGCCACGTATCGCTACATCATCAAGGATCACTCGAACGGGAGCTGCAGTCAGCCCCACACGGTCCGATCCTCGGCACAAGAGCGACGCGCGCCGAGGCGGCGTAAGGTTTTCGAGACTCTCTGTTAGGATTTGCTCACTACTGTAAGGTAATTTACTCATCGAATGAGTCTCTCGATCTGCGTAACGAGGATACCTTCCCCGCCGAGCGCCTTGAGGTCTGCGATAGTTCGATATATCGAAGCTGCCGGAACGACAGCATGCACGGCGACGTGCTTGCCACCGTCGAGCACATCAATGACCGTCGGNNCCATCAGGTACCGTTGTCCTCGGGCCGAGGTCACGGAATCGAGGGCGGTTGAGAGCTCCTGAAGAGCCGTCTCTTTCGCTGGAGCCCACGTCGATCGATCTGAAGCGACAGCAAGCCGCGCTGTGGACCACATGATTGTCCCGATCTCGCGGAGCCCGTTGGTCTTTAGCGTGGAGCCTGTGGACACCAGGTCCACGATGGCGTCGGCGATGCCGAGGTGAGGGGCGATTTCCGCAGCGCCGGAAATGGGGACGATTATTACGTCGAGACCCTGGTTATCGAAAAAGCTCGCGGTGAGATTGGGGACGGATGTGGCAACCCGAGTACCCGGTGGTAGCTCTTCCACGGAAGAGATGACGTTTTCATCGCGAGTCGCGACAGCAAGTCGGCATCTGCCGAAGGCCAGATCCAGTTGGCTCACGATCTCGAGGCGACTTTCGGCAATAATGTCCAGTCCTGTCACGCCGGCATCAGCCGCACCATCGGCGACGAACTCGGGGATATCCTGGGATCTGACGAAGATCGCCTCGAATTCGCCGCCAAGTGATGCGCGGAGCGCTCGGTCACTGAGTGCGCGGACCTCGAGTCCGGCGTCGTCGAAGAGGTCGCGGGTATCCTGAGCCAGTCGACCCTTGTTGGGCAGCGCGATGCGGAGGATCGGCTCACCGACCGCGGGGCGTCTTGTGGCAAGGGGGGCAGTCCTCGGGGTTTTCAGTTTCATTGGTAGTGATCAGGAAGAACTTTGAGGGTGGAGAAAACAAAAAAGGCCCGTCCAGAGATTGGACGAGCCCGGAAGTGCTGGATTGGCTGGTCAGCCTATCACATGCGACAACTTCCCCGGCCCGTCAGGACATGGAGATGATGCTGCGCGTGGTGGGTAGCGATGCGGATCATCCTGACAATCTGACAGAGAGCCGAACATGTGTCAACATTGAATGTGGGGCTAATTGTGAATAGTTTCACAATGCTCACGGGAAACCTCGCGGGCGCACCTATCCAGGAGAATAAAGCAGATGCGGTATTTTGGTTTTAGTGCAATAGCGGCCAGCGCCCTCATGCTCGCAGCATGCGGCGGTGGCGAGAAGGCTGCCGATACAACGGCCACCGCGGCCCCCGCGGCTGATACAGCTGCTGTCGCTCCAGCGGCCGCAGGATCGACCGCGACAGCGGCGGCTGGTGCTGTTGCTGCGGCCCCGATTACAGGCACGATCCACGATGTGAAGATGATTGGCGATGCGCAGGGTTACAGATTTGATCCGGCGACGATCACGATCAAGGAAGGGGACGGCATCCGTTACACGAGCGTCAGCGGTGGCCCACATGACGTTGCATTTGATCCGGCATTGATTCCAGCCGCGGTCAAGCCACAGCTCTCGGCGAACATGCCGAACCAGATGAGCGACCTTGCTGGCCCGCTGCTCATCCAGCCGAACGCGACGTACACAATCTCATTCGCAAAGATTCCTGCTGGAACATACGAGGCGCACTGCACACCGCATCTCGCCATGAACATGAAGCAGGCGATCACGGTTCAATAAAAGAATCCAGGCTGACGCATCTTACCGGCTGTCTCGGAGCGCTACGTGCTCTGAGACAGCCGGTTCGCAGTTAATGTCCATAGAGAGACGACAATGCGTCACAGTCGTCTACGGGTATGGATACAGTCGGCGGTAGATTGACACCGAGTCGCATGCCTGTGTGGGTGCGGCGATCCGCCAGCGAAGGCCCTGAACTGACGGTGAATGGAACCAGATAACGCGACGTATGTCTGGATTGCAGCACGAGCTCGTAACGCATTAAGGCGTCGCGCGCTTATGAGCAGCATCGCGGGCATTGTTTTTGTCAGCGTATTGCTCGGGCTGATCGCGAGCCCACGTGACGCGGCTCGCGTTCTGGCGACGACGAGTCCCGTGATGACCCAGAAGAATGGCGACACAACAGGGGCGATCGACGCGCTGATTCTTGCGCGGGCTTCGATTCGGCAGGCCGACTCCGCGCTGGCCGCGGCCAGACGAGTCATATCGCTGGAGAAACCGCCCGCTTCGGCTCCACAGGACACGCTTTCTCCGGCGCTTCGTGCGGAGCGCGATTCTCTGAGTGGTCTTCTGGCGACGCTTCAAACCAACATGGATCGAGCCGCAGAATCGCCGCTGCCGCCAGCTTTCAAATCGCTGGGATCGTCACCTGCGCTGGCTGGAAACCAGCGTGTCCGCGTATGGATGGATTCGCTGGATCAGGTGGACAAGTTGCNNCGCGCTGGGGGCTGGTGACCCCATCTATGTCGCGCTGACTGCGCGCGTCAATGAACTGGGACGACTCATTCGCGATGCTGCTACCGAGCGACGGTCGGAACTGCGGTCGCGCCTGGCGCCGCTGCTCGCTCCGCCGCCACCGCTTCCCGTCGTGACGGTCACGCGCATTGATACGAGCGGGTTTGTAACCGCAAAGCAGAACGCAACCCAACAGTTCATCAACGCGCAACATCTGCTCGACTCCATGCGTCACTCAAATGCGGTGATCGACACTGTGGCAAAGCGCGCGCGCGCAGTCGCAAACGTTGGAGCGCCTCCGATCGCGATGCTCGGCTCCGCGCTCGTGATCGCGCTGGCAGTCGGGTTCACCGTGGTCTTCGTGGGTGAATTGCGTCATCCGCGTATTGCGCACATGCGAGAGGGTGAAGCGGTAGCGAACGTCCGCGTGCTGAGCGTGCTCAGACCGACCCCGATGCTGGAACGAACGCGACGNNCCGTTATTGATCGACGTAACATCGGACAGATACAGAACGCTGTATCTGCATCTCGCCGCGACTGAAGCACGGGTACCAACCGTGACGTTTACAGGCGATATACCGGCTGTTGTCGCGACCGTAGCCGCGAACATTGCTGCGGTAGCGGCATACGAAGCGCGCGCCGCACTACTAGTCGATGGCGATCCCTCGACGAGCATGATTGCGTCGCTACTGCACGTGGCGTCAGAGCCTGGCGTTCAGGGGGTTCTGGCGGGGCGTGTGGATATATCGTCCGCAATAATCACGACAACAATTGGACGAGACAGACCGCTTGCAGTCTTGCCGAGCGGGCATGGTGACATCGCAGTCGCGGCCACTGGTGCGGTGCGTGACATGCACGATGCACTGGAGCGAATGGCACGACGTTATGACTTTATAGTCATGGCAGTACCGACCAACTACGCCATGCTTGCCACGAACACGATCGTCCCAGCGCCGGACGTAATTATTTGCGCGCAGGTTGGTGTGACGAGGATTGCTACGCTACGTGCCGGGGTCAAGGGGCTAAGATCCGCTGGCAAACTGGTGTATGGGATCGTGCTGTGGGACGATGAGCGTCCACGTATCTAGAGACGCCGGTCTGTCAGTGCTGGATGCCGATCTGAGCGCGATCGGCTAACGAAGTGGAACCTTGTGAAAGTGGCGAGGCTGCTTTCCGCTCGGTGGTGTGAGGGTCAGCACACTGTCGGCAATTTCGAATCGAGCGACTGCTGGAAGCTGGAACGACTCATCGTTTGAAAGATGCAGGGTGTCGGCGCGGACGACGTACTTGCCTCGTTCGTCGCCGACGCGTGCTCGCACGTGCATTTCACCGGCGGCATCGAACGCATAGTGCGCGGCCATCTCGGTGCCGACCTGAATTGTCCAGTCACCAACGATGGACTGTGTGGATGCTAAAGAGCCGGAACGGTGGAGAACGCGCGGTACTGTCGTGCCCTGTTCGTTCACAACCAGGGAGTCTCCCGCAATTGCGAAGGTTGCTGTATCGGTACGGGATGCACCAACGCTCGGCAATGTTACGGTCTCGATGAGTCGATTCCCGTCGATCTGGTAGGTACCGTCTACTGAAAGATCCTTTGTGAGGTCAAAGCTTCCATCGGCGGTGAAACTGAAGGTCTGGACCACGCCATTTGGGAGTGGTGTATCGGCGCGCCACGCTCCGATCAGCGCCGGTGTGGTGGGCTGCGCTGCCGCGGCGGCTGTGAGCAACGAGGCGGCGAGCAAAGTGGCGATGCGAGCGAGGGCCTGTCGTCGGACGTTGAGTCGGATTTTCATCGGTGGTATCAACAGAGCAGGGTGCGAGGTATCGGGGCCGGTCGCGACTGGGGATCGGCGTGAGGGAAAGACGATTTACGGAGGCGGAATGAAACAGTGCCCCTGGTTGCCGGGCCGGTCGCTCAGGTACGGTCCGTGCACAGGAGGCGCCGCATGAGCAAAATTCTACGCGGACTAGCGGCGGGCTATGGTGCCAAGAAGCTGGGTGGGGGCGGGTGCGGCTGCGGAACGATCCTCATCTTCATCATACTCTGGTACGTGCTCGGCCATTTCGGGATCTTCAAATAGGCTTGTCGGCCGGGCTAACTTGAATGCATGGCAGAAGTAACACTGGACCTGCGGGGAGTCCCCAAGAAGCAGGCATATGAGGAGTTGGCGGCACACATTGCTGCCGTGCTGGAAGGAATCGACGACGAGATCGCCGAGATGGCGACCGTGAGTTCGCTGGTCCACAACGCTTTTGGATTTTTGTGGACAGGATTTTACAGAGTTGTGAAGCCCGGTATGTTGATGCGGGTGGGGCCATACCAGGGCACTCTTGGCTGTCTTGAGGTTGCATTCGGGCGCGGCGTGTGTGGCGCGGCTGCGTCGGAACGACGCACGATCATCGTGGATGACGTAGCGACATTTGGAGATCACATCGCGTGCGACGCGCGGTCTCAATCCGAGATCGTGCTACCGGTGACAAACTCGAGTGGCGACCTGATTGCCGTATTCGACGTCGATTCAGAAAGCATCGGGACGTTCGATACGGATGACGAAGTTGGTCTGTCGGCGATACTTGCGCGATTTGCCAGGCAGGTCGCGAACGGGACACCGTTAGTACACGGTATGGCTGCCGAATTTTGACGCAGCCTCACAGCCTTGCAGATTCGCTACGTCAGGTTCCTACTGCAGCAACTGACTCGCTTGTGATGTCGGCTCCGTAGGTTCGTTCGACGTACGCATCGAGGAGTTCCAGGAACTCGGGCACGATGTTATCGCCCTTGAGAGTAACGGCAAGCTTTCCATCGACGTACACGGGCGCCTTGGGATCCTCGAATGTACCCGGGAGCGAGATACCGATGTTGGCGTGTTTGCTCTCGCCGGGCCCATTGACGATGCATCCCATGACCGCGACTTTCATTTCGACGACGCCGGGATATTGTTCACGCCATGTGGGCATCTGTTCGCGAAGATAGGTCTGGATGTCCTGCGCCATGTGCTGAAAGAACGTGGATGTTGTACGACCGCATCCGGGGCACGACGTGACTTGCGGCGCGAATGATCGCAGGCCGAGCGATTGGAGAATCTGTTGTGCGACGAGCACTTCTTCGGTTCTGTCGCCGCCCGGTTTCGGGGTCAGCGACACACGGATTGTGTCACCAATACCTTCGCTGAGCAGTATTGAGAGAGCGGCTGTGCTCGAAACGATTCCTTTCATTCCGAGACCCGCTTCTGTGAGTCCGAGATGCAGCGGGTAGTCGCAGCGCGCGGCCAGCAAGCGATATACGTGGACGAGATCGTCGACTCCAGACACCTTCGCGGAGATGATGATGCGATCGTGTCCCAGCCCGGTTTCTTCCGCCAGAGTTGCTGAGCGGAGGGCGCTCTCGAGCATCGCCTCGACGTAGACATCGTGCGCATCGCGCGGATTCGGGCGCGTCGCGTTTTCGTCCATCATCGAAGTAAGGAGATCCTGGTCCAGTGATCCCCAGTTGACGCCAATGCGAACCGGCTTGGCGTTGTCGATTGCTATCTGGACGATAGTGCGGAAGTGTTCGTCGTGGCGTTTGCCCCCCACGTTACCCGGATTGATGCGATATTTCGCCAGAGTGCGCGCAGTATCGGGGTACTTTGCGAGCAAGAGGTGCCCGTTGTAATGAAAATCACCAACTATCGGAACGTCGATACCGAGATCCGCGAGGTTCCTGACAATAAGTGGCACGGCCGCAGCAGCGGCATCGTTATTGACGGTTACGCGTACCAGCTGCGATCCTGCCGCAGCGAGAGCCGCTACCTGAGCTACAGTGCCGGGTATATCGGCGGTATCTGTGTTGGTCATGGACTGGACCACTACAGGGTGGTCCGAGCCAACGGCGACGTCGCCTACGAGGGTTGTTACCGTGCTTCTGCGCGGTCCGAAGGACATGGTTGAAAAGTAACCAGAGAGAGGAAACCGATGGCGGAAAGCGAGGCGGTACCCGGGGCGAAACCCGTGAGCNNAGCAAGAAGCGACGGCGTCTTTGGCTGAAGGTGGGCCTTCCGTTGATCGTTGTTGTTGTCGTGGGATGCGCGATCTGGGTCTGGGCGACCCTGGGATTCGTGTATGCCTCTACTCAGCGTACGGGATATGTCAGGAACCTCTCACAGCGTGGCTGGCTGTGTAAGACGTGGGAAGGGGAGCTGACTCCATCGCCGGCGGCCGCGATCGCCGACACAACGACTGCCGCGATCTTCCGCTTCACCATACGCAATGATTCGGTGGCGAAAGCCCTTCAACTCGCAGCGGGGCATCAAGTAACCCTGTCGTATGACGAGCACCGCGGCATCCCGACGACTTGCTTTGGAGAGACTCAGGACTTTGTACAGGGGTTCCGGGTGGATCAGTGACCGGTGGCGGGAATTAGCTCAGCCCGGGAAAAACTTGTCTATTGCCTAATTTTCGGGTGCCCAATACTTTGGGGCCCAGCATAGGATCGTCCTATGGGTTTGCAGGGGGAACCCGAGCTACCGGCGTGCATTGAGGGTAGACGTTTCCAGGTTCCGGACAAGTTTCAATTCAGGAGTTAGTTGGAATGCGCACGAC
>PMEM01000013.1:174854-175046 GCA_003155795.1 Gemmatimonadota bacterium
CGGCTTCAAGTCGTTGCAGGAAGGCGAAGCTGTAGAGTTCGACATTGTTCAGGGACAGAAAGGCCCTGCGGCGGAAAACGTTACTCGCATGAGTGCGTAGCAGGATCCCAAGTAATTGTAGACGGGGGCGCCTCGGCAAGAGGCGCCCCCGTTTCGTTGGTCCGATGGTCCGGTTCGAATGATGCGAGGAAT
>PMEM01000031.1 GCA_003155795.1 Gemmatimonadota bacterium
GGCGCCGTCATCCTCGGCGATTATCTCGTACTTAAAGAAGGCGATCACGTCCGCCGCACCAGCCGCGTGCTCGAAGTCCCCGTTGGGCCCGAGATGATCGGTCGAGTCGTTGACGCACTCGGACGTCCGATGGACGAGCGCGGACCGATCCTGGCGAAGCACACTCGCAAGGTCGAGAGCGAAGCACCCGGAATCATCGTTCGCCAACCGGTCAAGGAGCCACTCCAGACCGGACTGAAGGCTGTCGATGCGATGATCCCGATCGGCCGAGGCCAGCGCGAACTCATCATCGGTGACCGCGGAACCGGCAAGACTGCGATTGCCGTGGACACGATCCTGAATCAGAAGGGAACTGGCGTCATCTGCGTGTACGTCGCGATCGGCCAGAAGGCATCAACTGTCGCCGGCGTCGTCGAGCGCCTGCGCGAAGCGGGTGCGATGGACTATACGATCATCGTCGTCGCCAGCGCCGCCGACCCAGCACCAATGCAATACATCGCACCCTATTCGGGCTGCGCGATGGCAGAATACTTCATGTACAACGAAGGCAAGGCGACACTCTGCGTGTACGACGATCTGTCCAAGCAGGCAGCCGCGTACCGCCAGATTTCGCTGGTACTCCGTCGTCCGCCAGGGCGCGAAGCATATCCCGGCGACGTCTTCTACCTGCACAGCCGCCTGCTCGAGCGCGCCGCCAAGATCAGCGAAGATCCGACTGTGGTGGACGGTAAGCACATCTTCGTCCCGGGCGGATCGCTCACGGCGCTTCCAATTATCGAGACGCAGGCTGGTGACGTATCGGCTTACATCCCGACGAACGTGATTTCGATAACCGACGGCCAGATCTTCCTTGAAGCCGATCTGTTCTACGCCGGCGTTCGTCCGGCCGTGAACGTTGGTATCTCGGTATCGCGCGTCGGCGGATCTGCTCAGACCAAGGCGATGAAGGGCGTCGCTGGCCGTCTTCGCCTCGACCTCGCGCAATACCGCGAGTTGGAGGCCTTTGCCTCGTTCGCCTCCGATCTTGACGCTGCAACCAAGAAGCAGCTCGATCGCGGCGCCCGTACGGTCGAGATTCTCAAGCAGCCACAGTATCAGCCAATGCCGGTTGAACTCCAGGTGATGGTGATCTACGCGGTGACAAACGGCTTTGTGGACGAGATCCCTGTCGCGGAGATCCGTGCATGGGAGAGTGGCTTCCTCCAGTTCATGTCGTCTCAGTTTCCGCAGGTGGGCGACCGGATTCGCACGGAAAAGGTCATCTCCAAGGAGACCGACGCCGAGCTCAAGCGCGCCATTGAGAGCTATAACAGTACGCGAAAGAAGACCGCGTAGCAGTCCACACGATCAACTTCCGCATACAGGTCATCACACCAGAGCATGGCGAAAGGACGAGAGTTAAAAGGGCGAATCAAATCTGTCGAGAACACGCGCAAGATCACGCGCACGATGGAGATGGTTGCCACGTCAAAGATGAAACGCGCTCAGGATCGCGTAGTTGCAGCACGTCCGTACGCGAACACGCTCGCGGAAGTGATTTCCGATCTCTACTCGCCGGATCTCGCTGAGCAGTTTCCGTTGCTTCGGCAGCCGACGAAGATTCGTCGCGCTGCGGTGCTGCTGTTGACATCGAATCGCGGTCTCGCTGGCGGATTCAATGCGAATCTCATCAAGGAAGCGCGCGTTCTCGTTCATCACCTTGAGTCCGACGGTACGGAAGTCGAAATGCATGCTGTCGGGCGTAAGGGAATTGGTTTTTTCCGCTACCTTGGCCGCACGCTGAAGGTCGCGCGCACCGACATTACGGATCGCCCGACCGCGAGCGATGCACGCGGGCTCGCGGACGTGCTGATCGACGAATTCACGAACGGTGCGCTCGACGCAGTTTACATCGTTTATGCCAAGTTCAATTCCGCGCTTTCAACCCCGCCTGCCGCCGAGCGTGTATTGCCAGTCGCACCGCCCAAGCGGAATGCGATGGCGCGTGATTACATCCTGGCACCATCCGCGGATGCGATTCTCACTGAATTGCTGCCGCTCTACGTACGAAACTCCGTGTATCGCGCGCTCGTGGAAACCGTCGCCGGTGAACAGAGTGCACGCCGCACCGCAATGAAGAATGCAACCGACAACGCGTCTGACATCATCGACGTGCTCAGACGCACGTACAATCGCGCTCGTCAGGCGCAGATTACGCAGGAAATCGCCGAGATTGTCGGCGGCGCAGCAGCATTGGAGTAAGGCGCGGATTTATCCGCGCCGTGCAACTGGTCAATAAATCGTATCCGGACCCAACATGACGACCGCAATCGAAACTGAAACACACATAGGCAAGATCATCCAGGTCATCGGACCCGTACTGGACGTCGAGTTCGAAGCGGATCATCTGCCAGAACTGTACAACGCGCTCCGCATCGAAGGCACAAACCAGGCTGGTACGCTGATCAACGTTACGATTGAAGTGCAGCAGCACATCGGGCGTAACCAGGTTCGTGCAGTCGCAATGTCGAGTACGGACGGCGTCGAGCGCGGCATGGACGTGATCGATACAGGTTCGCCAATCACGGTTCCGGTTGGAGCGGCTGCGCTGGGTCGCATCCTCAATGTCATCGGTGAGCCGGTCGACAATGGCGCTCCGATCGCGGCCGACGCGGTCCGGTGGCCCATTCACCGCGCGCCACCAAAGTTCTCGGATCTCGAAGCAAAGACCGAAGTCTTCGAAACAGGCATCAAGGTCATCGATCTTATCGCTCCGTTCGTGAAGGGCGGAAAGATCGGCCTCTTCGGCGGTGCCGGCGTCGGCAAGACGGTCATCATTCAGGAACTCATCAACAACGTTCAGAAGGGACACGGCGGCAGGTCCGTCTTCTGCGGTGTTGGCGAACGTACGCGCGAAGGAAACGATCTCTACATCGAGTTCAAGGAAGCAGGGATTCTCGACTCTGTTGCGCTGATCTACGGTCAGATGAACGAGCCGCCGGGCGCACGCCTCCGCGTGGGACTGTCTGGACTCACGGTCGCGGAATATTTCCGCGACGTCGAGAACCAGGACGTTCTTCTCTTCATCGACAATATCTTCCGCTTTACCCAGGCTGGGTCCGAAGTTTCCGCGCTGCTCGGACGCATGCCGAGCGCCGTGGGTTACCAGCCGACGCTCGCTACGGAAATGGGCGATCTGCAGGAGCGTATTACCTCGACGCGCAACGGCTCGATCACATCGGTACAGGCGATCTACGTGCCTGCAGACGATATCACCGATCCAGCGCCAGCCACTGCGTTTGCTCACCTTGACGCAACTGTCGTTCTTTCCCGCGCGATCACGGAGCTCGGTATCTATCCAGCCGTGGATCCGCTCGCATCGTCCTCGCGCATTCTGGATGCTGCCATCCTCGGTGACCGCCATTATAAGGTAGCAACCGACGTGCAGCGAATCCTCCAGCGCTATCGCGAGCTGCAGGACATCATCGCGATTCTCGGTATGGACGAGCTGTCGGAAGATGACAAGCTTGTCGTCGGCCGCGCGCGCCGTCTGCAGCGATTCATGTCGCAGCCGTTCGCAGTCGCCGAACAGTTCACCGGTATCCCCGGCAAGTACGTCAAGCTGGAAGAAACCATCTCGTCGTTCGAACGACTGGCGGCGGGTGAACTCGACCAGTATCCCGAGCAGGCCTTCTTCATGGCCGGCGGCGCCGACGACGTGATCGCCCACGCAGCCAAGCTCAAGGGCTGAGCCATGCTTCGCGTATCAGTGATTTCACCAGAACGCGTTCTTTTCGAGGGCGAGACCGATTCGGTCGTCGCCCCCGCGTTCGACGGTGAGGTCGGCATTCTCACCGGTCACGCCGCCATGATGACCGTACTGGGCAACGGTGAACTCCGCCTCGGCACCACCACCGCGTATCGCTTCCACGTCGATGGCGGCTTCCTTCAGGTCGTGGATAATCACGTCAGAGTAGTAACCGAAAAGGCCTCAGCCGGCTAAGCTGGGGCAGTCATCCCNNCCGCCACAGGCGTCATCCCGCCGCAGGTCGGGATCCATGGCCGTCATCCCGCCGATCTAGTAGTCATCCCGCCGCAGGTCGGGATCCATCCCCCAGTGCGCTCTGGTCCCCCTTTTGCCATCTTTTAAGAGTCCCCCCCGACTCTCCCGCAGCCCGCGCACCAATGCCCCCGCAACTACTTCGCATACTCGTGGTCGATGACAACCACGACAATGCCGAAATCGTTCGCAAGTACCTCGAATCGACGAACGATTTCGCCGTTGCCGTCGCGCACGATGGTGATGAAGCAATTGCGATGTACCACGAGTCTCCTTTCGATGTCATCCTCCTGGACGTGATGATGCCCGGACGGGACGGCTGGGAAGTGTGTCGCACGATCAAGAGCGAACCTGGGCGCGCTGGGCGGACGCGGGTGATAATGCTGACAGCGCGCGATCAGCTTTCCGACCGGCGAGTGGCGTTGCAGTCGGGCGCGGACGATTTCCTCGAGAAACCGCTGGAGCTGGCGAAACTGCTGACCGCGGTAAGGCGCAACGCAGCTGCGCTCGCGGGCGGTGTCAAAATTCCGACGACTCCCGCCGCACCAGTTACTCCACCCACGCAGGCGTGACGGACCAATATATCGGCGGACCGCCGCTCGGCCGGCGCGTTGGCGACTCGATTGCTGCAGCTGCCAGGGCGCTACCCGCAAAGGACGCCCGCAATTCGCTGCCGACTCTCGCCACCGCGATCGACAGCCTGCGAAGCGCCGTGCAGGATCGTGGCGCGCTCGTGATCCTGTACCTCAACTTTGATCGATACGCAAAAGTCGAGGAGATCTACGGTTGGGAAAAACTCGACGCCGTGCTCGACACCACTGCGCACGAACTTGTTCGCATTCTCGCCGAGACACCATTTCGCGCCGCACGGCTCGCTGTAAGCCACGTCAACGACGACGATTATCTATTGCTGTACGTACCGCCTGTTGGCTCCAGCTCGAACGGAGACGAGTCCGGCGGTGATTTGAGTGAAGCCCTTACGGCTCGATTGCAGAGCGAGATATGTGACTCGCTCGACAGAGTTCATGGATCTGACATCGCGTCGCTCTTTGATCTGTATGTGGGGCGCTCCCTCGTGCAGTACGATCCCAAGGCGCGCTTCGAACGCGTAGTGTATCGCGGTATTCGCGAAGCGGCGAGCAATGCGCATAATCTCGAGCAACGCGAGCGCGCCCGCGTCGTGGACGATCTGCGGGAAACACTCCGCACACGCTCCGTGTACGTCGATTATCACCCGATCGTCAACGCCGCCGACGGAGCCGTGTTCGGATACGAAGCGCTTGCGCGCGGCTCGATGCGGTCACTGCGTCGCCCGGAAATGATGTTCGATGTCGCCGCCGGGGCGGGGCTCATATGGGAACTGAGCCGGCTGTGCCGCGACAGGGCGATGGAAGGAATCAAGCAGCTCCTCAAACCAGGCGAGACGCTATTCATCAACGTCGATCCGCACGATTTTGCCGATCCAGAGTTCGATGACACCGCCCTCGATATCGCCGACGCGCATCACATCGTAATCGAGATCACCGAGCGCACTGCGATCAAGGATTACCCCAAGTTCCGCGAGCGACTCAAGGCGTTTCGGGATCGCGGTTTTCGATTTGCGGTCGATGATGCAGGGAGCGGATATGCGGGGCTCGGTTCAATTGCGAATCTGGAGCCAGACTTCATCAAGCTCGATATCTCACTGATCAACGGAATCGACACAAATTTCATCAAGCAGGACCTCGTTGAGACGCTTGTGCGATTCGCCAATGATCAGGGCGCCATGGTGATCGCCGAGGGAGTGGAGTACGAGCAGGAATACGAGATGGTAAAAGCGCTCGGCGTTCACCTTGTGCAGGGTTTCTATCTACACCGTCCTCAGCAACTCCCGAACGATCTCGAAGGACCGATCGACGGCGCCTAGTTCGGTGGCGACAACGGAGCCGATCGCGTCGGAACGGTCAGCGCGCTCGCGCTCATCGCCCAGCAGACGCATCAGCGTGCGGCTCATCTGATCAACGCTGTCAACGCTTATTGCACCGCCGGCGCTCAACATCATCGCCGCGTCGCGCGACCCCCCATGATTGGGACCGACCACGACCGGAACACGGAAGACCGCGGGTTCCACCAGCGAGTGGAGCCCCGACGAGTGGAATCCACCTCCGACGTAGGCCGCGGTTGCTACCATATATAGATCCGCAAGCACGCCCATGCGATCCACAACGACGACATCTGTATCATCGGTCGCCGTATCTAAAGTCGCCACAGAAAGCGCATTGGTGCGAGCCCATTGATGCAACGATTCCAGGTGCGCCGACGCCAGCTCGTGCGGCGCGATAATCAGGCGTGCAGCGGGATTGTTTGCATGCACGACGAGCCATGCCGGGAGCAGTACACGTTCATCCGATCGCCACGTCGAGCCCGCGACGAGCGTCGGCCGCGAAGACGTGAGATCCTCGACCGTCGCGACATTCTGCGGCGTGGTATGCGCGCGTGCCCACGCCTGGTCGTATCTGGTATCACCGGTCACACGCACCCGATTCGCGCGCGCACCAGCCTCGACGATCCTTTCCGCGTCGGCGGCGCTTGCTGCACCGATGGCATCGAGCGCGTGGTACGCGTCGCGTGTAAGCATCGCGCCTATTCCGCCGGTTCGCTGCGATGAAGCGGCGATCGAAGCGCTTACAAGTGCAAGCCTGATCTGTTGCGCGGCCGCTTCGCGAACCAGCACTGGCCAGACGTCACCTTTGGTGAAGACGATGGCGGTGGGGTCGAGTGCGTCCAGCGCGATGCGTGCGCTGGTTGCCGAATCGAACGGCAGATAGTCAGTGAAGTCTGCGCCCATCTTCCGAGCGGTTGACTCGGCGCTCGGAGAGTAGAACGTGTACGCAATCTGAACATTCGGCAGTGCGCGTCGAACGCCCTGAAGCAGCGGGAGCGCCATGAGGCCTTCGCCGACAGACGCCGCGTGCAACCAGAGGAGAGGTCGGCTGATGTCGCGATGCTCCGCACCCCAGGCGCGGTAGCGGCGATGAATTCCGCGTCGCGCCGTGAATGCCCTGGCGACCTTACCGTGAGAATTCGCCGGTGCTACAAGACTCACGAGTTCTGCAGCACGAGCGGCGGTGCGGTAAGCAACGTTGAGCCATGGAGTCATGGTGACGACGATCGCTCAGCTACAGGACGCCCTACTTGGCCCCCGCGAGCGCTTGATCGATAGCGGTCTTCATTTCCGCTGTTGGAATTGCGCCCTCGATGAGTTTACCGCCGACCCAGAAGCTCGGCGTAGCCGTCACTCCGCCCTCGCGCGCGCGTTCGTGATCGCCCGCAATGAGCGCCTCGATTGACGGAGATGCCAGGCACGATTTGTACTCGGTCTCGTTGACGCCAACTGATTTTGCGAGCGAATCGAATGATGCAGCCGGATCCGCCTCCGTCTCCCACGACGATTGCGATGCGAACAGCGCGTCATGCATTGGCCAGAACTTGTCCTGCGCACCAGCACACATTGCGGCGACAGCGGCCTGGTGAGCGTGTGCATGTATCGACAACGGGAAGTTCACGTACGCCATGCGTACCTTGCCGGTCTTTACATAGTCGTTGAGAACCATGTTGTATGTCGCGTCGTGCCATTCCTTGCAGTACGGGCACTGGAAATCGCTCACCTCGATCACCCAGACCTTGGCAGATGGCGAGCCCTGAATCCGGCTCGCATCGGCAACTTTGGCCAGCGAATCGGTAGTGGTTCCCTTGGCCGCCATGGGCGCCATCGAAGAAGCCGCAGCGAGCGAGGAGTCGGCCGCGGGGCGGCCGTTGGCTTTGGAGCAGGCGGCGGACACAAATGTGACCGCGGCAATGAGCGATAGTCCGGCAAGTCCGTTGACTAGAGTAGTACGCATGCCGTAAATACTATGGTGCTCCAGACCCTACTTCAATCGGCGCTCCTTGCGCTGCTGGTCCAGAGTGGACCGGTAATTCCGAAACCTGTCGGTCTGGTGAACGACTTTGCGCACGTAATACCGGCTGATGCGGCGGCTCACATCGAGCAGATTGCGGCCGACGTGCGGACCAAGTCGCGCGGCGAATTTACCGTGGTCACGCTCCCCGACATCGGCAATTACGTCGCTGCGGACGTCGCACTCAAGATTGGACGCGAGTGGAAGGTCGGAAAGATCGGCAACCCCGGCGACCCGACCCGGAACGCCGGAGCGGTCATTCTGGTCGTCCCGAAGGAGACCAACTCAAGCGGTCGAGGGGCATGTTTCATCCTCACCGGGAACGGCGCTGAAGGGTTCATCACAGATGCGGACGCGGGAGCTATGTGCCGACAGGCGATTCCCTTCTTCCAACAGAAGGATTACGGCCGCGGCATCGAGCTGCTCACCCTCCTCACGGCGCAGCGATTCGCCGGCGAGTTCCACTTCACGCTCGACACTGCGCTCCACGCTCCGGAAGCGGAAGCTGCGCCCGCAACTCAAGGCGGAGGAGGCTTTCCGCCGCAGTTCTATTTTCTCGCGATCGTATTTGTCATCATAATGCTGAGCAATCTCCGCCGTGGCGGCAGGGGATGCGGCGGCTGCCTCCCGCTCTTCATCCCCTGGGGTGGAGGAGGCGGAGGATTCGGCGGTTTCAGCGGTGGTGGCGGCGGCTTCGGCGGCGGCGGCGGTTTCGGCGGCTTTGGCGGAGGCGGCGGCTTCAGTGGCGGCGGCGGAGGTGGCAGTTGGTAACCGCCGCTGAATTCATCCCGCCGAAGGTCGGGATCCAGTCATCCCGCCGAAGGTCGGGATCCATTTTCCCCAGCCTTCCCTCGCATGACGACCCTTTCGGAGATATGACATGACCCTGGACGAGCTAGTGACCCAGCTTCGCGCCGCCTACGGCTCGGCCCTTCGATCGGTCGTGCTGTACGGTTCCGCGGCGGCCGGCGGCGGCGAGCATGTCGTCAAGAAATCCGACTACAATGTGCTCGTTATCGCGGACAATGTACCGCTCGATCGGCTCAAGGAGCTCTCCGCCGTCACCCGCGCCTGGCGGGACGCAGGCAACCATCCGCCGATGACATTTACCCTAAGGGAGTGGCAGCAGTCCAGCGACATCTTTGCGATGGAGTATTCGGACATCCTGGAGCGCAACAAGCTTCTCTTTGGCGAATCGCCTTTCGAAGGAATCGCTGTCCAACGTTCAGATCTCAGACTACAAGTAGAACGCGAAGCGATGGGCGTTCTCCTGCGGTTGCGCGGCGGTGTATTACTCGCTGGTTCGGACGCAGGAGAACAGCTCAAGCTCATGTCAGCGAGCTTGAGCACTCTGATGGTCGTCTTCCGCGGTGTACTGCGACTTGCCGGTCGCAAGCCACCGCATGGTTATGCAGAGATCGCCAGAGAAGTAGCGAGTCTGGCGAACGTGGACGCAGCACCATTCCAAACAGTGGCACTGCATGTTCATGATTCCGCCACGATCGCGAAGGACCGCACCCGGGATGTGCTCGGGGCGTATTTAAATGGGATGGAAGGAGTAGCGACGTACGTGTCGTCCCTTCCCAACTCGTGACTTCAAGGGGACTACCGATGATCAGGCAGCGCAGATTTCTGGCATGGATGCTACCGGCCGCCCTCCTGTTGACAGGTTGTGGCTACAACAAGATCCAGACGCTCGATGAACAGGCGCAGCAGGCCAAGCAACAGATTCAGGTGCAACTCCAGCGACGGGCCGACCTTATTCCCAATCTGGTCAACACTGTGAAGGGTGTGACCAAGCAGGAAGACACCGTTTATATCGGGGTCGCAAATGCGCGCGCCCAGCTTGCTGGTGCTGTAAAGACCGGTGACCCTGCTCAGATGGCCGCAGCCGACCAGGCCGCAACCGGTGCGATCGGCCGCTTGCTCGCAATCGCCGAGAACTATCCACAGCTCAAGAGCAACGAGAACTTCATGGCGCTGCAGGACGAGCTGACAGGTACCGAAAATCGGGTCGCGGTAGCACGCGCGGACTACAATACGGCCGTGCAACAATACAACACATATATAAGAACATTTCCGCAGGCGATAACTGCGAAGGTCACGGGGGCCAAGGCGCGGACGTATTATGATGCGCCAGCCTCCAGCCAGGCCGCCCCGTCGGTCAAATTCTAAGCGACCGACGCGCGCAGCAGGTTCCAGGGAAGGCCGCGGAATGGGGAATCGAATCCCCGTTCCGCGGTCTTGTGTATTCAGGGTGCGAAATCGTACAGATGCTGGGATGTTATGTACGTGAACGTACATATGGTTTCTTTAGGGAGGGTATACTTGCCGCATGGGCAGTGCGACGCGTGATTAACGGCAGTACCTTTGGGGTCAGTGGGGCGATTCGCGGTGTGAACGGATTGGGCAGTAACACACGAATAGTCGACACATTGTCAAGTAGTTGCGTTGACAGCCCCGCCTGCGCGCCCTAACCTAGTCGGGTTGGGGACCATCTCAGACCCACCTCCATCATGGAAGGTGGGCCGGAGTTGGTGTTTTAGTCACCACTTTCAAGAGGAGCAAGCCCGGGAATGACTAGTTCCCATCGTCGTAATTCGTCCGTGTGGTCACGTCACACCCATCAGGGGCAACCCTGGAGGACTCATGCTTAGGTTGTTTAAGCGCATCACATCAGTCACAGCAGCGCTGGCGATGGTTGCCACCGCCGCCGCCGCTCAGGAGAGCGGCACAATTACGGGACACGTGCAGACAGAGTCTGGCGGTCCCCTCACCGCTGCAAGCGTGACTGTCGGCTCTCTCGGTCTTGGTGCCTACACCAACGATCAGGGTTCCTACACGATCACGGTTCCAGCCAACAGAATGAATGGCGCGACGGTGACTCTCACTGCTCGGCGAGTTGGTTATTCGCCGAAGAGCGTCACGGTCAAGCTCGCCAATGGAGTGATTCAGCAGGACTTCACTCTTGTCGCCAATGCAACAAGCCTTACCGGTGTTGTCGTTACGGCGCTCGGCGTTCAGAAGCTGCAGAGTCAGTTGGGAACGTCCGTGCAACAGGTCGGGAGCGAACAACTCACCGCCACTCCCGAGAACAACGTTGTCAACGCGCTCGCCGGTAAGGTCTCTGGCGTTGCGATCACGAGTTCCAGCACACAGGGTGGATCCACCAAGATCACGATCCGCGGCTCCAACTCGATTACTGGTAACAACGATCCGCTGTTCATCGTTGACGGCACGCCAATCTCGAACGCTGATCGTGGGAGTGACCCGAATGGCCGTGGCGCGGGTGCCGGTGTGGACTTCGGTAGCGCGATCAGCGACTTGAACCCTGATGACATTGCGACGGTAACGGTGCTGAAAGGCCCCAACGCGTCGGCCATCTACGGATCACGCGGCGCTAACGGCGTGGTGCTGATCACCACGAAGCGTGGTAGCGCCAGCGCCGGCGGCATCCAGACGGCGCTCACGTCGAGCTACACCTGGGACACGCCATCGATCCTCCCCAAGTTCCAGAACCTTTATGGTCAGGGCGCTGCTGGCCAGTTCTCGTTCACAGACGGAGCTGGCGGTGGCATTCAGGACGGTAACGATCAGAGCTATGGTCCGCGTATGGACGGACGGCTCCTCCCGCAGTTCACGAGCCCCGTTGACGCCAACGGGAAATTGGTACCCATTCCGTGGGTTCCGCACCCGGACAACGTCAGCAGCTTCTTCAACACCGGCACCACGTTTTCCAACAACGTTGCGTTCAGTGGCGGGAACCAGCGCGCGACAGGCCGACTGTCTGCTGGTGTCGACAACCAGACCGGCATTATCCCGAACAATACGTTCCGCAAGTTTTCCAGCAGTCTGGCTGCGGATTTCACCGTGAGCAGCCGCCTCAGTACTTCGGCGACTATTCAGTACGTCTCGAACAAGGCTTACAATCGCCCGGGTGTGGGTTACAACACCGGCATCATGGAAGGATTGTACGTTTGGTTCGGTCGCAACGTAGACATGAACGCGCTCAAGGACTATGCCGTGCACCCCTCGCAGGCGAACTGGGGCCTGACCGGCAATAACTGCAATGGCCAGTTCAACTGGAACTGCAACTACCACAATAACCCGTACTGGATTCAGTACCAGAATCCTGAAGCGGACAATCGCGATCGCGTTATCGGTAGCATGTCGGCAAAGTGGAAGCTTACGGATTGGCTCAACGCCACGGCCATGAGCGGCACCGACTACTATCGTTACAACATCAACCAGAATTACGCTGGAGGAAACCTCAACCACGGCGATCTGGCGTTTCAGGGTGATTATTCGCACTTCCAGAACCAGAACAACGAAAACAACTCGTCCATCGTTCTCAACGCCGACAAGAAGGCTACCAGTTGGCTGCAGCTGAACGGTTCGTTTGGCGTCGCCCGCCGCTTTGCAACCTACACTGAAGGTAGCGTAGGCACTACCTCGCTTGTTGCAGCCGGCATCTACAACGCGACGAATTCGGCAGTGCCGTTGACGGTCGGCGAAGACTTGGAGCGCGTACAGACAAACAGTGGTTATGGCTCAGGGTCGTTTACAATCAACGACCTCTGGACTGTAGAAGTAACCGGTCGTAACGACTGGTCTTCCACGCTGCCAAAGGGGAACAACTCGTACTTCTACCCGTCGATCAACTCATCGCTTGTGTTGACGAATCTGGTTCCTGCACTCAAGAACCGGTTCCTGAACTATGCCAAGCTCCGTGGGTCTATCGCAAACGTCGGCAACAGCGCCGGCCCATATCAGTTGATTACGACATACACTGGCAGCTCAGCCAAGTTTGGGAGCCTGCCGCTGTACTCACTCAGTAACACGCGTCAAAATCCGACGCTCAAACCGGAAAACACAAACTCGAGCGAAGTTGGTCTCGAGCTGGCTTTCCTGAACAATCGCGCCACGTTGGACGCGACGTATTACAGCAAGGCGACGACCAATGAAATCATCTCCCTCAGCCTTGCGTCGGAGACAGGTTTCACTGCGGCGTCAGCCAATGCCGGCAAGATGACGAACAAGGGCTTCGAAGCCCTGTTCACGGTCATCCCGATCCAGATGGCAAACGGCTTTCAGTGGACATCGACGTTTAATTACTCGGCGAACCGCAGCAAGCTCGTCTCGTTGTACCCGGGCGTCAATAATTTCGTCATCGGATCGACGTGGACAATCAACGAGGAGGCTCGCGTTGGTCAGCCCTACGGCGCCATCTTCGCCACGCCATTCGTACGTGACACGGCCACCGGCGAATTGCTTCTCAAGGATGGGTTGACCCAGAACGATGCCGGTCACAGGCGCGTCATCGGAAACGTCAATCCCAAGTGGATCGGCGGATGGAGCAACGAGGTTCGTTGGGGACGTTTCTCCGCCAGCGCACTGCTCGACATTCACCGTGGTGGTAACATCTACTCCGTTACCAACATGTTCGGTGACTACACTGGTGTACTGGCGAACTCTCTCAATGGCCGCCAGGTCGACTGGAACAACCCGGGTCTCGTGATCAAGGGCATCGATCAGAAGACCGGACTTCCGAATACCATCAACGTCACGACGGAAGAGTACCAGCAGCAGCTGTTCGAGAACGGGGAAGCATTCCTGTACGACGACAGCTTCGTCAAACTTCGCGAGGTTCGCGTTGGGATTGACCTGCCAGGCGCGTTCACCCGCAGTCTGCGGGTGTCGAGCGCCAACGTTGCGTTCGTCGGTCGCAACCTGTGGACGCACACCAAGGTCCCCAATATCGACCCTGAATTTGCATATACCAGCGGGAACTACCAGGGGGCAGAGTTTGCGGCGCTTCCGACGACGCGGAGTCTTGGTATCAATCTCCGCATCACGCCATAACCGCCACCGGAGACTCTATAACATGAATATCACAAAAATTACATGCGCGGCGGGGTTACTCCTTGCCGTCGGAGTTGTCGGTTGTAACAACGACAGCATCACGAACATCAACACCAACCCGAATAACCCGCCCAGTGCGCCACCGGGCCCGGTATTCACGCAAGCGGCTATCTCCTCTGCAGCCAGCTTCCTGGGGGGATTCAGTTTTGCGCAGACGGAATTAGTCGCGCAGCACTGGGCCAAAGGACAGTACACTGACGAGGATCGCTATGCTCGCTTGGACCCCGCAAGCACGCAGGGTACCTGGAATGGCGCGTATCCCGGTCAGCTCAAGGATCTCAAGGGGCTGGCGCAGGTCGGATTGGCTGCGAAGCAACCGGGCTTGTATGGCCCGGCGCTTGTCCTCACGGCGTGGAACTACTCGTACCTCACCGACACATGGGGTGCGATCCCATTCTCGCAGGCGCTCGCTGGCGACAGCGTGGGTGGCAGTCTGACACCCGCGTTCGACGCGCAGAAGGACGTTTACGCGGGTATGCTCGCAATGCTCACACAGGCCGCCACGGATTTGCACGGCGCGACGGCGACGAACGTTCTTGGCTCGGCCGATCCTGTCTATGATGGTGACCCGGCCCAGTGGGCAAAGTTCGCCAACTCGCTCCGCGCGCGGCTTGCAATGCGTCTGGTCAACGTGGATCCTGTCACCGCCAACGCGCAGTTGACGGCGGCGTTCCACGACCCGGCCGGCGTGTTCACTTCCAACGCGGACATGGCCAAGCTGGTCTATCCGGGTGACGGTGTTTATAACAACCCGGTGACTAACACCCAGGCGTCACGCGACGATAACCGCGTTTCGCAGACTTTGGCGAACATTCTGTTCGCCCTCCACGATCCGCGCATGCCGATCCTCATGATGCCCGTTAAGGACTCGTCGCTGGCCGGGACGACCGGTTTCTCCGCCGGCTATTTCGGCATGCCGAATGGGTTGGCTACCGCGGCGGCCGGTTTTTATCTCACCACTGCGTCGCGCCCGGGCACGTACCTGTGGCCCGGTGTGACGTCGGTCGGAATTATCGGCAGCTCGGCTAACAAGAAGTATCCGTCATTCTACATGATGTACGCCGAGCTCTGCTTCATTGAGGCAGAGGCCGCCGAGCGTGGCATGGGCGGACTTACTGGTAGTGCGGCGTCGTACTACGCCGCCGGCATCACGGCATCCATGAGTCAGCGTGGCGTCGCGGCAGCAGACATTGCGACCTACCTGGCACAGCCGTCGGTGGCGTACAAGGGTGGTACGGCCGGACTCATCCAGATCGCCGTTCAGAAATGGGTGTCCCTGGTCGATGATGGTGCCACTTCGTGGGCGGAATGGCGCAGGACGTGCCAGCCGTCGACGATCGTGGCTGGACCGGCGGCAGTTGTTAACTACGTACCACGCCGGTTCTACTACCCGACGACTGAGTATTCGCTCAATGCCGCTAATGTCGCGGCGGCGGTGACTGCTCAGGGTACGGACAACTTCGGAACCCGGGTTTACTGGGATACCAAGCCAACGGCCGCACCGACGTACGTTTCTGCCCAGGCCTGCGCAGGAACGCCGTAATCGCGAATCTGCCCGGATTGGACCACGAGTGGCGCGCTGCTTATCAATGAGTGCACACTCCTGGCAGGTTGACACGTAGGACAAAGGGGGCTCGCAGCGGCGGGTCCCCTTTTTTTGATTCTGTCACCGACAACTTTGTCAATTCAGTTATGACCGGCGACGGGTGCGGAACGCACTGCATCTGATCTCACTGCGCTAAGACAGGATGATGACCCCGATGCACATCTCTTGCTGCCCGGCATGCCGACTCATGACGTAGCCGTTGATAAGTTGCCGATTTCGCTGCCAGCGCTGAAGGCACCCCGCAGTGGGGTCACGCCAGTCGGGTACCCTTGGTAGTACGATGTGTTTGTACTCGAGAGGGAGCGCCGACCACCCGGCCCCCTTTGTGCATCCTGCAAGACAAACGTCACCTCTCCGGCGCCGCCCGCGCCTAACCCGAGTAGAGCGTCCCATGTTGCACTACCGACAGGCAAAAAAGCACTGGTCGGATCTCCCGGCATGGATGACGGTCGCGGTCGTCACCATCCTGCTCGGCTGCACTCCTCCCAGAACCGCCGCAGCCCGCAACACCGATTCGATGACGATCACCCAGGACCAGATCGAATCACTCCACGCCACTAACGCATACGATGTCGTCGCCACGCTGCGTCCGGATTTCCTGCATAGCCGGGGACGAGAGTCCTCGGATCCAAGATTCCCCGGCGTTGGTGTGCGGGTCTATGTTGACGACGTATGGTACGGAGATGCCAACTCACTGCGCGGGATCCCGATCGGTCAGGTTGAGGAAATCCGTTTTTATCAGTCCTACGACGCGCAGTTCAAGTTCGGCACGGGAAACACCGGTGGCGTAATCCAGATTGTCACCAAACAGTAACCAGGCCGATGGGGTTTCACGCGTGCGGGAGAGTGACGTACCATTCGCGACGCGCCACCCCGTTACCAAGTTCTGTCGCAATCAGCATTGCACAACCGAATCCGTGGTGGCTTGCCCAAGACCGCTTCGTCGATCCCCCGCAAAGTGATCCGTAGACCGCGTAAAGCGCTCCATTGACAGCAATCTCACATGCCGGGACTTGCCGTTGCGTGCCCCTGCACCATATTCCAGCGTTGCAACTTGCAAGGGTGCGCCGCAGTCGATACCCGACCGGCTGGTCTAACGCTGGTCTAACGCTGGTCAGCCTGGTTGGCCCGAACGACGCGTTGAGTACCTGCCCGAGTATGTTCCACCGGCTTCCACGAACATTGACCCTAACATGGGAGGAATAAGCCCCGTTTGGTTTGTCATTTCGCCGCGCGACGGTCCCGCCTCACGGCATCACGCAAGCTTTCCATCCACAGATGTCTATCACGCCGGCGGACAAGTCCGTCGGACGGAGGAATGTTCGGATGAAGTCAGTCACACGTCTCTGGATCGCGGCCGTTCTACTCGCCGTGGTCCCATCGCTCGGACGCGCGCAGCAAACGCGACGAGTGACCGGTCATGTAACGGTTCAGGGGACCGGCGAGCCCGTCCCCGGAGCAACCATTCAGGTGGTCGGCACAACTCTGGGCGGCATCGGCGACGACGCCGGTAATTTTTCGATCAGCATACCAGCGGGTGCGCAGCAGCTGCGCATTCGTCGTATTGGCTTCACGGCCAAAGTTGTTCCAGTTGGCGCGAACGAATCGACGGTGAACGTGTCGCTGGGGCGTGACGTGCTCCAGCTCGAAACGCAGGTCATCACAGGTCAGGCTACGACCGTCGCTCGCGCCAACGTCGCGAACGCGGTAACGGTCGTGAATACCGAGCAGTTGAACAGGGTGCCGCAACAGACGATCGAGAACGCGCTCCAGGGCAAGGTGCCAGGCGCCGTGATCACGTCCAACTCCGGCGCGCCCGGCGGCGGAATTCAGCTGCAGCTGCGCGGTACCAACACCATCAACGGCAACTATCAGCCGCTGTACGTAGTTGACGGTGTCGTGGTGGATAACTCTGCGTTTGGAAACGGCCTCAACAGCATTACCGGTGCCGGTGGCGCCATCTCGTCCACCCAGGATCAGCAGGTCAATCGTATCGCCGACCTCAATCCGGAAGACATTGAGACCATCGAAGTCCTCAAGGGACCGTCAGCCGGTGCGATCTACGGCTCGCGCGGCGCGAACGGTGTCGTCATCATCACAACGAAAAAAGGGCGCGCTGGGACGCCAACGCTGAACGTCGTCCAGCGATTCGGAACTTCACAGGTGTCCAATACGCTCGATCTGCGCTGCTTTACGCAGGACCAGGCAACGACTTGGCTCAGTGCACAGGATCCGAAGACGAAAGCATATATTCACCTTCCAAGTGTCTACGCGACTCCGGCTGATTATTTTGCCGCGAATCCATACGCGGGCTGCACGGATCCACAGAATCAACTGTATGGTAATCGGGG
>PMEM01000032.1 GCA_003155795.1 Gemmatimonadota bacterium
AACGACTGTTCGACCTGGTTGGCTGTAATGCTGGAGGCGTGCGACTGACACGCCGGCGTACCACCAGCTCAGAAAAAGTGCACCGTCAGTGCCTGAGTAATAGTAGTCTCTCAGGCCAGGGATGGTCTTCCGCTCGTGTTATACCGGGGATGGAACTAAAGGTTCCGCGGGGTTGAGAGGGCCGAGCGTCATCCCGACCTTCGGCGGGATGNNGACCTTCGGCGGGATGACAACTGGATCCCGACCTTCGGCGGGATGACAACCTTCAGTCCCAGTTATGTCCGCGGCGATATACATGGCGTCTCACGCGCCATGGCTTCCCGTCGCTGGTGTCGCGGCCGGAGAGGAAATTGGTTGCGTCCTCTATCGAATCGCTCATGTCGGATGCCTTCGCCGAAGCCTCATCGGACCAGTGGACGATTTCCGCTTCGACCGTCATCGGTTGCACGGGGCTGCCGAATTCCAGGCTGCCGTGGTGTGACAGGATCATGTGTTGCAGCTCAAGGATCTGTCCGTCGCTGCAGATCGGCGCGTCGAGTTTCGCCAGTGCGCGCTCAAGCATGAGCGCGCCGAGTACTACGTGACCGAGCAGGAGACCGGATGTTGTGATGGAAAAACCGGTGGCGGAGACTTCGTAGGCTTCGACCTTTCCGATATCGTGCAGCAGAGCGCCTGCAAGAACGAGATCCTGGTTTGCGCGGGTGGTGCGCGCAGTCGCACGTGCGATTGACGCGACTTCGAAAGTGTGCAGCAGCAGCCCGCCCACTTTCGCGTGATGGCTCGATGGTGATCCCGGCGTTCTCTCGAAGCGCACACGGAACTGATCGTCAGCGAAGAAGAGATCGACGACGCTCTTGAGGGTCCGCGACTGCATTGCGTCGCGTTGCTTGTCCATCCAGTCCCACAACTGCGTGCAATCGCCGACGGATTCGAGAAAGGACTGCACATCGACCAGGTTGTCGGGGATAACGCGAAGTGGCGCGCTGAGCGCGAGCTGGCGCTTTGCGGATCCATTGCGACCGTACATCGCGATGTCGCCGATGGCCTGAACCACCTTGCCGCGCATCGCGCCATCCGCCCACGCGAGTTTGTCGGACCAGATCGGGGAGGTGTCGATCCGCCCAGACGAGTTGCCGAGCGTGAGGATGGCGAAGGGATCGCCATTCGCGGTTTTTTTGTCAGCGCGCTCGAGAACGAGAAAATCGCTCTGTACTCGCTCGTGTTCCTGTAGAGCCGGAATGTTGACTGGTGGCATCGCACTCAAGGTGAGCACTGACAGCGGTTCCGGCAATAGTGCGCGAGCATGTTACACTCAGGATCGCGATTCATGGATCGTTGATTTCGGGTTTTCAACGGTACGGCCTCAATTCCGGGACACCGGGCGGGGGGGCGCCATCGTATCTGGTATATTGAAAAATCCTCTGTTTGACTGGCAACACCGGTCGCCGGCGAACAGTTCTGTGCGTTTCCTGACACAATGGCGCCTTGCGTGTTGCGCTGGCCGGTAAGTAGCTGGTTGCGTTCCGATTGTCGGATCAGGTGTGAGATGAACTGACCGCATCAATGAGGAGAGGATGGGTCGTCACGGGTCTGAAATATTGTCGCACGGATTCGAACACATATCGTTCGCCGTCGGGTCATCCAGCTCATGAAACGGTGGGTTGGCGCGGTTGCCGCAGTGATCATCATCTCGGCTGGCGGAGCAGCCTACTGGTGGCATGCGAGTCGTCGCCCGCGACGCGTGAGTCAGCCGGCGAGTGTCATGCAGATGTTGGGCGCGACGCGGCTGGACGTTCGGTATAACCGGCCATCCGCTCGTGGTCGCAAACTGTTCGGCGGAATCGTCCCTTATGGTCAGGTGTGGGACCCCGGTGCTGACGAAGCGACGACGTTCAAGACTAGCCGACCGATCCTGTTCGCCGGTCAGCCACTCGCATCAGGGACGTACAGTGTGTGGGCGATCCCGGACTCGACTGAATGGACTGTGATCCTGAGCAACGCGGCCAACGTGTACCATATTCCCTACCCCAGTGGTAAGGACGCTTTACGCATTCGCGTGCGTCCGACGGCGGGTCCGTACGTGGAGACACTCGGCTTTGATTTCCCTGACGCCAATGCGACGCACGCTTCTCTGGTACTCCGTTGGGGAACGACTCGGATATTGATACCGATCGCCACGCGCTGAATTGGCGAGACTGCAGCAGTGATCAACGCTCGAACGACGGGCGTCCGATCTCGTCGCGCGCTTCGAGACGTGCAAGCAACAGATAGAAATACAGCATTCCCCGCTGGTCGCCGAGCAAATGGAGGACGGACTTCGCATCAACCGGAGCGGAGCCGGCGACGAGTGCAAGGTTGCTGGCGATGCTTGTATCGTTGGCCGGGAACACGTCCAGCCGCCCCAATCCGCGCAACAGAATAACAGCCGCTGTCCATGGGCCGATACCCTTGATACTGCGCAGTGTCATTGCAGCGTCCGGACTGGGGGATTGCTTCAACGTTGCTGCATCGAGCGCGCCTGACAAGATGGCATCCGCAACACCACGGAGAGCCGCAGCCTTGTTGCCGCTCAGGCCTGCTGTCCGAAGCAGCGCATCATCAGCATCTCGAAAACTTTCCATCGTCGGGAACGCGTATAAATGTGCGCCATCACATTCAACCGCTTTTCCAAACATCACGATGAGCCTGTGCATGATCGAACTAGCCGCGCGAAGGCTCACTTGTTGAAAAACTATCGCATTGGCGCACGCCTCCCAGAGAGAGGGGTACCGTGGTGGTTTCACGCCACGCATGCGCTTGACCAGCGGCGCGAGCCACGGTATCTGGCTTGCCGCCGCGTGAAACTCAGTGAGGTCGACGTTGCATCCGAGCATTTCACACACGATGTTGCGAGTGGCGATACTCTTATCCGCCGTCGTTTCGACTGTGATCGAAAGCGATGCTTCGTGTCGGATCTGCGTTGCGCGTACGATGACGGGTCCCGGAGACGCCGAGAGCGCGCGCATGTACTGTCCTTCGGGCGTCAGGACATCAATAACGTTTGTGGACAGTCGACGGAGCACGCTAACCGTGAGGTCGAGCCGATAGGGCATGACAACGGGTACATCGTACACGTGCCTCACAACCGAATCCACTGGTAGATCGGATTCGCGAATTCCGTGCAGTTCACCACGCGATCGATCAAGATGCTATCGCATTGATGAGTTCTGCGAGGGTCGCTACGTAACCGGGGCCCCTCAGCCATCACGCGAGAGCCGTCCGCAGACGCGGACGGCTCATAAACTTGCTTCGTAACTCACACCTGGTTCTCACCGTATAACGGCGATCATGCGTCCAATCGTGATTTGGTTCACGACTTGGAGCCGGTCATCTACTTTTTTTGCAGCTTGAGTGCAAGGTCCAGATGCTTCTGAAGCACGGGGAGGCCCGTCTTCAGATAATTCTGATAGGCAACGTTCTGAGGTGTGTTCTGGCCCAGCCAGCCTATGACTGCCTGATGAATTCCGACTTCGTGCGAAATGTAGGTTGAATCGTAGGCCGATCCTTTGGACATGGACGCGAGCGCGGTCTGCTCGGCGTCGACTGCTGGCTTGAACGGGTCGACGGCTGGTAACTCCGGTGTGATTTTCTGATCCTTCTCAACCTTCAGTCCAGCTACATGATACGCGTGGTGTTCGCCCATCATCAACTTGGCGAAGTTCCTGGCACCGGTGCTGGTAAGATTGGGAAGCGCGGCCGCAGCAAGAGCACTGTCTCCCATGTTGGCTTCGTCAACCAGTGCAGCGATGTTAGCATCCGTCATCACGGCCGGAGCTGCAGCCGTAGCAGCGCCCGCGGCGGAAGTGTCGCTCATCGTTGAAGTCGGGCTGACTGCCGCCGCTGTGTCTGTGGCGGATTGATCCTTTGACTTGCATCCGCCCAACACCACGCAAGTGGCCAGTGTCGCAAGCCCTGTATACCGCGCTATCGCAACGTACATGTTTCCTCCGTAGATGGTCCGAACTCGAAATAGCCGCATGTGTATCCTTCGCGGCGAAGAGACAAACCCGCGAACGAGGGTAGTCGCTTTGCGCAAAACCGGCCGCGAGAACCCCTGCGCGATTCGATAATTCTGCGTGGCCAATTCCCGCGCTATCATGATTGTCAGCAAGCTCTGAAACGCATTTATCGCGCCTGTCGCGGATGTGATGCCCAATTGGTTGGGGTGCCTGGTTGGCGACGCTACGACGACTGCCGGTGTCTGTTCGGTCGCGCGGCGGAGTCGCCGCAACGGGATTAACCGGGCATGATCACAGCGAGCTTGCGGATGCTCCAGATCCCGAACATCGGCCCCAACGCGAGTATCGCAAATGCCCAGCGCCACGAGATCAATTGTGAGAGTTGCGGTACGGTCTGAATCGTCACCATTGTCAGCAAAAAACCGAGCGATGTCTGCACGGTTAGCGCAGTGCCTACAGCATGCGGTGGGACGCTCTCCGTAACGAGGACCGAGAATTGTGCGCTGTCGGCGATGACGAAGAAGCCCCATATAAGCGCGATCGGGACAACGACCCAAAGTGTCATGCCGAATGTGAGTCCGATCAGCAATGCGCACGCACCACTCACCGTCATCGCGACGTTGACGAGCCATTCGCGGCCGCGTCGGTCGGCCAGCAGTCCGCCCCAGATGCAACCAGCTCCGCCAATAGCGAGTGCAGCAAATGCGACGATTGACGCGATCGAAGTCGCTGCGGAAGATTGGCCGCGCTGCGCAGTGATGCTCGCCGAGATGAATACTGGCAACCACGTCCACGCCGCGTACAGCTCCCACATGTGACCCAGATACCCACCAGTTGCGAGGCGGAATCTGCGCTCACTGGCGATGCTTGCAACGAGGCCCCACGAGAAAGGGCGCGGTGGAAATGGGTACGGCCCGTCCCGATAACCAACGAGGATGAGGATTGCCGCCGTCAATGCCGCTGCCGATGCGGTCAGAACAACGGGGCGAATGCCAGCACCGGGAATTGCGTGCACCAGGTAGGGAGTTGCCTTGCCTACAGTGAGCGCCCCGACAATTCCACCAACCGCGAGTCCGCGTCGCGCACGAAACCAGGTGGATATCATCTTCATCGCTGGTGGATAGACAGCCGCCAACGCCACGCCGGTGATCATTCTGCAGAGGAGCGCGGTGCGAAAGCCAGGCGCAATTACAAGCGCAGCATTCGCGATCGCACCAGTTACGGCTCCGGTCGCAAACAAGCGCCCGGATGGGACAATATCAACAGCGTTCAACGTTGCGAGTACTGCAGTTCCAACTACGAACCCAAGCTGCACAACGGTCGTAAGCCATCCGACCTGCGACGCGCTCAGTCCCCACAGTATTCGGTACTGCGCCGATACAGCGCTGGCGGCGAACCAGAGCGACATGCCGAGGAGCTCGGCGCACGCCACCAATGCGAGCATGCGCCAGCGCGATGGGTGCGTATCGGCGCCCCGTGCAGCCGATCCTGCCGATGCTTCGTCTACCAAATTGAATCCATGGTGCATGAAACTGGCAGACTGATATCCGCGACGCAATGCGGAGCGATCAACGCGACACGCAAACCGCACACATCCGTCGGGCGCGCATCCTCAGTAGTGAAACGTGTCACCGAAATCGGGTGACGAGTGTCAGCTTCGAGGCGTAATTTCTGACACATATGACGACACCAACGATTACTCCCGAGGAGTTTTTCGCCGCCGACCTGCGGGTAGGGCGCGTGCTGAGTGCGGAGCCATTTCCGGAGGCTCGGAAGCCCGCGATCAAGTTGACGATCGATTTTGGGGAGTTGGGCACTCGTCGATCGAGTGCGCAGCTGACGCTGCACTACGAGCCAGCGGACCTTGTGGGCCGACTGGTGATTGCGGTGGTAAACTTCCCACCCCGCCAGATCGGGCCGTTCATGTCAGAGGTTCTGGTACTTGGGGCGTGCCAGACGCCGAGCGACGTGGTTCTGCTGAGACCGGATGCGGAAGTGCCGCTGGGGACGCGGATATCGTGAAGGAGAGGATGACGGGAGAATGCCCGGGGATCCAGGCGGTGTTATTACACCAATTTCCCGTGGGGAAGTATGAACCCGGCGGATAATGCTGCTGCCCTCTCGTCCAATTCTTCGGACTCATCGCCTGAATAGACTGGGCCGGACCAATGCTCCAGATACGCCTTGAGAAGATCGGACGTCTGTTCGACTGCCGTCTGTCGCCGAACCTTCGATACTTGCGGGTGGAGTTTCAGATCCATCGCCGATCTCCGTCATAGCTGGGGTTGGGCGTAGTCCGAGCGCACAATTCGCACCAGAGATTCCGGAATCAGGCGATCAGCGTGCTGGAGCGCGCCCTCGGTCCGGCGTGTGCACGTAAACGGCCGTCGGAGGTCCGCCCACTTTCATCTGACGCAACTCCGAAAACTCGAATCCAAGCTTCTCCAGTAGTGAAATCGACGGCGTATTGTCGGGCGATACCAGGCCGAGTGTGCGGGGGAGCTTCAGAGAGTCATATGCGTAGTCGAGGACAGCGCTCGCTGCCTCCAATGCGTAGCCCTGACGCCAGTATTCGGGGAGCAGAGCGTAGCCAAGATCGGCGTCGTCGAACTTCACCCGCTTGAGAAGGCCGCAAAGCCCGATTGGCGCCTGCACGGACTTGAGGACTACCATATAAGGCCCGTGCCCGTGGTGCCGGTAGCTGCTGATCGGTCCGTCCAGCAGGTAATTGGTGGCCTGTTCCAGTGATCTTATCCCACGATCCCCAATATTCTCGATGAACGACGGGTCGTTGACGAGCCGTAGCACGAACTCGGCATCATCAGTGGTAAGAAAGCGCAGGATCAGACGATCGGTTTCGAGGACAATCATCAGTTGTTGCCGCAGCTAACTGTAGCGGGAGGAGGGCATCGCGTCGCGTGGTTGTGAGGATGACTGGCAGACTACATTTGGAGAAAGCGCACCCGCAGCTTCAAGCAGGCTTCAGCAGCTTCAAGTCTGACGGGTGAAACCGGGTTCTGGTCAAGTATCACCGTCTTTTAGAGGCTATCAGTGGCTCCTCAGTTCATCTATGTAATGAAGGACCTGCGCAAGGTCGTTCCACCTTCGCGCGAAATCCTCAAGGGAATCTGGCTTTCCTTCTACCCCGGCGCAAAAATCGGGGTACTTGGCGCGAACGGAGCGGGCAAATCATCCCTGCTTCGGATCATGGCCGGTGTGGACCAGGATTTCCAGGGAGAGGCGTGGGCTCACCCCGGCACCCGGATCGGCTACCTGCCGCAGGAGCCGCAGCTCGATCCTACCAGGACGGTGCGTGAGAACGTCGAGGAAGGGGTGAAGGCGACGCGCGATCTTCTCAGGAAGTTCGAGGAGATCTCCATGAAGTTCGCCGAGCCGATGAGCGACGACGAGATGAACAAACTGCTGGAACAGCAGGGGCGCGTGCAGGAGCAGATCGATGCGGCCAACGCGTGGGAGCTGGACCGCACGATCGAGATCGCGATGGACGCGCTGCGGTTGCCGCCAGGTGATGCGACCGTGACGACACTCTCGGGCGGTGAGAAGCGTCGCGTTGCATTGTGTCGCGTGTTGCTCGAGCAGCCGGACATGTTGCTGTTGGACGAACCGACCAATCACCTCGACGCGGAATCCGTCGCATGGCTGGAGCGGCATCTCGCGGAGTTCAAGGGGACGGTTGTTGCAATCACGCACGATCGATATTTCCTCGACAACGTCGCGCAGTGGATTCTGGAACTCGATCGCGGTGCAGGAATTCCGTACGAGGGGAATTACACCTCGTGGCTGGAGCAGAAGCGCGCGCGTCTGCAACTCGAGGAGAAGAGCGAGTCGGCGCGTCAACGAACTCTTGAGCGCGAGCTCGAATGGGTGCGCATGGCGCCGCGCGCAAGACAGGCAAAGAACCAGGCTCGTGTCAAGCGTTATGAAGAACTGGCGGAAGCAGACACGGCAGAGAAAACCATGTCGCACGAGATTGTCATTCCGCCACCGCCAAGACTCGGCAACGATGTCGTGATTTCGAAGGGACTGAAGAAAGCGTACGGCGACAAGTTGTTGTACGACGATCTGACATTCTCGCTGCCACGTGGCGGAATTGTCGGCGTCATCGGCCCGAACGGCGCAGGAAAGACGACGCTATTCCGGATGATCGATGGAACGGAAAAGCCGGATGCTGGTTCGTTGACGATCGGTGATACTGTTGTGCTCGCGTATGCGGATCAGGAGCGGCAACTGAATTCGAGCATCTCAGTGTATGACGAAGTGAGTCAGGGGCACGATCTGATTCAGGTCGGAAAGCGCGAGATGAATGCGCGCGCGTATCTGAGCTCGTTCAACTTCAAGGGGACGGATCAGCAGAAGAAGGTTGGTGATCTGTCAGGTGGAGAGCGGAATCGACTGCAGCTTGCGAAGGTGTTGAAGGCAGGTGGTAATCTGTTGCTGCTGGATGAGCCGACTAATGATCTTGACGTGGATACGCTGCGCGCGCTGGAAGACGCGTTGATTGATTTCGCGGGATGCGCGGTGGTGATAAGTCACGATCGGTGGTTTCTGGATCGTATCGCGACTCACATGCTTGCGTTTGAAGGGGATAGTGAGGTTGTGTGGTTTGAGGGGAATTACAAGGAGTATGAAGAGGACTTCAAACGAAGGAACCCGCAGCTCGCCGAGAACCCCCATAGAATCAAATACAAAGCGTTGGTGCGTCAGTAGTTACGACTTGGATAATGCCGCCAGCATTTGCTCAAATGCTGGCGGCATTTCTTGTCCCGACGGTTCAGGAATTGCCGTGGCGACAGCATAGTTTGTCACGGGTTTTGTCACGGATGTGGGTGCTCGCACCGTCTTTTGTCGATGCGTTGACTTCGAAGGGATCCCTGTCCGTGGTCGCACAATTCTTGGCCCGGGTAAGTTGGTAGCGCTCCGCATTTACGCACTCCGCGTCAGTTGCGTAAGATTGGCAACGTTGCTGGACGTAGATCTATGTCGGTTAGTAGAGGACTCCGGGCTACTCAGTGAACTGCTCGCACATGTGGAGGTAGGGTGACCAAGAAGACGGCATTAGAATCGGCAAAACTCAATCCTCATGCTGATCTCCCACCTGTTAGCATTTCCAGGATACCGGATGAAATGCGGACACCGTTCGATGGGACTATGATCGTACCAGCGGCACGCGTCCGAGCCAACAGAAAGAAAGCGACTGACTCGGGCGTTGCGGCGGGGGCATTTGAGAGGGGCTCCGCGGGTTCCGGCTACACGCCGCGCAGTAGAATTGATCTCAGTGCCATAACGCACGTGACGCAGGCCGGCGAAGAGTGGGAGGAAGCTGAAGCTGCAAAACGAGCCCTGCGGCAGGCTTCGATGACCCGCTCACCTGTCTACTTTGAGATTGCCGATCTCGAGCCGGTGCTCAGGTATAAGCTACGCGAACAACGCGTGCGAACGGAGCATCTGCGCGCTATCTGGACTGATGAAATGGTGCGCACGATAACCCGTGCCGCCTTTGCTATTGTCTGTAACGACAAAGATCTTGAACTGCGCATGCGCACTGCAGTGCTTACCACGCTGCCGGGCGTAGCGGTACCAGTTGCATCGGCGATCCTTGCAATCGCTGACCCGGACCACTACGGCATCATTGATTTTCGCAACTGGCGGCAACTGTTTCGAGGGAAGCGTTCGGCGTTATCCATCAGCGATTACAGTCGATACATGTCCGAGGTGCGGAAGTTCGCGACGGAATTGGGCTGGTCGGCTCAACGTGTCGACTGGTGTATCTGGCAGCATGATCGCCTTACGCCGCACTCCCAACAGTAATGTTCGCCAGGCGATCATCTTACCGCTTTCCCGCTACGGCTGACTACGGTCGACTAGGGCGACGAAGAGGAGATTTGCAGTCTCATCTCGGACCGGCGCACGGCGGATGACGACGGCTCTTTCATGGGGAGACTGATCCGGTGACCGGCCCATCGCGGCTGACAAAGGACCACCGCGGCCTCCCTTAGGCCGGTGTTAGGACGACATCAATCGAAACCCTAGAACGAGCCATCCGCGCACGCTGCTTGAGCACATTCTAACTGACTGGAGCGCCCGTCGGTTTCGCTCCGCAGCCTCCGGAATCAAGCCGCCGGCGAATCTCGGCAGCGCGCTACTAGTCGGTCGCATCCTTGTATCCGGCAGAGTGGCCAATCTCAAACTGACCCCGCATGATGTCGGCGAAGAGTGCGATCTGCTTAGACGTGCATTGGCTGATGAGCCGTGGCGGCATGGCGCCGACGATGGCGTGCCAGGTACGCGGATATCGGCCGATAGCGGCGACTTCACGCGCACGGGCAAGCTTGATTCGGTGATTTGGCTGTTGCATGGGAGGGTCTCGGACGGAAAGGTTGGTGGGCAGATCTGCCCGTCCCTGATGAGAATACGGCGACCGTCAGAATCCGCCGCTGGCAGTCTCAGCTCAATGTCGCCGTGGCGCCTATCCGAAGAACAGGTTCCTGCGTGTACTCCGTCGCAAATCTCCGTCTCGTACGCATCCCGAGCTCCGATACCTCTCAGTCCACCTAAATATGGTGTGCTTGAAACCGGCAGCAGCCCACACCCTTTGGATGGCAACTGGCGAATGCTCTCCCTCGAGTCACGCGTGACTGGCGGAGGCGGGATGTTGGGCGAATCACATTCTGGTACGCTCCGGGTCAGAAGGAATCCCCCAGCAAGACGACAGAGACTGCTCAGTTCGTCGATTCGGTCGCGAAGCTGTTCGGCGTGACGCCGCCAGCGCATATCGACGCCTATGTCACGGCGTCGACCGATGAGGCATGGCGCGCCGTTGGCCTCGACTTCTTCCCTGACGGCTCCGGCCCAGATACAGGATTTGGCGGGCGTTCAATCCCTGCCGCCGGGATCGTCCTGATTGGAGATCCAAGAGTAGGCGAAGACTATCTGCACGAATTCGTGCATGTGGTGCTCTCGCCAACTTTACACCCCGGGAATGCCGTATTCAACGAAGGGGTAGCAGTATGGCTCGGTGGTCACGATGGCCACCCAGCATTACAGATGTATCCGTTGTTGCGGAAGTACCAATCGGACCACCCGACTGTCACGATAGCTCAGCTACTGCACGGCGGTGCTCCTGGCGGATCTGCGGCAAGCGATGCCATGTACACGACTGATGCGTTGATCGTGCAAGCAATCTTCCACCGTTCCGGGATACCCGGATTACTTAGATTCGCAAAGGTAGTCGGCTCGAGCGACTCGGTGCTTGCGCGCTTACCGGAGTTCGTAGGGCTCACGGCAAAGGAAAGCATCGACGGATGGTGGCGCGCCGAGACTGAAAGAGTGGCGAGCAAGGGCCAGAGTGTGGTGCCGCCGGTGCGTCGGTAGCACGCAGTATTTTCTGCTTCTCCGGAATTTGCTCTAGCTGAGAGAATTGGGAGGTAGCACTCGTTCGCATTTTCTTCCAAGTGCCAGCGCTCACCGGCTCTAGGAACTCGCCGTTGGCAGCAAGAGCAACGACGCCGAAGCGTGCATCACATGACAATTAAGCAATGCCGACGTCTCATCCTCGTCCGAGGTCTCTCACAATGCCCGTAAGCCACTCACGCATCGCTTCACGGTGACTTTCGGGCGCGCGTTCATTGTCTGTCAACTGGTCGATTCGCAGCAACACCTTTCTCGCCGACACCAGATTCTCTGCCAACAAGACGCGCACAAAATCCAGGTCTTTTGGCCTGAATGCCACTAGCTTGCTCACGGCCAGATCGTGAGCCTCGATGCAAAGGCCGGTTTTCCCGCGAGTGTTGGAATTGGATACCTTCTTCGCCCGCCGTTCCCAGCCTCTGGGCAAGACCGCAGCCTCAATGGAAACGCCATGTACGTAGAAACCGTACGCTTGGTGAAACGTTGACAACTCGCCAAGGTTAGCGTCGATATTGATTGTCTTGGCTACTTCGTTAACGGGTGCGATATCGACCTCCGCCGACATGCGCAGCTCCTCTGGCGCATTCTCGTACTGACCGAGAATTGCCTGCGAGCCGAAGACCCAGACCTCATCGTCATCGGCGACGTCGCATGCTGCCCGGATTGCATGCTCAAGCTCGTCGCGCGTCATCTTTTCTCCGTTTTGTACCTTGCGCGACAATTCCCTTGACCTCCTCCTCGGTCCGCGCGTGCAGAACTGCCTCCCTTTCGCGCGGCGTTAGGAGGCCTAGCGCCGGTAGCGATTGACGCAATCGCGTCGCCCGCGGGCTAGGATCCACAAGAAATCGCTGCAACATTGCAGGCGGCAGGGACAGCAATCTGAGCCACTCTTTCAACTCGAGTTGCTCTTGCTTGGACGCTACCCGCATCCGCTTCTGTACGTGCGTGCGCGCGACACGTCCGCGAGACGGGTCCTGTTGTAGTCTAAGGGCAATTGCGTGCGCCAAACGGCGAGCCGAATCATCGTGATAGTCGTGAACGATTCGATTCCGCAGTTCGCGCGCACTCTTAATTTCGGCGTCATCAAGCAGCGCCAAGGGGGGAACCCCCGCCAGCAGAACTGGGTCTCGAAATGCTTCGGGAGTTAGCCGGAATCCAATCTCACTGCGAGTCATCCCAACCGTGTCGATGTTGACCTCAAAGCGCTGCTCGACTTTTGGTAAACGAGCTCGTACTTCCTCCAGGACACCAGGCAGTGTCTTCGCCTCGGCCACGACGTAGCATGTCAGGAAGTCCGCATTACCCTGCACTTCTTGCGTGACTCGGTCCGTCAATGCTGTTCCGTCGAGCCAGGCAGCCAAGACGTGTCGCGACGACGGCGAGTCAAATACCGAACGTAGTTGATCGACCAGAGTGTCCAAGCGGCTTGCTTCCGAACGAAAGAGGCTGTCGATTGCTCTACCCAGCGGGTGGTCGTGGCGAAATCGAACCTGACGTTGAGTCCCTACCCCCAGATACTCAATGATTCCCGTGGTCTCCAGCGCAGACAGCGCAGGGTATACGCCTGTGCGTCCCAGCCCCGCTCGGTGTGCGAGTTCGCCCGCCGAAAGCGACGTTCCCGCGAGGGATAGAACCCGCAGCAGGCGCACATTCGCCCCAGTACCAAGAATTTCGTTGAGGGGCGCTCGTAGACGACTTTGAGAGTAGGGCCGTGGCATTGTCAGTCAATTCGGATGTGTATGATTAATCATACATGCGTCTTAACAATAAGACAAGTGTCCTGTTTGTGAGACAGGCAGCTCCAGCCTACTTAGTTTAGGAAGCAGCGTGGAGGCTCCTGCGGAGGCACGCCTGCCCGCGCAACACCTCGACACATCCCCGCGTTGAGCTTTACTGCAGCCTGCCTGACGGACGGTGCCACCCGGTTCATCGAACCGGCGACACGGTGAAGCTGACAAACGCGCACCGGTCCAACCGCAGACACAGCTGCAACGCCGCGCGTCCGTAGCCGAAAAAAGGACATTGACGGGTTGAACGCTTCAGCCAAGATGATCTCGTCATCTGTGTCGGCATGTGTCCAAAGCTGCCTCACGACCGCCCAGCAACAGAATCCGTGACAACGCGCGTTGTCACGAACAAGCGCGTGACAAGAACGAACTACCCGCGGTAAGACGCTAAGTGTAAGCGGCGCAATGCCGTTTTCGGCGCCGCTGCGTGAACTACACGCGCCATCGTGTATGCTGTGTGGAACAACACTTTGTTGGACGCAGATGTTTCCGTCTGCGACTGATGCGAGTACAGCGACGCGGCACGGTAGTACGAACAACCGCCGCTGACGAGATCGAGATGATCGAGTACCCGCGCTTCACACGTGAGTACGACCTGGATGAGGTGCGCTAATAGACGGCGCGATGATGGACGAGCCCGAGTTCTATGACGACCCGCTCGACGTGCTGGCGGACGACGACGACTTGGTCGACGGTCTCTGGGATGAGGAATCCTCCGACGATGAGGATGACTGACCTCACCCATACCGACAATGTCACCCGAACGACGCTTCTGCCCTAACCGGCAGGGGCGTTCGCGTAGATTGCGATTCCCTGACGTTCCTGTACATTCGTTTTTGTTGTTATCGGTGCGTTACTACGTGATCCACCTTCCTAATCTCCGAGGACGCAGCGATGGTTGGTGAAGCGGTTGATGTCAACGTAGACGTCAGACACACGGGGGCGCTGCTCAAGGCGGGGGCACTCCAGAGCGCGATTTTCAACAGCGCCAATTTCTCGAGTATCGCCACGGACGCGAACGGCGNNACAAGATCACGCCGGCCGACATCTCCGATCCGCAGGAAGTGATCGTCCGCGCCAAGGCGCTCAGCGTCGAGCTCGGCACGCCGATCACGCCAGGTTTTGAGGCATTGGTGTTCAAGGCCTCGCGCGGCATCGAGGACATCTACGAGCT
>PMEM01000034.1 GCA_003155795.1 Gemmatimonadota bacterium
ATTTCACGAGATCGCTGACACTGTGTGATGCTGCCGGGCAGGCCTTCTATAACACGTCGAAGTTCACGCTGCGCGACCTCAAGTCTCGCGGTAGCCAGCAACAGCTCCTCGCCGATTTCGAGGATTACCTCAACGGCTTCTCGCCCAACGTCCAGGACATTCTGGAGAACTTCAAGTTCCGGAACCAACTGCAGACGCTGTCGAAGGCGGACGCGATTGGCACGCTGATCAACAAATTCCTCGACCCCGATATAGATCTCTCGCCTGCCGGCATCGACAATCATTCGATGGGCACGATCTTCGAGGAGCTGGTGCGGAGGTTCAACGAGGATAACAATGAGGAAGCGGGCGAGCACTGGACCCCGCGCGATGCAGTGCGATTGATGGCAAACCTGGTGTTGCTGCCAATCGCATCAGAGATCAAATCCGGCACGTATTTGCTCTATGACTGCGCCTGTGGCACAGGCGGTATGCTCACCGTAGCCGAGCGAACCCTCGGCGCGATCGCCGCGAACCGTGGGCATCAGGTGAAGACGATGCTCTATGGGCAGGAGATCAATCCCGAGACCTACGCCGTCTGCAAGGCGGACATGTTGTTGAAGGGCGAGGGCAACAGTGCCGACCACATCGTCGGTGGCGCGCAGTGGTCCACGCTCGCGCACGACGCCTTCCCAGCGCAGGAGTTCGACTTCATGCTAGCCAATCCGCCGTACGGGAAGAGCTGGAAGAAGGATCTCGAGACGATGGGCGGCAAGGATGGTATGCGCGACCCGCGCTTCAGGGTGATGCACAACGGCGAGGAGTTGTCGCTCGTCACGCGCTCCAGCGACGGCCAGATGCTCTTCCTCGCCAACATGGCGTCAAAGATGAACGACAAGTCAACTCTGGGTAGCCGCATCGCCGAGGTACACAACGGCTCTTCGCTCTTCACCGGAGACGCGGGTCAGGGCGAAAGTAACATCCGTCGCTGGCTGATCGAGAACGATTGGCTCGAAGCCATCGTCGCGCTTCCGCTCAATCTTTTCTACAACACTGGAATCGCGACTTACATCTGGGTCTTGTCGAACAGGAAGCCTACGCACCGCAAGGGCAAGGTGCAGCTCATAGACGCTACTCAGTGGTTCAAACCGCTGCGCAAAAACCTCGGCAAGAAGAACTGCGAGCTCTCGCCTGAGGATATCGATCGTATCAATCACATCTTTCTCGACTTCAAGGAAACGCCCGAGTCGAAAATCTTTCTGAACGCTGCATTCGGTTACTGGAAAGTCACTGTAGAGCGCCCGTTACGTCTCCACAGCCAGCTGACTCTCAAAGCAATCGAGGCACTGCGCTTCAACTCAGGTGACGAAGACATTCGCTCGGCGCTCTACGACGAGTTCGGCGACAACCTCTTCACGAAGTTCGCCAAGGTCTCCGCTGCGCTGCAGAAGCGCTTGACCGATTGGGGAACGGGCGATGACGATGATGAAGAAGAAGAGGACGGTGGTACGAAGAAGGGACTGCCAGAGAAGAAACGAAAGAAACTGCTCGACCCGAAGACATGGGAGCGCGATGGGCGGCTGGTCGATGTCACGACCAAGCTGCGCTCACTGCTGGGTGACAAGCTATTCGAGGACCACAACGTCTTTCGCGAACGAGTGGACGCCGCGCTCACTAAGGCCGACGTCAAACTCCCCGCCGCAGACCTGAAACAGATTCTGAAGGCAGTGAGCTGGGGCGTTGAGACTGCGCCACCCGTCATCGCCAAGGTTTACAAAGGTGGCAAGTCCAAGACCAAGGCTGATCCGCTGCATGGCCTGTTCGAGGCAACGGTGAACAACAAGCCGACGATTGTAGAGTACGAAACCGACTCCGATCTGCGCGACACTGAGCAAGTCCCGCTGCTGGAAGATGGCGGCATCGAGGCATTCATCCGTCGAGAGGTGCTACCGTACACACCCGATGCATGGATCAGGGAGGATGCGACAAAAATCGGCTACGAGATCAGCTTCACGCGACATTTCTACAAGCCGCCACCGCTACGCACACTGGGCGAAATCAGTGCCGACATCCTCGCCATCGAGAAGGAAGCGGAGGGGTTGCTGGATGGCTTGTTGAGGAGCGAAAGACGTGTCTCTTGAGGAGGGTATCGTCAGTTGGAGCAAGGATCGCCCGGCATGGCAGCGGGATGTTATGCGCCGAACAGCTACGGGTGCCGTGCTCTCCGACGAGGACTACGACCAACTCGTCGAGACCATACTGCAGGAGCCCGATGACGCTTCGGTCGCAGTCTTTGGGCTTGAGCACTTTCCGAAGGTCTCAGCCGAAGACCCGCCGGTGCGCATCCTCTCGATTGCCAAACTCGAGCATGTGAATGCTCTAACGTCCGACCAACCGCTCACGTTCGAGCACAATGGACTGACCATCGTGTACGGCGACAACGGTAGCGGTAAATCCGGCTATGCACGCCTGCTGAAGCGCATTGCACGGGCACGCCACCAAGAAGACGTACTGTCAGACGTTTTTCGTGACACGACACTGGACAAGCCAACCGCGACGCTTTCAATACAAATTGGTGACAAGGGCGAATCCCTGTGCTGGCCCGACTCGGCTCCGCCCGATCTGCGACGTATACATTTCTACGACGGTGCATGCGGGATTGCATATGTCGACACGGAGTCGGACTTCCCCTATCGGCCGTCCGCACTCACCGTCATGGACGGCCTCATCAATGCATGCGTCGCAGTCCGAAATCGCATCGATGCCAAGTTGGCGGAGAACGCGGGAACTTCAGTGGCTGTGCCCCTTATCGCGGAAGAACTAAAGAACTCCGATGCCGGTCAATATTTGACTAAGCTCTCGGGCAGCTCTTCCGTAGATGCGCTTGATGCATTGATCGCGATCTTTGATGCCGCGAGCGAAACGATTGACGACCTTAAGAACGAAGAAGCACGCCTGCGCACCGCTGACACGAGCAAGGAGCGCCAGCGTCTCACGCGACACGCCGAGAAGCTGGATGCTCTACGAAGTCACGTCGAACAGATTCACTCGATGTTGGGAAACGACGGCTTGACCGCGCTTCAACAACGCCGCGACCAGCTCTCAAATCTCCAGAATGCGGCGGGAGTGCTCGCGCGATCCTTCGAGTCGGAGCCCTTGGCGGGTGTGGGCACCTCCCCGTGGAAGCTGCTTTGGGATTCAGCGAGGCGGTTCTCGGTGGAACATGCCTATCCGACGCAGCCGTTTCCCGTCGCTGGAGAAGAAAGTCGGTGTGTCCTGTGTCAAGAGAAGCTCGGGGACGAGGCACGCGTCCGGCTTTTGAAATTCGAGCAGTTCGTGAAGGACGATACTCAGGTTCGCCTTGACGAAGTGCAGCGACTGTACGAAAAGCATGTGGAGGCGCTCACGAAGCTGCGGGTCTCACCGGATGCGGTAGTGAGCGACCAGAAAGACCTCGAAGCCACTCACGCAGAACTGATTGCAGAAACCAGGGCGCTACTCGATAAGTACCAGAGAGCGCTTGATCCGACGCTTGATGCGATCGCGCATGTCGGACTGGTTACACTGTGCGATATCGAGCCGCTTTCCACACTGACTGCGCTCACACAGGCCTCGTCAAGGGCGCGTGAGTCGTCTGCTGATCTTGCCAATCCGGCCATCGTTCAAGCAAGACTTGCAGTCATCGTGGCTAGGCGACAGGAACTCGAGCTTTTGCGTGCAAGTAAGGATTCGCGAGCCGCGATCGTCAAGGAAATAGCGCGCCGCAAGGAGCGCGATGTGCTCGAAGCAATCAAGACGGCTGCCGCGACCGGTCCGATTACGAAGAAAGTTTTGGAGCTATCCGAGGAAAGCATCACTGAGGTCGTTCGCGATACCTTTACGCGGGAAACAGAGCGGCTTCGACTCGATCGTGTGACCATTGCCCGAACCCGCGCTGATAGAGGAGCATTGCTCCATCAGCCGAAGCTGGTGGGTGCGCGACAAGATGTGAAGTTGCCGCGCGTGTTCAGCGAAGGGGAACGGACTGCGCTTGGCATCGCTGCGTTCTTCACGGAGGCCCAACTAGATGGCTCGAAGTCCGCGCTTATCCTCGATGACCCCGTAACTTCTCTCGACCACATTCGCCGTGGTCTTGTCGCCTCGCGACTCTCGGAGCTCGCCGAGAGTCGCCAAGTTATCATGTTCACGCACGATGTTTCATTTGTTGCAGACCTCAAGCGGGAGGCCGGTGGCAAAGGCGTGCCCGTGGCTGAGCGCTCGGTTACTCGCAGTCGGGCGGACGAGCGGAAACCCGGCGCGTGCAGTACCAAGCACCCATGGAAGGCGAAGGACGTTCCTGCGCGGCTCGAGGAGCTGCGGCTGCGGGTGCGACTGATTCGGAACGAAAGCCGCGCTTGGGAGGAAAAGGAGTATGAGGATGCGGTAGCTGTTTGGGCCGGAGACCTGTCTGAAACCTGGGAGCGCATTTTCAGCCAGGAGATTGTCGGACAGGTGCTCGCTGAAGGCGGACTCGAAGTGCGACCAATGATGGTGAAGATCCTTGCTCGCTTCACGGAGCAGGACCATCGTGAATTCGATGCCAGTTACGGTCGCGTCTCACAGTGGGCGAAGCGCCACGACAAGAGCACGATGGTCAATTATGTGCCTCCTGATGTCGCAATACTTGAAGAAGAACTCGACTTGGTTGACGCCTGGTTCAAACGTGTGAAGGGCTACAAAGCATGATCGCCGACCTCCAGCCGTATGTGGAGTACAAGGAATCGGGTCTGCCGTGGCTCGGGCGTGTGCCGGCACACTGGGAGATCCGACCGGCATTTGGTGCGTTCGTTCCTAACCACGACCGCAACGATGGCATGAAGGAGAAGACCGTTCTCTCGCTCAGCTATGGGCGCATCGTCATCAAGCCCGCGGAGAAGCTGCACGGACTCGTGCCCGAGTCATTCGAGACGTATCAAATCGTCAACCCCGGCGACATCGTCCTTCGCACAACCGATCTTCAAAATGACCACACCAGTTTGCGCGTGGGGATGGTACGAGATCGTGGGATCATCACCTCGGCTTATCTGGCTCTGCGAGTCAATGCAGGTGTCAGCCCGGACTTCGGATTTCAGTTCCTGAATGTTTGGGATATGAGCAAGGCGATCTACGGCTACGGCTCGGGTCTTCGCCAGGGGTTGGACTTCTCTCACTTTAAGAGGATGCCGGTGGCCCTCCCGCCACCCGATGAGCAGGCAGCGATCGTGCGGTTCCTGGACTGGGCGAACGGACGTCTGGAGCGCACGATCCGCGCGAAGCGGAAGGTGATCACGCTGCTCAACGAGCAGAAGCAGGCCATCATTCACCGCGCCGTCACGCGCGGCATCGACCCATCCGTCTCGCTCAAACCATCCGGCATTCCGTGGCTCGGAGACATTCCGCTGCATTGGAAAATCGTACGGAACATGTCCTTGTTCGCTCTTCGTGTGGAGGCCGGCATCGCGGACCTTCCGGTGCTTCAGGTGAGCCTTCGCTCCGGGATTACGGTTGAGGAAACTGACCAATTTGGTCGCCCCAAGCGGCTCATCTCCGACCCTATCAAATACAAGCGTGTCTATCAACGTGACATTGCCTACAACACCATGCGCATGTGGCAAGGAGCAGTGGGAGTATCGCCGAGCGACGGACTCGTTAGCCCGGCCTACGTAGTTTTGGCTCCGAGAGATGGCATATGTCCACACTTCTACGATCTCGTTTTTCACACCGACATCTACAAGCAGCAGGTTAACCGGCAGTCCACAGGAATAGTCTCCGACCGGAATAGGCTTTATTGGGACAACTTCAAGCAGATGTCAAACGTCGCCGTTCCGTATTCCGAACAACAAGCGATCGTCGATTTCGTCCATCTTGAAACGAGAGGTATAAATGCGGCGAGACTTCGCCTCGAACGTGAGATTGCACTCCTCCGCGAATACCGCACCCGCCTCATCGCTGACGTCGTTACCGGCAAGCTAGACGTGCGTCAAGCTTCGACTCAGCTACCCGACGAACCGCCGCCGGAATCCGGCGAGCCCGACGTCGATCTCGAAGACGAGGCGGTAGCCGAAGATGAAGAAGGTATTGCGTGACTCGGCCACCCGCCCGGCCCAAGATCTACCACATCACGCACGTCGACAATCTTTCGTCGATCCTCGCGAACAATGGACTTTCATCGGACGCGGCCATGCTCGCCCGCGGTGGTCCGACTGCGTCGATTGGAATGGGAGCTATCAAACAACGCCGCCTGGTGCTGCCGGTAACGTGCCATGATGGCGACGCTGTTGGAGACTATGTACCCTTCTATTTCAGCCCTCGTTCAATCATGCTCTATATGATTTACATGGCGAATAACCAAGATCTCGCCTATCGCGGCGGTCAGGAGCCAATCGTCCATCTTGAAGCCGACCTGGCTGAGACAATCGAATGGGCAGCGAATGGAGGGCGTCGCTGGGCTTTCACTCTTTCCAACGCAGGCGCGGCGTATACCGAATTTCGCAAGGACATCGGCCAGCTAAGCGAGGTCAATTGGGAGGCAGTACAAGCGACAGACTTCCGCAGCCCTGATATCAAGGAAGGAAAACAGGCGGAGTTCTTAATACGAGAGTTCTTCCCCTGGAGTCTGGTCCAGCGCATTGGAGTCCACTCGCCCGCCATTCAATCCCGTGTGCTGCGCACGATGGCCGGCGCCAGCCATCGTCCTCCTGTCGAAGTCCTTCCGGACTGGTATTATTAAGGATGGAGGAAGCCATGATCCGATTCACTACCGGCGACATCCTTCAGGCAGGAACCGAAGCGCTCGTCAACACGGTCAATTCGGTCGGCGTGATGGGGCGAGGAATCGCGCTGCAGTTCAAGCAGGCCTTCCCCGCCAACTTCAAGGCATATGCGGCAGCCTGTAAGCGCGGCGAGGTCGAGCCGGGCCGGATGTTCGTTTATGACACCGGCGAGCTCACACCCCCGCGTTACATCATCAACTTCCCCACCAAGCGCCACTGGCGCGGGAAGAGCCGCATCGAAGACATCGAATCAGGCCTCGCTGCACTGGTGGACGAAGTCCGGCAGCGCGGGATCCGTTCGATCGCCATCCCTCCGCTCGGCAGCGGTTTGGGTGGGTTGAACTGGGCAGAGGTCCGGCCTCTCATTGCAGAGGCGTTCGAGCCGCTGCCAGATGTCGATGTTGTTGTATTCGAACCGCGTATGCCGGCAACTGACGAAGGTGTCAATCCATCCACCAACGTCCCGCGAATGACGGCCGGGCGCGCCGCACTTGTGGGATTGATGAACAGGTACCTGGGCGCCTTGATGGATCCGTTCATCACTCTGCTCGAAGTGCACAAGCTAATGTACTTCCTTCAGGCTTCCGGCGAGCCGCTACAACTCCGCTACGTCAAGGCGCAGTACGGACCGTATGCGGAGAATCTTCGTCATGTGCTTCGTGCGATAGACGGACATCTAATCGCTGGCTACGCCGGCGGAGGCGACCGTCCGGAGAAGCAACTTTCGCTTGTCCCCGGTGCAACGAAAGACGCCGAATCATTTCTTGCAACCACACCAGTAACTCGCGACCGATTTAACCGTGTCGTCGATATCGTCGAGGGATTCGAGACGCCGTACGGTCTTGAACTGCTAGCGACGGTGCACTGGGTCGTGACGCAGGAAGGAGCGAACGACAGCGATCAGATCACCAGCGCGATCTACGATTGGGGTGAACACAAGCGACGGTTCACGCCTGCGCAGATACAACTCGCTGCGGACAGGCTGCGTACCGAAGGATGGTGGGACGCGAGCGCAGTATCGAATGCCTGAGTCCTACCGGCTCACGTGACAACCGACACAAGCGAGAAAGGGCTCGAATCGCTCATCATGCGGCACATGACGGGGACAGATGGACTCTCCGTCGCCGCAAATAGCGTCGCAGAACGGCCGCCGGCTTATGGCGGCACAGGTTACATAGCAGGAAGCGCGCACGACTACGACCGCGCGCACGCACTCGACGTACCGCAGCTCTTCGCCTTCCTGCGTGCGACGCAGCCAGCAGCCTTCACGAAGCTGGCGCTGACCGATGGGAACGATACGACGAGCATGAATAGTCTCCGGTTCCTCACGCGTCTTTCGAGCGAGATTGGCAAACGCGGTGTCATAGATGTGTTGCGCAAGGGCGTGGACAATGGGCCGGTGCATTTCGACCTGTTCTACTGGACACCATCGCCGGGCAACGCCAAGGCCGAGCAGTTGCACGCCGAGAACCGCTTCTCCATCACGCGCCAACTCGCGTACAGCATGGACGAGACACGTCGCGCGCTCGACCTGTGCCTCTTCATAAACGGTTTGCCCATTGCGACGTTTGAGCTGAAGAACAGCCTCACCAAGCAGATCGTAGCTGACGCAGTCGAGCAGTACAAGCGCGACCGCGATCCGCGCGAGCGGCTGTTCGAGTTCGGCCGCTGCGTCGTACACCTCGCGGTTGACGACAGCGAGGTGCAGATGTGCACCGAGCTTCGCGGCAAGAGCTCGTGGTTTCTGCCGTTCAACAAGGGCTATCACGACGGCGCCGGTAACCCGCCGAATCCCAACGGACTCAAGACGGATTACCTCTGGAAGGAGATCCTCACTCCCGCAGGACTTACCAACATTCTCGAGAAGTACGCGCAGATAGTCGAGGAAAAGGATCCGCGCACTGGTAAAAAGAAGCGCAAGCAAGTGTGGCCACGCTACCACCAGCTGGACGTGGTGCGACACGCACTTACTGATGTACACGCCAACGGCGCGGGCAAGCGTTACCTGATACAGCACTCGGCTGGAAGCGGTAAGTCGAACTCCATCGCATGGCTCGCGCACCAGCTCATCGGTATCAAGCGTAACGACAGGGAGGTCTTCGACTCAGTCATCGTCGTCACCGACCGACGACTGCTCGACGCTCAAATTCAGAACACCATCAGGCAATTCATGCAGGTTGGTGCAACCGTGGGCCACGCAGAGCGGTCAGGCGATCTGCGCACGTTCATCGAGGAAGGCAAGAAGATCATAGTCTCGACGGTGCAGAAATTTCCTTTCATCCTTGACGAGATCGCGACCGAAGGCGGCAAGACCTTCGCGATTATCATCGACGAGGCGCACTCGAGTCAGGGTGGCAAGACCTCGGCCGCGATGAGTAAGGCACTCGGCGCCGACGCAGACGACGCGGGCGACGCCGACGAAGAGCCAGACGCTGAAGACGTGGTGAACGACGCGCTCGCCAAGCGTACGGCCGCTCGGAAGACGTTGAAAAACGCCAGCTACTTTGCCTTCACCGCAACACCAAAGAACAAGACGCTGGAGATGTTCGGCGAGGCGCTAGCACCGGACAGCGACGGCAACGTCAAGCACCGGCCTTTCCACAGCTACACCATGAAGCAGGCGATTGAGGAAGGATTCATCCTCGACGTGCTCAAGAGCTACACACCGGTGAGCAGTTACTACAAGCTGGTGAAGAAGACTGAGGACGATCCGGAATTCGATACGAGGAAGGCTCAGAAGAAACTTCGCCGTTACGTAGAGAGCCACGACCACGCGATTCGGCTCAAAGCCGAGATCATGGTGGACCATTTTCACGAACAAGTCATCGCTACTGGGAAGATCGGCGGTCAAGCGCGAGCGATGGTTGTGACGAGCGGAATCGAGCGCGCCATTCAGTACTCCCACGCGTTCAAGACATACCTCGCAGAGCGCAAGAGCCCATACCAGGCGATCGTCGCGTTCTCGGGGGAATACGACTATCTGGGCGCGAAGGTGAGCGAATCATCGCTCAACGGATTCTCGAGTAGCGACATTGCTGGAAAGATCCAGACCGATCCGTATCGTTTCCTGATCTGCGCCGACAAGTTCCAGACAGGATACGACGAGCCGCTGCTGCACACGATGTATGTGGACAAGCCGCTCTCGGGGATCAAGGCGGTGCAGACGTTGTCGCGACTGAATCGGGCGCACCCGCAGAAGCACGACTGCTTCGTGCTCGATTTTCAGAACAACAGCGAGGCAATTACCTTCGCGTTCCAGGATTACTACCGTACGACGCTGCTCGCCGAGGAGACCGATCCGAACAAGCTGCATGACCTGAAGGGCGCGTTGGATAGTGCGCAGGTATATGCGCCCGAACAGGTCGACAAGCTCGTTGAACTGTTCCTCGCTGGTGCTGACCGTGACCAGCTCGACCCGATTCTGGATGCGTGCCGGGTCGTGTATGAGGAGCGCCTGGACGAAGATGCGCAGGTTGAGTTCAAGGGAAAGGCCAAAGTATTCTGCCGAACGTACGCATTTCTCTCCTCAGTGATTCCGTACAGCAACGCTGAGTGGGAGAAGCTATCGATCTTCCTCGACCTGCTGACACCAAAGTTACCGGCGCCGAAGGAACCCGATCTCGCCAAGGGCATCCTCGAAGCGATTGATATGGATAGTTATCGAGTCGAGAAGAAGGCGGCCATGAAGATCGCGTTGGCAGATGCTGATGCCGCGATCGCACCCGTGCCGACAGACACAAATGGCCACAAGCCAGAGCCTGAGCTCGATCGGTTGAGCAACATCCTTAAAACGTTCAACGATCAGTTCGGAACGCTGTTCACCGACACTGATCGCGTCGCTAAGCGCATTCGCGATGATATCGCACCTCAGGTCGCGGCCGACGTGTCGTATCAGAACGCAAAGGAGAACACACCGCATACCGCGAGGATGGCACACGACCAGGCGTTGGCGAGGGTGATGCAGCATCTATTGAAGGAAGACACGCAGGTGTACAAGCAGTATGTGGAGAATGAGTCGTTCAAGCGGTTTGTCGGGGATATGGTTTACGCCATCACGAATGGATGAAATTGAGCGCCTACAACTCACGACCGCAAGGTCGCACTGGAAGGCCCGGCTCGGCCCACGCTCTGGGACCTATTGTCGTCGAGGCGCCGACAACTTTTACTGTCACCCGCTAATCTCCAAGGCGTTCGGAGCACTCTATGCCAGTTGGCTTGCGTGTGTCATGGGGATCGAAAGATTCACTGCGTTCCCACTCCCGCTCGGCGACCGCCGGCCGTTCCAACCATCTCGAAACTGCGGCCATCCAAAGAGTCATCGGTAGCCCGCCAGTAAGTCGGCACCGACTGAAGATACCATGACCCAATAGACTGAGGCCGCGAGTGGAGAAACAGCTCCGGATCTTGAAGTACTACGTCGTCATATGCACAACACTGCTTGGCATTGTGGCACTCGCCGCGTTCCGGCGATCGGGCGAGAGACTTAATGTTGACGAGATCACCGCCAAGCGAATAAGCCTGATCGACAGCGCTGGACACGTGCGCATCACGATCGAGGGCAGTCTCCCGGGAAGACTTTCGGCTCTTTCGGGACTCCCGTTCCATGATACCAATGGCACGGAAGCGGGCGGACTCGTGTACAGGGGCCGCTTACCGATGTCGCCGTCAGTGAGATCGTCTCGACAGTTCCAACGACTTCGTGGCCATCAAATTACAGTCCAAGGAACAGTGTTCCAACCTGGCACGCTTCACTAACACGCCAAGCTTATCCTTGCAAGTTAGCTTCCACGAAAGAATTCCAGTCAGTGCCCCCGTGACGCTCAACAACCGACGGAACCGACTGCAATCAGACCTACCAACAATCTCTGACAACCATGCGCATTGGTTTCATCGGAACCGGGACAATCACCTCCGCCATCGTGTCGGGATTGAATGCCTCGGATTCCACGACCTTCACTTTCCTGGTGTCGCCACGCAACGCCGGCGTGGGGGCCGCACTTGCTTCTGCGTTTGACAACGTCGCAGTGGCCGCGTCCAATCAGGCAGTGCTCGATGGCTGCGACACCATCATGCTGGCTGTTCGCCCTCAAGTAGCTGTCGACGTGCTCGAGTCACTCCACTTTCGACCTGATCATCACGTGATCAGCCTGATCGCGCTCATCTCCCTCGAACGCGTGCAGGCCCTCGTGGCACCAGCGACTCGCGTCGTTCGAGCAATTCCACTGCCGATGGTTGCTACTCGTGCTGGCGTGACGGCGCTCTATCCCGATGACTCCACGGCCCGAGCCATCTTCACTCAACTCGGACCAACGATTGCGTTGGACTCCTCCGAGCATTTCAACGCGTTCAGTGCGGCAACTGCCACCATGGCGCCGTACTTCGCGTTCGCCGGTGAGATTACTGGGTGGCTGATCCGACAAGGGGTACCACCAACCACTGCTCATAGCTACATCGCAGGCATGTTCCACGGCCTCGCTACTGTTGCCGAGGATCCGTCAGCACAGCCTTTCCCGGCGCTTGCCGAGAAGTTCGCGACTGCCGGCGGAATCAACGAGCAGGTCATGGCACATCTCACTCAAGTGGGCGCCCTGAAGGCGGTTTCCGACGCCCTGGACGGCGTCCTCAACCGTATGACGGAAGCGAACCGCTGAGTACGCGGTGCGCGTTTGCAGAATGTACCATGAGCCAGTTGCGATCGTTCGGTTACAGGATCGTATTACCTACCGCTCCTGTCGGGGACGACTGATGTCGGGTCGGGCATTAGCTGGGCCCGCCTCCGGGCTAATAGTGGATGCTTATTAGGGGATTGGCAGATATAACATCCGTACCGGATGTTGCAAGCGCGATACGAACACATGCGCCTGCATGATCATCGCCCCGCCGTCGCTCCGGCCGACGACAAAGCAGTCGCAGCTCTCTACGAATTATTCGGTGGCGATCTGCGGGGCTTGCTCAAGGCGCTCGAAGACGGCGTGCGGCCGCTACTCGGCCTCGCGGGGATGAAAAAAACGAAAAGCGTCGACGGGCCACCGGTCCGATCACTCACGATTGACGAGTTGCGTCCCCTACTTCAGGATCGTTATTCCGGACACGTTGACAGTTTACCCGAAAAGGTTCGCGTCGAACAGCTAACAAAATGGGGGCGCTCCAACGCCGACAGCACGCAGACACAAAAGACACTATCGAAAGTGTGGGGGATCTCCCAAGGTGCGGTATCAACAGCACTTGCCTACCTGATCGCTCAAGGGTACGTGGTGACGCTTCCTCGGAGTAATGCCGCACCAACAGGCTATCGCCTGTCAGGAATCAGCCGCCTTATATTCGGTTGATGGCTGGACATGCCTGAGGACGGGTCTCGATAAGAGGTTGCCGCAACTGTCGCGGACTACTTCGTCATGCTCGAGCATCAGTTTCGGGGCGAGCTGTTCAACAAGAGCGAACACAATCGTCTACTCCAAACCATCTTGCGCAATCGGTCGGATGGTGCGATCGAGTTCAAGCATGCAACATCAGCGCGACCCTCATCGAGGTCGGTTTTCCATATGTCGATGACTACAAGCGTCAGTCGTCATTCCCCATTCTTCGCAACGTGAACTTCCTGGAGCGCGAGGCTCGAAGTTCGTCGCCAGGTCTCGCCGGAGAGAAGTTCGTTCTCGATGTGGAACATCGCCGGCTCTGGGAACTCGGCCTCAGATCTCTCGCCGAGCGTATCGCGCCCGGCCTGGACCGCGCACGGTTTCCACTATACTACGGGCATGACGATCAAGAGACTGGACCACATCAGCGTCGTCGTCGACGACCTTGCAGGCGCTATCACTTTTTTCACCGCGCTCGGCATGACGGTCGGAGGCCAGGCACCGATCGAGGGCCCGTGGGTGGACCGCGTCAACGGGATCGAAGGTATTCAGGTCGACATCGTCATGATGCGGACGCCGGATGGTCTGGGCCAGCTCGAGCTGACGAAGTTTCGCAACCCGAAACCGATCGAGATCGAACCAGCGATCGCACCACCGAACGCGCTGGGCCTCCGGAGCGTCATGTTTACAGTCGAAAACGTCGACAACACTGTCGCTCGCCTGCGCGCCGAAGGCGGCGAGCTCATCGGCGAGGTGGTACAGTACGAGGACAAGTACCGGCTCTGCTACATGCGAGGCCCTGCAGGGATAATCGTTGCGCTGGCCGAGGAATTGTTCTGAAGAGTTGAGAGCCTCGGAGGAACTGGTGGCGCGCCAATCGTTCCTTAGCGCCCGCCGGCACGAATCAGCTTGAGCCACGCCGACGCATGGAACGCGCTCATCAGCAAGTACATCGTGACCATTCCGCCAAAAGGCGATGCATGCGCGCCCATGCCGGACATTTCCGCAGAGCCACCGCTCATGACAGCCGTCGCCAGCGCCATCATGGCAAAGGTCGGCGACGCTGCGAGGGCCAGCGCGTCGGCAACCCTGTGTGCGTTCCGGCGGGTCGCGCCTCCATCCGACCCACCGGAACAGCCCTGGCTCATCGCTTCTCGCTCGCGCTCTGCTTCCGGAACGCCTCCTCTCCTGCGGTCGATATCTGAACCCACTTCTCATCCGGCGCTGCATCCGGGAAGTAGCTGTCGTGCCAGTTCCACCACTTGTAGGTCGTGGTCTGGGGATAGCCCTCGGGCGAATCCTCCCAGAGCTCCTGCCTGCCGAGCGGTGTGATGTCGAGGTAGTTCCAGGTGCCACCCAGTTGCTCGTCGCCGCGGTTGTTGAGGAAGTAGGTGCGGAATACACGGTCGCCGTCGCGGTAGAAGACGTTCGTGCCGTGCCATTCGCCCACGCCGAAATCGGCGTCGAAGCTGTCTGTGATGGTGAACCACGGGATGTCGTTCCAGCCCATCCGCTCCTTCAGCCGCGCGATATCGGGCTGCGGTGCACGCGATGCGAAGACGAGGGTGGTATCACGGGCGTTGAGGTGGGCGACGTGGGCGACCTGGTCTGCGCCCAGGGAGCAGCCGCGGCAGGCGTGGTCCGGCCAGCCAAAAACGCCGGGCTCGAAGAATGCGCGGTAGACGATCAACTGACGCCTGCCCTCGAACAGGTCGAGCAGGCTTACCTTGCCACGAGGGCCCTCGAACGAATACGCTTTGTCGACGGCCATCCAGGGCATCTTCCGGCGCTCGGCGGCCAGTGCATCACGGGCGCGGGTATTGGCCTTTTCCTTGACGAGCAGTTCCTTGCGGGCGGTCTCCCATTCCTCAGACGACACGACCGGTGGTGTATGCATGACTGGCTGCGTTGATGTAGACATGGCTCTGAAATCTCCTGGTTTGATCGAGGTCGAGTTTCCGCATTGCGAGAGTGAAGCGCGATTCCATTCGCGGCTCACGGCTCGTTATCGGTCGTGAGACAAGTCTGGCACAACACATCGAAACGGTGGGAGTTACAAGTGTGACGGGATTACGATGGACTCGCTGATCACCGCTGCGGCCCGTGCACTTGCCGCGGGCGACCCGCTCGGCGCACTGAACCGCGTCGCACTGCGCGATGACGCACCCGCGCTCGCGCTTCGGGGCATCGCGATGGCGCAGCTCGGCGATCTCGCGCGCGCGAAGGCGCTTCTGCGTAGCGCCGCGCGCGCCTTCGGACAGAATGAATCCGTGGCGCGCGCACGGTGCATCATTGCGGAGGCGGAAGTTGCGCTCGCGTCGCGAGATCTGAGCTGGCCCGCGAAAGCGCTGGACGCAGCGCGCGCGACGCTCGAAGCACACGGCGACCGCATGAACGCCGCGCACGCGCGCTACCTCGAAGTCCGACGCCTGCTTCTGATAGGCCGCGCGGACGAAGCGGAGCGCATGCTCGCCGAGCTCGATCTCGCGTCGTTCCCGCCCGCGCTGCAAACCGTGCACGAGCTGCTCGTTGCAGGAATCGCGGTGCGGCGCATTCGCGGAACGGTGGCGCGTGCGGCGCTGATGCGCGCAGAGCGTGCTGCACAGCAGGCGCGCATTCCTGCGCTGATGGCGGAGGTCGAGACCGCGTGGCTCGCACTCGATGCACCGGCTGCGCGGCTGATCGCGAGCGGCGAAGAGCGATTCCTGCTGCTCGAGGATGTCGAAACATTACTGGCGTCGGACGCGCTCGTTATCGACGCGTGTCGTGGCGTAATTCGCGATACGCGGACTGTAGTCTCGCTCGCATCACGCCCGGTGCTGTTCGCGCTCGCGCGCGCGATGGGCGAAGCGTGGCCTGCAGATGTGGCGAGAGACGTGCTTCTTGCGCGCGCCTTCGGGGCGAAGTTCATCGACGCATCGCATCGCGCGCGATTGCGCGTCGAGGTCGCGCGACTTCGCAACGTTCTCCGGGCGGTCGCGGACGTGCGCGCGACGAAACAGGGATTCGTCATGACACCGCACCAGGCAAAGGGGATCGTCGTCCTGGCGCGGCCTGTCGAAGAGGAACATGGGGCGGTGCTCGCCTTTCTCAGCGACGGCGAGGCCTGGTCGAGCTCGGCACTTGCGCTCGCACTTGGTGCGAGCCAGCGTACTGTACAGCGCGCGATCGACTCACTCGCTGCGGTGGGCAAGGTGCAGGCGTTCGGCCGCGGGCGCGCGCGTCGCTGGATCACGACGCCGGCGGCGGGCTTCACGACAACATTGTTACTCCCCGCTCCGCTACCGATGGATTAGACTGGACACATGCGTAAATCGATAGTCGAGAAGGCCGAGATCGTTCGGGAGTACGGACCGTTCGCGGGCACGCCAAACGTGGGTGGCGTGTCGTACGATGGTCATCACGTGTGGTTCGCGGCAGGAGACAGTCTCCGCGCATTCGATCCCGTGAGCGGAGAGGCGGTGCGCGCGATCGATGTCGCGGCGCATGCGGGAACTGCATTCGATGGGGAGCATCTGTTCCAGCTCGCCGAAGATCGGATTCAGAAGATCGATCCCCTGAGCGGTCGCGTGCTCGCCACGATCCCCGCGCCCAGCAGCAGCGCCTCGGGGCTCACATGGGCCGAAGGGACACTCTGGGTGGGAGCATACCGCGACCGGAGCATCCACCAGATCGATCCCGAGACCGGAGCGATCCTGCGTACGATCACGTCCAACCGATTCGTCACCGGAGTCACGTGGGTGGACGGCGACCTCTGGCACGCCACCTGGGAAGGCGATGAGGCCGATGTCCGGCGTATCGATCCTCAGTCCGGAGAAGTATTGGAGCGGCTCGAGATGCCGGCGGGAGTCGGCGTGTCCGGGCTGGAGTCCGATGGAGCCGACCGGTTCTTCTGCGGCGGCGGGAAGAGTAGTACGGTGAGAGCGATCCGGAGGCCGCGGCGGACGACATGACCAGGCCCCCCACGCCTGTCCGCCAACTCCTGACTCCAAACCAGTGATTCCCCGATAGCACCGGCGCTCGCACTGCCGTAACCTCCTTCATGAGGAGGTTCCACGCACCACACGGCGTGGACTGTTCCATGCCGACCAGTGCCGTCTCGAGCAACACTGCCCAGCCAGCTGCCACAGCACGCTCTGACGCCGGACCACCTCCGCCGGCACCGGTATTTCTCGCACGCGGACTGACAAAGATCTATCGATCCGGCGACCTGGAGGTTCGGGCGCTCCGCGAACTCGACATGGAGCTCTATGCCGGCGAGCTGCTGGTCCTGCTGGGCGCTTCCGGGAGTGGCAAGTCCACCCTTCTCAACATCCTGGGCGGGCTCGATACCGCAACCAGTGGGACTGTGCGGTTCGAGGATCACGACCTCACCAGCATGAATCAGCGTGAGCTCACGCAATACCGGCGCGATCACGTTGGATTCGTCTTCCAGTTCTACAATCTCATCCCGAGTCTCACAGCGCGTGAGAATGTCGCGCTCGTCACCGAAATAGCACGCGATCCGATGAAACCCGACGATGCGCTTGCGCTGGTTGGACTCAGCGATCGCATGGATCACTTCCCTGCCCAACTGTCCGGCGGAGAGCAACAACGCGTTGCAATCGCGCGCGCCGTCGCCAAGCGCCCGGACGTACTCCTCTGCGACGAACCGACGGGAGCGCTCGACGTCGAGACGGGCCGCCTGGTACTGCGCACGATAGATCTGGTCAACAGACAACTTGGCGCGGCAACGGTCGTCATCACGCACAACGTCTCGATAGCCGGCATGGCCGATCGCGTCGTTCACATGACCAGCGGGCGCATCTCCGATTCCTACCGCAACGCGCACCGGATCTCGGCAGAGGAACTGTCCTGGTGAGCGCCCTGACGAGCAAGCTGCGTCGCGATCTCTGGCGCATTCGCGCGCAGGTCTTCTCCATCGCGGCCGTCATGGCGGGCGGCGTCATGACGGTGGTCGCACTCGGCGGCACGTCAAGCTCTCTGGATTCCGCAACACGCGACTACTACATCAGCGGCCGCTTTGCCGATGTATTCGCCACGCTCACACGGGCGCCCGACGCTGTCGCTGTCCGGCTTGCAGCAATCCCCGGGGTGAACAGCGTGGCGACACGTGTCGTTAAGGATGTAAGGCTCGACGTCCCCGGTCTCGACATGCCGGCGATCGGACGCATGGTGTCACTGCCGGTCCCTGGCAGCGGAGGCACGCCGCTGAACGCGGTACACATCACGAGCGGGCGCACAGTGTTGCCAGGCGCTGACAAGGAAATACTCGTCAGCGGCCGCTTTGCGGAGGCGAATAGACTGCGGCCCGGCGCGCTGCTCACCGCGATTATCAATGAGCGCTACGTCGAACTCAGAATCGTCGGCATCGGCGCAGCGCCGGATTATCTGTACGAGGAGCCGGGCAATGCGTTTCCGTCCGACGCACGCGGCTTCGGAATCCTCTGGGTCCCGCACCAGCTCGCTGCCGCTGCGACCGGTATGCGTGGAGCCTTCAACGATGTTTCCATTGGGCTGGCGACAGGAGCCCGTCCGTCCGAAGTGATAGCAGCGGTTGATACACTGCTCGCTCCGTACGGTGGTCGCGGGGCGATCGGTCGCAAGGATCAACTCTCCGACCGCGTCGTTTCAAACGAGCTGACTCAGATGGGAGTGATGGCGTTCGCATTTCCGGCGGTCTTCGTGGCCGTCGCTGCGTTCCTGGTCGGATCCGTCGTATCGCGCCTCATCGCCACCGAACGCGAACAGATCGCGGTACTCAAGGCGTTTGGATATACCAGTGGCGCCGTTGCGCTGCATTACCTCGCTTACGCGGCGGCGGCAGCAGCTGTGGGTATTCCGCTCGGTATCGGGATCGGAGTATGGGTGGGACAACTCTATACGGGCATTTACAGTGACGTGCTCCGCATCCCCGGTCTCCAGTTTCACGCCGACTGGGTGACGATCGGCCGCGCGATTGTCGTGATCTTCCTCGCCGCGCTCAGCGGTGCGCTCAACGCTGTTCGCAAAGTCGCAATGCTTCCGCCAGCAGAGGCGCTCCAGCCACCGGCTCCTGCGCGTTATCGTGCGCTGCCGTTCGACGCGATTGGCAGCCGCCTGGCGCTCAGTACTCCCATACGCATGATAATCCGTGGGCTCGAACGGCAACCGCAACGTGCACTGCTCGGCGCGATGGGCGTGGCGGCGGCGCTCGCAATGATGGCCGGCGCTCTGTCTCTCTACGACGCAACGGACAACATGATCGGTCTTCAGTTCCGGGTTGCACAACGTCAGGCGCTCTCCGTGCAGCTCGTAACAACGGTTCCAGCATCGACGCGCTCAGTGTTTGCGTCTCTCCCCGGGGTCACCAACGTCGAGCTCGCGCGCGTCGTTCCCGTCCGCCTCCGGCACATGGGTCGGTCCAGAACGGTCGGGCTCACGGCGCTTCAGCGCGATGGAAAGATGCACAGGTTGGTCGACGTGGACGGGCAGATACATGCAATCCCGCCGGCCGGCATCGTGCTCAGCACGAAGGTCGCGGGCATCCTCGCAATTCACACCGGTGATACGCTGGACATGGATCTGCTCGAGCGAGGCACGACGCGCAAAGTCGTCGTGACTGCGTTGCTGGATGAGCTCATGTCACCCAACGCGTATATGGATCTCGCTGCCGCCGGCTCGCTGATGGGGGACGGAGACTTGATCAACGGTGCGTACCTGCGACTCGATGGCCCGCCGCGATCCGAGCTGTTCGAGCAGCTCAGGGCAATGCCGCTCGTCGGTGGCGTAACGTCGCGCACCGCGATGGTGGAACAGTTCGATCGCATGATGGCGAAGAGCTTTCGAATATCGGCGGTGGTCGTCGTGATATTCGCATCCATAATCGCACTGGGTGTGGTATACAACGGGGCTCGCATTGCGCTGTCGGAACGCGGCCGGGAGCTCGCAAGTCTTCGCGTGCTTGGCTTCACGAATCGCGAGGTCGGGGTAATGCTGCTGGGGGAGGAGGCCATCCTCACCATCGCCGCGATTCCGCTCGGCTGGGTGCTCGGACGCGCGTTTGCCGCCTATCTGACTTACGGATTCACCAGTGAGAATTATCAGGTGCCGATCGTGACGCGTACCAGCACGTATGCATTCGCAACCGCCGTTGTGCTGACTGCTTCAGCGCTCGCGGGGGCGCTCATGTATCGGCGCTCGACGCGTCTCGATCTAGTTGCCGTCCTCAAGACGCGGGAATGACGATGTCCAACGGTACTCCTCTCCCCGATCCGGGTCTTCAACCGGCGTCAGACGATCCAGCGCCAGTCGTCGCTCGAACGCCGCAATTGGAAACGTCACCAGAAACGGTACCAGAAACGGTACCAGCGACGCTACCGGCAACAGTCCCCGAGGCGCAGCCGCCAGTAACTACCACGGCTCGGCGAACGAGCGAGCGTCCACGCCGTGTACTTTCACGCGGTCGCATCATAGCCGCCGTTGTCCTGCTTGCCCTCATCGCAATCACTGTACGGCTGCTGCGTGGCACTCCTCTGTCGGTCGAAGTTGCGCAGGTAACACGCGGCCCGCTGCAGGTCACCGTCGATGCCGACGCGGTCACGCGTGTCCGTTCGCGCTTCACCATTACCGCACCCGTTGCCGGTCTCGTGAGCCGTATCACCTACTCCGAGGGTGATTCAGTCAACGCGGGAGATGTCGTCGCGGTGATTGCACCGCCGCCGACGGATCCCACTGCACGGGGCGTTGCTCAGGCTGCCTTGCGTGCCGCTGAAGGTGCGCGTTCGAACGCCAGTGCAAATCTTGCGCGCGCAACGACGAACCTTGCGCAAGCAGAGCGCGATGCAGCCCGGACGCGCACTCTCGCCGCCGCCGGCGCGCTGGCCACCCGAGATGTCGAGATGGCGCAATTGCAGGTTGATGGCCGTCGCAGCGATGTCGCGGCCGCACGCGCGCAGGTGAACAGCGCGGAAGCCGAGTTCGCGCAGGCACGCGCGTCACTACTGTCAACGATCGGCTCCTCGCAGGCGACGACGACGGTGCGCACGCCGGCGGCTGGACGCATTCTGCTCATCCCCGAGCGAAGCGAGAGAGTCGTGACGCCTGGCACCCCACTCGTGGAGGTCGGTGATCCGTCATCACTGGAGATCGCCGCCGATGTGCTCTCGAGCGATGCGGCGTCCATCCGCCCAGGCCAACCCGTCACGCTGCGAGGCTGGGGCGGAGCACCGCTCTACGGTTCGGTTCGCCGAGTAGAGCCTTCAGCGAGAAAACGCATTTCAGCGCTCGGTGTTGAGGAGCAACGTCTCTCGGTGATCATCGATCTCGCCACACACCCTGCAGCACTCGGCGACGGCTACCGTCTCGAGAGCAGCATCGTGGTCTGGCAGGCACCACGAGTGCTCACCGTACCCGCGAGCGCTCTGTTCAGGAACGATGAACGGTGGCAGCTATATGCGTTGCGAGACGGCCGTGCGCATCTGCGCGATGTTAGCATTGGACACACCGGCAGCGGATCCGCGGAAGTGCTGTCGGGTGTGGGTGAAGGAGATACCGTCATCGTGTTTCCATCTGAAGCGCTGCGTGATGGTACGCGCGTTCGCGCCAAGAGTCGTTGATCGTGTTGACGACGAGCGCGGAATTCAATGGCAAGCGCACAGTGGACCGGCTTCCTTACCCCGGCACGATCGCCAGCACGCGCAGCGGACTCCCGCTCCCGTTCACGATCTTGAGCGGCGCCGCGATCACCACCGCGCCCGTCGGCGGCAGTTGATCCAGATTGCACAGACTGGCGAGCCCGAACTTGCCATTGCCGTGCATCGTCGTGTGATTCGGGAACGGTGGATCGAACGTGCCCGCCTGGCCCGCGTCGGTGCCAACTGTCTCCACGCCAACACCGAGAACGTCGCGATCCTTCGCCAGCAGCTCGGACGTACTCTTGTGAAAGCCCGGACTGTGCGCACCATCTTCCTTCACGTTGAGGAACTTGACCGGATCGGTGCGTGTGCTCCAGCCGGTGCAAAGTAGAACCCACGCCCCGCGCGGAATCTTGCCGTGCCGTTGCTCCCACGCTTCCAAGTGTTCCGGCATCAGTAGAAAATCTTCATTCTTCGCGACGTCGGCGGTCACGTCGATCACACATGCGGGGCCGACGAAGCGACGTGGTGGAATCGTGTCGCACCGGTTGTCAGGAAAATCCTTGCCGGTGACCCAGTGCACAGGCGCGTCGAAGTGCGTGCCCGTGTGTTCACCCATGTGGATGGTGTTCCAGTACCAGGCCGGCCCCTTCTCATCGTAGTGCGAGATCACTTCCATCGACACGCCGGGTGACGACGCAAAGATGGGTGGCAGCCCGATTACCGGCGTGTCAGGGCCAAGCGGCTGCGAGAGGTCCACCATCCTGAGAGTGCCGGAATCGAGCGCGGCGACGAGATCGGCGAGTAATGGCATTGAGCAAGCTCTACTATGGAAAAGGGTTCATTGGCGACAACACTGCGACGGGCACGCGCGTCACACACCGCTAAATGTCCCGAACACCTGCGTCAGCAGCCAGTACACGCCGACGCCCAGTATGATCACGGGAATGCCAAAGCGGATCCAGTTGAAGACCCACATCGGCACCGGTTTCTCCCCGGCACCGAACAGCTCCTTCAGAGCCGCTGCGCGGTTGAGGCACCACGCGACGGTAACGACCGCGAGCAGCGAACCGAGCGTCTGCATCCCCGATCCGAATGTGAGATCCCACGGAACGAAAACCGCGTTGTTGATGCTCGGAGGAATTGCCAGAATGAAACAGGCAGCCGACATGACCCATACCGAACGTGTGCGCGTGAGGCGAGTATTGTCGGTCAGTCCGGCGACGAGTACTTCCACCGCACCGATGTCCGACAGATAGCCGGCGCCGAAGAGGCTGATGAAGAAGAGCGCGCCGAACAGCCAACCCGCGGGCATCGCCGCGAACACGCGCGGCAACGTATCAAAGATGAGTCCCGGCCCAGATGCCGGCTGCAGGCCAAACGAGAACACCGCCGGAATCACGGCGAGACCGGCGATGAGCGACGATCCCGTATCTCCGATCACTGTCCAGATCGCGGGACGCGCCAATGGCTCGTCCGCGTGCAGATACGAGCCGTATACCACCATGAAGGTGCCGCCGAGCGACAGCGCGAAGATGGCATGGCCGATCGCAGCGGCCATTACGTTCGCGGTGAGATCGGATAAACGGAATTCGAGCAAGTACCAGCGCACTCCAGCCATCGCGCCCGGAAGTGTGAGCGTGCGGATCATCACGAGAATGGTCACGATCGTCATCGCCGGCAACACGATGATGCTCACCACCTCGATTCCCTTGCGCACACCCTTGAGCACGACGAGCGCGCAGGCGAGGAGGACGATGCCGGTGCACACTAGCTGCAGCACGAACGACTTCAACACGAATCCGTGATCCGGCGGCAGGATTGCGGCAGCGTTGAACGGAATGTGTGCGAGTGCGGCGACCTGGCCCACTGTGTAGTAGAGCACCCAGCCAATTACGGCCGAGTAGTAGCCGGTTGCAGCGGTGACCACGAAGAAGAGGAACCAGCCGACATATCGACCGTAGGGCAGCCCGCCGCGCTGGAATGCGCCCACCGGTCCGCGGCGAGTATGGCGGCCGAGCGCGAACTCGGCCATCAACGCCGGTACGCCGATTACCACCGATACCAGTGTATAGAAGAGCACGAACCCCGCACCGCCGAACTTTCCAACCATGTATGGAAAGCGCCAGACGTGGCCCAGGCCGATCGACACTCCGACGATCGTCATGAGCCCGCCGAAGCGGGACGAGAAAGTTTCGCGGGCTTCGGTCACGCGGTACGCACTACGTCGGCGAGCACATCCAGCGCGCGATCGACGTCGTCGGTCGTGGAATAGAAATGTGGCGCGAGCCGGATCACGTCGCCGCGCGCCGAAGCGATGACTCCGCGCTCGCGCATCGCGTGCTCCACGGCGTGCGAATCGCCGACGACGAACGCAGTCGTCGCAGTCTTCCGACGCATATCGTCCGACCCGTGCAGCACGAGTCCGCGCGCGCGACCGCCATCGATCAGGCGCTGGCCCAGCTCGACGAGCCAGGCGCGGATGTTCGAGGGACCGAGCGCGTTGATGATCTCCATGCCGGCGCGCGCGATGTACGCGTTGATTACCGGCGGCGTCCCCGTGTCGAACCGGCTCGCGGTCGGCGACCAGTCGAGCGATCTGGCGTCGAATGCAAACGGATTGACGCGACCGAACCATCCCGTCACGCTCGGCTGCAGTGTATCGACGATCTCCGGTCGCACATACAGAAATGCGATCCCCGGAATGCCCATGAGAAACTTCAGATTTCCCGACGCCAGAAAATCCACGCCGAGTGCGCGCACATCCAATGACACGCTGCCAAGCGACTGGTATGCATCGACGAACGACAGTGCGCCGGCGTCGCGCGCGATGGCTGCGATGCGCGGCGAATCCTGGATGAGACCATTCATGTAATACGCGTGACACGCCGAAACGAGCGCAGTCTGGTCGTCGACGAGTGCGTCGTATGCGGACACGTCTGCGTCGTCGCGCACGGGAGCCCACGATACCCGCCCGCCGCGTCGCTCCTGCGCCAGCCACACATGCGCCACCGTTGGAAACTCGGCGTCGCTCACAACGATGTTCGTGCGGCGCCCCTGCAGAGGGAGCGCGCTCGCGACCGCGCTCGCCGCTTCGGAGACGGAGCTGAACACTGCGATATCGTCTGCCGTGGCCCCGATCAGCTTTGCGAATTCCGCTTTGGCCAGCGAGACCTCGGACATCCATGCATCCCAGTCCATTCCGCTGCTGTTCCACGAATCGAGATAACGCTCGGCAGCGGCGCGCGTAGCGTCGGTTTGCGGAGCCTGCGAGCAGTTGTTCATCGGAATGCACGACGCGAGCAGCGGGATGCGGCGGCGGCACGCGTCGAGGTCGTACGTCGGATGCGTATTCGTCACGACGCTTGCCCCGCAGCGCGCTTGCGATCGAGGATCCAGCGCCTGAAACGGAATGCGTTCTCGGGAAGTTGGAGATCCATCCCGTAATGCTCGGGCCCGACTGCGGCAACCTTCGCGACGATGACGCTCAGATCGTTGCGCTCGAGCGCGGCGATGAACGCTTCACCGAAACCGACGGCCGTGTCCACCGCAGCGACATGCTCGATGCCGGCGCCGCGCGCGATCGCCGCGATGTCGGTGATTCCCGAAGTCGTGTGCGAGTCGAATCCGCCGGTGGAGAGAAGGCTGCCGTTGTCGAACACCATATGAATGAGATTCTTCGGCCTGTAGCGTGCGAGCGTTGCGAACGTACCGAGGTTCATGAGCACCGAGCCGTCGCCGTCGAGAACTACGACGCGCTCGGCGGGCAGGTGCATCGCGAGTCCGAGACCGATGGATGACGCGAGTCCCATCGCGTGCTGCAGGTAGAAGAAATTTTCGCGATGGCCGAGGTTGTAGAGCTCCTGGGCCGACGCACCCATGATCGTAACGACGAGCTTGTCTTCGAGCTCGGGGTAGATCATCTCGAGACAGCGGGCGCGTTCCACTAATCCTCCATCAGGTCGCGCGTGAGCAGGAGCGCGACCGGGGAGAGGGAGCTCTGCGAGAACGTCCACGCCTCGCGAATCTGCTTCGCCACCTGGTTTGGCTCGCGTGCGTACTCGAACGGGATGCCGAGCGCGCGCAGAACGGCTTCGGTGACGATGCCGCCGCGCGTGTGCCATGGATATGGCTCGCCCCAGTGTCCGCGCAGGGCGATGAGCATGCAGAGCGGGACGTGGTAGAGCTGAGCGAGTGAGACGATGCCGTTGATCGCACCGAAGAAACCGTGATTCTGCATGAGAAGCAAATGCGGCGTACCGGCGAAGTATGCGCCCGCCGCGATGCCGATCGCTTCTTCCTCCTTTGCGACCTGAACGAGCTGAATCTCGGGATCGCTTTCGGCGCGCTGGAGGAGCAGTCCGAGCCAGGTTTCGGGGAGCGCCGAGATGGATTTGATACCGGCGGCCTTGATGCCATCGAAGATGATCTTGCTGTTGTCGTACGAGACGGTCATGAGGAAAGTCGGAAAGCGGATGACGGCGTCGATCACACGCGCGAAGTATCGTGCGCATCGCGAGGCCTGTCGAGGGCGGCAGGGTTGGTTCCGCCCCGGCACTCACTGCTACGGCGTCGGCACGTTGGGCACCACGTAAGTCTTCCGAAGCGCATTGAGATACTCGCCATGTAGCGCGCGAATCGTATCGAACTCGCGCTTCACCGTCGCGCGGTATTCCGGATGGGTCGCGAAATCGAACAGCAGTGCGGACATCGCCTGTGCGTCGACGACGAAGCCCTTGTGGCCGACGTCTGTCAGCGCGTCGGCTTCCATCTCATAGGTGTGATTGGGTGCGTTCGATGTCATGGCTTGGAAGCCCACTCCGGGGATGGCACTCGAGACGCTCCCTGTCTCTTCATACCCCTGCGGCTTTCCAGGCTCTGGTACAACACCAACTGCGCCGTATTTCTTCATGTACGCGAACGCTACCTCGTTGAGTGAACCTACGCCAATGCCATCGCGATCGGCGCCATAGTGTTCGATCTTTACCTTTGTTCCAGTGGCGAGGGCCGCGGCGCGCGCGGCATCGTCGACAATTGTCGACACTTGCGCAAGGTAGACTTCGTCGGGGTAGCGAACGTAGAAGTCGGCGACAGCTCTATCGGGTACGACGTTTGGTGCAGTGCCACCCTCGGTGATGACGCCCTGGATCCGCGTCTCTGGACGCATGTTGCTGCGCATGCCGTCGATGTTATTGAACAAGTGGATTGCAGCAGTGAGCGCATTTCGGCCATTCCAGGCTGTGAGCTGATGCGCTGGCGCGCCGCTGAATATGTACTTGACGCCGTCGATGTTCATGCAGCACGTGCCGAAACCGGCGGCAGGACGAGTGGTGGTGCTTGACGAGTGGCTTCGCACCAGGATGTCCATTCCGTCGAAGACTTTCGATTCGTACATCACCGTCTTCGCGTTCGGAGGCATCATCTCCTCACCCGGAGTGCCGAACACGGTCACCGTTCCTGGCGTTCCTGTTCTTGAAAGGAACTCCGAGACGGCGATTGCCGCAGCCAATCCGATCGGTCCCTGGGTGCTGTGCTGGTCGCCGTGAAAGGGCCCCTTTGTTCCGCGCAGGGCGTCGTACTCGACGATGACACCCAAACTCGGGCCGCCGTGGCTTTTTGTGTAGCGCGCTACGAATGCCGTTGGTAGTCCGGGCGTTCCCATCTGCACGGTAAAGTCGTGTCGCTTGAGGTAGTCGGTGAGTAGCTGCACCGAGCGCTTCTCCTGGAAACCGATCTCGGGATGTTGCGTAATGTCATCGCCGAGTGCAAGCAGCTCGGTATCCATCAACTGCTTCGCTCGAGCCACAACTTGATCCCGAACCGCGTCGTCACCGGTCAGCCGAGCGACGAGCGCAGGGAGTTGGAGCGACTTCTGGAGCGAATCCAATTGCCGAACGACGCCGCGCGCCGATTCACGCTCGGTCGGCGTTTCCTGGGCATGGAGGGCGAATGGAACAAGCAGCGCGAGCGAGGCAAGTCGTGAGATGCGCATGGTCAGGACGAAGGAATGAGAAAGATGCCCGAATGTGGAGCAGGCGCACATCTACGTCAATAGCAGTGTCCGTTCGTCTCCTATGAGGCCCGCCCGAGCGGGCGTTAGCAAGATTCGAGCTCCTTGACAGCATCGCCGAAACGGCCGAGTTTAACTCCGGCCAAGCGCCGCGCGGCGCGAGATCCCCATCCTGCGATCCCACCGGGTGCAACGCTCCCGTTCGGATGAAACCGCCATTGCAATCACGCACGAGAAAGATGGGCCGGATTTTCATTTCCTCGGCGCTGGATCTTACGCGGATCAGTGAAACCGCGCGACGTCTAGCTCCTGGCGCGGCTGTCAAAGTCACGCATGTCTGACGACTGGTCTCCGGAAGAAGTTGCCGCGACTGTCGCGGACTACTTCGTCATGCTCGAGCATCAGTTCCTGAAGCAGTCTTTCAACAAGCGCGAGCATAATCGCTACCTCCAGACCATTTTGCGCGGTCGATCGGCTGGTGCAGTCGAGTTCAAGCATGCCAACATCAGTGCAATCCTCATCGAGATTGGCTTCCCCTACGTCGAGGGTTACAAGCCGCGCGGTAACTATCAGGAACTTCTGAAGGACGAGGTGGAGGTGTATCTCGGTCTGCACCCTGATATAGTTGCCATGGAGCAAGTGATCGTTGACGCGCCGGCCCTTGATTTCCCGGAACTGATCACGACCGACGATATCTTCGTCCCCGCACCTGCGCGCAAGCGAACGCGTGCCACCTATGAAAAGCGTCAGCCGATATCACCTATTCTGCGCAACGTGAACTACCTGGAGCGCGAGGCACGCAATGCGTCGCTGGGTCTCGCTGGTGAGAGGTTTGTGCTCGATGTGGAGCATCGACGACTGTGGGAGCTCGGTCTCAGATCGCTCGCCGAGCGTATCGAGCACGTGGCAAAAACTCAAGGTGATGATCTTGGATACGATATTGTTTCCTACGATGAGAACGGTCGGGAGCGACTGATAGAGGTGAAGACGACGGCTTTCGGATCGATGACGCCGTTCTTTGCGTCGGCAAAAGAAGTATCGGTGTCGGACACTCGCGAAGAATTTCATCTCTATCGTGTCTTCAAATTCCGGGAGACTCCAAGGATCTTCTCGCTACCGGGGCCGCTTCGGAAATCTTGCACGCTGGATCCGGTGCAATTTCGCGCCACGTTATGAGGTGGTGCAGGTAGAGATGCGGCATGGGACCACAAACCAATCCCGAACGGTGCCACATCGCCCGATTGTGCAATTGCGGCTACAGTCCCAACTCCGAATGCGATCCCATGCGAACGAGTTGTAACGTGTTCGAGTCAGGCGAGTCTCCGTGCAGATCTGCCATCAACTCACCTACATCGTCGAATCTGGCCAGCTTGCCAGCGCGGGCTTCTTTCATAGCTGCGATGGTGGCAGGATTGGGAATTAACGGCTCAAACGGCAGCGCCTTTTCCTGTGCCACCCTCGTCAGGAGCAGCCTGACTGCGTCCGACACTGTTAGCCCAATCGCGGCCAGGACCGCAGCCGCCTCTTCCTTCACGGCAGCATCTATACGGGTTTGAATTAGTTGATTTGCGGCCATCGCGACGAATCCGTTTGAGGTCTGCATTACAATGTAATGCAGGGCTGCCAATCTGACCAGTCGAGATCTCCGCTGGCGACGCGAAGCGGTGGCCGGAGACAGGGGCCTCCTCGTCGGACAGGAGCAGGATCCAAGGCATCGATGCCGGCATTTCGCGTCAGCACGGTAGGGAATAACCGTGTCCAGATGTTGACACTTATATATAACTATATACGTTTCCACACATGCCAATCGACCCGCATTCCCGCATCATGGCCCTCGCCGACCGTAAGAGCGTGCTCACAGCGGGTGACATAGCGCGCGGCGGTATCCATAGCCAGCAGCTTACCCGCATGGTTCAGTCCGGAGTGCTGGAGCGGCTCGCTCGCGGTCAGTATCGTCTTGTAAACTCCCCCATCAGCGAGAATCACGGTCTCGTGATGGCGTCCCGCGCCGTGCCGAGGGGCGTGATCTGTCTGCTCTCGGCGCTCAGCTTTCACGGGATCGGTACCCAGCTGCCGGCAGACATCTGGATCGCGATACCGCGTGGCACGCGAACCCCGACGATAGATCAACCCCCGCTTCACATTGTGCACTTCAGCGCCGCCGCCTTCACAGCCGGCATACAACACCATCGCCTCGAAGGAATCACCGTGCCGGTTTACAGCGTTGCCAAGACACTGGCGGATCTTTTCAAATTTCGGAATCAGATCGGTATTGACGTCGCAATCGAAGCGCTTCGGGAAGCATGGCGCGACCGCCGCTTCCGGATGGACGCGCTTGACGACGCGGCTATAGCGTGCCGAGTGGAGCGTGTGATGCGACCGTATATAGAAGCGATCGTGTCATGACGCACGTGACTCAAGGCATCGCGATGTCAGTACAGACGCGACTGGTGAAGCATGCGAAGGTCATCGACGTCGATCCAAATCTTGTTCTCGCACGATATGCCACGGAGCGATTGCTATATCGGTTGTCACGCTCACCTTACGTGGACCAATTCGTCCTCAAAGGCGCGCTGCTACTCGCGGTATGGCTCGGCGAGACGATTCGTCCCACCCGGGATGCAGACCTTCTCGGGCTCGGGACACCGGACGCGAACGATCTCGCGACGATCTTCACGGCAATCTGTGTGGTCGTGGTAGAGCCTGACGGTATATTGTTCGACACGGACTCAATTCGCGTCGCGGCGATCCGACCGGAGGACGCGTACGGTGGACACCGGATCACCATGGTAGCTCACCTCGGCACCGCGCTGCTCCGTGTACAGGTCGATGTCGGGATTGGCGACGCAGTGACACCAGAACCCGAGTGGCTCGACTATCCAAGCATGCTCGACTTACCTCTTCCTCGTCTCCGCGCATACCAAGCCGAAACTGCAATTGCGGAAAAGGTTCACGCGATGGTCGTGTTAGGTAGGAACAACAGTCGTATGAAGGACTTCTTCGATTTGCAAGCGCTCGCAGTGCTCAATTCTTTTGACGGCCGTGTGCTTTCAGCCTCCATGCGAAACACATTCGCACGCCGAGGCACCACAATTCCGTCGGAACTGCCGGTAGCGTTCACAACGGAATTCGCAGAAATCGATGGCAAGCGCGCGCAATGGATTGGATTCCTTCGTCGGAATCGCCTGATGAATGCACCTACTGAACTCAGCACCGTTGTGGAAGCGATTGGGGCATTCGTACTGCCAGTGCTGATCGCTTTACGCGATGAGGTACCATACCAGCGTCGATGGCCAGCGGGTGGGCCATGGATGGAATAAGGTAAACATATCAATGACCATGTCGCAATCTTCCGCTGGCAGTGAGCTTGCTTTCGTAGCCTGCGCTGCCGCGTTTCTTATCGCAGCAGCAGTCATCGCCACGCTATTGGGATTTACATCCGCAGTCATCGTGCATGGGTGGTGGCTTGTCGCGTACCTCGGACTCGTCGGCGGCGTTGCGCAACTCATGCTCGGACCGGGCTTGTTCGCGCTCGGCAAACACAGCGGCAACGCAACAATCGAAATGCGACACAAGTTGCCGGCACTCGTGTTGTGGAATGTCGGCACAATCATCGTTGCGGCGGCAGATCTGGCAAGCTCGCCGATTGCTGTTCTTGGCGGTAGTGTGTTGCTGGTCGCTAGCCTTGGTCTCTTTTCCGTTGGACTACGTGACGTCAGACTGGCTACGCGACGCTCGATGTCCGGATGGGAGTGGTTGTACGCGTTTCTGCTGCTATTTCTTGGTGTGAGTGTCGTGATCGGTACGGTTCTCGGCTACAGAGGTCGAGGCTGACGGTGCCTGCAATCGGGGTATTTCATACTGTGTTGGGATGAGAAAGATGCACACGACGGCCGCGCGTGAACACACTCGCGGGGGATGAGACTGCGATATCTTTATCAACAAAATTCTCATACCAATGAACACACTTTCCAACACTACCTTCTCTCTCGCCGACGACCTCACCGTCACCCGCATCGGCTATGGCGCGATGCAACTCGCGGGTCCGCATGTGTTCGGGCCGCCGACTGACCGCGACGCTGCCGTGGCTATACTGCGCGAAGTCGTCGAATTGGGCATCACACACATCGATACCGCCGATTACTACGGTCCGACGATCACCAACCAGATCATCAAGGAAGCGTTGCATCCCTACCCTGACGATCTGCACATCGTGACGAAGGTCGGAGCGTTGCGCGACGCAAAAGGTGGCTGGCCGCACGCACTCGCTCCGGAGCAACTGCGCAAGGCGGTTTACGATAATCTGACCAACCTCGGACTCGATGCACTCGACGTGGTCAACCTACGCGTCGGTGGATACAATCGCCCTGATCCAGGCTCCATCGCCGAATCTTTCACGGCGCTGGCACAACTGCAGCAGGAAGGCGTGATCAAGCACCTCGGTCTGAGCACGGTCAACGCCGAACAGATCGCCGAGGCACAGGAGATAGCGCCGATTGTCTGTGTGCAGAACTTCTACAACATCGCCAATCGCGACGACGATGCCCTTATCGATTCGCTCGCCGCGCAGCGTATTGCCTACGTGCCGTACTTCCCGCTCGGCGGCTTCTCACCGCTGCAGTCCGACACTCTGCACTCCGTTGCAAAGCGCCTGAGCAGCACGCCGATTGCCGTCGCGCTAGCCTGGCTTTTGCAGCGTTCACCGAACATCCTGCTTATTCCCGGCACCTCGTCGGTCGCCCACCTCCGCGAGAATGTCGCAGGAGCACTACGGGCTCTTCCAGCCGATGCGCTCGCCGAGTTGAATAGCATAGCCGGATGACGACAACATGGATCCCCGCTTTCGCGGGGATGACGGCGGGTGCGACAATTGCGCGTGACTTTCAAGCTGCACTACGTGTAATTTTCCTGCTATATGACACTGACTGACGAAACACTCCGGCCCGGTGACGCCCTGGTCGTAGTCGATGTGCAAAAGGACTTCTGTCCTGGCGGCGCGCTGGCTATCGACGGTGGCGACGAGGTCATTCCAGTTCTCAACCGCTGGATCGACGCCGCCGTTGCTGCGAATGTGCCGGTATACGCGTCGCGCGATTGGCACCCTGCTGACCATATCAGCTTCAAACAGCGAGGTGGGTTATGGCCACCGCATTGCGTTCAGGACAGCGACGGCGCGAGTTTTCATCCGGAGCTGAGATTACCGGAGTCGACTGTCAAGATCACAAAGGGCGTGCGATTCGATCAGGATCAGAATTCCGTATTCGACCAGACGGGTCTTGCTACGCGGTTGCGCCACGATGGCGTCAAGCGATTGTTCGTTGGCGGGCTCGCCGAGGATGTGTGTGTGCTTGCGTCTGTACTCGACGGGCGCAGAGCTGGTTTCGACGTGGTATTGATTCCGGATGCAACGCGCCCCGTAACCGTGGACGGCGGCGAAAAGGCGCGTCGAGAAATGCGGGACGCCGGCGCAAAATTGTGAACGACTGATCGGTCGCCGGAAACTATTCGATTGAACCAGCGTCGTCAGCATTCGGTGAACGTTCGATTCTGTCTTCGATCTCGTCGAAGAACAGAGCTTCCAACTGTCGTTCGCGCGCGCGTGCGCCGGGGCGGTCCGGATTGCGGGTTCCCCCGGGATGTGCCACGCCCTGAATGATCGGTCCGCCGAGGGGCTCGCTAGGGTGGTGTCGGGTTGCACGACCCTCGCCGGGGTTCGCCACCGCTTCCGCATAGCGCTGCGCCTTGACGCGCAGTTCATCCAGGAAAGCTTCGAACGCTTCCTCACCCATGTCGTCGATGATGCTGGGGATCAAGCCCTTGATCAGCACCAGTCGTTCACCGGCGGACACGTCGAGTGCGCCGAGGACAAGTTCGCGAATCGCCGTGTGATCGAGCCACGCGTAGAATGGGCTCTGCTGTGCATCGACAATCATTGTGGAACCCTCCTGCTTTGGGAGTTCGTCCTTCTCGTTATAAGTATTATATACCGCCTTGTCAGCGACGTGACAACGGTGCAAGCCCTGGCCCGAGATCACCTTTCGCAGCGTTCGCAGCTGGCGCGATGGGCCGCACCCGCGTAACCGCTACGTCGGAAGTCGCCCTTCCCGGTCAGAACTGCGGATTAAAGTCGAAGAGCCGACCAGCCGCCTGGCTCCGTCCATCAGGCCGTAAAGATTCCAGGCCAACACGCCGCGCACTTGGCCTTCTTTCAGGTAATAGATCACGCCTTCCTTGCACGGCGTTTTCCAGTCGGTGATCATGTCGAGTCGAGAGTCCACTTCACCGACGGCTTCGTAGCCCATATCGAAGATGTCGGAGTAGAAGAACGGCAGATGGTCGTATGAGACAGTACGTCCGGCCATTGCTATACCCGCGTGCGCACCCATCGTATTGGCGCTATCCTCGTGCTCAACGCGACGCCATTCCTTCAGTGCAGGGTTGAGAATGCTGGCGACGTCGCCGGCTGCGTAGATGTCCGGATTGCTGGTGCGTAGAGATGCATCAACGCGAATGCCCTGGTCGACCGTGAGGCCGGCGGCCTGAGCCAGTTCCACATTCGGTTCAACGCCGACACCCGCGACAACACCGTCAACGATTACTTCACGCTCGGTTCCAGTCTGGCTATCGTGAACCGTCAGCACTGACTTTCCCGCACGCGATTCGCATCCGGTTACTTTCGCGTTGGCAACGACTTCAACTCCGCGTTTGCGATAAAGTACGTTAAGCGACATTCCGAGTTCAGCGGGATACATGCGGCTCCCCACAAATTCATCGGGAAAGATCAACGTGACTTTCTTGCCGTTCATAGCGAGCGCAGCTGCGATCTCTGAGCCAATGAAGCCGCCGCCGATAACGGCGAAGTGATCTCCATGCTCGGACATGCTGCGAAGCCGTTGGTAATCGTCCACTGTACGGAAGTAGATGATCTGATCCTGGCCAAATGAAAGAGCTCGCGTCCTGCAGCCGGTTGCGAGGAGCAACTTTTCGAAATCGTACACAGTACCCTGGTCGTCCGTGACACGCTTGCCGTGCGCGTCAAGCTCGCGCGCGGTCCGACCCTGGTGAAATGTCAGGCTGTCGCCAGCCGCTGCTCGCCAGATGCTATCGAAAGGCGCTCCCTTCCATAGCGCCTTTGATAACGGTGGACGGTTGTACGGCGGATTCGGCTCCGAAGCGATCACTCCAATGGAGCCAGTGAGATCCACCTCGCGGATTCCACCAATGGCAGCAGCGGCGGTCATTCCACCACCGACGATCAGATATTTATAGCTCGGCATCGTGTTTTAAATTGTCTCTCGGACTGCCTGCGCGATATGCTTTGCGTCGATTCCAGCAGCGCTCAGAAGCTCCGCCGGTTCACCTGACGTCGGCATGGCGCGCACGGCCAGCTTGATCACTCGGTGCGGAATGTCCGGTGTATCTGCGAACGCATTCAGGACAGCGTCGCCCAGTCCGCCCTCGTACCAGTGATCTTCCACCACCACGATGCGACCACCTGTCGCGCGCGCGGCTTCACGTAGCGCCTCTACGTCAATCGGCTTGACAGAATAGGCGTCGATCACTCGCACCTGGATGCCTTCGGACTTGAGCTGTTCGTAAGCGCTGAGACTCTCGTGCAGCGTGATCCCTGCCGCAATGATCGTCACCTGATCGGTAGCCGATTGACGGAGCACCTTGCTTCCGCCAATGGGAAATGTTTCACTGGCAGGATAGATCACCGGCAGCTTGGCGCGGGTTGCACGCAGATATGAAATGCCGGGCAAATCGGCCATCGCCGCCACCAGATGTGCTGTCTGATTGGCGTCGCACGGATACAGTACGGTACTCCCGTGTACAGCTCGCATCATAGCAATATCTTCGAGCGCCATTTGCGATGGACCGTCCTCGCCGATGCTTACACCAGGATGTGTACCGCACAGCCGAATGCTTACGCCAGACACCGCCGCCATCCGGATCTGGTCGAAGGCTCTGCTGAAAAAAGCGGCGAACGTCGCGGCAAATGCGGTCTTCCCCAGAGCGCTGAAACCGACAGCGGCAGCGACAAGCTGTTGCTCGGCGATGTATATCTCGAAGAACCGATCCGGATACGCCTTGTTGAATTCTTCCGTAAATGTTGAATTCGATACCTCGCCGTCGAGCGCAACCACATCCGGGCGATTGGCGCCAACAGCTACCAGCGCATCGCCGAACGCTTTTCGTGCGGCTTCTTCCGCACCGACTTCGTACACGGGGAGTTTCAACGGCGAGGCATGCGGTTGCGCCGCTGGTTGCAGTGGTTCTGGCATCGCAACACTTACTGTGATGTGGCGCTCACCGCCAAGCTCCTTGATGGCCTCCTTCGCCTGGTCTGCGCTGAGCGGTTTGCCATGCCAGCCGTTCTTGTTCGCGACCAGCGATACACCTGATCCCTTCACCGTCTTCGCGATGATGCAGGTGGGTTGCACCGTTTGCGCGCGCGCTTCTGCATACGCGTGATCAATAGCCTCTACGTCATGGCCGTCAATCTCGATTGCGTGCCAACCAAACGCCCGTGCGCGCTCCGCATAAACAGGTGAATCCCAACCGAGATCAGTCTGACCTCGCTGGCCCAGGCGGTTCATGTCCAGTATCGCGACAACATTGTTCAGTTTGTAATGGCCGGCCTTGTCGAACGCTTCCCAGATCGACCCTTCCGCCATTTCACTGTCGCCCAGCAACACCCAGACGGTGAACGGCAACTTATCTACGAATTTGCCGTTGAGCGCCATGCCGATACCGACTGGCAGCCCCTGTCCCAGTGAGCCGGTGGCGGTATCTACCCATGGCAGGCCGTGTGGCGCGCCGTTATCTTCCGCGCTTTGCAATGGCTTGGGATGCCCTTCGAGGCGGCTGCCGAATTTGCGCAATGACAACAGCTCTTCATCCGTGATGACACCGGCTGCCTTGTACATCGCGTAGAGCAGCGGACTCGCATGACCCTTGGAGAAGATGAGGCGGTCGTTATTCGGATTGTGCGGATGATTCCAGTCGTACTTGAGATATTTGATCAGGAGCACGGCCATGAGATCCGCCGGCGACATTGACGACGTTGGATGGCCTGAATTGGCGGCCGTGGTGCATCTGATGCTATCAACTCGGAACTGGGCTCCCAGCTCGGAACTGCGTGTGAACAAATCGTCCATTTCGACAATCCTTCCCTATAGAAAGACTCGCGGTCGCGGCAGCAGTATGCTGACCGGAGGCGAATCGATTAAGGGGTTCACGTTCTATGCCAGCATGGCGCGATCCATGCATTCCTACGTGACGAACGCAAGACGGAGTCGATGCACAACAAATGAAATCAACAAGCGTCGGGCTGGCGCGGCCGCTCGCTCGTCATTTTTCGTCTCCGAGAGCAAATCCGCCGGAGACTGATCTCCTTTCCAACGGACGCTACTCCGTGATGATCACCGCAGCGGGCTCGGGTTACAGCCGCTGGCGGGATATTGCTGTCACACGCTGGCGTGCGGATTCGACGAGCGACGACACTGGAACATTCATCTTCCTGCGCGACGTCGCCACTGGCGCACTATGGTCGGCGGGGTTCCAGCCAAGTGGGAAAGCGCCAGACAGCTATGAAGTCTTGTTCGCCGAGGATCACGCACGGATCACGCGGCGAGATGGAGTAATCGCGACACAGCTCGATATCGTCGTGTCACCGACGGATGCTGCCGAGATTCGTGAAGTCTCGCTGACAAATCACGGGACGCAGCCGCGGGACATCGAAGTCACTTCATATGCTGAAGTTGTGCTCGCCTCTGCAGCAACGGATGCCGGCCACCCGGCGTTTTCGAATCTGTTTGTGCAAACCGAAATTCTCGCCGATCGCGCTACCCTTCTTGCCACACGGCGGCGCCACGCGCCGGATGATCCGGAATATTGGCTTGCCCACGTTGTCGCCGTCGATGGTGACACGGTCGGTGACCTGGAGTGGGAAACCAATCGCGAGCAGTTCCTCGGCCGTGGGCAAACGGTGCACACAGCGCGTGCAAATGCAGACGGCGCAACGCTTTCCAACACCGTTGGATCGGTGCTCGATCCGATCGTGAGTCTTCGCCGGCGTGTGAGCATTCCTCCGGGCGAAACAGCACGCGTGGTATTCTCGACTGTCGTCGCATCTTCACGAGCCGCGGTGCTCGACCTTGTGGGGAAGTACCACGACATCGCGAAGTTTGAGCAGGTTGCCACGCTCGCGACGGCGCAGGTACGAGCACAGCTTCACGATCTCGGTATCGAACCGGAAGAAGCGCAACTATTCCAGACGCTCAGCGGGTCCATTCTGTATCTCGATCCGGCGTTGCGCGCACCGGCCGACGTCCTCGCACGGCGCGCAGAAGGCGTTGGAGCCCTGTGGGCGCACGGGATTTCGGGGGACCTGCCCATTGTACTCTTTGAGGTTTGCGAGCCAGGTGACGCCAATGCCGTGCGGCAACTACTGCGTGCGCACGCATACTGGACGACGAAGCATCTTGCTGCTGACATCATAATATTGAACAATGGTGTGCCTTCCGCTGTGGATGATTTACAGTCGCAGCTGGAGAGCGTTGTTCAGGCGGATGCATCCGCGCCGCATGTGAAGCAGACAGAGTCGTTGGGGAAAGTGTTCATCCTCAGGACCGACCAGATAACGGCGGCTCAGCGTGATGCGCTGGAAGGCGCGGCGCGCGTAGCACTCTCTACATTGCGCGGCACACTCGCCGCGCAGATTGCGGACGCTCGCAGCGTCACGACTTCAATCAACGCGCCGAATATCGCGACGCGACCGGGCTCGCCTGCGAGCTTGCCTATCGGGGGTGATTCACCATCACATCCCGAGCTCGAATTTTACAACGGCTTCGGCGGATTCGACGCGGAGCACGGCGAGTATGTGATCACGCTTCACCCCGGTCAGTGGACCCCCGCACCGTGGATCAATGTGATTGCCAATTCACAATTCGGTTGCATGGTCTCCGAGGCTGGGTCCGGTTGCGCGTGGTCCATCAACAGCCAACTGAACCTCCTTACTCCCTGGTCGAATGATCCGGTCAGCGATCCGCCGAGTGAGATGTTCTACATTCGCGATGAGGATTCCGGCGAGTTGTGGAGTCCAACAGCGCTTCCCATTCGGGAGCAGCGCGGTGAATACGTGGTGCGACATGGACATGGTTATTCACGATACGCATACGACGCGCATGATATTGCACTCGACTTGCTGCAATTCGTGCCAGTGGACGATCCTGTCAAGATCTCAAGGCTCACGCTGACGAACCATTCTACTCGCCCGCGGCGCTTGCGTGTAACGGCATATCTCGAGTGGGTGCTCGGAGTGTTACGGAGCAATTCTGCACCTTTCGTTGTTACCGAGATGGATCCTGTCACCGGTGCAATGTTCGCGCGGAACTCGTGGAACGAGGATTTTGCTACGCGTATCGCGTTTGCGGATCTTGGTGGTGCGCAGACATCCTGGACCGGTGACAGAGCCGAGTTCCTGGGTTGTAACGGTGTGCTTGACAACCCTGCGGTACTTAGCCAGCCGGCGCAACTGTCAGGCCACACCGGTGCCGCGCTTGATCCGTGCTGCGCGCTGCAAACGACTGTCGAGATCCCCGCAGGAGGAAGCATCTCTGTAGTGTGCTTTCTGGGTGAAGCCGATAGTCGCGAGCAGGCACGAGCTCTGGTTCAGCAATATCGGTCTGATAATCTCGATGCGCGGCTCGACGCTGTCACGGACGTATGGAATCACGTCCTCGGAACGCTGCAGGTGAAGACGCCAGACCGATCGATCGATCTTCTGTTGAATCAGTGGCTGCTATATCAGACACTTTCCTGCCGCGTGTGGGCGCGGACGGCGTTCTATCAGGCCAGTGGCGCGTACGGGTTCCGTGACCAGTTGCAGGACGTGATGGCGCTCACGGTGGCGCGGCCCGGCGTTACGCGAGCGCAGATTCTACTCGCTGCATCGCGTCAGTTCGTTGAAGGTGATGTACAGCACTGGTGGCACGAGCCAATCGGTCGCGGCATACGCACACACGTCTCTGACGACCTGCTCTGGCTGCCCTATGTGGCGAGTCATTATCTCGACGTGACGGCTGATCATCAGATTCTGGACGAATCGATTCCCTTCCTCGAAGGCCCGGCGCTGAAACCGGATCAGGTGGATGCTTACTTCCAGCCTACGGTTTCGGCTGAGCACGGTACGATCTTCGAACACTGCGCGCGTACGCTTGATCGGAGTCTCGCCGTTGGCGTCCACGGACTTCCGCTGATGGGAACCGGCGACTGGAACGATGGAATGAATCTTGTGGGAATCAAGGGCAAAGGTGAAAGTGTGTGGCTCGCCTGGTTCCTCTACACCGTTCTTACAACGTGGGCTCCGATCGCGTCTGCACGTGGCGACACAAAGCGCGCCGATGCGTGGGTCGATCACGCGAGAAAGATCAAGGAGGCTGCGGAGCAGAACGCATGGGATGGAAACTGGTATCGCCGCGCATATTTCGACGACGGCACACCGCTCGGCACGGCCGGCAGTGATGCATGTGCGATTGATTCGATCGCGCAATCGTGGAGTGTCATGTCTGGCGCCGCGGACCCTGATCGCGCACGCCGAGCGATGGCCTCGGTTGATGAGCATCTGGTGCGCCGGGACGTTGATATAATCCTCCTGCTGACGCCGCCGTTCGATCACACCGCGCTCCAGCCTGGCTACATCAAGGGATACGTGCCTGGTGTGCGCGAGAACGGGGGCCAGTACACGCACGGAGCCGTTTGGACTGTCACCGCATTCGCGGAACTCGGTGACGGCGAGAAAACCGCCGAGTTGTTTTCAATGCTCAATCCAATCACGCATACGTCGACGCCTCGCGGCGTGAAGCAGTATCGTGTGGAACCATACGTAACGGTAGGCGATGTCTATTCAGTGGCACCGCACGCTGGCCACGGCGGGTGGAGCTGGTACACAGGATCAGCAGGCTGGTTGTATCGTGCCGGGACCGAGTGGCTCCTGGGCATTCGAGTGCAGGGTGATCGGTTGGTCGTGGATCCGTGCATTCCGGCCGACTGGCCAGGATTCACGGCGACATTGCAGTACCGCTCGGCACGGTATGAGATCACAGTAGAGAACCCGAGCGGTGCTTGTAGAGGTATAACCGAGCTCGAATTGGATGGCGCCGTGTCGAGCGACGCAGATCCCGGAACGCGAGCGAGCGTGCCGCTGAAAGATGATCACCAGAGCCACAAAATTCGAGCCGTTATGGGAACACACGCCGGAATCGCCAAATGACCAATAATCAGGAAAGGACAGAACAGTCCGACGCGCTGGTAGTCTTTGGGATTACTGGCGATCTCGCGCACAAGATGATCTTCCCCGCGCTGTACGCGATGGTGCAGCACGGCGTACTCAAGGTACCGGTTGTCGGAGTGGCATCATCGCTGTGGACTATCGCGCAGCTGCATGAACGAGCGACTGATAGTGTCGAACATTCAGGTGTCGTTGTCGATAAGCACGTGCTCAAGCGCCTGCTGTCGTTACTGCGGTATGTACCCGGGGACTATAGCCAGAGCGATACATTCACGGCGTTGAAGCATGCGTTGGGAGATGCAAAATTCCCTGCTTTCTACCTGGCAATTCCACCCGAGCTGTTCGCGACCGTAATCAAGGGACTCAGCGCTGCCGGCTTGGGCGAGCGGGGGCGCGTGATCGTGGAGAAACCGTTCGGACGCGACCTGGCTTCTGCACGCAAGTTGAACGCGGTTGCGCGGGCGGCGTTTCCCGACAACGCGATCTTCCGGATCGATCACTTCCTGGGCAAGGAGGCGATCATGAATATTCTTTACTTCCGCTTCGCCAACTCCTTTTTGGAACCGATCTGGAACCGCAATTACATCAGCAGCGTACAGATCACCCTGGCGGAGAAATTCGGAGTAAACGGCCGCGGTGCGTTCTACGAAACAGCTGGCTGCCTTCGGGACGTGATTCAGAATCACATCTTCCAGATCGTCACACTGTTGGCTATGGAGCCATCGAGGTACGATTCGCATGGTTCTGTTCACACTGAGAAGGTCAAGATATTCCGCGCGATGCGACCATTGAAGCCGGATGATCTCGTGCGCGGCCAGTACTCCGGTTACCGGAAGGAGGCGCATGTTGCGAAGGATTCTGACGTGGAAACGTTTTGTGCGGTGCGCCTCTTCATCGATTCGTGGCGTTGGGCAGGAGTCCCGTGGTATCTGCGTTCGGGAAAGTGTCTGCACGAGACAGCAGCCGAAGTACTGGTCCAGTTGAAGCCACCGCCCATACACCTCTTTGACGATTCCGCAGCGCCAACGGGCAATCAGGCCAACTATCTCCGCTTTCGACTCTCGCCCGATACCGCAATCGCGCTGGCAGCGCGTGTCAAGCGACCCGGCGTGGAGTTTGTCGGCGATCAGCGTGAGCTCTACATGAGCGACGAACTCCGCGGGGCAGAGGAGCCATACGAGCGCTTGTTGAGTGGCGCCATGGTTGGTGATCAGTCGCTGTTTGCCAGCGAGGATGCGGTTGAGGCTGCATGGGCGGCAGTGGATCCGATCCTCAAGAACCATCCTCGCGCGATTACATATAAGTGCGGCAGTTGGGGTCCCAAACAGGCCGACGCATTGATCGCGAACGACGGTGGCTGGCACAACCCCGTGCGAGACGCTGCGCCGCGTGAGAAGAACGGTGAGCACTAGCCAGGCTAATTCTTCGACTACAGGCCGACGGTAAAGTTGAACGAAAACATCGCGCTCATCACTTCCAATTTACGGAGAGCATGCAAGCATGGCTGAAGCAGATAACAAGCTGGAAGGACCGGACCTGGTTGTGGATGGAGTCGCGCTCGCCGACCTTGCGGATGGCGCAATGCTGCAAGGTCATGCGGATGGTGAGCCCGTATTGGTGGCTCGACGCGGCGACGATGTCTTCGCGATCGGGAATACCTGCACGCACTACGGTGCGCCGCTGAACACGGGCCTGCTCGTCGGCGACACCGTGCGGTGTCCATGGCATCATGCGTGCTTCAGCCTCAGAAGCGGCGAAGCGCTCCGGGCGCCAGCTCTTAATCCGCTCCCGTGCTGGACCGTGGAGCACCGCAACGGTCGTGTGTACATCCACACCAAACGCGATCGCGAGCCGCTGGCGCCGACTCCGGCAGACATGAAGGCAGTCGGTAGCAGGCCACAGTCTGCGTCACCGTCCGCTGTGGTCATCATCGGCGCCGGAGCGGCCGGGAGTGCAGCCGCGGAGATGCTTCGCCGCCAGGGATACAAAGGACGCATCACCATGATAGACAGTGATGATGGTGCGCCGTACGACCGACCGAACCTGTCCAAGGACTACCTGGCGGGCGAAGCCGAGGAGGAGTGGATTCCTCTCCGACCGGAGGGTTTTTATAATGAACACGACATTGCAATCGTGCGCTCGAGCGTCACGGCGGTGGACGTGAAGGCTCGAAAGGTACAGCTCGCCGACGGCTCATCGCAGGAATACGCTGCTCTGCTCATTGCAACGGGCGCCGAGCCGCGGAGGCTTGACATTCCGGGACATGACAGAGCCAACGTACATGTGCTTCGGTCGCTGAACGACAGCAAGGCGATAATCGCGCTCGCGGAACATTCGCATCACGCTGTGGTCCTGGGTGCCAGCTTCATTGGACTGGAGGTAGCAGCCTCGCTGCGCGCGAGGGGGTTGGAGGTGCACGTTGTTGCTCCGGATCCCAAGCCACTTGTACGGGTGATGGGCGATGAGATGGGCACAATGATTCAGAAACTGCACGAAGAGCATGGTGTCGTGTTTCATCTTGGACAAACGGCGACAAGTATCGGCAGCGACTCGGTGATCCTTGAGAACGGAGAACATCTCCGCGCGGATATGGTGGTGGTTGGGATCGGTGTTATTCCAAGGCTCGACGTCGCGAAGGCCGCGGGTGTCACGCTCGAGAAGGGTGTGTCGGTGAATGAGTATCTGGAAACGAGTGTGCCAGGGATCTATGCCGCAGGTGACATTGCGCGCTGGCCCGACCGGCACTCCGGTCAGAAGATTCGCGTGGAGCATTGGGTAGTAGCGCAGCGCCAGGGACAGACTGCAGCGCGCAACATTCTGGGTGCACGAGAGCGGTTCGATACGATACCGTTCTTCTGGAGCAAGCACTACGACCTGTCAATCCGCTATACCGGCCACGCCGAGCACTGGGATCGAATCGACGTGAACGGCGACATTGCCGGGCGGGATTGTTCGGTGGCGTTTGTGCAGGGTGGAAAGACACTGGCTGTAGCAAGTGTCAAGCGCGATCTGGAGAATCTGGAAGCGGCGTTCGCGATGGAATCAAACGATGAGGCTGCGTTAAAACGCGTTCTCACGGAAACTCACTAGGAGTTACAAATGCAGCTCGGAATGATTGGACTTGGACGCATGGGCGCCAGCATGGTGCGTCGCCTCATGCGAGGCGGCCACACCTGTGTGGCATACGACAGGGCCGCCGCCGCCGTACAGGCGCTAACGGGCGATGGCGCAACAGCGACCACAACGCTGGATGATTTCGTGGCGAAGCTCACGAAACCCAGAACAGTGTGGCTGATGGTCCCAGCCGCAGTCGTGGATGCCACGCTCGATGAACTCGTCCCCAAACTTTCCGCGGGTGATGTGGTCGTGGATGGCGGCAACTCCTACTATCGCGATGACATTCTTCGTGCAAAACGGCTCGGCGAAAAAGGGCTGCACTACGTGGACTGTGGTACCAGCGGCGGAGTCATCGGTCTTGAGCGCGGGTACTGCCTCATGATCGGCGGTGAAGCTGACGTGGTGAAGCGACTGGATCCCATTTTTGCTACACTCGCTCCGGGAGCCGGGTCAGCAGCCGAGACACCGGGCCGCAAGGACCGCAGCGGAACCGCAGCGCAGGGCTACTTATACTGCGGCGATCATGGTGCAGGTCACTTTGTGAAGATGGTTCACAACGGAATCGAGTACGGCATGATGGCGGCGTACGCGGAGGGATTCAACATCCTGAAGCATGCCGGTATAGGGAAGACAAAGCGCGATGCCGATGCGGAGACCACGCCGCTTCGTGACCCGTGGGCCTACCAGTACGATTTCAACATGCCCGACGTCGCGGAAGTCTGGCGCCGCGGAAGTGTGATCGCTTCCTGGTTGCTCGACCTCACTGCAGCGGCACTCGCCGCCGATCCTGGGCTGGATAATTTCGCTGGGCGCGTGTCTGATTCTGGCGAAGGGCGCTGGACTCTCGAAGCCGCAATCGATGAGGCGGTACCAGCGAACGTTCTCTCGGCGGCGCTGTTCGCACGATTCACGTCTCGCGGTGAGGCAGAGTTTCAGAACCGTATTCTCTCCGCGATGCGCTCCGAGTTCGGCGGCCACGTGGAGAAGCCCGCGGCCAAGTAGTATCTCAGAGGGGACTCAACGGAGCACGGCGCGCTTGGAGAACATTGACGACACGCGAGTGATGGATGAGCAGACGCTCGACCAGCTCCAGCGCGCTGCATTCGGCTATTTCGCGCAGACCGTGAATCCGGTCAACGGTCTGGTCGCTGATACGACGCGCGAGAACTGCCCATGCAGTATCGCGGTGGTGGGATTCGCTCTGTCGGCATATCCGGTTGCAGTGGAGCGCGGCTGGATGACGCGGGCCGACGCAGTCGAACGCAGCGTTACCGCGTTGCGGTTTTTCCGGGACAGCGATCAGAGTGGCAGTCCGGACGCTACCGGTTTCAAGGGTTTCTACTATCACTTTCTGAGCATGGACACGGGCGCCCGCGTCTGGCGCTCGGAGCTGTCGATGGTTGACACTGCTCTATTTATTGCCGGAGCACTCACTGCTGCCAGTTACTTCACCGCGCACACAGCGGATGAAATCGAGTTGCGCGAGTTGGCGGAACTGTTATATCGGCGTGTTGACTGGCGCTGGGCCCAGGACGAACAGGGTGTGATCAGGCAGGGCTGGAAGCCGGAATGTGGTTTTCTGCACTATGTATGGCAGGGCTACAACGAGGCCATCGTGTTGTACGTGCTTGCGCTCGGATCTCCGACGCACGCGCTCGAAGGGAGCGGTTACGAAGCGTGGACCGTAACATATCAGTGGGAGAACCTTTACGATTACGATTTCCTCTATGCAGGGCCGTTGTTCATACACCAGTTCTCGCATGCATGGATCGATCTGCGTGGTATTCAGGATCGCTTTATGCGCGAGAAGCAGAGCGACTATTTTGAGAACAGTCGGCGCGCGGTGATGGTTCAACGTGAGTACGCGCGGCGCAATCCGAATGAGTTCGCCGGTTACGATGAATACTGCTGGGGTCTGACCGCCTGCGATGGTCCCAACGATGGTATGCCAGAGCTGGGTCAGCGATCAGCGCCACGACAGCATTTGTTCGGCTACGCAGCGCGCGGCGTGCCGTATGGGCCCGATGATGGCACCATGAGCGGGTGGGCAGCGCTGGCGTCGCTGCCGTTCGCGCCGGATATCGTGCTGCGCACCGCGAGCACAATGTTACAGCGATATCCGGAAATGCTGTCCGAGCAGCGATACACCAGCAGTTTCAATCCGAGCCTCCCGGGCCGTGGTGCTGATGCGTGGGTATCTACGGGTCACTTTGGACTGGATCAGGGCATACTTATCATGATGATCGAGAACTACCGCACGGGGATGATCTGGCGGTTGATGCGAGAGTGTCCATACATCGGTATCGGACTGCGACGTGCGGGATTCCGCGGCGGGTGGTTGTAATGGTTCGCATCGCGTGCGCAGCATGAGCATGCCGCGATCCATCCGGCCGCACTCCGAGGCTCCCGAGGACGCGTACGAGCGCGAACGTCTGGATAGCGTGCGTCCGGCTGACTGGCACAACCCGCAGCCAGCACCGCGCTACGATCTGGTAATCATCGGCGCCGGCAGCGCTGGCCAGGTTGCGGCATACGCCGCGGCCGCGCTCGGTGCCAGGGTCGCTCTGGTAGAGCACAATCTCTTTGGCGGCAATTGCCTGAACATTGGTTGCGTGCCGTCCAAGTCGCTCATTCGCACTTCGCGTGTGTACGCCGAAATGCGAAACGCAGAGCAGTACGGTGTGCAGAGGCCGGCTGATATTCAGGTTGATTTTGCCGCTGTAATGCGGCGCATGCGCGGTATTCGCGCTCGCATCAGCCGCGCGGCGTCGGTACACCGGTTGGTCGCGGCGAACGTGGACGTGTTCTTTGGCGACGCTCGTTTCACGGACTCCGACTCATTGACAGTCGGGGACACCCCGCTCCAGTTCAAGAAGGCGCTCATCGCAACCGGCGCGCGACCGGACACGCCCTCCATCCCGGGTCTGGCCGAGTCCGGGTACTTCACCAACGAGACAATCTTCAATATCACGGAAGCGCCCCGCCGTCTGCTAGTCATCGGCGGCGGCCCACTCGGTTGCGAGATGGCGCAGGCGTTCTGTCGATTCGGCGTGCACACCATCATCGTACAGGAACGACCGCTCTTCTTGCCCAGAGAAGAGCGTGATGCGGCCCAGATCCTGGCTGATTCCTTCGCGCGTGATGGCATGGAAATACGGCTGAACTGCAAAGCGGTCGCCGTGCGCGCGGAGAACGGAGAAAAACTCGTCGATCTCATCAGCGACGACTACAGGAGTACGGTTGCGGTCGATGCGATTCTCACCGGCACCGGTCGAGTACCCAACGTGGACGAGTTGAATCTGGACGCAGCGGGGGTGGCTTACGACAACACGGTTGGTGTGCACATCGACGACTTCCTGCGGACCGATAATCACCGCATCTACGCGGCGGGCGATGCATGTCTGCCGGACAAGTTCAATCACACGGCCGATGCGTCTGCACGCATAGCGATTCGGAATGCGCTTCAGTCTGGCCACGAACGGCTCAGCGAGCTCGTCATTCCGTGGTGTACATACACCGATCCGGAAATCGCGCACGTGGGCATGTACGTGCGGCAGGCTCTCGAACACGAGATTCCAGTGAAGACATTCACAGTGCCGATGCACGACGTGGATCGTGCCATAACGGACGATGATGAGATGGGCTTCGTGAAGATTCACGTGCGCGAAGGAACAGACCAAATACTAGGCGCCACTATTGTGGCCCGTCACGCTGGCGAGATGATCAACGAGATTACGCTGGCGATGGTGGCCGGAGTTGGACTGAGCACCATTGCTCGTACCATTCACTCGTACGGCACGCAGGCCGAGGGGATCAAGCTTGCCGCCGACGCCTACGAGCGCACGCGCACCGCTGCCGCAACGGGTTCCCGTTCAGAATCCTGAGCGTTGCCGCGTACGCGACTTACAACCGCGATGAACACCATAAGAGCGACCATTCCTACCCCCGCTTCCGTGAACAGCATTCCGTTCGTTCCCCACGTGTCGTGGGACCAGCCATCCACACGCAGCATGCCGAGGCTGAATAGCGTGTTGAGCGCGAAGAACAGGTTGATCTTGGTAGCTGCCGCTGTGCTTCCTATAATCGCGAGCACCAGCCCGGTAAACGACGCGGCCACCATCCCGAGCGTGAAGGTGTAAAAGAGAGTTGACGTCGCGTAGCCGACGGCGGTGCGCGGCGAGAGCGCCATCACCACGCATGCCACAAGACCCAAAGCGCATGACAGCGCGTACGCCGTAGGCTTGTGTACACGATCGGCCAGACGTCCGCCCGCGAAGCAACCCAGAACGATCGCCACTCCGCCACCTGCTCCGAGCACGGCCGAAACGGTATCCGCGGGCGCGCTCCATTCCGCGCCGAGTGAGCCGAACAGGAACTGCGCGGCCCCAGTACCGATTGGGAGTACTGCGAGAAGAAGCACGATGCGGCCAGCGCGCGAGCGGATCAACAAGTTCAAATTGCGCAGCGCGTCGGTCGCGCGCGCGGCGACTGACGAATTTGCGAGCTCACGTTCCGGCTCATCCAATAGCGGCAGCACAGTCGCGCATGCGCCGATGATCGCGGCGAGTATCAATCCTGCCGTCACCGGCGACGAAACGTGCGTCATGAGCCAGAGGCCCACGCCGCCACCTGCAGTCTGCCCGAACTGGTTGCCCGACTGGAACCACCCAGCCGCGCGGCCACGCAGCGCAGCCGGGGTGTTATACACCATCAGTCCCTCCGTCGCGAAGGCGAGGAAGGTGCCAGCGACACTGGTGAGGAGCACCAGCAGCGAGACGAGCGGCAACGTGTGAATGGAGAGCGGAATAGCAGTGAGCGCAACAAGCCCTGCGGATATCATCACGACCGACAGGAGATACCAGCGCTTGCGAGACAGCGTGTAGTCGCCAAGGGGCGCCCAGAGAAACTTCCATCCCGCTGCCAGGAACGACATACCGACCACGCCTGCGATCGCCGACAGCGGCACTCCCGCGCGCCTTCCGAGGAAGCCAAGGGCGATGGCCGGAAAACCGAAGGTGAGGCCGTATGGGAAGTACAACACGGCCCAGACCCACGGGTGCCGAACCCTGGTAGCGGCGGCCGCGGAAGCGGTCATGGGCGAGAAGGTAGCATCGCCCCCACCGTGCGCTAGTAGCGCGGACCCACGGTGCAGCCATTCGACGCTGTCGCTAAGATTCGTCGTGACTTCCGTCATCTCCGTCTCACATCTGGGTAAGCGCTACGGCCGAACCGTCGCCGTGCAGGACGTCTCGCTCGAAGTATTCGAGGGTGAGATCTTCGGACTCATCGGTCCAAATGGCGCCGGCAAGACGACCACGATGGAGTGCATCGAGGGTAATCGCGTTGCTGACCGTGGAACGATCTCGGTACTCGGCCTCGACCCGCGGCGCGATGCCAACGCACTGCGGCAGCGGATCGGCGTGCAGCACCAGGAGGCCCAGCTCCAGAAGCGCATCAAGGTCTGGGAAGCGGTCGACCTCTGGGCGTCGCTGTATCCGCGAGTCGTGGATACCGATACGTTGCTTGTCCGGCTGGGACTTGAGGCGAAGCGCGATGCATGGTTCATGACGCTCTCGGGCGGTCAGAAGCAGCGGCTCTTCATCGCGCTCGCCCTCATTCACGAGCCCGAAGTCGTTTTCCTGGACGAGCTCACTACCGGGCTCGATCCTCAGGCTCGTCGGACAATCTGGGCGCTCGTGACCGGCATCAGGGACAAGGGGACGACTGTCTTCCTCACGACGCATCTGATGGAAGAGGCCGAGCGGCTGTGCGACCGCGTCGCGATCATCGAGCACGGATGCATCATCGAGCTTGGCACACCCGCAGAACTAGTGCAGAGACACTGTCCTGAAAGGACGGTGGTATTCACGAGCGACGATGAGGATGTCGCCGACCGAATGACGAGCCTGGGCGCGATCGAACGAAATGGCGTTGCGTATACGATTCGTGGAGCGGGCGACGACTTTGTGACCGGTGTCATCAATGTCATCGCGCGCGAGGGCATTCGCGTGCGCGGCTTCCGTACGGAGATCCCGACGCTCGAGGATGTGTTCCTCAAGCTGACCGGCCACGGAATCAGGGACTGACGATGCCGAGCAGAGTGTTGCGCGGGTTCTGGAAGCTTACCTGGCTCGAGACCAAGATCTTTGCGCGCGAACCGATGGGATTCGTCGGCACGCTGCTCGTGCCACTCTTGATTTTTGTGATAATTGGACGCGCCTTCGGCTTGAACAAACCGATGACCGCACCGACAGGCGCGGCTCCGTTCAACGTTGCCATCCTGGCAGTGATATTCATCGCGATCAGCGCAGTGCAATCGCTGGTGGCGATCATCTCCATCTACAGAGAAGGCGGCATCCTCAAGAGGCTCCGCTCAACGCCGCTGTCGCCGGTGACGATCATGGGCGCGCAGGTTGTCGTGAAGCTCATGTTCACGGTGATCAGTCTCGCGCTGCTGATGCTCGCGGGCAGACGGCTTTTTCCGGACGTGATGCGTGTAAACGTGTTCAGCTTCACCGCGGCTGTAGTCCTGAGCACATTCAGCATCCTCTCACTTGGTTTCGTGCTTGCGAGTCTAGTGCCTACCGCGCGATTCGCCCAGCCGATCAGCGCGGCGGTTCTCTACCCCATGCTCGCGTTGTCAGGACTTTTCTATCCAGTGAATCGATTTCCACCCGCGCTCCGGTGGTTCGCGTATCTGTTTCCGACGACACATGCCGTTGCGCTGTTACAGGGCGTGTGGAACGGATCCGGCTGGGGTGCGCACTGGCTAAACGTCGCGGCGTTGCTGGTGCTGTTCGGTGGGTACACAGCGCTCTCGACCAGGGTTTTTCGCTGGGAGTGAGTCGGGCGAGCGGGGGTCGATGGATCCGCATACCTTACGTTACCGCACCCGGGGCCGTGGATCCGAACCCAGCGTCACCCGGCAACCGCATGCGTCCGCGATGCCATACTATCCGGAGGATCTCCTCAATGCGTAACGCCATTATCGTCGTCATTGCAGCGCTTCTTGCCGGGCCACCGTTGCGCGCGCAGATTTCTCCGGCCGATCCGTTGCTTGATCATCTCATCGGACACTGGGTGTTGCGGGGGCCGATGGCTGGGAAACCTGTCGTGCACGACGTCACCTTCCGATGGGTACTGAATTCAGAATACGTGGAGATGCACGAGGTATCCCGCGAACTGACCGGTACGGGGAAACCCGCGTACGAAGCCATCGTCTACATGGGTCGTGACCCGCACACGCGGGAATACTCGGCGCTCTGGCTCGACAACACTGCGTATGGCGCATTCAAGCCAGCTGGGGTGGGGCGCGGAATCGCCGCTGCCGATTCGATCCCGTTTGTCTTTATCTACTCGCCAGCCAGTCGCTTCCATACGACGTTCGTGTACAATCGGACCTCGGACACCTGGGCGTGGCACATGGATAGCGATGACGCAGGCAGGCGAAGCTCTTTCGCTCGAGTGACGCTCACGCGATCCGGTTCCCAAAAACGATAATCGGTATCCGAGACACAAGAGCGAGCCCCAGTGCGTATGGTTATCTATCCGGTGCGGTTTCGGAAACTATCGAGCATCGCACGTCACACCTCGCGCTCAAGAGATATTCATGTGCTTTTCGGCGACCGCCAGCTTCACCAGCAGTGCCGTAGTCGCCGTTGTCGGCGTCGCTACCGTGGCGATCAGCCGCGGGCCACGCGAATGGCTCTTTGCGTCCCTCCCGCTACTGTTTGCGGCTCATCAGTTTGCGGAAGGTGCAGTGTGGCTCGCGTTGACTGGCAATGGAGCACTGGGCGGAGTCGGGCCGTGGGGATTCATGTACATGCTTTATGCGCAGGGTGTGCTCCCATTGCTGGTGCCGCTCAGCGTCTGGCTTATCGAACCCAGTCGTCGGCGCAAGCGGATGGTGCTCCCCTTTCTCGTGCTCGGCGCTGCTCTTACGCTCTATCAGTTGTGGACTCTGGTGCATTTCCCCACTGCAATCTTTGTAGAGAGTCACAGCGTCGCCTACAGAAACCCAGGCAGCAGTAATACGCTCGTCGCAACGCTCTACGTGATCGCGACATGCGGCTCATTGTTTTTTTCTGAATATCGCGACATTGTCGCGCTCGGCGCGGTGAACCTGATTGGCGTTCTGGTCGTCCTATGGGTCAAGCAGTACGCATTTACATCGGTCTGGTGTGCTTATGCAGCAGTGGTCAGCATCCTGATCTATTTTTACTTCCGTCGACTCCGCGCGGCCGATCGGGAACATCGCGTTCTGTTGCACTGACTGGCCAGACACCGGCATCATCGCAGGATTATACCCATGGTCTTCGGTCTCAAACAACGCCGACGAAAGAAGCGTCGCGCAGAGCCTGTACCGGCCGCGTGGCTGGCGATCATCGAGCGAAACGTTGGAATCTTCAAGCGTCTCCCGCTTGCGGATCGGACCGAGCTGCTCGGTCATGTGCTGGTATTTCTCGCGGAGAAGCATTTCGAGGGCGCAGGCGGGCTCGAATTGACGGACGAGATTCGCGTAACGATTGCGGCTCAGGCGTGTATTCTGCTGCTGCATCGTGATACGGACTACTACCCGAATCTGACGTCCATCATCGTCTATCCGACTGCGTACGTTGCCGAGCAGACCGCTCCGATCGGCGGCGGTATCTGGCAGGAGGGTGCGCAGGGCCGATTCGGGGAAACCGGCCAGAATCTGGGCGCGCTCGTGCTCGCATGGGACGAGGCGAAGCGCGGCGCGCGGCTTCCATCTGATGGCGCGAACGTTGTGCTGCACGAGTTCGCGCATCAACTCGATTTTGAGGATGGTGTCACCGACGGGACTCCCGCGCTTGCGACGCGTGCAGCGTATGCGGCGTGGGCGCGCGTGATGAGCGCAGAGTTCGAATCGCTGCGCAGCGCCGACGACAGTGGCGCGCCAACGCTACTGGACAAGTACGGCGCGACGAATCAGGCCGAATTCTTCGCGGTGATTACAGAAGCCTTCTTCGAGCGACCACGGGCGTTACGCGCGCGTCATCCTGAACTGTATTCGGAACTGCAGGAGTTTTACGAACAGGACCCGGTGCAGTATTCAAGCGAAGAGTGAGTCCGGTGAGCTTATCAGCCCGTCATCTGACTTTCGGAGAACGAGGTGATGTGGACCTGGTGACACAGCGGAGTGGCGCCCTTTTCAATCTCAACGGACGGACGTAGCTTTCATCCAATGAACGATCGAGTGAAGTCGATTCTCTATAAAAAGCTGAGTGACACACCCGATGCAGGTCTCAGCATTCGTGGAACTCCGCAAGATCGCATCGCGTTGCTCGCCACGCTGACGGCGGAAGCGTGGCTTCTTGCGGGGCTTTCCGTCCCGGCGTACGAGCGTGCTGCTACACCAGTTCACATTCGATCGCTCCGCGAGGTACCACCGACTGGCGCGCGATGAATCCGGACTTTCTAGAGTTCCTTGCGGCGTTGGTTGAGGCAAATGCCCGGTTCATCGTTGTCGGCGCACATGCTGTAGCCGTGCACGGCGTGCCGCGTGCAACCGGCGACATTGATGTATGGATAGATCGGGCACCGGAAAATACTGTGCGTGTATTGCAGGCCCTGACGAACTTTGGCGCATCGACGGCCGCGCTCGCATTGAAACCGGCGGACCTGGAAGTTCCGGAAACCGTGGTGCAGATCGGGCTCGCGCCGCGCAGGATCGACATCCTGACGGATGTCACGGGGCTGAGATTCGACCAGGCCTGGAATCAACGCGCTGTTCACGAGGTTGGCGCACTTGCCATCCCGTTCCTGGGACGAGACGATCTCGTCCGCAACAAGCGGGCATCTGGACGTTACAAGGATCTTGGCGATCTCGAAGCGCTCGGAGAAGATCCACAGGCGTCGTAACGTTCGCGGCGCAGCATGTGATTCAATCCATGGACGGGATCGCGCCATAACAACCATCGCCGATTGTCGCGATGCCCCTTCAATTTGTCACCATCAATAGTCAACGACTTCCAGACTTAACGCCATGACTCATCGCTTCATCCACAGCGCCAATCTTCCAAAACCAGCGGGCCCTTATTCTCCGGGTATCGGTTTCGAGCGACTCATCATCGTGTCCGGCCAGGGCGCCATGGATCCTTCCACCGGGAAGCTTGCTGGGCCTGATACTGCAAGTCAGACTCGGCAGTGCCTCGCGAATATCCGGGCTATTCTTCAGGCAGATGGGTCCGACCTGCAATACGTGCTTCGATGTGGTGTCTTCCTGATCGACATGAAGGAGTTCGCATTGATGAACGGTGCGTATCAGGAGGTGTTCGGCGAGCACAGGCCAGCGCGGACCACAATTCAGGCCGCTGGATTGCCGGGCGATGGTATGCGAGTGGAGATCGACTGCATCGCCTACCGGCCGGATCGCTAGGAGTTCGGCATGGTCGTTGTAGTATTGTAATTCGGAGGACTCAATGGACGAAGACAGTGTAGTCGTGCGTAGCCGAGCAATTATCGCATCGGCGCTGGACTGGAAACAGGCGCACGCAACTTTCGATGATGCTGTGGCTGGGCTCAAGGTTGAACTTCGCGGGAAGCGACCTGAGCATTATCCGCACTCGGCGTGGGAGTTGGTGGAGCACCTTCGCCGCGCGCAGGCGGATCTTCTCGAATTCATGACCAATGCGTCGTACGCGCCACCCAAATGGCCGGACACCTACTGGCCAATTGAATCTGAGCCACCGACCGCGAAGGCGTGGGACGAGAGCATTGCGGCCGTGCAGCGCGACCGACAGACGATCAAGGAGCTCGCAACGCGACCGACGCTCGACATCACGGCAGCGATTCCGTGGGGCGATGGACAGACGTACCTGCGCACGATTCTGGTCGCGATCGACCATGCTGCGTATCATGTCGGGCAATTGATTGCGGTGCGCATTCTGCTCGGTGCGTGGCCCGCTGCATGATGGCGCGCCTGTTCTCCATATATAGAAGCCGACACTACAGTCATCCGACCTGATGCGCGTACTCAGAGCTGATGAGTATCGTCGCATGCCGTGGCGCAACGGTGGTGGTGAGACGGCCGAAATCGCGATCAGTCCAGCGAGCGCGACGATCGAAGACTTTGACTGGCGTGTCAGCATGGCGCACATCGAAGCCGATGGCCCGTTCTCCAATTTCTCCGGAAAAGACCGAACGCTCATGATACTGCGAGGCAACGGTATCAAGCTATCGATCGCTGACGGCGCACCTGTTGATCTAACATGCGACTCGGAACCGTTCGCATTTTCCGGCGACGTCCCGGCACGCGCGAATCTGCTCGAAGGAGCGGCCACGGATCTCAATGTGATGACTGATCGAGCGCGACTGAAGCACACCGTACGACGGCTTCCGATCCTCAGACGCACCGAACTCACAGTGGACGCGGCGTTGGGGCTGCTCGTTTGCGCGGAGGGGGAATTGCAGATCGAGGTGCGTAGCGTAGTGAACACGCCGGCCGTCGAGCTTATGGCTCTGGACGCGCTGCTCCTGGAGAATGAGCTGGACATTCTGAGCATAGTCACCCACGGGTCGGCGTTGGCCTATCTGATCGAAATCCGGGAAGGGATCGCGAATCGGTAAGCACTAAAGCCCGATGCAGGTGGCAGAAATCCCATCGAGCCGTAATGGAATGCATATTATGAGCGCAGCCGTTCCCTGCTAACGTTCACACCAGCCCTTCGTTCGATGCGATTCGTATCCCTTCCCCTTGTTATCGCGCTCGGCGGAGTCGCGGCTGTTCCCGCGACTCCCATCACGGCGGCGCCATCTGCGGACATACTTGGTTTCACGCCGGCGTCATCACGTGTCGAGCGGGAATGGGAAACCAGGTTCCGTGCGATGCCGAACCCGACGAGAATGCGCGCAGACATGAAACGATTGAGCGCGTATCCACATCACGTTGGCTCGCCATACGACAAGGCCAACGCCGAGTGGCTGCTGACACAATTCAAGGACGCTGGATGGGATGCGCACATAGAACAGTTCGATGTGCTCTTCCCGACACCGAAGGAACGAAAGCTTGAAATGATCGCACCGACGCGATTCGTCGCGAAGCTTACTGAGCCACCTGTACCGGGCGATCCGACAACTTACCAGACGGCGCAGCAGCTTCCGCCGTACAACGCATACTCGATTGATGGCGACGTTACGGGCCCGCTCGTATATGTCAACTACGGAATACCGTCCGACTATGATGAACTCGCGCGACGCGGCATATCCGTGAAGGGAGCGATCGTGATCGCGCGTTACGGCAGATCGTGGCGCGGTGTCAAGCCGAAGATCGCGGGTGAACATGGCGCGATCGGTTGCATCATCTACTCCGATCCAGCCGACGACGGCTACACCCAGGACGACACCTTCCCTGTGGGTCCGGCGCGTGCTCCGAACAGTGTTCAACGCGGCAGCGTTATGGAGATGACTCTGTATCAGGGTGATCCGCTGACGCCGGGCGTGGGTGCAACCAAGGATGCAAAGCGGCTCGCGCTCAAGGACGTGAAGGTCTTCACAAAGATCCCCGTTCTTCCGATCGGATACGCAGATGCGAAACCGCTGCTCTCAGCAATCACGGGCGAGGTCGCACCGAGCGATTGGCGTGGTGCGCTGCCGATCACGTACAAGATCGGGCCCGGTGCGGCGCGTGTGCATCTCATCGTTAAATCAAACTGGGACATCAAGCCTGTTTATGATGTGATCGGGCGACTGACTGGAAGTACTCAGCCGGATCAGCTCGTCATTCGTGCGAATCATCATGACGCGTGGGTAAACGGCGCGGATGATCCGATATCGGGCCTGGTCGCGGAGCTCGAGGAGATGCGTGCACTCGGTGCGCTCAAGAAGCAGGGGTGGAGTCCGAAGCGCACAATCATTTACGCAGCGTGGGACGGCGAGGAACCCGCGGTGCTTGGTTCTGCAGAGTGGGCCGAGACGCATGCTGAAGATCTTACGCAGCATGCGGTGGCGTATCTGAACTCGGACAACACTGGCCGAGGATATCTGAGTGTGAGCGGATCGCACATTCTTGAGAAGTTCATCAATGGTGTGGCGGGCGATATAACCGATCCGGAAACCGGAGCGACGCTGCAGCGAAGAATGCGAGCGTCGCGAGAGTTGCGCGCTCCAGCGGCGCGGCGCGACACCGCTAGCAAGAGCGGCGATATTCAAATTGGCGCGCTGGGCTCGGGATCGGACTACACCACATTCCTGCAGCACCTCGGGATTCCGTCGATGGACTTCGGCTTTCATGGCGAAGGTGGTCGCGGCTCCTATCACTCGGCGTACGACGATTTCTACTGGTACACGCATTTCTCCGATTCGAGCTTCGTGTACGGACGTGCGCTTGCTCAGACAGTCGGGACCGCGATGATGCGGCTCGCGGATGCCGATGTGATACCGTACGACTATACTGACCTGGCAGAGACGGTTAAGGGATACGCTGGTGAATTGAAACGGCTCGTGAGCGGGATGGCCGACGATGCGGCGAAGCACAACAGGGAGATTCGGGACAGCACGTTCATGCTGACGACAGATCCGCGCTATCCGATGGCCGCGCCGACGATCGAAGCCGATGTACCGAAGATTGATTTCAGCCCGCTAGACAGCGCGATTGCGCGACTATCGGATGCCGCGAACAAGTACAACACGACGTTCACGAACACGTTGGACAATGCGAAGACATCCGGAGATTTCGCCACGCTCAACATGCGGCTTATCAAGAGCGAGCACACTCTGACCTCGGATGCCGGGCTGCCCGGTCGGCCATGGTTCAAGCATCTGCTTTACGCGCCAGGTGTGAACACGGGTTACGGAGTGAAGACCATTCCCGCAGTGCGCGAAGCGATAGAGGCGAAGGACTGGGCGCTTGCCAGGACCGAGATTACGCGCGTTTCTGCTGCGTTGAGTGCAGAAGCTGCGCTGGTGACGCAGGCAACAGCGGAGCTTGCGAACTAGGGGGGTCGGGTCTTGCGCGGTGCGAGGGCACCGCGAGGCACGCAATGGCGCGCGTCGCACGCTGTTTGGTCCAACCCACGACCTGGCTGACGTTGCTTGATGGGGAATCGGCTTGCAAACGGATTATGACCGCGTGTACGTGATCTGGCATCACGACAAACGCATCTACACGCACATCGACGAATCGCTCGGGAACCAATAGCCACGATTCGTGGACAATTCGACCCGCATCTGTCAGCAGGATGCCGGTGCGGGTGGGGATCCCAAAGATAGGTCTGCGGTTCCGCGTGATCATCGTGACGAAATACGCGCCGGGTCGCGAATAGTCGTACGACCGCGAACGGACCCGTTTCCGAACAGGGTAATTGTTCATTCCGAAACGATGCGTGACCGGACGAATTCCGGGCGCATCCGTCGCCGGCCAATGGGATCATATCACGCGCGGGAACGGCACCCGTAGGGCGCGGATTTATCCGCGCCGCTCCCCCCCAATCGCGATCGCGCGCCCATTCACCGTTCGTATTACGTATTGATACGCCCCAATCCCGATTGGACGTGCGTTGGGCACGGCGCGGTCATCGCGCGCCGTGATCGAACGTGATCACCGCGCGTCGTCACCGCGCGTCATCGCACGATCGGCAATTCCACAAAACTCGCGTTGCCGGATTCGTGATAAATCTTCTGCGTCGCTTTCTGATAATCGCCGGCTTTCGCCCAGAATATATTCGGGACGAATGTCTGCGGGTTTCGATCGTATAGCGGGAACCAGCTCGACTGGATCTGGATCATGATGCGGTGGCCGGGCAGGAATACGTGGTTCGCGGTTGGCAGCGCGAACTTGTACAGCAGGGGCTTGTCGGGAGTTATTGCTTTCGGCGTGCTGAAACTTTCGCGGTAACGGCCGCGAAATATGTCCATGGAGATCGGGAGCTGGTAGCCGCCCATCTTCGCGTCACCGGCGACTTCATCTGGGTAGACATCGATCACCTTCACCACCCAGTCGGCATCGGTGCCGCTCGTCGATGCTACAATATTTGCGATGGGCTGTCCGCTGATCTTGAGCGGCGCGGTGAGAACGTCGGATTCGTATGCGAGCACATCGGTGCGGCCTGACGCTTCACGCTGATCATCGACGAGCCATTGTTCCCACGTGAGTGGTGCGACGTAGCCAATTGGCTGGCTCGGGCGCCTCCGGAACGGAACTGGCTTGGCTGGATCGGAGATGTATTCGTCGTACGCGGTGCCGCCGGACGCAGGTTCCGTGAAACCGGTCTTGAAGTGCGATTCCAGATACAGTGGCGTTGGATGGATTGTGCATCCACTGGCACAGCCGGACGGCCATGATGTCAGATGCTCCCACTGGTTAATTCCGGTTACGTACGCACTAACGGGCGCGACACTGTCGGGCGGTGCACCGTCCTTGAGATAGTGTGCGAGAAACGGCCCCAGAATGTGCTTCTGGAAATACAATGACGTGTTGCTGTTGAAATTTATGGCGCCGAGTGAACTGCCGTCCTGGATCTCCTGACCGTGGTACCACGGCCCGAAGGCCAGGAAGACCTTGTTGTCGGTGTCCTTTGGCTTGATCGCCTTGTAGACCGCGATCGCGCCGTAGATGTCTTCCTGGTCCCAGAGACTCGCGACGAGCATCACAGGAATTTTTATTGGCTGCGCAGCAAGAATCTTGTCCATCGCCTGCTGGGACCACCAGGAGTCGTAGCTCGGGTGTGCAAGGATCTTGTTCCAGAATCCGACCTGCTCGAGGCCGTGAGCCTTGCCAAGGTCACCCGCGGAACCGCCGTCGAGATACACATCGTAGTCGTCGAAGTGGTCGGTCCACCATTTCACTGAATTGTCGCGCGTCGCTTCCTGTTCAAGGATGTACGGCATGTTCTGTTCGCGGAACGCGCCGTTGTGGAACCAGTCGTCGCCCATCCAGCCATCGACCATGGGGTTCATGGGAACGGAGACCTTGAGGGCTGGATGCGGATTGACGAGCGCCATCAAGGGCTCGAAGCCGTCGTATGAGATGCCGAGTATGCCGACGTTGCCGTTGGTTTCGGGGATGTTCTTGATCAGCCAGTCGATGGTGTCGTACGTATCGGTGGATTCATCGACCTTGGTTGGATTGAGAGGGCCGATGAGCGGCCGATTCATGACGTAATCGCCTTCGGAGCCATACTTGCCGCGAATGTCTTGAACGACGCGTATGTAGCCGCCGGGAATAATGACGTCGAGCGCGTTGTCGTAGCCCGCCAGATTAGGTGCGAGATGCGCGCTATTGGCGTAGGTCGTGGTGGCGGTGGCGTCGTACGGGGTACGCGTCAGGAGAATGGGCGCACGGCGCGCGCCTTTCGGAACGAGAATTACGGTGTGGAGTCGGACACCGTCGCGCATGGGGATCATGACATCACGCCGGACGTAATCGAACGACGAGGTAGCCGGCGTGAAATGGGCCGGTGTCTCGCTCGGCAGTGTCGAAGTCTGGGCGGCAGCTGGTGATGTGAGCAGAATTGGCGCAACGAGCGCGCCGGTGAGGAACACCAGCCTGCAACGGTTTGTAATTGGGTCCATGGTTCACTCTCGAAGGAAGGGCGACTGCCGCAAATGTACGCGTTCCGGGAGAATATCGGAATCCGTAACTCGGGGACAGGCGGTGCTGAGGCCCGGATGGCCGAGTTTCACTAAGCCGCTCGAACCGGATGCCGTCACTCGTCGCTGCGACAGTATGATGGGTTTCCCCCGCATCGGGAAGTATCTTCCGCTGTTTCAGTCAGACGGTGCCTTGAACCCGTAGTTCATCCAACCACTTCGGCTCGCACACCTTATTCGCTAATCGGAGCGTAGGCGGTTGCGCACTGGCTACTGAGCTGGCTGACTCGACGGTGGTACCATTCCAAGCATGCGCATGTATGTCACGACGTTTCCGTAGTGCTCATTGTCGTGCGTCGCATTGAGGACCAAAACGCCGCCCTTGGTAAAGTGTTGACCGAACATCTCGACCGCTGCGCCAAGCTGAGACGACGGTACCTGATAGGCACGCGCACAGTAAGTGTTCGACGCACCCAGCGCTGCAACCAGTTCTGCCTTCGACATTGTGCGCTTCTCGAAGTCATCTTCCTTGGGTACGGCTTCGCCGAGCACCGCTGCGCAAAACATCTGCTGTGATCCTGCAACGTGAGCGATGAGTTGGCCGAAGCTTCGTACCGTCGCGACCGGCTTGTACGCGTACGACGACTCCGGCACCGCTTCCGCAGAACGAGCTAGATACTTGCTCACGGTGACCCACTGGTCCCGCACTTCGGAATCGGCCGAGCGCGTCGAGGCAGTGGTCTGGGCAAGCAATGGGGGTGCGGCAACCAGGGCCAGCAGTAGTACGGGGCGGAATAGCATGGTCATCTCGGGGTTTGGAGGTGTCTCGCCAGCCTCGAATGTCGCTCCTGAGCCTCGCGGACACAAGAATGAATAAGCTCTGAAGTCGGGGGCCGCCTGCGCTGGCTGGCGGACGGGGCTTTATACCATAGATTCGTCCAGCGTAGTCTTCCCGAATATTGGCGACCGCATGGCTGACATTTTTGACCGGCTACAGGCGACATTGTCCGGCACGTACGTGCTCGAACGCGAACTCGGCGGTGGCGGCATGTCGAAAGTCTTCCTCGCCGATGAGCTGCGGCTTGGCAGAAAGGTTGTCGTCAAGGTCCTTTCGCCCGAACTGGCTGCGGGGATCAGCGCAGAGCGGTTCGAGCGCGAAATTCGCCTTGCCGCATCGCTGCAGCAGGCGAACATAGTACCACTGCTCTCGACCGGCGACACCGACGGGCTTCCGTTTTACACAATGCCGTTCGTGGAAGGCGAATCGCTGCGCGCGCGACTCGCGCATCAGCCGGGCCTTCAAATACTGGACATCGTCCGAATACTCGGCGACGTCTCGCGCGCGCTCCAGTATGCGCACGAGCGCGGAGTCGTGCATCGCGACATCAAGCCCGACAACGTACTCCTCTCCGGCGGCACTGCTGTCGTAACGGATTTTGGAATCGCGAAAGCCTTGAGTGCATCTCGCACAGCCGGCGCGGGCGCAACACTGACGCAACTCGGAACGTCGATGGGCACGCCAGCTTACATGGCGCCTGAGCAGGCAGTTGGCGATCCGGATACCGATGCGCGCGCTGACATCTACGCGCTCGGCTGCATGGCTTACGAACTTCTCGCAGGACATCCGCCGTTCCACGATCGCACACCGCAACGCATTCTCGCGGCGCAGATCAGCGAAACTCCCAAGCCGATCTCGTCGCTCAGACCGGACGCACCCGCTGCCCTGTGCGATCTCGTGATGCGGTGTCTTGCCAAGGATGCAGACGACCGGCCGCAGAGCGCCGCGGAGATTATCGTGTCCCTCAACGTCGCAACAAGCGGCTGGGGAGCGCCCGCACTTCCACCGGTGCTGCTGCAGGGGCCCGGCGCATTCCGGCGCGCACTCATCAGCTACGCCGTAGCCGTCATCATTGTTGCGATTGTGGTGAGAGCGGCGACGATCACCATAGGTCTCCCGGACTGGGTAATGCCTGGCGCGCTCGCGGTGATGGCGCTCGGATTGCCTGTGATTTTGTTCACCGGCTACGTACAGCGTGTGACACGTCGCGCACTCACGACAACACCAGCTATCACCGCAGGTGGCGGCCACCAGGTGGAGCACGGAACCATGGCGACCATCGCGCTGCGCGCGAGTCCGCACGTTTCGTGGCAGCGCACAACGCGTGGTGGCGTGTATGCGCTCGGCGTGTTTGGTGTGCTTGTAGTTGGGTACATGGTGATGCGTGCCTTCGGAATCGGACCCGTCGGGTCATTGCTCGCTGAGGGACGTCTGTCGCAACGCGACCCCGTACTCGTGGCTGAATTCACCACCAGCCACGCTGATTCAAGCGTCGGTCACGTAGTCGCCGAGGGCGTACGACAGAATCTGAGCCAGTCCAATTCGATAACACTGTTCAGCCCGGCGAGCGTCGCGGCCGCGTTGACGCGAATGCAACTCCCGACAACCACACCACTGACCCCGACAGTGGCGCGGCAGTTGGCGTCGCGGGAGGGGATCAAGGCGATCGTGAGCGGCGACGTTACAGGACTCGGCAACGGATTCGTCATTGCACTGCGTCTCGTGTCAGCAGATTCGGGTGATGTGCTGGCGTCGTATCAGACAACTGTTGACGGTCCGTCACAGCTCGTATCAGGTGTGGACGAGGTGACGCGCAAGCTGCGCGGCAAGATTGGCGAGTCGCTCAAGAATGTGCAGGACAGCCCTCCGCTCGAGCAGGTAACAACTGGGTCCTATGAAGCGCTGAAGGCGTACACTGAAGGCAGTCGAATATTCAACGATCAACAGGACTATCAGAAAGCAATCCCGCTGCTTCGACAGGCGGTTGCCATCGACACCGGCTTTGCAATGGCGTGGCGCAAGCTTGCCATGGCGTATCAAAACGGCGGTTATCCGGCATCAGCGCTCAATTCCGCCGTGTCCAAGGCGTTCCAGCTGCGGTCGCGTCTTACGGACAAGGAACGGTACCTGACCGAGGGGACCTATTACGGCAGCGGCGTCAACTTGAATCGGCCCAAGAGCATTGCCGCGTACCAGGCGTTGATTGCAACCGGTGATTCGCTGGAGGGGGAGAACAATCTGGGTGTGAACTACTTGTCGCTCCGAAAATACCCCCAAGCTGAGATTGCCTTTCGGGCGGCCGCACGGTTGAACCCAACGAGTTCACTCTTCAAAACGAATCTCGCATTTGTACTGGCCGTGGAGGGGAAAGATGCTGCCGCTGATTCTGTGCTCACCGATGCACTTGCGAAATTCCCGTCGAGTCCTGGTGTGCTCCAGGCCATTGTAATGACGAAGTACGCCGCGGGGAACATGCCGGCGGCTGAGCGAATTGCCGACAGCGTCGACCGTGCGACTGCTAACACCGGCATGCGGCAGGCAATGCGGCAATTACGCATGCAATTCGCCGTCATTCATGGTAGAGTGACGGATGCGCAGCGGTTATACGGCGAGGCTACCGCGATGCAGCGTGACGCCGGCCTGTCCACCAACCCACCGCTCACAGACTCGATATCGTTTGCAATGCTGGATTGGTGGTTTCGTGGAGACCGGGATCGTGCAACGAAGCGGTTGGACGCGCCGGTTGCGGCATTGCCAATCACGAACCTGCCCGAGGCCGATCGCCCATACGGCGCTCTTGGCGCTTCTTACGCAATGCTGGGGCGTACCGATCGCGCACGGGCAGTATTAGCTCAAATTGCGCAGATCAGTGACACCGCCGCGCGACTCAGTCACGCGCCGGACGTACACTGGATTCAGGGCGAGATTGCTCTCGCCGAGAATCGGGGACTCGAAGCCGTTACCGAATTCGAGCGTGCGGATAGCTTTCCAGACGGACCAGTTGGCGAAGATCCAATCAATGTTCTGTTCCAGACCGGCCGAGCGTATGACCGGGCAAACCAACCTGATTCAGCAATCGCGAGATTCGAACAATACCTCCGCACGCCGTCGATCGACAGGCTGGCCGACGACATGGTGGCGCTGTCCGTTGTTCAGCGACGACTGGGCGAGTTGTATCAGGCAAAGGGCGACCGGGCGCGCGCGATTGCACATTACACAGCGTTCGCGGATCTCTGGAAGAACGCAGACCCCGAGCTACAGCCGCAGGTCGCGGATGCGAGGAAGAAGATCGCGTTGTTGTCGGCGAAGTAGCAGGAGTCCGTGGATCCGTTCCAGCGGTAACTGCACTGCAGCTAATTTGTAGCGCCTTCCGTTCCGACGGCGCTTTCGTCCCACGCCTTGCGTAGTGTGTCAAGCATCAACTCGGACTGCTGTGCACCCGATATGCCGTATCGTTCATCAATCGCGTAGAACGGGACGCCGGTAATACGGAAGTGTCGCGCGCGTTCTTCGTCCGCGCGCACAGCATCCGCGAACCGGATTCCTTCCAGCATGCTGCGCGTCGCATCCCCGTCGAGTCCGACTTCAACCGCTAGACGCACCAGCGTATCGATGTCTGCAACCGCCGCTCCGCCCGTCAGATACGCAGCGAACAGCCGCTCGACCATCTCCACGGCGCGACCTTCCTCCGCGGCGAAGTGAATCAGCCGGTGTGCATCGAAGGTATTGGCAACCTGCACGCGATCGAAGCGCAGTTCGAGTCCTTCCTTCTTCCCTTCCGACGCAGTGTTGGCACCCATCGCGCGTGCTTCGTCGATCGAGACACCATACTTGCTGGCCAGGTGTTCTGTTGCTGGTAGCCCGGTGGTTTTGGGAGCAGCGGGATCGAGCTCGAAGCTGCGCCATATGATATCAACGTCGTCGCGGTGCGAAAAGTTCTCCAGGGCGCGCGCAAACCGCCGCTTCCCGATGTAGCACCATGGACATGCGATATCCGACCATATCTCGACTTTCATTGTGGGCTCTCCGAAATTCAGGCGACGCCTTCGCTGAACAGATTATCTTGCAGCGAGGGGCCTGACACTCAAGTTACTACGTGATATGAAGATCGCGACTTACAACGTGAATGGCGTCAACGGTCATCTTCCGTCCCTGCTGCGCTGGCTCGGCGAGAGCGCGCCGGACGTTGCGTGCCTGCAGGAATTGAAGGCGCCTCAGGATAAATTTCCGGAAGCCGCTATCAGAGACGCAGGATATCATCCGATCTGGCACGGGCAGAAGAGCTGGAACGGCGTTGCGATTCTTGCGCGTGGGTACGAGCCCAGTGAAATACGACGCGCCTTGCCCGGTGATCCGGAAGATCTGCACAGTCGTTACATCGAGGCCGTGGTTGATGGTGTGCTGATCGGCTGTCTGTATCTTCCGAATGGAAATCCAGCGCCCGGCCCCAAGCTCGAGTACAAGCTCAAGTGGCTCGCACGTCTGACCGAGCATGCGAAAGAACTCGTGTCGCGCGATGAGCCGGTTGTACTTGCAGGCGATTATAATGTGATCCCCACGGATTTCGATGTCTACAATCCAGAACGCTGGAAGGCTGATGCGCTATTCCTTCCCGAAGTGCGGGATGCATTTCATGGGCTTGTTGCGCAAGGCTGGACGGATGCGCTGCGTACGCTGAATCCGGGCGAAAAGGTCTACACGTTCTGGGATTACTTTCGGAATGCATGGGGTCGGAATGCTGGATTGCGCATTGATCACCTGCTGCTCAATCCTTCGGCCGCGACACGTCTCACTGGCGCTGGTGTTGACCGGGACGTGCGCGGATGGGAGAAGCCGAGCGATCATGCACCGACGTGGGTGGAGATGTCGAACGGATAGGATCCTGCACAAGATCGATCTGAAGCTTTTCGCCGTCCCAGCGATCCGATTAGACAGCCACCCGCGGGGTACGTATGTTTACCGGGGCCGCTGGAATGCTTGGAACGTTGCTCCGTTAAATACAATTGTTTACTGGGGATTGATGTCACCGGACGCGCGGCTCACGCACGGCTGAACTGTACCTTTGTGACGCATCGACAATGGTCGACGCGCGACTCGAAATGACATCTGTAGTTCGTCGCTACGCACAGCTCAAATTCGACGCAATCACCGGCTGAACAGACGTTGACGGATCTCCGCGAACAACTTCAGTCCACACTTGGCGACAGCTTCTCCATTGAGCGCGAGCTCGGCGGCGGCGGTATGTCGCGCGTATTCGTCGCGCGTGATCTGGCACTCGGCCGCGACATCGTGGTGAAAGTCATTGCTCCAGAAAGCGCCGAGGGTTTGAGCGCCGAGCGATTTGCGCGTGAAGTGAAACTCGCGGCGCGTCTGCAGCAGGCGAACATCGTGCCGGTGCTCACCGCGGGCACTTCGGGAAATCTTCCCTATTACACGATGCCGTTCGTACGCGGCGAGTCACTGCGCGCACGACTGGCCACCGGCTTGCCACTCAGTATTCCCGAGGCAGTGAGCATCCTGCGCGATGTAGCACGCGCCTTGGCATACGCACACGCTGAACACGTGGTGCACCGCGATATCAAGCCTGAGAACATTCTGCTATCTGGTGGCGCGGCGGTCGTCACGGACTTCGGGATCGCGAAGGCAATCGTTGCGTCGCGCACGATCGACGGCGGTTCGACCAACGCAATCACGATGGCAGGCGTTTCGCTCGGGACGCCAGCTTACATGGCGCCGGAGCAGGCGCTTGGTGATCCGGGTACAGACCAACGCGCTGATATCTACGCCTGGGGCGTGATTGCATGGGAACTGCTCGGCGGCGCGCATCCGTTCGCAACGCGCACAACGATGCAGGCACTCATCACCGCACACGTTACGGAACAGGCCCCGTCGCTTTCGGAGCGACGACCGGAGGTTCCGGCCGCACTCGCTTCACTCGTCATGCGATGCCTGGCAAAGAATCCAGCAGAGCGTCCGGCATCAGCCAACGAGCTACTCGCTGAGATGGAGTCCGCGAACACTTCGCGCGAGGCGATCACGCCGCCAAAGTCTGTGCCGGAACACCGCACCAGGCGAATTTCACTCTTTGCAGGCGCAGCGGTCGTCATCGCCCTCGCGGCCGGAGCAACGATCTGGCATTTTCGTAACGCCAGGCCAGTAGCATCAAGCGACAAGTCGCTTGCGATACTCCCCTTTACGTCGATGGGCGGCGATACCGCCAACACCTACCTGGCCGAAGGCATTGCCGACGAGGTCAGCAATACTCTCTCGCAGATTCCAGGCTTGCGACTCGCCGGGCGCACGTCATCTGCCCGAGTCGGAGGGAAGAACGCAACGCCGCAGGAAGTAGGCGCGGCACTGCATGTCGGAGCGGTTCTGGATGGTACTGTCCGGCGTGAAGGCGATCAGATTCGTGTGAACGCGGAACTCTCGAATGCAAGCGACGGAACAGTCGTGTGGCACGAGAACTATCAGCGGCCTGCAAAAGACATCTTCGCCGTACAGGACGACATCGCCCGGGCGATCGCCGGTCAGTTGCAGGTCACCCTCGGCGGAGCTGGTGCGCGGTCGCTTGCTGCGAGCGGAACGCGCGACGTGACTGCGTACGATCTGTACCTCAAGGGAATGTATCTGTACCGACGCCGCGGACCTGGGTTGGCGGACGCGATTTCGACGCTGGATCAGGCGACTGCGCAGGATTCGACCTTTGCGCGCGCCTGGGCCGCACTCGCCAATGCGCTTACGGTATCGCCGTCTTACCTCAGCAGTCACGCGGGCGACGTTCTGCCGCGCGCGCGCGCCGCTGCCGAGCGCGCGATACGGTTGGACTCGACGCTGTCGGAAGGATATCAGGCGCTCGGATACGTCGACGCGGAGCAGTTTCACTGGAAGGATGCGGAGTCCGAGTTGCGTCGAGCAATCGCGCTCGATCCCAACAATGCGGACGCACGCTACAGGCTCGGCTACACCCTCTTCAACCAGGGTCGCATAGCCGAGGCAATACCGCAATTCCGTAGCGCGGAAGCTCGAGATCCGCTGTACTTTCTGCCCGCCGCCTATCTTGGCTGGGCCGAAGTCCGCACAGGAGAGATCCCCGAAGGGACCGCCGAGCTACGTCGCGCACTCGCGCTCGAGCCGCAAAGCATCACCTCGCTCTGCATGCTTGCACTCGCGTATGATCGCGCCGGTATGGCTGATTCCGCGCGGTCGTACGCACACCGTATTGTTGCTACTTCGTCGCAGCCCGCGCGCGTCGGTGAGGCGGCATATGTGCTTGCCAGGAACGGCGACCGGCACGGCGCCGAGTTGCTGACGCGGCAGCTGGAGGCGACACCGGAGAATACATGGACTCGCTGGACCGGACTCGATCTCGCGTACAACGGGCTTGGGGACACCGCGCGCGCCAGTGCAGCGCTGGACCATGCGGCTGCTGGCGATGGTGACGAGTGGCCGACGTACGGCGTTACCTACGCCAGGGAGCTCGTGCCGAGTCCGCACATCATGACGATACTGCGCCGGTACAATCTCGATCCGGCGTACGTGCTGATTCGACATGACACGGCGCGGATTGCGAAATGACGCCGTCATCGACAGATCTCCGCGACCGGCTGCAGCACACGCTGGGAAATGCATACACCATCGAGCGCGAGCTCGGCGGCGGTGGCATGTCGCGCGTCTTTCTCGCGACCGAGACGACGCTCAACCGCAGCGTCGTGGTGAAGGTGCTGCCTCCCGAGCTCGCGCACGCCATGTCCGTCGAGCGCTTTCGGCGGGAGATCGCGCTGTCGGCGCGGCTGCAGCATCCGCACATCGTGTCGCTGCTGACGGCCGGGGAAATCGACGGGCTTCCCTACTATACAATGCCGTTCATCAACGGCGAGTCGCTCCGGGCTCGGCTCACGCGCGAGGGTGAGCTTCCGCTCGTCGACATCGTGCGCTTGCTGCGCGATGTCGCCGGCGCGCTCGCGTACGCGCACGAGCACGGCGTTGTGCATCGGGACATCAAGCCGGAAAACGTGCTGCTCACTCGGCAGCACGCGCTCGTTGCGGACTTCGGGGTCGCGAAGGCGCTCTCCGAGTCGACGATGGCGGCGGGGACGTCGAGCACATCGCTCGGCGTCGCGCTCGGCACGCCCGCCTACATGTCGCCCGAGCAGGCGGCCGCGGACCCGACTACGGACGGCCGCTCTGATCTCTACGCGCTCGGCGCGATGGCGTACGAGATGCTCACGGGGACGCCGCCGTTCAGCGGGCGCAATGCGCAGGCGACGCTCGCGGCGCACGCGGGCGAGGCCGCGACGCCGGTCGGCATTCGGCGACCGACGACGCCACCAGCGCTCGCGGCGCTCGTCACCCAGCTGCTCGAGAAGCACCCTGCTGATCGCCCACAGACTGCGCAGGAGGTGCTCGACACACTCGACGGCGTGATGACGACGAGCGGCTCGATGCTGCCGTTCGCGCCGAAGAGGAAGACGCGAGTGCCGGCGTGGGCCGTTGCCGCGTTCGCGGCCGTGCTCGTGCTCGTAGCGATCGGCTACGCGGCCCGGCGCGGCAAGAGCGTGACCGGGCTCGGCGAGATGAACGGCATGAGTGTCGACGGCGACATCGCGCCACACTCGGTGGCCGTGCTCCCGTTCGCGAACGTTGGAAAGGACACCGCGACCGAGTACTTCGCGGACGGCATGGCCGACGAGCTGACCACGGCGCTCGCGCGCGTGCCCGGGCTCAAGGTTGCCGCGCGCAGCTCGGCGTTCACCTTCCGCGATCAATCGGTCGGCGCGCAGCACGTGGGGAAGATGCTGCATGTGGGCGATGTGCTCGAGGGAAGCGTGCGTCGCGAAGGAGGGCGCCTCCGTGTGACTGCGCAGCTCGTGAATACGGTGAGCGGGCTGGCGGTGTGGAGCGAGTCGTACGAGCGCGAGATGAAGGATGTCTTCCAGGTGCAGGACGAGCTCACGCACGCGATCACCGCGGCGCTGTATCCGACGCTGTCGAGCGAGGGACACGACTCTGCGGAGACCGCGAGACTCGCCGTGGCGCACGCGCCGCGCGGCACGACGGATCTCTCGGCGTACGATCTCTTTCTGCAGGGCAGGCACTACTTCGGCTTCGGCGGCTCGGCATCCCTCTGGAAGGCGATCGGTTTCTTCCAGCAGGCGATCGCGGCGGATTCGACGTTTGCCCGCGCGCACGCCGCACTCGCGATGTCCTATGACCTCCTCGCAGAGTACGGCGGCGCGCCGGCGGACTCCGTCATTCCGCTGGCGGAGGCGCACGCACTCCGCGCACTCGCGCTCGACTCAGGGTTGGCGGATGCACATCTCGCGCTCGGCGACGTGCGCGTGCATCAGTGGCGCTGGGCGGACGCCGAGCGCGAGCTCGATCGGAGTGTGTCGCTCGATCCGTCGAACCCAACCGTGCATCTGTGGCACGCCGAGCTGCTGCTCGGGATGGGCGATGTTGCGGCGGCGATGGGTCACGCGCAGATGGCGCGCGCGCTGGACCCGCTAACAGCGGTGACGAATCAGACGTTGAGCCGAACGCTGCTCGATGGTCGGAAGTACGGCGAGGCGGCTGCGGCGGCGACCGCCGGACTGGCGTTCGACTCCACCTTCAGCGGGCTGTACGTGAATCTGATGGAGGCGGAGCTGCTCGCGGGAAATGCGGATAGCGCGGCGCACGTCGCGGATCGCGCGCTTCGGATCGTGCGAAGTGGACTCGGCGTGCGGAGCGCCGCGATCTGGACGTACGTGCGCGCGGGGCGCCGGAGCGATGCCGATGCGCTGCTCGCCGAGATGCGTCGCGATCAGAGCGCGGGGAGCGTGCCGGCGCTCGACATGGCGCACGCGCTCCTCGCGTACGGACAGACCGACTCGGCACTCGTATGGATCGGCAGGAGCGTTGCGCGACACGACGCGGAACCGGACTGGAACGGGCTCGCGTGCGATCCGACGTACGATGCGCTGCGGAGAGATACGCGCTTCGTGTCGATGATGGCGCCGACGGGGATGAGGATTTGTAGTGGGGGGTAGTGCGAGAGACTGGGGCCGGTTCAGCTCTCGCTCATCCCTGCAATCGCGACCTCGGGCACGCCTGGACACCACCCTACGGTGCGATAGCCGCAGTAACGACAATCGTTCGCGCTCTTCGCCAGCGATGGCGGCTCGACATCGAGCGCGCTCAGCGTCGTGTGCAGCCGCGCATCGAGTGCCGCACGCACATCGTCGGTGAGAGGGCCGCCGATCTGCTTTGCGATCGCCGTGAACTGGAAGCCGAAGCTCGCCACACGTAGTCCGCCGATCCCTTCGAGCGCCGCAACGTACACCGCCTTCTGGATCGCATACTGCTCCGCCTTGAACGCCGCAGCTTCGGGATCACACTGACTCGTCTTCACGTCGACGACGCGATAGCCATCGGCGCCGGGCGCGACGAGATCGATCTTTCCCTCGACGTACGTGTCGGCATCGACGATGTGCAGGAAGGCGAGCTCCCGCTGGGCGCCTGGCGCGTCGAGAACGGCGCGATAGTCGGGCTGCTCGAGCGCGGCGCGCAGCTCAGCCGCGATTTCCGCGCGATAGCGCGCACCTTCGGTGGATTCGGGCGTCGGTGCATCGGGATCGTGCCGTCGCACGGCATCCTCGAGCAGCGCGTCGAGCTCCTCGTTCTCACGCAGGCGCTCGAGCACGTCGTGCACGATGAGCCCGCGCTTGATGGCGTTGATCTCACCGTGCTTCTCCCCCGCCGCGATCTCCGGCTCGCGTAGGCCGGCAACGTATTTGTACCAGTGCCGGCGCGCGCAGCGTTCCTCGGATAGTAGCTCGGTGGCAGAATGGCGCGAGCGTCCGGCCGCGACGCGAATCGGCATTGGGGGCGCGGCGAGAGTCGATGCATCGAGCGCGGCACGCTGCGGAATCACTGCGTGCTCCGGTGCTTCGACGACAGTTACGATCTTCACCGTCGCTTCGTACTCGCGCGCATCGGCCGCGTGATATCGTTCGCGGAGGGATGACCCGATCGCCGGAAAGACCAGCTTCATCGCGTCTGCAGCGGATCCAAAGCTGCGATCGGGCGCATCACCCAGCTTCTCGCGCTTTTTCGCATCGTCTCGCAGCTTCTTCGAGCTGCCGGCCGGCAGACACACCACCAGTCGATCCTTCGCACGGGTGGCGGCGACGTACCACAGCCGCTTGGTCTCGGCGTTCCGCTCATCCTTTAGCGCCGCGGCGATCTCATCCCGCTCCCCATCTGCGCCGGTGATGGCATCGTCGCGATCAGCGGCCGGCGCATCGCCACCCTGCTCTGCGTCTTCGTCGCCACCGCCGAGCGAGATACGCGTTCCGCTGATCAACATCGGCGACGTGCGATTCCGTAGCTCGCGCACGAGGTCGCACCAAAAAACCACTTTCCACTCGAGCCCCTTCGCACTGTGGATCGAGGTGATCGTGAGGACGTCGTCGCTCTCGCCATAGAGTCTCGCGTTCCCTTCTTTCACCTTCAGCTCGCGCGCTCTCTCGATCACATCGAGGAAGCCGCCGAGGCTGAGCTCGGGCGTCGATTCGGCGATGCGGAGAAACTTGCGCACGTTGGCGATCGCCTGGAGTCCGGGCTGCTCCATCAGCGCGAGATGTGCCAGATACGCGGTGTCCAGCAGCAGCTCTTCGAGGAGCGCCGACGTCGCAACGCGATCACGCAGCAGGGAGAGCCGCCTGATGAGCTCGACCGCCGTGAACAGCATCGCGCGCTCGTGCTCGTCGGGTATGGCGACCAGGCTCTCGGTGGAGAGCAGCGGCCAGATCGGCGACGGCAGCCCGTTGGCGATCCGGAGAAGCGTTTCGTCGGTGACGCCGATGAACGGGCTGCGCAGGAAGCCGAGGAGCGCGCGATCATCGTTGGCGTTGCGGATGGCCTCGAGCGCAACGATGAGGTCGACGATCTCCCGCTGCTCGTAGAAGCCCTCGGTACGGAGCGCGTATGTTGGAACGCCTGCCTCGCGCAACGCGCCTTCGTACGTCGCGAGATCGCCCCACCCGCTCAGCAGCACCGCCATCTCCGACCATTTCGCATCGCCGCTCGCATGCAGCTCGACCGCGCGCCGCGCGACCTCGCGTGCCTCGCTCTCGCGGATCACCTCGGCCTTGTGGGCGCAGCCATCGTCCTTGGCGGGGACGGTGAGAAACTCCACGGCAATCGGCGACTCGCTCTCGCGAATCGGCTTCACCGGCGCATACGAGACCTCGAAGTCCCGGAGCACATCTGACGCGCCGATCGGCTCGTCGAGCAGAGTGCCGATCGCGTGATCGACGAAGCCGAGTACCGCGGGAACGCTGCGGCGGCTGTCGGTGATTGGTACCATTGTTCCCCAGCCTTTGTCGCGGAAGTCGCGCTCGACCGCCTTCCAGCCGCGCACGTCTGCTTTGCGAAAGCTGTAGATGCTCTGCTTGGGATCACCGACGAGCATCAGGCGGGTCGTGTCGGCGGCGCCGCTCGCGGGATCCGCCAGCAGGTACGCGATCTCGCGCTGCACGGGATCGACGTCCTGGAACTCATCGATGATCAGCACTCGGATACGCTGCCGCAGCGACTCGCGCACGGCGCTGTCATCGCGGATGAGGTCGCGCGTCCACGTGATCATACGATCGAAGTCCATCTCGCCACGATCGCGCAGCTGCGTGGCGAACAAAAACTCGGCGCGCCTCGCCAACGAGACGAGCGCGCACTCGCGCACGGGCAGCTCGTGCGAGCTCTCGATGATGGCCCGCAGATGATCCCCCTCGTCGAGCAGCTCTGCCGCCCATTCCTCGACGTTGCTGACTGAGTACGCCGCCAGCAACTCGACGAGGCCTTCGATGCTCCCCGGGTCGCCCGGAGCGTGCTCGAGCGCTCGCAAGAGCGTTTCGCGTACGCATTGTGCGCGGCGGGCCTTGCTTTCGGATTCATCGAGCAGCGTGAGACCGGGCGCGAAGGAGCCGCGAAGAGCGAACTCGCGGAGGATGTCGCCACAGAAGCCGTGGATGGTGCCCACGCGCGCATTGTCGACGCGGTAGCTCTCTTCGCGCCGCCCGGCCGCGCGCAGGCCGTCGCGCAGCTTTTCCTTGAGCTCTGCTGCGGCCTTGTTCGTATACGTGATCGCCGCGACCTGATCGAGTGCGAGCGCCGGCGAGTGGATGCTCTCACGCGTTTCGACGCCAATTAGATACAGAATGTGCGAGACGACCGTAAACGTCTTGCCAGTGCCCGCTCCGGCGGAGACGAGCATGTGACTGGCGGTCTCGCGAATTGCTGCCCACTGCGCGTCGCTCGGTTGCGGATTTTCCTTCGGCGTGGTGTTCGTCATCGATCGGACACCGGACCACCGGGGATGCGACAGATGTCGCGACCATGGCACCAGGGTGGGCACGTGCACTTGCCGGGGGGCCTGGCAGGAAACTCCCCGCGGCGCGCGCGCTTTACNNATCGAGGGCGGCAGTCAACTTCTCGTCGGCGGCGGTCATCGGATTGGTCTCGTGCGTCCTTTTATTGATCGTGATGAGATCGAGCTGCAGCACATCTTTCGGTGTCGTGAGCGCCAGATATCCAGCGCGAGCCATGTGCGTATCCGGTCGCATTCTGCTCAGCGCCAATGCGTACAGTGGCACCTGCAGCACGACGCCTTCGGTCCAGGCCGCTGGCCGCCCCCCTCCCGGCGTGGAGCCCTTTGTGGTCTTGTAGTCGGCAGCGACGATGTATTTCCCTTCGCCAGCCCGTTCGTCGACCGACACTTCGACGCGGTCGATCGTCCCGCGATATCGAATGCGGACGCCGCCGCGCTCGAAGGTCATATCGTCGAATTTGAGCTCGTGACTCTCGACGCCCGTGCGAATCATGGCCGGCGCCTTTCTTTTCTTCGTCGTCGGATCCGTCATGTCGTTGTGCAGCGCGATTTCCCACTCGAGATAGCCGCGCACGATGCGCGTGTATTCGCCGCGCTTGGCCTCGAGCAGCGAGCCGTGCCCCAACCGTCCGTGCACCGCGTAGCCATCGACGATCTCCGAGACGCATTTCGCTGCGAGCTCCAGCGCCCACGCGGCATCCTTCGCCTCGAGAAATACAGGTCCGCGAATGCGCTCTCGTGCGCTGTCGTAGAAGAGCTTGAGCGCATCGTGCAAGAGCGATCCCCGCGTTGCGGGATCCACGTCCCCATCCGGCTCGGTCAGCTTTTCGATGCGCAGCAGCCGCTTCGAGAAGTACGCCCACGGGCACTTCGCGAAATCCTCGAGCTGCGACGGGCTCCAGAGCCTCTCATCTCCGAACTCCTTCGCGAGCCACGCGACCAGATCATGCGCCTCGATGCGTCCGTTGTACTTGCTGGGGATCTTGTCGAGGCGCTCGCATTCAATCGCCGCCGCGCGCCGTGCGAGCTCCGGACCATCGAGCGCGCGATACAGCGAGATGCCTGGGAGCACGACAGCCGCTGCGGGGATCGTGCGTCGCTCAACGGTCGCGATTTCCTCGAGCTCGTCGACGAACGCCGACGCGATGACTTCGCTTCCCGCACCGTCCAACCGCGAGTAGGACATCGTGAAGCCGCGTCTCGCTCCGGCCACGAGCACTCGAAAGAGCTCGCGCTCGCGCTCGTCCCATACGGCGTTGCGCTCGAGCGGAAGCCCCGCGGCGGCGAGGGCGTTGCGGTCGGCATCGTCGAAAATCGGCGATGTCGGTGCGGCTTTGGGAAAGGCGCCCGCCTCCATCCCGGTGAGAAACAGGTAGTCGAACGAACGATACGCCGCCGCGAGTGCCTCGAGCACCTGAACTCCACGGGACACGGGCGTCCAAATGGGAACGTCGCCCGTCAGATACTCGCGCAACTGCGAATTGAATTGCGCGGTCGTCAGCGCACGCGCATCGCCACCGTGCGCGATGACCGCGTCGTGCCATTCGCCGACGATCGTCGTGATCGATTTCCATCCCGCGAGATCGAGCCGAACGATGTCGACACGATCGCCCGGCACGCTGCGCACGCACGCAAGCACCTTCCACGGATCGCTCTCGAGGAATGTGCGAAGCCATTCAAGCCACTCGAGAACGGTGCGCTCCTCGTCCAGTGCACGAGCCTCCGCCGCGAACTCGCGGAACGCCGCGCCCACGGCGGCCACGCGCGCCGCAGCGGGAAGCGGACGTCCGCGACGCTCAGGCGCATCCTCGAGCTCGACACGCAACGCCTTCCTCTCCAGATCGGCCAGTGCTGCCTGCCACTCATCGAGTCCGATCACCATCTGCCGATAGCCCACGGCGTTCAGCACTTCTGCATCGAGTCCGCCCGCGAAGTACGGCTGGTATGCGAGCTCCACGAGCCCGGCACGCGTCCACCCGTCAGCCGCCGCGCCGAAGAGCGACGCGATCGCGCGCACCACGGGGATCGATGTGAGCACCACTCGCTGACGCGCCGTCGCCGGCACGCCGACCCGCGCAAGTGAGGCCAGCGCTCGATCGAGATTCGGTCGCGCCTCGCGAGTGACGATCGCGATGCGATTCGGAGGCGTTCCCGCCTCCACGAGCGCGCGAATCTCGAGGGCCACCAGATCCATCTCGCGATCGACGTCTGGCGCGATCACCAGTGCAGCCGCGCCGATGCGCTCCGCTGGACGCTCCGCCGCGAATAGCGCGACAGCCGTCGAGCCGAATCGCCCGCTCTGATGCTCCCACTCCGCGTCCAATCCTTCGAGCGGTAACTCGACCGAGCTGTAGAGCGTCACGGTATCGATCGCATTCGAATCCGCGAGCGCGCGAATGAGATGGAGCCATCCCCGCTTCAGATCCTGCAGGCCAAGGATGCGAATCTCGCGTCGACCGTGAAGTGCGTCCGCGAGCTTTGCCGTGCCATCGCGCAACGAGCGCGCGAGATGGATCCACTCGTCGCGCCCATCCGCCTTTCGCAGTCGAGCGAGCTCCGCGCGATACGCGGCGTAGATTCGGCCGAGATCGTTGTCGCGACGCGATTCGAAAACGTCGCGCCCCGCACGCGCATCCAGCGCCTGCGCGAAGGTCGCGGCGGAAACATCCTCGGAGATCAGCTCACCAAAGAGTCGATCGATGTGGGCGACAAAGTCATCACATCGATCAAGCTGTCCGAACACCTCGCGTCCGTGCTCGCGAAGGAGACGTGTGAGCAGCACCAGCCGCTCGTATTCACCGAGCGTCGTGCGATCGGGCGCGCCGATCCAACGAGGAAGCTCGTGGAAGATGCAAAGCGGTGGGTCGAACCATCCCTTCACCCCCGACCCGGCCGCCATCGCGATGACGTCGTCGCGCAGTCCACCCTGCCTGAGCGCAAGCAGATACGGAACGGTAGGGAATGGCGCTTCCGCCGTTGCAGTGCGTGGCGCGAGAAAACCATCCGCTGCCGTGCGAAGAAGTAGCTCCGGATCCCTGCCTACCACCACCCGCAACCGCGCCATGTCCTACCGTGTGTCAGGGCGAAAGGTCGGCCCGTGAATAAAACACTCCCCCGTACAACTCGCCCCGCCCCTCTGACAGCGCGCGAGCGCCTCGCTCAGCTTCTCACGATGCCGAGTCACCGGAAGCCTACTGCGCAGTCGCCTCGTGAATCGCGGCCTGCTTCCCGGGCGGCTCGAAACGAACACTTCTTTCGCTATCGAGAATCTCGAGGCGCCCGTTGGCCGGGATGTGGCCGCTGGCGCGCGCCACTTCCAGGCCGCCGATGTCGAGGTGGCGAATGCCGCACATGCTCGTTCCGTAGAACTCGTAGTACGTTCCGTCCGTGAAATGCAAGAAGACCTGCGTGTGTGCATCCCCGTGCTCGTTCACGACGATGTGTTTGATGGTGCGGCCAATGAGATCGGGCAGCGCGGATTGAAGCTTGTTCAGGCACATCACACCCTCCTTGTTGCCCTAACATACACTTCGCCACTGACAACCTGCACGGCCGCTACACACTGCGTTAACGCCCCGCCAACCCAGTTGACGAACCACCCTCCGCCACTGTCAATTACCGCCCTCCCGGAGGAATACCGAATGTCCGCTCCCGCAAGTCAGCTCAATCCCTACGCAAAATTCCTCGCCGACGCGCGCCCGCACGACGTGCTCGAGATGACCGCCGTCACGATTGCCCGCCTCATTCGCCACACAGGCGCCGAGCAATTGATGCGCGCACCTGCACCCGGCAAGTGGAGCATCCGCGACATCCTCTGCCATCTCGCGGACTGTGAGATCACCTTCGGCTTCCGCCTGCGACAGACCATCGCCGAGCCGAACCACGTCATCCAGCCCTTTGATCAGGAAGCGTGGGCAGGCCCCTACTCGGCGCTCGATGCGCGGGATGCTCTCGACTCCTTCGATGCGTTCCGACGCTGGAACATGCTCTTCATTCGCGCGGTCGGCGCGGAGGCCGAGGCGAAGCCCGTCGTGCACCCCGAACGCGGCGAGATGACCTTCCGCACCATCGTCGAAACGATGGGCGGCCATGATATCAACCACCTTCGCCAGATCGAGAATCTCGTCTAGCGCGCGCCGGCGCGGGGCGCCGTCTACAGCTCGAGCACCATGTGCACATCGGCACGCGCGTACTCGGTGTGGCCGAGCGGAACGTCGACGAAGCCGAGCGCATGATACAGCGTTATCGCCGGTACGAGCGCCGAGTTCGTGAGCAGCTCGATCGTCTTCGCGCCGATCGCCCGCGCGTGCGCAATCGCCGCCTCGCCGAGCGCGCGTCCGATGCCGAGCCCGCGCGTCGAGTCCGCAACGGTCATCTTCGCGAGCTCGAACACGCCTTCCGCTTCGCACATCAGCGCGACGGCCCCTACCACCTCGCCATTGAGCTCAGCCATGAAGATGTAGCCGCCAGGGGCGATAATGTGCGTCGCTGGGTCGCCGAGATCGCGCGCGTCGCGCTCCTCCACCGCGAAGTACTTCTCGATCCAGGCGAGATTGAGATCGCGAAATGGCGCGGCGTGCTCGGCTCGGAACGGCACGATACGGAGGCCGTCGTGCGGCATGAGCGGCGCGAAGTCGCATACGCTGGAGGAATTCATCGGGCGCGCGGCATCCCGCAATGATATCGCCGAGGCTCGTCGAATTCAGCCTCCGCTCGAAGAGGGCGGGGCCTTACTTCACCCCGCCCGCACGTCCATTCACGGCGAATTCTTGCCAAACTCTGACGCGGACGGCCGTCTCGCGCGTCAATCCGTCATACCATAGATTGTTCTCTGACAATCCTCCGAGGGAGCGGCCGGGTGGCGACACCGCTTTTCGACCAACTGCAGGCGTCCCTCGGCACCCAGTATTCGCTCCAGCGCGAGCTCGGTCGCGGCGGGATGGCGACGGTCTATCTCGCTACCGACAGGAAGCACGGCCGTCAGGTGGCGCTCAAGGTTCTCCACCCTGATCTCGCCGCCACGCTTGGCCCCGAGCGCTTCCGCCGCGAGATCGGCTTCGCCGCGACGCTCTCGCATCCGCACATCCTCACCGTGCTCGACTCCGGCGAGACCTCCGACGGCCATCTCTGGTTCACGATGCCGTACGTCGAAGGCGAGACACTGCGCCAGCATCTCCAGCGCGACAAGCAGCTGTCGATCGACGAGGCGCTCCGCATCACGCGCGAGATCGCCAGCGCGCTCGACTACGCGCACGAGAAGGGCGTCGTGCATCGCGACATCAAGCCCGAGAATCTCCTGCTCACGAAGCGCGGCGACGCGCTGCTCGCCGACTTCGGCATCGCGCGCGCACTCGGAGTAGATACGTCGAGCGGCGCGGCGCTGACGCAGACAGGGCTGGCCGTCGGCACGCCGCAGTACATGAGCCCCGAGCAGGCGAGCGGCGAGCGCGATCTCACTTCGCGCAGCGACATCTACACGCTCGCCGCGGTGTGCTACGAGATGCTGGCCGGCGAGCCGCCGTTCACCGGCCCGACCGCGCAGGCGATCGTCGCCAAGGNNGCCGGCGAGCCGCCGTTCACCGCGCCGAGCACGCAGGCGATGATCGCGAAAATGATGACGGGCGATGCGCCGTCGGTGCGCGTGCTGCGTCCGACGGTGCCGCAGTCGGTGGACGCGGTGCTGCAGAAGGCGCTCGCGCGCGTGCCAGCGGATCGATGGCCGACGGCGGGTGAGTTCTCGCACGCGCTCGAGGCGGCGGAGCGGAGCTCGTTCACGGGGACGGCCGCGGCAACTGCAGCGCCCGCGACGCCGGAGTCGATCGGCCTAGCCCGGAAGCGCCGCGTCCCGGCGACCGCGCTCGCGCTCATCCTCGGATTTCTCGTTNNCTCTTCGCGTGGCGCACGAAGTCGCGCGAGCCGTCGGCCAATGCGGGCGGAGCGATGCGGCTCGCCGTGCTCCCATTCGAGAACGTCGGCGATTCGAGCGATGCCTATTTTGCGGACGGTGTGACGGATGCGGTGCGCGGGAAGCTCACCGGCATCCCCGGCCTCGAGGTCATCGGATCCGCGAGCTCGGGACGATATCGCAAATCCCCGCTGACCCCACAGCAGATCGGAGAGGAGCTCGGCGTTCGCTATCTGCTCATCGGGCGTGTGCATTGGGCGAAGGGTCCGAACGGCACGAGCCGCGTGCAGGTGAGTCCCGAGCTCATCGACGTCACTACGGCCGCCGATAAGTGGCAGCAGCCTTTCGATGCACCACTCACCGATGTCTTCGCGGTGCAGGCGGATATCGCGGGGAAGGTTGCGCGTGAATTGCAGGTGGCTCTGACACCGGCGACGAAACAAGCACTCGTCGAGCGGCCCACGGAAAATCTCGATGCCTACGACGCCTATCTGCGCGGCGTGGACGTCATGAATAGGGGAAACAGCCCGGCGATCCTTCATCAGGCGGCGGTGGAATTCACGCAGGCGATCCTGGAGGACTCGAGCTTCGCGCTGGCGTGGTCGATGCTGGGACAGGCGCTCGCACTGGAATATACGAACGGAGTTCCGAGCACTGCGCTCGCCGATTCCACGGAGCGTGTCAGTGCGCACGCGCTCGCTCTCGAGCCGGAGCTCGCGGAGGCACTCTCGTCGCGCGCCGCGTACTACAGCTTCGTTCGCGACGACAACGCGCGCGCACTGGAGGAGGCGCGCAAGGGACTCGCGCGCCAGCCGGCGAACGTACAGCTCCTCGGTCGCAGCGCGACCGACATGTCGCAGCTTGGCCAATGGGATGCTGCCACCGAGAATTACAGAAAGGCTGCGCTGCTCGATCCACA
>PMEM01000060.1 GCA_003155795.1 Gemmatimonadota bacterium
TGGGAGTGATCCGAGCGGGATGTGCGATTACTCGGGTACTGCCGAGAGGCTATCGTGCTTCAACGTCACGGCAGAGGGCGATCCGGGTGCGGGAATCGACTTGACGTCGGAATTCGAGAATCTGCTAGAGGAACTCGGCAGCCGTGGATCCGGCGGTGGTATTGGTGATGGCGGCGGTGGCGGCGGTGGCGGCGGCGTTGGCCCTGCGACGCAGCTACATAGCATTGCCAAGAAGCTGAAGACAATGGCTTGTCGCGCAGTCGCAAAACTTCGCTTACCCGTGGGAGGATACTACGGAACCCGTGTCAGCTACTTCATCGGCTGGGGGTTGACGAGTGCCGTTGGAGTCTACTCGGATAACACTGGCCCCGGAATTTACCTGCGTGGCGGCGTCGGCGTTGGTCTTCAAGGGTCTGCCGGAAGCGAGCACGGCATTGTATTAGGAAATATTTCCGGCCCGGCTCTGGAAGGCGAATTTACAGGCTTGACACGTACTGTTAGTGGCGCGCTCAGCCTCTCTGGTGGGACGCTCTTCCGCGCGAAGATTGGCTCGACAGGATCTAGTACGCCTGGTGCATTGCCGATCAGCGGGCATCTAGCAGCGACATATACCGACTCCTGGAGTGCATCCAGTCTATGCAAGTAAACTACTCCTGTGGAGCAATAATATTGCTCGCGTATATCGCATTTGGTTTGGTCGGTATACGTCTCGAGTTCCTGTTACACACACATATCCAAGGAATCCCTAATCCAGTGACCCTGGATGCTATTCAGACAGAGCGCGGTCGACGGCTATTTCGATTGGACTCACTGTGGAGGAAGTGCAGGATTCCAGTCTGGATTGGGTTAATTGTTATCGGAGCCGTGCTCTGCCGAAAGTAAGTCCCGAATCGCGCTGGAGAACGTCAGGCCAGTCAGAACAGCTTTCGCCAGATGCTCTGCTCCCCGTTTGGCGAGGCAGATTCAGGAGCGCACAGTGCGCTCTTTTGGCCAGGCGACGTTCGTCGTCTGACCATCCTGCTGATCTTGCAGTAGCTCGTTCCCCAGCTCTTCAAGCTTCATTCGCCGGTACTTCGTCGGCGCGAGATAGTTGCGTAAGATCGGGGTCGGATCTTGCGTCGTGCAAACGCACGCACGCACCAGGTCATCGGCTCACAATCGCGCTGCCTGACACGCCTGGAAGGGCTAGCGCACGGGGGCGGAGCCGGGTGCGGATCGGTCACTGTTCCGGGCGTAGGATTGCAATCGTATTCTTTGCGCGCCGGAGCATATTCTTGCAGGTTTGCATGGTGCAAGATCCGACCCCGTAGCAGACGTAAAGTTCTGCAGTTTCGCCCAGAGCATTGGTGGTAAATCTTGCGCCGTGCGCGCTGACTTGACGCACCGCGCTTGACGCCGATCTCCGTTTCTACGCCGCATTGTGTGACGGTTGCTTCCTCGGACGTCCACCAAGACGACCGTTCCTCCGTGACGCAGCCGCCTTCTTGGGGTTCCGCACGTTGCCACCCTTCGTACCCAGCTCGGACATCCATTGACGCGTACCAAACACACCAGCAAGGATCGCCGGCACGTAATGGTCGATATCGAGAGATGGCCAGTGCAAGCCGGACCCGGGGCCCTCGATCTCAACCCTGGACAGTTGTGCTGCGGTGGCCTTCTCCAATCCCTGCAGCAAACGCCGCGGAATCGCGACTTCGACTCCGTTGTCCAGGGTTAACGCTATGGCATCATCGCTGATACGGTAGAGCGCGCGCGTTACTCGCGGTCGATGCTTGTCCTGCGCATTTGTATGGGCGATGGCTGCATCAATTTCGGCGTCCGTTGTAATCACACGCGCTTTGGTTCGATTCGTCGATGGCTTCTTCACGAGTTTGCTCGTCAATTTCTTCATTGGTGCATCTTCTCCCAAGCGTCCACGAGTGCATCAAAGTGGGTAGCTGCTGCGTTTAATATCTTCCGTACGTCGCTTCGCTTTGCATCCTTCGGTTGAATTGCGTCATTTCTCGATGCCAGTGTCACAGTGCGCTCAGCGCCGAGTTGAACAACAACCTCAATACCCGCGTAAAGTCCGTGCGCATGACGGGGCAAGTGATCTTCGGGATACAATTTGAAACGGACGGCCCCGGCCTTGATTGTGGTCACATGGGAAATTAACCTAAGCGCTGTTAGGTTTCAAGGGGCGACTGCGTGAAAGAGCGCGCTTTCACGCGGCCGAGAGAGATCGGTCTTGCGCCTCGCACGGCGCAAAACCCCATTCCTCACGCACATATACAGTGGTGAGCAGCTTGGCGTGGAACTGTGGTGGATCGGGCTCGTTCGATCCCAATTATGGCTATGTTGGTTGTCCAATGGACACCGTGACCGCGCCGAGCTACGAGACGTACGACGATGCTGGCAATCCGAACGCGAGCTGGTTCACGCGCGGCACCGCTGACCAGTTTGCGACGGCTGGCATGTCCGACATGACGTACGACGCGGACGGCAACGTGGAGTCATCAGATGGGCGTCCTATCTGGCGTTCCACGCCGATCTTTTGCATGCTTCTGGCAATCGCAGGATTGATCGGTCCAACTAACCACTACAAATGCACTTCCGACCCGCTCTGATCGCACTCGCGCTTGTTGGCGGCATCACAAGCGCGCCACTCCCTGCCGCTGCGCAGTCCGAGCTGCCAGACGCTGCACTCGGCGTGCGGATTGATTCCATTGCCAATGCTGCCTTGGCGAGCACAGGAGCGCCGAGCGCAAGTGTGGCCGTCGTCCTGCACGGACGGGTGGTATACGCAAATGCGTACGGTTCCGCGAAGCTACAGCCGGATGTTGCAGCGAAGCCCGATATGGCCTATGGCATCGGCTCGATAAGCAAACAATTCGCGGCCGCAAGTGTGCTGATGCTGCAGCAAGAGGGGAAGCTGTCGCTGAACGATCCAGTATCGCGATTCTTACCCGAGCTTACGCGGAGCAAGGATATAACGATTCGTGAGCTGCTGTCCCACACATCGGGATATCAGGACTACTGGCCGCAGGACTATGTGCCACCGTTCATGCAGCAGCCGATCACGCCTCAGGCAATACTGGATCACTGGGCGAAGCAGCCGCTGGATTTTGAGCCCGGAACGAAGTGGGAATACAGCAACACCAACTATGTAATCGCATCGATGATAGTTGCGAAAGTAAGTGGTGTGCCATTCTTCACGTTCATTCAAAAGAGAATCCTTGATCCTCTGGGGATGAAGAGCGCGATTGATTATGACGTACTCGGTCCGTCGTCGATTCAACCCGTAGGCTACATGCGCTATGCGCTCGGACCACTCGTACCGGCGACGCCGACCGGCAAGGGATGGATCCACGGCGCGGGCGAGCTCGCGATGACAGCAAGTGATCTTGCGAAGTGGGACATTGCCATGATTCGCGAGTCGCTGCTGGCCCCTGCGTCGTATAAAGCGTTTGAGACGACAATGCTGTTGCGAAACGGGGTCAGCACTGGTTATGGCCTCGGCGTGGATGTTGGGAACATGAACGGTCATCGGATGATATCCCACAATGGCGAGGTAGCCGGCTTCACAGCCGGTAACTTTGTATTTCCTGACGACAGTGTGGCTGTGGTCGTACTCACCAACCAGGATGCTGCGCCTGCTTATGACGTCATTAGCCAGCAGATCATCCGCGCTCTATTCATGACGCAGGGAGTCACGGTAAAGGAACATACGGATCTGGCGCACAGGATATTTGTCGACTTGCAAAGGGGTAGCATCGACCGATCGCTATTCACTGCAGATGCGAACGCGTATTTCAGCGAGGCGGCGTTAAGGGATTTTGCGTCGAGCCTTGATTCGTTGGGCGCGCCAGTTGGTTTTATACAGACATCGCAATCGGATCGGGGTGGAATGACTGAACGGAGTTATCGCGTGATGTTCCGCGGAGGTCACGCCGTACGCGCTTGGACTTACGAGATGCCGGATGGCAAACTGGAACAGTACCAGGTTGCTCCGATCGGTTGATGTGTAAGCGAACGACGTTAACGAATTCCTTTCTGGCAATCGCTCAGGTATGCTAGTCGGCATCTGGTTATTTTGCGGTCTCGTCAGCTCGGTTATTGCGACCAGCAAGGGGCGCAGTGGATGCGGCTGGTTCGCACTCGGCACCGTGCTGGGGCCATTCGGGTTTGGGCTCGCGCTGATCGCTGGTCCCAACCGTACCGCACTCGAAGAGCACGCACTGAAGGCTGGCGATATGAAGATGTGTCCGCACTGTGCTGAACTTATCGAGCCAAATGCAGTGAGGTGCAAATTTTGCGGTGCAAGCCTGGAGAAATACCTGGGCGGTACAGGACAGGACCCATAACATGCGAGCAAGAGAATGAGTATCGAGGCAGAGTTCCTGAGTGCGTCAATTTCGAATTTTCGAGAGGTAAAGACGGTTGTTGATCGGGCGATGGCCCAGGTGGATGATGAGCAGTTCTTCGCTGCACTCGATGCCGAGTCAAACAGCATTGCGGTGATAGTGAAGCACGTTGCGGGGAATCTGCGGTCACGCTGGACGGATTTTCTCACGAGCGACGGCGAGAAGGCAGATCGCGATCGTGATTCCGAATTCGAGATGCGCGAATCGGCAACGCGCGCAGAGTTGCTGTCGGCATGGGAAGCCGGATGGGAGGCTGCATTTCGGGCCTTGAATGCGCTCACGCCGGATGATCTGGCGAAGAGTATACGCATCCGGAATGAGCCGCACACCGTAGTGAAGGCGATCATGCGCCAACTGACGCACGCTGCCAATCACGGCGGCCAGATCGTGTTTCTTGCGAAGCACCTTGCTGGTGGTGCGTGGCAGACGGTTTCGATACCCCGCGGCAAATCGCCCAAGTTCAGTGAAGCGAAGGCGTAGCAAGGCGTAGCAAGGCGTAGCAAGGCGTAGCAAGGCGGTAACTCAATTGGTCAGATTGGTCAGACCTACTTGACCGTGTAGTGTCAGCGCCCTAGACTCAGAGCAGGAGGACGCATGGCAACCACTCGGCCGAAGCAGGTAAATCTGTACGAGGCGAAGAGCCATCTCTCGCAGCTCGTGAGGGAGGCTGCCGCTGGGGCAGAGATCATTATTGCCAGGGCGGGCGAGCCCGTTGCGCGTCTGGTTCCGCTGGCGGAAGAGGCGAAGCCGATCCGGCGGCCGGGGCGGCTCAAGGGGCAGATATGGATGTCGGATGACTTCGATGACCCGCTGCCCCCCGACATTCTCGCGGCCTTCGAAGGCGAGGGCGGAGAATAGTGCGGCTGCTCCTGGACACGAACGCACTCCTCTGGTGGGAAGAAGGATCGGAAAGGCTAGGAGCGCGTACGCGCTCCGCAATTCTTGCATGCGACGCGGTCTACGTGAGTGCGGCTTCGGCTTGGGAAGCTGAGATCAAGCGCGCGCTTGGCAAACTGGCGTTCGCCGGCGACGTTGATGAAATGATTCGGGCAAATGGCTTCATCGAGCTTCCTGTCGAAGTCAGACATGCGACTGCGTTGCGGTCGTTGGAATCTCACCATCGCGATCCGTTCGATAGGATGCTGGTTGCGCAGGCGAAGTTCGAGGAGTGCACGCTGGTCACTGCGGACATGAATCTTGCGCAGTACGGTGTGGATGTACTTGATGCCAGGTTATAGGCAACGTTCCAAATGACAACTGCACACACTGGTGAAATCACGAGAGGAGTGCGGAGCGCGCAGCCAGTCTCCGTAGAACAGATACAGACACCAGCGCCACTGGTGGAAGTGTCGCGCGTGGTGCGGAATCTGGATCGCATGGCGGACTACGCACGCGCGCATGGGTTGCAACTGCGGCCGCACGTGAAGACGCACAAGACGCCGGTAATTGGCGCCGCGCAGATTCGGCGCGGAGTGGTCGGACTGACGTGCGCCACGCCGCGCGAAATGGAGATAACGAGCGACGTCGCCAACGACTTGCTTCTCGCGCATCCGCCGATGGGTGTCAAGGTTCAGCGGTTGATCGACCTGCCGCGATCCGTAAGTGTAACCACCGCGCTGGACTCGGCGGAAGTGATCGACCACGTTGGTGCTGCGGCATTGGCTGCGAATCGACCGATCAGGGTTTACGTCGAGCTGGACGTTGGGATGCGTCGAGTTGGGGTCGGGACACCGGCGGAGGCGGTTGCGCTTGCACGCAGGGTTGCGGATTCCCGTTCGCTGGAGTTCGCCGGTGTCTGTTTCTATCCCGGGCATATCCGGGAGCCTGTTGATGCGCAGGGACGAAAAATCGCACAGTTGAACGCAGACCTTGCTGATTTTATCGGCGCGCTCGAGCAAGCGGGATTGGCACCGTCGGTGGTGAGTGGTGGTTCAACTCCGACCGCGTGGCATACGCATGAGATGCCGCTGGTTACGGAATTCCGCCCAGGAACCTATGTGTTCAACGATCGCACAACTGCTGGGATTGGCGCATGTGCAGCCGATGATTGCGCGTTGACTGTGTTGGCGACTGTAGTGAGTACAGCAGTGGGCGGACAGGCGGTAGTTGATGCAGGCGCTAAAGCACTCGGCCGAGAACCGATGCGCGGCGTCAACGCCGCGGGCTTTGGCTCGATAGTCGGCCACGACGACGTCGTTGTGTCGGCCATGTCAGAGGAACATGGCACGATTGATCTTTCAGGAACTTCCTGGCGCCCCCGAGTTGGCGACAGGGTCAGGATAGTGCCGAACCACGTGTGCATAGTGGTTCATCTGAATGACGTGTTGTACGCGGTGGATGGAGATCGCGTAACCGAAGTGTGGCCAGTGGAGGCGCGAGGGCGGGTGACGCCGTTCGCGCCCGGGCCAATCACCGCTTTGTGAATTTGGGTGGCTGCATCAGTAGCCACGTATTCGGGTCGAGGATCACGTTGCGTGGCGCGACAGCGGCTGGAATCTCGAAGTGTTGCCTCAACTGCGTCATCTCGATTTTGGCGACCGTTGGCGCTGCTCCAGTACTGTCGCTGACAAGTCCGACGTCGATCGGCAAGCGATAGACGGAATCCTTCTGGGTCTGCTCCAGATCGACAGCAACCATGTGCGTCCGGGCGTTGTAGCTCCAGTTGCCGGTGAGCTCTGGTGAGTAGTCGCGATTGAGCCACTGGTTGAAGAACCAGCCGAGTTTCTGACCGGAGGTTTCTTCCATGACGCGCCGGAGGTCGTCGGTTGATGCATTGGAGTTGCGGTATTCGGCATAATATGCGCGAATCCCTTTCCAGAATGTGTCGGTGCCGATCTGCGCGCGGAGCATGTGCAGTACCCACGCACCCTTCTGATAAACGAGTGGTGGAATCACGCCGCGCAGATCGGAAATATTTCTGTGCACGACGGGTTCGTTGAATTTCACTTCAGCGGCAAGTGCCGTTGTACGTGCGCGCACCAGCCCTGCGACGAATGCATCGCGGCCGGAGTAGTGTTCAGTGAACAGCAGGGTGAAATACGTTGCGAACCCTTCGCTGAGCCATGCGTCATCCCAGTCGCCTTCGGTTATGGAGTCACCGAACCACTGGTGTGCAACCTCGTGCGCGACGATTGCCGTTGCTGGTTTGTCTGATAGCACCTTCTCGCCGTAGAAGATGGCGCTGGCGTGTTCGGTGCCGCCACCTCCGAAGGCTGCGGATACATTTGCCAGCTTTTCGTAGGAGTACGGTCCGATGTTCTCGCTGTAGAATTCCAGGGCCTGCCGGGCGGGCGTCTCAAAGCTGATGACGCCTTTATCGCGATCCTGATGCGCGACCCAGGTCTGAAGTTCGACTCCCTTTACCATGCCTGCGTAGTGCACGGCGAACTGTTCGACACCGATGGCGTTGAGCCACGACGCGATCGGGACTGACTGCTTCCAGTGAGTGATCTTGCGGCCGTCGCCGGTGAGAATCTCATCCTTCAGCAATCCGTTTGCTACGACTGCGTATCTGGCAGGTGCCGTGATGATGAATTCACTGGTTGCTTTGTCTGAGGGATGGTCGATCATGGGGAGCCACTGTCGCGCCTTGTCGGGCCAGTTCCATGAGAAGAACGCGCGCTCGCCGTGGCTGTTCTTTCCGATATAGAGACCACTTGCGGGTATGCCGTTGTATGCAATGTTGAAGTCGCGCAACTCACCGGCTACGGTCGGCGTGGCGAGTGTGATGGCGAGATGGTCGTCGACATGGGTGTAGTGAAGGGCGGCGCTGTCGCTGGTTACACGCGTGACAGTCATTCCCTTTCCATTCACGGGTGTTGCGAGATCCAGGAAGAAGCTGGTAACGCCGCTTTTGAGGAAGCGAATGGTGACAGTGGCGTTGCCGTCGATCGCATCGGTGGTGTCATTGAGTGCGAGTGCGAACCTGTAGTGTTGCACATCGACCGCTGGTTGTCTGGGATAGGTATCCCCGGCATCAAGCGGATGAGGCGTGGCGGCGATGAGCGCGATTGAGGCACTCAGTATCAGAATCCGAAATGCACGCATAACAAGTCTCGTTGGCAGATTTTGGATACAATATCCATTTCCCCCACGAAGAACGCAAGTTAACGATGCGCCCAGGCGGCCACGCGCTGCTAGCCTCCGCTTATGGCGGCCAGGATGGTGACGGTACTGTCGTTCGGAGTTGGTGTGTCGAGTCCTTCGGTGTAGCGGGTGTTCTCGTTATCAACGAAAACGTTCACGTGGGGCCGGAGCTCACGCTGCTCAGTCAACACGCTATCGACGACGCGCGGGTATTCCTGCGCCATGACGGTGAGTACGTCGCGGACCGATGTGCACCGCTGTTGCGATGTATCGATAGTGATTGTTGCTCGGCCACGGGAATGTGATCTGAGAGGGGCCGGTATCTCGACAGTGATCGACACTGTATTGCCAGCCTTCAGCTTGTGTACGCGGGGACTACTGCGCTCTTGACGCACACTATCGACGGCAGGCCGCCGGCGATCTCCATCCAATTGTCACCGTTGTCAGACGAACCGAACAACTTGCCGCTGCGGGTCCCGAAATACACTCCAGCCGAGTCGAATGAGTCAGCGGTCAGTGCATCGCGCAGGATGGTTTCGTATGCGTCCTTCTGTGGGAGCCCGTTGGTGAGAGGTTCCCACGACGCGCCAGCGTTGCTGGTGCGGTATACGCGCAGCTTTGCTTCCGGGACGCAACGGAACTGATCGGATTCGATGGGGATGATGTACACCGTCTCGGGATCGTGCGGATGCATCTGCATCGAGAAGCCAAAATCGGATGGAACACCGTTGGCGATGTCGGTCCATGAATCGCCCCAATCATCGCTGCGGTAGAGTCCCCAGTGATTCTGCAGGAACAGACGCTCCGGTCGTGAAGGATGATTCACCACCTTGTGTACACACTGTCCAAATTCCGGGTACTTGTCTGGCAGGAACTGCGCGCGGACGCCAACGTTGCGAGCGCGCCAGCTCTTACCGCCGTCATCGGTGCGATAGAATCCGGCGCTGGATATGGCGATGCCCATGCGGTTCGAATCGCTCGGGTCGATAACGATCGTGTGGAGACAGAGGCCACCACCACCGGGTTGCCATTTAGGCCGGTCGGGGTGGTCGTAAAGACCCTGGACGAGGCTCCAGCTCTTACCGATGTCGCGCGATTCAAAAAGCGCGGCGGGTTCGACTCCGGCATAGATGACGTCCGGTTCAGACTCACGACCGGGGAGAATCTGCCATATCTGAACGAGCGAGGCGTCAAGTCCTTCGGGAAACTTCACGTTGTGACTGTCGGGTTCAGTCCAGGTCTTTCCGAAGTCGTCGCTCGAGCGCAGCACGCTGCCCCAGTGGAAGCTGCGTGTTGCTGCAAGTGTGCGACGACGGCCGCCGCGCTGATCCACCGCGAGCGCGTAAACAGATTCACCCGGGAAATGTGGTCCGTCAATTCGCCATTCGCGTCGTGACGCGTCGGACCAGACGAGAAACGCACCCTTCAGTGTTCCGACCAGCAACACAACTTCGCCCGTTGTGCCTGCGCTCGATGTGGCGGAATTCATCTCAGTCTCCGTGGCAGTTCTATCAGCCTTCACGATTGACTACAGGAACAGAGCTGGTGCGACTGCGAACGCAAAGTGCAGTCGCACCAGCTACAACGGGTTGCTTCTTACTTTGTCACCTTGAGATCGGTGACCAGTCCCTCGGTGTTGTGCGCGAAGCGGATGCCGTAAACACCGTCGGTTGACTTGAGTTTGCCCGGTGCCACAATCTCAGACTTGGGGTAGCTGGCGACTTCGGTTCCGTTGATCGAGCAGGAGACCTTGTTGCCCTTGACCGACATCGCGATCAACTGTGTTACAGGTTGATCCTTGCCCGCTGCCTTGTGGACTGCGGCATTCGAAGCGCCTTCCCGTCCGTTCATCTGAAATGCATTGGGTCCGAATCCGCGCACGATGAAATTGCCGTTACCGTATGCCGCGCAGTACAGATACGTCTGTTGATCGGTTCCCATGTCATTGCCGCCAATGAACACGCCATAGGGATGCGGATGGTCGTTGAGCGACATGTATTTCGGTTCGGTGAACGTGGCGCTCACGGTGTAATCGCCACTTGCCTTGTCCGAAGGATTCCAGTAACCGACCGCTGGTCCCGTCGTGACATGAAGAGCTGCGCCGTCTTTGGCAAGTTTGGCGTCGTTGATTGTTGAGCCGCGCTTGGCAGCGCTCGCGTCAATCTTACCGGTCCAGCCAGGAACTGAAATGCCGCCGCCTGCGACGCTGCGGGATGCTTCCTGCGCCTGGGCTAATGTCGCGAAGGAAGCGAGAAAAACTGCCGCCGCCGCGGCGTAACCAAAATTGCGATTCATTGAGTCGTCCTCTGTCTAAAAGGGTAATCGGGTAGTGCCGACGATTGCAATTTCCGCGCAATCGCCGACACCGGCCGTTCGTGCTATCGTGTTCTGATCAGCGTGGTGCTGCTGCCAACCGACCGACTGCGCCGGCCAGCATGTTCACCTTGGATGCGTCGGATGAACTGCTCGCATCACCTTTCAACTGCGTTGCCAATTTTGTCAGCGCGGTCCGGCGTTGCGCGCCTGTTGCACTTTCCGCGCTGGTGAGACCTGACCGAACGCTGGAGATCCTGTCTGCGCTCAAACCGTTCGAGCGTTCCAGCTGATCAACGTACGCACGTGCAAGCGCGAAGCTGGCTGGCCATACGATCTTCGGCTGTCCCTGCACATTGAGATAGTCATATTGAACAGTCTTCGCGGCGTCGATCTCATTTTGCGAGAGATACTGGCTCGGCTGCAGTTCGAACACGTCGAGACCGCGGCCGATCTCCGAGCTCACGATGGCGCCGTTGTACCAGTACGCCGACCACGTACCGCCGGTAACCATTCTGGTGGAGTCCATCGGCCCGCGATCGAAGAATGCGATTTCGTGCGCGTCCTTTGGATCGGTCCAATCGAACACGGACACACCGCCCTGATACCACGATTGCACCATTACGTCACGTCCGGGGATCGGAATAAGAGATCCGTTGTGTGCGACGCAATTTTCCAGCGATGTCTGTGCAACGGGGAGTTTGTAATACCCCTGGAAGTGCATCTTCTTGTCAGCGAGCGTAAAGATCGCATCTGCGCCCCAATCACGTGGGTCGCTCGCTCGGCATTTTGCCTGGCCACCACCGCCCCATTCGTCGGAGAAGAGCACCTTGGTGCCGTCGTTGTTGAACGTGGCCGAGTGCCAGTAGGAGAAGTTCGAATCTGATACGGCGTCGATACGTACGGGGTGCGCCGGATCGCGAATGTCGAGCAGGAATCCGTAACCTTCGCAGGCACCGCCGGCGTAACCGATTGCCGGATACACTGTGATGTCGTGGCACTGGGTCGGACCTGGACGCGGTCCCTTGGAATTCGAGGGAGAAGCGCCGAACATTTTTGCAAGTATGCCCGGGAGCGCATCGCGCAATGTGGCGCTGTCCGCGGCTGTTGCGGCGCCGGTTCCGTTACGTACCTTCACGAGGCTGTCGAGCATGTGATCCGCGAAATTGTTTGGGAGAACCATCTGTTCGCCCATCACATCGACAATAAACGCGCCCTTCGCGCGTGCGGCATCGAGTTCGGCCACGTCGGCGGCTGACGCACCGTGCGTTGGCGGCGCAACGAGGTTGTTGAAGATGCGCGGCGAGCTGACGATTGCAGCCTTTTCCGGATGTGCGAGCGGTACCTTGATCACTTCGATGCGGAAGAGCGCCGAATTGGGGTCCTGATCTGGAGCGGCTTTTACGCAACCTGGAAGCTCATTCGGCGAGCGTACGCCCGCTGAACCGGAGACGTACACATATACATTGGCCTTGTCATTTGGATCGACCAGCAGCGTGTGTGTATGTGAGCCTCGGCACGTCTGAACGTTACCGACATACTTGGGCGCTGACATGTCGGCGATGTCGAATATGCGAATGCCGCGCAGGCGTGCCGCGCTGACCGTGTCCTTGACACCTTCGGCGCCGCAGTCGAGGCGACCGCTGGTCCCCTCGCCTGAAACGAAGAGCAGATTCTTGTACACGGAAACGTCACTCTGCGACGCGGGACAGAAGTACGCTTCCTTGAGGGTCACCTTGCTGGGATTGGAGATGTCCCAGATCTGATAGCCGTCGTAATTCCCCTGGATTGCGAAATGACCGGTGAATGCGAGGTCGGAGTTGGTGCTGCCGACGAACTTTGCTGATGGTGGGGTTGCCGACATCAGCGTCATGTTCCATGCGGCCTGGCCTGCGTCATAGACGCCGGACTTGAGCCCGATACGCGGATCCGGATTGGGTGCGCCGGGCGCCCTGTTGGACTGTTCGGACTGAGCACCTGCCGCAGCTACGGAGAGGCCGACTGCGACCGAGATCTTGAGCATGGCGGCGATGGCGGATCGAGCCCGAGCGCGGAGTGGCTTGTACAAATGCGACATTGCGGTTTCCTGGTATGGAGTGGAGTTGGGCAAGACTCTGGTGGACAACGGGTCGATCACTGTGATCCGTTCGTGAACAGCATTGCAACCAGCATCCGCTTCATCCGTGCGATCTCGGTGGTCTGATCCACGTTGACGTCCGAAGCGTACTTGAACATGTATTGGTCCTGCGCGGCCCCGTAGGAATCGAACAGAGTTCTGACCATGGTAAGAGCACCGGTGTGGTGCTGAATCATGAAGGTGAGAAAGAGCCGATCAAAGTCGGGGCCGCGGGCGGCATCCAGCTGTTTCAGCTGGGCCGGTGTGAGCATGCCGGGCATCAGGCCGACGCGAGACGTGTCGCTCCTGTCCATGCCCATGTTCATGTCAGCGCCAGCCATGTCCATTTTCATTGGAGAATGACCGTCCGGAGCAGGCTGATTTCTGTCCACCAGCCACTGCTGCATGGTGCGAATTTCGGCCTGCTGTGCATTCTTGATGCGCTCGGCGAGCGTGAGCACCGAAGCACTCGCGCCGTGAGTGGGAGCCATGTCGGCCATGACGATGGCCTGGGAATGGTGGCCGATCATTCCCGTCATGAAGTCGATGTCGGCTTTGGTGTAGGGATAGCGGGCGCTATCGGTGCGCGCCTTGGCACGGGCGGCAGCCTCGCCAGGCATGTCAGCGGACGGGATGGCGGTCGTCTGGGCCACAGCCGGGTGGGCAGTGCTGACGGACGCGAGGGCAACTGTAGCCAGTATCGTGGCGATCCCGGCGATGCGCGAAGGGCTCATTTGATCACTCTCCCGGGACGAACGAGGGGACCGTCCCACCGTGAAAAGCGTGCTTCGAACGATACCAATACTAGCACCTGGGAGCGGCGTAATGAAGACAGGTCCAAGGTGGGGTCTGTAAACGTTTTGCGTACAACCGGTGCTGGTGAGAGTATGGCAACATCGGTGGAGAGTGATACGATTCTCCTATGGACCAATTGGAGCGTTATATGGTTGCCGCCGGCCGGCACCGGGCGGAACAATCGATCCAGCGCAGTCGGTTCATATGCACCCTGGAGCGAGTGAGAGATGCTGCCGAGGCGCAGGCATTTGTACGGGAAATGGACCTGGAGTTTGCTGACGCGACTCATAATTGCTGGGCATATGTGGCGGGAGCGCCCGGGAGCACGAATGCCGTCGGGATGAGCGATGATGGAGAGCCGCACGGAACTGCAGGTCGACCCATGTTGACCGTGCTGCTGCATAGCGGTATCGGTGAGATCGCGGCGGTGGTAACGCGTTACTACGGGGGGACGAAGCTGGGAACCGGAGGGTTGGTGAAGGCGTACGGCGGGACGGTGCAGCTCGCCCTCGAGAGTCTTCCGAAGGTCGAGCGGGTGGACTACGTGAGTGTTTCGATTTCGATTGCTTATCCAAGCATCACCGCGATCCAGCAGGCGATCGTCGAACTTGGGGTGGAAGTCGTGGAGGAGGACTACGGTGTTGGCGTTTGCTATCGGCTTCGGGTCCCCCGCAGCGCAGTGGATGAGCTTGCTGTAATTGTGGCGAACGCGACTCGTGGCGACGGGACATTCAGTCTTGAGTAAGAATAGCATTACCCTATCCGGCCGCGAATCGAAGGGGTAGTTTCTCCGGAAGTCAGCCCCTCTTGCAGGAGCACTTCATGGCGTCTGAAGTGGTTCAGTTGACGCGCCGCGGTTGGGGAGAGACGATGCGGCGCGATGTGTGGTGGCTTCAACCGCTCACGGTCTTCGTGATACTGAGCGCGTTCCTGGTGTACGCCACCTGGGCGGCGTTTCAGAACGCGCACTACGAATACGGCCCGTATCTCTCACCGTTCTATTCGCCGTTGTTGTTCGCGAACTCACCTCATGCATTGATACAGGGTTCGCGACCGTCGTGGATTCCGGGCTTCATTCCGTTCACACCGGCTTTGCTGATCCTGCCGCTTCCTGCTGGATTCCGGCTCACCTGCTACTACTACCGGGGCGCGTATTACAAAGCATTCTGGGCGGATCCTTCGAGTTGCGCAGTTGGCGAACCGAGGAACAGTTATCGTGGTGAGCGGCGGTTTCCGCTAATACTGCAAAACGTGCATCGCTACTTCCTGTACTTTGCGCTGGTGTTCATCGTGATTCTGGCGCATGATGCATACGTCGCGATGTGGTTCCCGGATCCCGCAACCGGAGCGATGCACTTTGGCATCGGCGTAGGTACTCTTGTACTAACGCTCAATGTAATTCTCCTAGGCGGCTACACTTTTGGCTGTCACTCACTGCGTCACTTCGTGGGAGGATACCTGGACCGCATGTCCGGTGCCCCCGTTCGCAAGAAATGCTACGATTGCGTGAGTTGCCTCAATCGCGGACACATGCGCTGGGCATGGCTGAGCCTCTTCTGGGTGGCGTTCACGGATCTTTATGTGAGACTGTGTTCGATGGGGATTCTGCATGACGTGAGGTTGTTCTAGATGGCGGAGTACGAAACGCACAGCTACGACGTACTCGTGATCGGGGCCGGCGGCGCGGGGTTGCGAGCCGCGATCGAGGCAGCAAACGCGGGGGTAACCGTCGGTCTCGTCTGCAAATCATTACTTGGGAAGGCGCACACAGTCATGGCGGAAGGAGGAGTTGCGGCCGCACTCGCGAACACAGACGAGCGCGATTCCTGGCAGACTCACTTCGCCGACACCATGCGCGGCGGACAGTATCTCAGCAACTGGCGCATGGTGGAGCATCATGCGCGCGAGGCACCAGCCAGGGTGCGTGAGCTTGAAGCGTGGGGAGCGGTATTCGATCGAACTCCGGATGGCCGCATTCTGCAGCGCAACTTTGGCGGTCACAAGTATCCACGACTTGCGCACGTCGGTGACCGTACCGGACTGGAGATAATCAGGACACTGCAGGACCATGTGATCTTCCAGCAGGTCGAAGTGAACATGGAATGCACGGTGGTGTCGTTGTTGCGGGATGGAGATCGGGTAACAGGCGCGCTGGCGTACGACAGGGAACGCGGACGATTCAAAATGTACTCAGCGGGCGCCGTTGTACTTGCAACCGGCGGGACTGGGCGAGCCTATCGCATTACGAGCAACAGTTGGGAATACACTGGCGACGGACAGTCGCTCGCATACAATGCCGGTGCCGCGTTGCAGGATATGGAATTCGTGCAGTTTCACCCGACGGGGATGGTGTGGCCGCCGAGTGTTCGCGGAATACTTGTTACGGAAGGAGTTAGAGGCGAAGGCGGAATTCTTGTGAACAATCAGGGACATCGATTCATGTTCGATGACATTCCCGAGAATTATCGAAGTCAGACTGCCGACAACGAGGAAGAGGGTTGGCGCTACACGCAGGGTGACAAGAACTCCCGGCGTCCGCCGGAATTACTTACGCGAGATCATGTTGCGCGCTGCATCATGCGCGAAGTGCGCGAAGGACGCGGCAGTCCGCATGGCGGGGTTTTTCTTGATATATCATGGATCAGCTCGAAGCTCCCGGACGCGGAGGCGCACATCAAGCGCAAGCTTCCGAGCATGTATCATCAATTCAAGCAACTGGCGGACATCGACATCACGAAGGAGCCGATGGAAGTTGGCCCGACGACCCACTACGCGATGGGTGGAATTCGCGTGGATGGCGACACGCAGATGACCACAGTATCAGGACTGTTTGCGGCTGGGGAGTGCGCGGCAGGACTGCATGGCGCGAACAGGCTTGGCGGAAATTCGCTGTCGGATCTGCTCGTGTTCGGGAAACGCGCTGGCGAACACGCCGCCATTTTCGCGAAACAGAATCCAGCCGTCGCGGCGAAGCCGGAAGCGGTCGACGCGATCGTGAACTACGCGCTGGAGCCATTCGGCAGGAATTCCGACAACACTGAAGGACCGTATCAGATTCAGCACGATCTGCAGGGCATGATGCAGGACAATGTTGGGATTGTCCGTCGCGAGGCGGAGATGCAACACGCGCTTGAAGCACTTGCCGGGTTGCGTGAGCGGGCGGCAAGCGTGGCGGTCCCAGGCAACCGTGAGTTCAATCCCGGATGGCACACAGCGCTCGACCTGGCGAATCTGCTCACAATCTCGGAGGCCATAACGCGTTCGGCACTTGAGCGGAAGGAGAGCCGCGGTGGCCATTTCCGGGACGATTATCCCGCCAAGGATGAAGCGTTCGCCCACTTCAACATCGTCGTGAGCCGTGGCACGAATGGTGAGATGAATGTGAGCCGCGTTCCGTTGCCCGAAATTCGTGAGGATCTCAAGCAGATAATCGAGGAGGAGAAGTAGTGGCTTCAGAAACGCTCGCTCGAGATGTTGCTGGCAGTGGTGCAAGGGCTGCCGCGCGAAGCAATCAAAGTGCCGGGAGCACTGCCAGGAGCCTCACGTTCAGGATATGGCGCGGCGACGCGGCAGCCGGTCATTTCGAAGACTACCACACGCAAGTTTCCGACGGAATGGTAGTACTTGACGCCGTCCACCAGATACAGTCCGAGAGTGCGAACGATCTTGCCGTTCGCTGGAACTGCAAGGCCGGCAAGTGTGGCTCCTGCTCCGCCGAGATAAACGGCATGCCGCGCCTGATGTGCATGACGCGTCTTAATCAGCTGGATCACGAGAAGCCGATCACAGTGGAACCCATGCGCGCCTTTCCACTGATGCGGGATCTTGTGACGGACGTGTCATCCAACTTCCGCCAGAAGAAGAACATTCGGCCATTTACCCCGCGGCCGCCGGACGCTCCGGATGGCACCTGGCGCATGGCACAGACTGACGTCGACAGGGTACAGGAATTTCGCAAGTGTATCGAATGTTTTCTATGCCAGGATGTCTGTCACGTGTTGCGGGACCACCATCTGCACGACGAGTTCGTAGGACCGAGACTGCTCGTGCACGCCGCGCAGCTCGAGATGCATCCGCTGGATGTGATCGACCGCACAGGGGATCTGAAGGACAAGCACAACATCGGCTACTGCAACATCACAAAGTGCTGCACCAAAGTATGTCCGGAGAATATCACGATTACCGACAATGCAATCATCCCGTTGAAGGAGCGAGTGGCGGACAAGCATTACGATCCGCTGCACATGCTCCTGAAACTTTTTCATCACAAGGATCCAGGGAGTGCAGAGTCATGAGCGACAAGTTTGAGCTTAAGCCGATCTCCAGCGGAGCGATTCCGCAGGCTATCAAGAAGGCAGAACACTACAGATTGCTCAACCAGTCGTGGGCAGCTGAGAGTATTTGCCGGGACGTCCTGGCGATCGAACCCGACAATCAGCAGGTGCTGGTGATGCTCGTGCTGTCGCTGTCGGACCAGCTTGCATCGGGTCACAAGCGCGTGATGCGCGACGCGCACGAAGCTCTGTCCCGGATAAGCGATCCGTACAGGCGAGCGTACTATACCGGGATCTTATCAGAGCGACACGGACAGGATTTGCTGCATCGTGCCGCGATGGGCAGCAGTACAATGGCGTATGATGCATTTCGCGAGGCAATGGACTGGTACGAAAAAGCTGAAGCCATACGCCCACATGAGAACGACGAATCCATCCTGCGTTGGAACACGTGTGTTCGGATACTCGCACGTGAAAGCCACCTGCGTCCAGCTGTGGCGGGTGAGTATGAACCGGTAATTGGAGATTGAGCCGAGATGTCGCATTTTATGGTTGTATGCACTTTGATGCTGCTAGCATGTGGCGGCGCGCCAACCACGCGTCAGGTGGCCTCAGTGTCGGATTCGACAGTGAAAACTGCCCCTCCGCTTCCGGCCGCAGCTCAGGATTGGCCGCAATTCGGCTTTGACCTGGCTCGTTCGAGCGACAATCCAGCGTCCACCGGCATAACCGCGAGCAACGTCGCCTTGCTCAAGCGGCAGCAAGTTGCGATAGACGGAACTGTGGATGCCTCTGCTCTATATTTTCGTGACGCCAAGATAGCCGGCGCAACTCACAGCGCCTTTGTTGTGACAACGACGTATGGAAAAACCATCGCCATAGACGCCGACAGCGGCAAGGTGCTCTGGGAGTACACACCGGCCGGATACAACGGCTGGGTCGGATCGGCTCAGATAACTTCGGCCACGCCGGTTGCTTCAGGAGATCATAACTTCATCTTCGCTGCGTCTCCCGATGGGCATATTCAGAAACTCACGCTGGAAGATGGGAAGGTAGTGTGGAATACCGCGATTACGCTTCTCCCATCGCGTGAGAAAATTGCTTCGTCGCTCAACTACTTCAATGGAAATGTTGTTGCGACGACCGGAGGTTATATAGGCGATGCGCCGCCGTATCAGGGACACGTAGCAATCCTGGATGGAGCGACCGGAAAACTGTTGCACGTTTGGAATTCGCTGTGCAGCGATCAACAGAAGTTGATAGCGCCGGCGAGCTGTCCGGAGAGTGACTCCGCTATCTGGGGCCGAGCCGGAGCTGTCATCGATTCCACCACCGGCAACATCTACATCGCTACCGGCAACGCCAAATGGGATGGTGCGACTTACTGGGGTGACGCTACGATTGAGTTGGACCCTACCGCTACCAAAATGCTCGGGAATTACACACCAGCCAACACGGATAAGCTGAATGAAACCGATGCCGATGTAGGATCGACATCACCCGTTCTTCTCGGGGGCGGATTCGTCGCGCAGGGCGGCAAGGACGGGACAATCCGGTTGCTTGATCCGCAAGTCATGGGAGGTTCAGCGCCGCACAAAGGCGCCGAACTGCAAGTAGTGTCAACACCGTCAGGCGGTCGACTTTTCACCGCACCAGCGGTAGCGCACAATGGATCGACCACTATTATGTACGTCGCCGACGGTGGCGGAACAGAAGCGTGGTCTCTGGTCGGCAACCAGCTGCGATCTATCTGGAAGAACAGCAATCCGGGGACGAGCCCGGTCGTGTCTGGCGGACTGCTGTATGTGTACAATCCGAAGGGTGGGCTACTCGTTTACAATCCGGCCACCGGTGAACAGGTAGCGAATCTTGCAACGGGTTCCGGTCACTGGAACAGCCCAATCATCGTGGACGGCAGGATTGCGCTTCCGGAAGGGAACGCAAACGGTCATGCAACAAGTGGAGTGCTGGACATCTGGCGAACGCAGTGACGTAGTCGGCTACTGCTTGCTTGATGTCCGGAGTCCGCGCCCCTCAAGCATTGGTTCGATCTGTGGATCGCGGCCGCGGAACTGTCGATACATCAATGCAAAATCCGCGGTGTTACCACGCGAAAGAATTGTCGCGCGGAAGTGATCGCCGTTCGCTCGTGTAAGTCCGCCGTTCTCCTTGAACCATTCGTAGGCATCAGCGTCCAGCATTTCGGCCCAAAGATACGCGTAGTACGCAGCCGAATAGCCGTTGGCCCAGATGTGCTGAAAGTAACTGGAGCGGTAGCGCGGCGGGACACTGCGCAATGCAACGCCGTTATCAGCCAGCGCCTGCTTTTCGAACGCATCGACATCGAGAAGCGGCCCGCCAGCGGGAAGCGCATGCCACGCCATATCCAGTAATACCGCCGCGAGTACTTCGGTGAGCCGATAGCCCTGATTGAACTTATCGGCCTCGCGAATCCGATCGGCGAGCGCTTGGGGCATCGGTGCACCGGTCGAGTGGTGGCGCGCGTAATTGGCAAACACCGTCGGCTCCGTTGCCCAGTGCTCATTGAACTGTGATGGCAACTCCACAAAATCACGCGCAACGCTTGTGCCGGAAAGGCTGGGATATTGCTGGTCAGCGAAAAGGCCGTGCAATGCATGACCGAATTCGTGGAACATGGTGGTTACGTCGTCAACACTCAGTAGCGCAGCCTGCCCAGGCACTGGCTTGCTGAAGTTCGCAACGTTGTATATGACAGGCTTCGTGCCAAGCAGTTTCGACTGGTTGACGAGATTGTCCATCCACGCGCCGCCGATCTTGTTCTCGCGTGAGAAGAAATCGCAATAGAAAAGCGCGAGTGGACTTCCGTCTGCATCGGTTACTTCGAATACGCGCACATCCGGGTGATATACCGGGATGTCGTGCCGCTCAGTAAACGTGATGCCGTACAGCGCGGTAGCAGCGTAGAAAATACCATTCGTCAGAACGCTGTTCAGCTCCAGATATTGCTTGATCTGCTCCTCATCGAGGTCGTACCGTGCCTTGCGCACCTTCTCAGCGTAGTGATCCCAGTCCCATGGCTCCAGCGCGAACGTTTCGCCACAAGCTGCGATCATCTTCTGAATCTCATCAGCCTCGGCGCGCGCGTTGGCCATCGCTGCCGGTACAAGATCGCGGACGAACTTGAGCGCCGTGGCAGGAGTCTTCGCCATCTGATCTTCAAGCGCCAATTCTGCGTAGTTGGCATGGCCGAGCAACCGTGCCTGCTCTGTGCGGATCTGCGCGAGGCGCGCGACGATCTCGCGAGTGTCGTTGGCGTCGCCCTTTTCAGTACGGTTCCATGAAGCTTCAAAGAGCTGGCGTCGCACCTCGCGGTCGGTCAAGGAAACCAGAGGTGGTTGTTGGGTGGTGTTGTGAATTGGGATCACCCATGTTTCGGCGCCGTCTGCACCATCGGCGGCGGGTCGTCTCGCCGCCGCGATCTCACCATCGCTCAGGCCTGCAAGCCTGGTACTGTCGTGAGTCACGAGTGCGCCGGACTTGCTCGCTGCAAGCAGCTTGTTGGTGAAGAGTGCGCTGAGAGTTGATTCTTCCTCGTTCAACTTCTTGAGTGCGGCCTTGTCGTGCTCGGCGAGGCGGGCGCCCTTGCGCACGAAGTCATCATAGTACCAGTCAAGGAGGCGCCGTGATTCACCCTCGAGGTCAAGCGACTCGCGCTGGTCGTACACGGCTTCGATGCGTGCAAAGAGGCGCGCATCGAGGTGGATCGCATCGTCGTGCGCAGCCAGCCTCGGCGCTTCGTATTCCTGAACCCGCTGCAGCGTCTCACTTGTGTTCGCGCCCGTCAGCGCGCTAAAGACGGGAAGAACGCGATTCAGTAGCGCGCCGGACCTCTCGAGCGCAACAAGAGTGTTCTCGAATGTTGGTGCGGCCGGGTCGGCTATGATAGCCGCGACCTCAGCTAGTTGCTGCTTCATTCCCTCATCGATCGCTGGCTGGAAGTCGTCCTCCTTTATCAGGTCAAAGGGAGGCGCCTGGAAGGGAAGTGAGCTTGCGGTGAGAAAGGGATTGGTGGATGATGAGGAATTAGTCATGTGTCTTCGTAATTTATCAATGATTGGCTGTCTCGCAGAGTCACTCGCGATGAACGCGAGGGAAGGCTATAATTGGCTCCCATGCATCGCTCACCCCTCGGTCCCATGATCTCGTTATTCCGCTGTAAGCTGCTCGCGGCTCTTCCAGTCCTTGCAATGGTCGCCGTTGGCACCGCGGCTGCACCCCATGCAGTCCAGGCGCAGAGCGGGGCCAATTCCCGAGCTGCTGCTGTGGTCGCTTCGTGGCTTGCTTTCGATGCGCCGCCAGGGGAGGAGTTCCACGTCACCACTCCGATCATGGCTACAGATTCGCGATGGCACCGCGATGCGATCGGGAATCTCATCATGACGGTAGGGACAGGGCATCCCCGGCGACTCGTAGCGTGTGGTTTGGATCACGTTGGATACGTTGTCAGCGAAATCACGGAAAGCGGCTACTTGCGGCTGCATCGTGCGGGCAATGCGCGCACCCATCCGCTATGGGATCAATTCCATGAGGCGCAACAGATCAACGTACTGACCCAGACCGGGGACGTTCCCGGGGTTGTTGCGGTCACAAACGTGCATTTCAACCGGATGCACCTCGGCGACACGACCGTAGTCAATGTGAATGAGCTCTGGGTTGATATCGGTGCGCATTCACGACAGGAAGCGATGCATCTGGGAGTTCGATTGCTCGACCCGGTGGCACGCCGAGTGAAACCGTGGCAGTACAGTGACTACGTCGCGGGTGCAGATGCGAGCGGACGCGCGGGGTGCGCAGCGGTCGCGAGTGTGGCACACTCTGCGAAAACCATTCAGGGTGCCGGACAGACAGTCTTCGTTCTGTCCGTGCAGAAGAGCTTCGGTTGGCGCGGACTTCAGGCTGCCGTGGCAGAACTTGGCTCGTTCGACCAAGGCACGGTCGTCACATCAACTGGCCAGGAAAGGGCGAGCGGTAGCGGAGCGGCCGTCACGACATCGCGTATGCCACGTGCGGAAAGCCTGTTTCCCAACGCGGGCCTGAACAGCGCAGATCAACTGGAAGTTCGTGCGCGGTTCGACGGCTCGCTCGTGGAGAGCGTGCAATCAACGGATCTTGATGCATTGCTGGAAGCCGTGCGCAAGGCCGCGGAAGTGGATCAATCGATAGCGTGGGTATCGCTTGGTGCGCGCGACACGGATCATCGTGTCGCCAATGATGCGCTCTCCGCTCCGGCGAAGCTATTGACAACCCTTGCAGAACTACCAGGAGTGTACCAGTTCGAGCAGCCCGTTCGCGATGCCGTGCGTGCGGCATTGCCCGAATGGGCGCGATCGGCAGTGACGCAGGACTCAGTGGGAAATCTGATTCTCGCAATGGGACCCGATCGCGATACGACCGTCTTCCTGGCGCACATGGACGAAGTAGGATACACGGTGCACTCGATTGACAATGATGGGATGGTGACACTCGATGCGGCCGGTGGAGTGATGCGGTCATCGTGGGAAGGGCAACCGGCGCAACTTTACCTCGGCAACGCTTCCGAGCGCGGCGGCGTCGTGAGTCCTCCGGCGATAGATGGTGTGTTCGTTCCACGCGATGTGGCCAAGCACAAGCAACCGGATGTCATGCGTGCGTGGTTCGGAATGGATTCAACCGCTCTTGTCGCGCACGGTGTTCACGTCGGACTGCCGGTGATAGGATACAAGCGCGGCGTACGCCTCGCCGCAACGCGCTACACAGCTCGATCACTGGATGATCGCACGGGTGTTGCTGCGCTGCTGCTCGCGCTTCGGGATATTCAGCCGGCGAAGCTTCGGCATAAAGTCATCTTCATCTGGACGGTTGGCGAGGAAACCGGGCTTCATGGTGCGACTGCGGCCGCACTCCGGATCGGACGATCGGTACACAAGGCGTACGCTGTCGATACCTTCGTTTCGTCGGACACACCGCTGGAATCGCCGCTCTTCGCCTACGCGCAGCTTGGGTCTGGCGCGGTACTTCGTGCAATGGATGATGGCTTGGTAGTCTCGCCGTCCGAGCGCGATCGTATCGTGCAGGTTGCGCATTCAAACGGGATACCACTTCAAGTCGGCGTGACGCGAGGCTCTACAGATGCGGTGCCATTCATCGCGCGTGGCGCTCTCGGTGCTGGCCTGTCGTGGCCCGGTCGCTACAGCCACTCGCCCGCGGAGGTGTTGGATCTCAACGATCTCAACACACTCGCGCGGTTGATTGTGGCTCTTGCTCACTGATCCAGGTGGTTACTTGCTGGTGGAGCTCCAGCTGTTGTTGCTCGTGTTCGCATCCATCCAGATGCCGCCGTCGAGCGTGATGGAGCTCACCTCCTTCCGGGTCGGAATGACAACCGTAGCCTGCTTCTGATTGGCTTCCCAGATTGCAGGCGTCTGGTGGAAGGACGTCGTATCACCATCGGTGTATTTCACGTGTACGTCCACGGGAGCATCCATCCCGCCGATATTATCGATCGTGAGCGAATAGCCGGTACCGCTCTTCCTCACGTTCGAGAGCGCCAGGTCAATGTAATTGTTGCTGAAGAACCAGTTATTCCAGAACCAGTTCAGGTTCTTGCCTGAGACATTGCTGAACGTATTGAAGAAATCCCACGGCGACGGATGCTTGCCGTGCCACCGATCCATGTATGCGTGAAGTGCCGTTCTGAAACCAGCATCGCCAAGCAGATCTTTCACCGCCAGATATCCAAGCGCCGGCTTACCGTACGCATTGCTGCCGTACGCGGCTCCCTTGAGAACGTCTCCGGGCGTCACGATCGGAAGATCCTCGAGCGGTGATGGGTCGTGTATCCAGCCGTTCACGCGGAACTGCTTGAAGAAATTGGTTGCGTACGCCTTGCCCATATCCGCGGTACCAATGAGGTACTCGAATGTTGTTGCCCAGCCCTCATCCATGAAGCCGTAACGGGTTTCGTTGGTGCCCATGTAGAACGGGAAATACGTGTGTGCGAGTTCATGCTCCACGACGAAGCGGGAAAAGACGGTGTCGGGAGTACTGCCGTCATTCACCATCATGGGATATTCCATGTCAGCGGAACCCTGCACGATTGTCGTCTTTTCGTACGGATACGGAACGCCGGGCCAGTTATGCGAGAGCCAGCCAAGTGCGTGCTGACCGAAACCGACCATGTGATGATAGTCTGCGGCAGTATCGTTGAATGCCGATTGCACGCTGGCGCGTCGGTGAGTTGCATCATCTACAACAACGCTCGCGGCATCCCAGTCGTAGTGATTGCTCACAGCGAATGCCATGTCGGGGATGTCGCTTGCCGTGAAGTTCCACGTATTCGTTGCGTTCTGCGTGGTCACCTGATGCGACGCCATCTGATCCTTCGTTGCGACGTGAATTACCGAGTCAGATGTCATGGACGTCTGGAATCGCTGGAGCACGTCTGGCTGGAGAACGGTTGCCGCATCCGTCAACGTTCCCGTGCCCCATACGACATAATCCTTGGGGACGGTAAAAGAGACGCTGTAGTTGTTGAAGTCGCTGTAGAACTCCTGCTGATCGGTAAAGTCCATTGTATCCCAGCCATTGTAGTCGTCGTAGACAGCAACGCGGGGATAGAAATAGGCCAGGTAGTATGTGGTCGAGTCGAGCATTCCTTCACGTCCGGCCTCGAGCGAAATTTCGTAATGCCAGTCGAAGGACAGTTGCACGGAATCGTGAGGCATCAACGGAGCAGGGAGCCGTACGCGTTTCCATGTGAACGTTCGCGCGTCGTTGCCCCACGGTTCTGCCTTTCCATTCACACTGAATGCGTCAACACTCACACCGGGATTAAGATAGTTCGCCGATGCACCACCAGCGCGCGGTGCACCGGGCTTGTGTATGTTGCCGAACAGCTTGATAACCAGCATGCGCAACGTGTCGGGGCTGTTGTTCGCGTAGCTGATCTTCTCGGTTCCCTTGATCAAGCGATCTGGTGGGTTGAGCGTGACAGCAATCGAATAGGAGCCGTGATTTTCCCAGTAGTTGGGTCCGGGCTTGCCGTCCAGCGATCTTGTCCCGTTCCTGACCGCCTGTTTCATATTCCGCGGCATGTACAGTGTCTGCGCGGCTGGCGTTGGCAACAGCGGAACGGTAAGCAGCGCTACCAGCCAGGACTTTCCAATCAGGGGCCGGCCAAGATTGAACATTATGTTCGTAAACATTTTGTGACTTCTCTCGATTCGGAATGCTGCGTGTTTGAGTTGTTACCGACAAATAAGATGCCGAACGTTCAACCGGGCCGATAGTCACCGCATGAAGCTGGCAGCCACGTACTGTCGAAGATCGCCAGCGTGATGTAGGCGTAATCGCCGCGTTCGTAAAGCAGTGCAAACTTTCCGCCGCCGAGGTCGGCGAGTGACGAGTACGCCGAAGGGCCGGGTTCGACAGTACGGCGTACGGGCCAGCTCCTGCCGTTGTCACACGACAATTTGACAGTAAGATCTCTTCGATCGCTCGCCGATTCCGTATTGCTGAAGAGCAGCGATAGTTTCTTGTCTCTGCCAGGGCCGCTCTGAGCGTATCGAATGATCGAGCCATTGTTACCAGGATCGATGAGGTTGGTGTCGTCGTGGAGACCGTACCAGGTGTCGCCCCCATCGCTGGAATAAGCGACCTTTCGGTACGGTTTCGCGCGGATATTCAGCATCAACTTCCCGTCGGGTAGTTCCACGGATTTGTTTTCATCGGCACCCGGGCCGATCAGGTGGCCCATGTGCCAGGTCGTTCCGTCGTCGTCGCTGAACGCGCTGGCCGCCCAGTTCTTGCCGTTGTATCGCACGGTGTACTGCTGAACCAGGCGGCCTGCGTACGGGCCACCGACGATCTGGATGCCTGCTCCGGAAGCCGCGAAGAGCCCGCCCCATTCAGGCATCTTGAGCATCGGTGTGATGCGTCGGCTCCTCCAGCTGATGCCATCGTCGTCCGAGTAGCTGTAGTCGGTCTGAAGAATATCGGGGTCGTTTACATCGGTTCCTGTGTGTGAACCAGTGAATCCCTGTCTCATACCGGCGGCGTAGAACAGAAAGATCCGCCCGGTTCTGCGGTCCACGACAAAACTCGGATCGCCGTATCCATGATCAGCGTCGCCAGCGCGGACGATGATCTGACCACCGAAAGTCTTTCCACCATCGCCGCTGCGTCGCAGCACGATTCGAATGCTGCTCGGCAGGTCCGCAAGCGTCGGACGAGCGTCGAACGCGACGAGTATCGTACCTCTGGTACTGACGGCGAGCGCCGGTATTCGATAGTACGGCGATCCAACGCCGCTCGTAGCGACATCGATCCGAACGAGTTCGCCGCGCGGAAGGAACTCGGCCGACGGCGCCGTGCTCCGGGCCGCATGGGCACAACCCAAGCCGGCGCCCGCGATTATGATCGCCGCTCGAACAGCACGAACTCGGCTCACGGAGAGCATACGCGACCAATCATGCACTACATATATTAGCGCCGGACAGCGGAGGTCGCGCAGCGACGGCCATTCATGGCGAACGACGCAATTGAATGCATCAGGACCGGGGCTTGCATCGATTCCGGGGTGTAAGGAGTGCAACGGGTTCAGTTGCAGCGGTCACGTCATTACGGAGCATAAGATGGATCAGGATATCTGGACAGAAGTTGATGACTATTTCGCCGGCCTCCTCGCGCCGTCTGATCCGGTACTGGATGCCGCTCAGGCTTCGACAGCTGCGGCGGGAATGCCTGCAATCAGTGTGTCACCGATGCAGGGCAGGATGTTGCAAATCCTCGCGATGAGCCTGCGCGCGCGATCGATTCTCGAAATCGGGACACTCGGTGGGTACAGCACGATCTGGCTCGCGCGCGGCATGACATCCGGCGGACGACTTGTCACGCTTGAGAAGGAACGCAAACACGCCGATGTTGCGCGAGCGAACATCACGCGCGCGGGATTTGCGAATGTCGTGGACCTTCGTGTCGGCAGCGCACTGGACTCGCTTCCCAAAATCGAGTCTGAAGGGCGCGGACCTTTCGACCTGATCTTCATCGATGCGGACAAGCAGAACATTCCATCGTATTTCGAGTGGGCGCTCAAGCTTTCGCATTCCGGAACGATGATCATCGTGGACAACGTCGTTCGTGACGGTGACGTTGCGGATACTACGAGTGACGACCCGTCCACGCGTGGCGTTCGCAGCTTCTTCGACATGCTGTCCGTGACCAGCAGAGTGACCGCGACCGCGATTCAGACCGTGGGGCTCAAGGGATACGACGGATTCTCGATGGTGGTGGTGAACTAGTCAGACGTTTCTGGCTCACAACTTGACGGAAAAGCTTGGTCGAGCAAACCATATTGACGGCAGCGGCATCTTACTCGTGGACGAACGGTCTCAACAGGCGGAACCGCAAACGAACCACACGTACACCTGCCATTTTCCACATTGCCTTCATATATCCGGTTGGCGCAGCGCCACGCGCTGGCCATATGTTCGATTGTCGTCTTCTCGCTTCCTTCGGCAAACGCTTCCGCACAGGTAAATCAGAAAGTCGCACCAGATAGCGGTGACGCTGCGCTTTCAACATCCGTCGTTGCTACTCATGCGGACCATGCGCCGGTAATTGACGGGCTGGGTAACGATCCCGTCTGGCATGTCGCGCCTGCGGTCGCCGCTTTTCGCGAGTTCGACCCGGTGGAGAACGGTGATCCTCGATTCCGTACCGAATTCAAGGTTGCATACGACAGCCACAACATCTACGTATTCATTCGCGCCTTCGACCCTCAGCCGTCGCAGATCCGCACGACGCTCGCGCGACGCGACGATCGACCTCCCACGGATCAGTTGAAGGTCATGATCGACTCCTACCATGACAAGCGAAGCGGATATGAGTTTGCGGTCAGCCCTGGCGGCGTGAAGCGCGACTATGCGATGTACAACGACACCGGCGAAGACGGCACATGGGATGGTGTCTGGGACGTTGCTACGTCGATCGATTCGCTCGGATGGACTGCGGAATTCGCCATTCCGATGTCACAGCTCGGCTTCACCAATACGACAGTGCACACGATCGGCTTCGGAATCTGGCGGGACATCGATCGTTTCAAGGAGCGTGTCAGCTGGCCGACGTTTCGTATAAGCAAGGGCACAACAGTGTCGCAGCTGGGAACGGTAACTGGAATCGGCGACGTGGGATCGATGCATCCGGTCGAGCTGGTGCCGTACGTGGTGACCAAGAACGTCTCTACTGCTGGGAACGATTCATACGGACGCGCGCAGCGGTTCTCGGCGGGTGCGGATCTCAAGGTCGGTGTGACGCCGAGTCTGCGGTTGACCGCGGCTGTGAATCCCGACTTCGGACAGGTCGAGGCAGATCCGTCGGTGGTCAATCTCAGCGCGTTCGAGACGTTTTTCAATGAGCAACGGCCGTTCTTTGTCGAGGGACAGGGACGCTACGCGTTCAACCTCAACTGCAGCGCAGTCAACTGCAACGGCGAGGGATTGTTCTACTCGCGGCGCATCGGCCGCGCACCGCAGCTGCTCGGCTCTTATGGCGACGCGAGCTCGCCGACTGCTACGACCATCCTCGGCGCCGCGAAGCTGAGCGGGCGCGTGGGCAAGGCTTTCTCCGTTGGAGTGCTCGACGCGGTAACCGAACAGGCGACCGGTTCACTCGGAAGGACGATCGAGCCTGCGACCAACTATGGAGTTGCGCGAATCCAGCGGGATTTTCGCGGTGGTGCGAGCAACATCGGGATCATCGCAACGAGCGTTGACAGGGCCACGGATTCCTGGACGAAGGATGCGCTCAGGCGCACCGCGACCGTGGGCGGACTCGATTTCTCGCACAAGTTCCTGGATAACAACTACCAGATATCGGGGAGCTACACCGCAAGCGATGTAACCGGCACCAGGACTGCGATTACAAATACCCAGATGAACGCTGTTCACTATTACCAGCGTCCCGACGGGAATCTGAATGTGGATTCCAGCCTGACATCGCTGAGTGGAAATGCAGAGCAATTCTCGATTGGCAAGTACGGCGGCGGCATCACTCGCTTTGAGTCGAACTACTCGCGACAGTCGGCTGGGTATGAAGTCAACGACATCGGATATCTTCAACGCGCCGACCAGCAACAGTGGAACAACTGGGGCGCACTGAATTTCTTCAGCCCCACGCGACTCTATAACAGCTTGAGATTGAACGGCAATTTCTGGAGCTACTGGACCACCGATGGTCTGTCGCTCGAACGCGCTGTGAATACGAACGCGCACATGATGTTTCACAACAACTGGGGAATCAATACAGGTGTGACGGTTGGCCAGCTGGGAGCGACCTACTGCGACCGTTGCGCACGTGGCGGACCTGCGGTGCGTCAGTCGAGCTACGTTGCGCCGTGGCTTCAGATCCAGGGCGACGACAGACGACGAATTGCACCATCACTGGCAGCGAATTTCATGCGGGCAGACGGTGGCCGCAGTTCCAGAGTCAGCATCGAACCGATTGTGGTAGTGCGCGCATCGAGCCAGCTACTATTTTCGCTTGATGTTACCGCATCGCATAACATCAATGACACACAATGGATCGGCAATTTTCGCGATACCGTAACGAGCGCAACGCACTACGCATTCGCACGGTTGAATCAGCAGACGATAGCTACGGCGCTGCGCGCAACATATATAGCGACACCGCAGCTGTCGGTTCAGCTGTACGCTCAGCCGTTCGTGTCTAATGGTTCGTATGCGGACGCGCGGGAGCTCAGCGCAACTCCTCGCGCGACTGCCTACGCTGATCGCTATCTCGCCTACAGTGCGCCAGCAAGCGCCCTCTCCGGTTTCAGCGACCGCGAGTTCAAGTCCAACACAGTAGTGCGTTGGGAGTACCGTCCTGGCTCGACACTGTACCTGGTGTGGACGCAGGGACGTCAACTTTACAACGACAGTCCCGACACGCGAAACTGGTCACAATCGTATCCGGATCTGCTTTCGATCCGACCGGACAACACGTTCCTGGTGAAGTTCAGCTACTGGCTTAACAGGTAAAACCAGGCTGGCTATACCAGCGGGAAGCTCCAGGTACCGGGTATTGGGAGGCTCCATGAGGCTGGCCTTACGACCTTACGTTAGTCCGGCATACGTCATAAACTGTACCAATGCAAGCCGCCAAGTCCAGGATCGCTACGGGGCTTCGCCGTATCCCACCCGGTTGAAATGGAGGCTGGATCCGGCGCGGTGCGCCGGTGTCTCTACCTTCCGCGCAGGACTTCAGAGACTGATGGTAGCGGACCGACAGTAAGCGCAGTATTGTCTCCTCAACGACAACCCCGAAGGAACATGGAACTCAACGCTCGACTGGTTTCGCGTGTCGCATTAACTGGCGTTGCTCTGGCTCTCTGCGCGTGTGGACAGTCGAAAGACGCATCGACAACGTCCACCGATACGGCCACTGCATCTGCAACTCCCGCCGATACTACGGATCCGTTCATCTGGCTGGAGCAAGTGTCGAGTCCGCGCGCAATGGCGTGGGTCGATTCACAGAACGTGAAGACACTCGCAGTGCTCGAACACGATACATCATACGCCGCGCTCTACAGCGAGGCGGTGAAACTTGCTGAGGATCGTGATCGCATCCCGTCCCCCGACATCATCGGCGGTCAGGTCTACAACTTCTGGCAGGATGCAGACCACGTCCACGGTATCTGGCGCAGGACATCACTCGCCAGCTACCAGACATCGTCACCGGCATGGCAGACTGTTCTGGATCTCGATGCGCTGTCAAAAGCGGAGAAGGCAAACTGGTTCTGGAAGGGTGCTGATTGCGCCGAACCAGCTGAAACGCGCTGCATCGTGAGTCTATCGGACGGTGGAGAAGACGCGGTCACGAGTCGCGAGTTTGATCTGACGACTAACAAGTTTGTGAAGGATGGCTTTGTCATTCCACATGGCAAACAGAGCAGCACGTGGGAAGATCCGAATACGTTACTCATCGCGCGCGAGTGGCAGCCGGGCGATCTGACAACATCGGGATATCCGTTCATCGTCAAGCGGCTCAAGCGCGGTCAGCCGCTATCGGCTGCTGTCGAAGTCTTTCGCGGTGCAAAGAGCGACGTAAGCGCCGGAGCGGCTGCGCTCACAGACGGCGGTGGCAATCACCTCGTGCTGGTGTCACACTCGCCAAGCTTCTTTGAAAACGAGAGCTACATCCTCACCGCGACGGGTGCTGATTCGATTGGGATTCCGGGCAAGGCTCGTGTCAGCGGGCTGGTAGATGGCCGAGTACTGATCACCCTTGACACTGTCTGGACTGACTCGAAAGGCAAGCCGTTCACCGCGGGTTCGCTGGTATCGGTACAACTCGCCGCGATGAAGGCGAATCCTGCGAAGCTCGAGGCAACGCTTGTATATGCTCCTGGCCCGCGCGAGTCGCTGAACGGTCTCTCAATCACGCGCAACGCGGTCGTTATGACGCGGCTCGACAATGTACGAGGCCGAGCGTATGTGTACACACCCGCGTCACCATCAGGGTGGGTGGAATCGAAGCTTGACCTTCCCGACAATCTTTCGATCGGCAGCGGCGGTGGAGACATTCATTCCAATACCGCATTTCTGAGTGTCGCCGGATTCCTGACTCCGAGTTCGGTGATGATGGTGGACGCGCAGACGCACTCGCTGAAAACGATCAAATCACTGCCTGCGAAGTTCGATGCAACGGGCGATACGGTAGAACAGTTCGAGGCGACGTCGAAGGATGGTACGAAGATCCCGTACTTCGTAGTTCACAAGCGCGGGATGAAGCTGGACGGTAACAACCCTACGATTCTGTATGCGTACGGCGGATTCCAGGTTTCCGAAACGCCGAATTACTCCGCTGCACTCGGCAAGCTGTGGCTCGAGCGGGGTGGCGTATGGGTGCTGGCGAACATTCGTGGCGGCGGCGAGTTTGGTCCTGCGTGGCACGAAGCGGGGCTCAAGACACATCGTCAGGTGATCTACGATGATTTCGCAGCAGTCGGGCGCGATCTGGTAGCCCGCAAAATCACGACGACTCGCAGATTGGGAATCGAAGGCGGATCGAACGGCGGACTGCTCATGGGGGTCGAGTTCACGCAACATCCTGAGCTGTGGAACGCGGTCGATATACAGGTACCATTGCTCGACATGTTGCGCTATGAACAGATCGAGGCCGGCGCTTCGTGGGTGGGCGAGTATGGAAGCGTTTCTGTTCCAGCCGAGCGCGCGTTTCTGGCGTCCATCTCGCCTTACAACAACCTTCATGCTGGTGAGAAATATCCGTTGCCGTTCATCTGGACAACGACCAAGGATGATCGCGTTGGGCCGCAGCACGCGCGCAAATTTGCCGCGAAGCTCGCATCTATGAACATTCCGTATCTATTCTTTGAGGTCACGGAAGGCGGTCACGGCTCAGGGGCGAGTCTCAAGGAACGAGCACATACAACTGCACTCGAGATGACCTACTTCACTCGACAACTGATGAATTGAAACGCTCAATCGGTATTGCTGCAAAATGACTGATGGGGCTACACCGATGACGCAGGTGCGTTTCGCCGTTGAGGGCGACGTACCTGCGTTGCTGGATCTGATGCGTGGCCTCGCGAGGTTTGAAGGATACGCCGACAAATTCGCCGTGACGGAAGAGGTCCTGATCGAGCAGGGCTTTCGTCGGTCTCCTCCGGACTTCGAGTGTCTGGTAACCGACGGACCTGATGGCAAACCGGTTGCGATGCTCGTCTTCTACATGATTCCGTTCGCGTTCAGAGCGAAGCCGACGCTTTTCGTGAAGGAGTTGTACGTCGTTGAAGCACGACGGGGAAACGGCGATGGAGACAGGCTCATGCGAGCTGCGGCCGCCGAGGCTGTGAAACGTGGCTGCGCACTGATGAAATGGCAGGTTGCGGGGTGGAACGCTGAAGCTGCGCGCTTCTACAAGCGGCTTGGTGCGGTTGCAGATACCGAGTGGGTAGATTATTCGGTGAGTGGTGACGCACTCACGAATCTTGGAAGGGAGACGTTGTGAGGACCCAGGCAGAAAAGTGTGAAATATTCAGCGCGCTTCACAAGCGCGACTCGGCGTTCATAATTCCAAATCCGTGGGATGCGGGCTCGGCGCGCCTGCTTGCAGCGACTGGGTTCGAGGCGCTGGCGAGCACAAGTGTGGGCTACGCATTTTCCGTTGGGCGACAGGATCACGATATTCCGCGCGACGAGATGATCGCGCACGTCACGTCGCTCGTCGCAGCGACAGACCTGCCGGTCAGCGCCGATCTGGAAAACGGGTTTGGTGACGACACGAATACGGTAGCTGAAACGATTCGAATGGCTGCGAAGGCTGGACTTGCGGGTTGTTCGATTGAGGATAGCCGCGACGGGCCCGGCGAACCGATCTACGAATTTGGGCATGCTGTCGATCGCGTGCGCGCTGCAGTGGATGTGGTGCGGACGTTGCCGTTCCCATTCATGCTCACCGCACGCGCAGAAAACTATCTGCACGGTCGAAGGGATCTCGCTGACACGATTCGGCGGTTGCAGGCGTTTCAGGAGGCTGGCGCGAATGTGCTGTACGCGCCAGGTCTGACCGACATGCAGGAAATCACGACGATGGTGAAATCAGTGGACCTTCCAGTCAATGTGCTGGCGGGAATGCAGGGCGTGCACTTCAATATGCAGGACCTGTCGCGCATTGGAGTCAAGCGCGTGAGCGTTGGCGGCGCACTCACTCGTGTCGCACTCGGCGCGTTTCTGCGTGCAGCGCGCGAGATGAAGGAGTTCGGCACCTTCACCTTTGTGGATGAGCCGATCAGCTCACGCGAGATAAGCGAGCTGATCGGCTAAACGGTCAAGGGAAGCGCAGGCCTATCAATATCTCCAGCTTACCGTATCCGCCCCGGCGGGTGCTGTGTTGATGATGTGACGCGCCATCACGGGGATGAATCGCTGATTGACTGTCATCCCGCCGACTCGTAGTGAGTGTTGTGAATCGCCTGTCCAGCAGTGTTCGTACCGATCACCATACTCGATGGAGCCGGCGTAGTACGGATCTTTTGTCGTGTCCAGAAAATTCTGCATCAGATACACGGCGTTGTTCAGATGCCAGCTATCCATTGTGCCGGAATAGATGTGGATCTTGCCGACGAGTTTCGGACCAATCTGCTTCCAGTCGCGCTGGAGGATGTAGCGAAGATCGTAGTGTTCCTTCCAGTATTCTGCAACGGCCGGATTTATGTGGCCCGTGAGCTTGTCATAAATGCGCGCCGGATATCCGTCGGCACCGACTGGACCGAACACCGATTCCCAGACATCCCACTGTTCGCTTGATCGGTCCTTCTGGCCCTGGACGTACTCCCAGTGATTGTCGTCCCTGACGGTGGTGAGTAGATGACCGAGATAATCGCGACCTGATGGTTGTGGTGTCTTCTTCCAGTCTGCGGTGAAGTAGAACGCACTGGTGTCGCTGTAGATGTTGATCGTTTCGTACTGACGAAAATCCACTGGATCAGGACAGAACGCCCACGCGCCATTGAAGTCGTCGGGGTAGAAAATCTGCTCACCAAGTGACTCCCAACCTCCTGTTGAGCCACCGTAGAGTGTGCGCGACCATCCCTGGCCAATACCGCGGAATTTCTTCTCGACGTACGGAATCAATTCCTTGACGATAGCGTCGCCGTAGGGACCGAGATTGGCGGAGTTGACCGCATAGGAGTCATCGTAGAACGGATTCGCGTGCTGAATTTTCATGACGAGCATTCGCGGAAAATTCGGACCCGTCCATTTCTTGTAGAGATCGTATGCGTACGACACGCGCACGCTATCGCGTGAGCCCGGAACTGGCGGATTGGGGCTGAATTCGCCGAATCCTGTTGGGTAGTGTCCCTGATCTACAGCGAGCGGGTAATGCGCTTGCGGGTGGTCATCGAATCCGGCCGGGAGCAACACGTACGCGCCAATGTACATCGGCGTCCCCCAGAATTTGGAGAGGAGTTCGCTCTTGATTCGAACGTACTTGACCCACTTGGTGTCTTTTGGCTCGGGGATCGGTGCGATGACCTTGCCGAGGCTGATGTGAACAGTCTGATTCGACGCGGGGTCGAGGTGAACATGCATCGGTTCGCTGTAGAAGTTGCCGGGTTTGCTGAACCAGTGCTGGCCTTCACCCTTGTCGGGAGCGATCTTCAGAGTGTGGCCATCGGAGCGATGGAAAGTCTCGTATCTGTTGAGAATCGCCTGGACGCGATAGTCGCCGGCGGGAATATCCGCGACACTTTTCAGTGGCCATCCCAGAACCTTTGCATCAATTACGGCGGTCTGGCCCGGTGCGAGTCCGTCGACGTCGAGCCCGAAGCCTGGCTGGACGCCGGGTGAGTACACCTGGTACTGGAATCGCGGCTCGCTGCTGGAGTCACGAGAGACGATCAGGATTATGTGGCCGTTCTGTTTCGCTGACGAAACCGAGGCGGGAAACGAGACGTCGAATTGAAGGCCGGCCTGAGCGGCAGCGCGTTGCGTGGTCTGGGCGTTGGCTGATGAGTGACCGTCAAAGAGCGGGTCGACGGACAGTGCGAGCAGAGAGATTAGAGCAGCGCCGATCCCAGCCATGCCCGCACGTGCGGCGGTTCTTGCGATGTGAACGACTGTGCTTCGGGTCATGCGGATATCTCCGTCAAGAGGCGAACCTAGATCTTCAGATTGGGGTCGTCAAGTTTACGTCTTACGGCCAGTCGCCCTGGGGTTTGCCCGCCGGGGGCTGCTTGCCGGGTAGCGCAGTCAGCAATTCCAGTCGGGAGGGAGGGCGTCTTCCGCACTCAGGATTTTTCTGTCAACTTCTGAAGAGTTAGGAACGTACTATTTTCAGAGACGTCCTGCGCCGCGCGATCGCGACGTTCCCCTTAGACCGACTGATCCATGTCACGCATCAGGATCCTTGCATTTGTTGCCTGTGCAGCCATCGCATTTCCAATGCTCACCGCAGGAGCGCAGAATCAGCGACCATCAGGTCCGCCTGAGCCGCTCAAGAATCTCAAGTACTTCCCAAAGGACATTCCGCGTCAAGCGCTTCTGGATACAATGGAAACATTCACGAAAGCGCTCGGAGTCGGTTGTCAGTTTTGCCATGTGACTGGCGATGAACCGGGAACGAAGCGTGACTTTTCCTTGGATACAAAGCAGACCAAGATCAAAGCTCGCACGATGCTTCGCATGGTCGCTGCAATCAATGGCGAGTATCTGACCAAACTCCCGACGCGGTTACAGCCGCCGATTGTCGTTTCGTGTGCGACGTGTCACCACGGTCTTACGGAACCTCGTCAACTTCAACAGGTAGTGCTGACGGCATACGATTCTGCCGGTCCCGATTCGGCGATGACGCTGTACCGAAACTTGCGGACGCGTTACTACGGATCTGGCTCGTATGATTTTGGAGTCGCACCACTTACAGACGTTGGTGAGACGCTGCAGCAGCGTAGCCGCACAGCTGACGCGCTCAAGTTCTACATGTTGAATCTCGAGTTTGCTCCAACGTCCGGCCCCGCATGGAGCGCAGCGGCCGGTGGACAGCTCGCTTCGGGCGACACCGCTGCGGCGATCAAGAGTTACGAGAAGGCGGTCTCGCTGAATCCCAACGATCGCCGCGCCGCGCGTGCGCTTCAGATACTCAAGCCGAAACCGTAATCGTTGTTGGCGTGGAGTTGAACGACACGCACCGATAAACACGACGGCAGGCGGCGCCAATCCAACTTGGGTTGTTGATTCCAACGTCACAACGGAGTCGGCTGAGGCTGGGTGTCAACGATTTGCCAGCCCGCGGCGTAGGGAGGCTACTTGGGCAGCAAACAATGCTGTGCGATGCTACATGCATTGTGCAGCCGTCCAGGCATGGAGCGCTTCCTGTGGGGGTGCTTCTTCTCACGCCACTAAGGGAGAGTCCAGGAATGCGTCACACGGAGAGTCCGTTCCGCACCCCGCGCCTGAGCAACATGGCGGCAATTGCGGCCATGTTGCTCGTGGGTGCTGCTGGTGCGGTGCCGGTAGGCGCGCAGGCGCCAGCATCCCCGCAACCGCTGAACAGCGACCATGTCAACCAGGCTAACTGGACACTCGCCGACCGGTTCAGCGCCAACGCGCTCAAGTCAGTCATGTACAGTGCTGCCGTGGAACCGCGGTGGTTGGGCAAGTCGGATTCGCTCTGGTACAACTGGCGGGATCATAATGGCTCACAGTTCTACCTTGCTGTCCCACAGACAAAAACGAAGCGAAATCTCTTCGATCAGGCAAAACTTGCGGCGGCATTGACCGAGTTGAGTCACAAGGCGGCCGATCCAAAGGACTTGCCGTTCAAGACGCTCAACTTCACCAAGAACCACAAGTCGATCCGGTTTAGTGTTGATTCCGTGCGTTACGACTGGAATCTCGCGAGCGAGTCGCTCACGAGCCTGGGCCGAATGGCCCTGGATTCGATTCCGCCTGATGAAGAGCGCGAGGCGCGCGCGCGCGGTGGGCCGCCGGGGGGAGGCGTACCCCGCGGCGAGGATTTCCGCAATTTCTCACCCGACAGCACTGCATTCGCCTTTGCCCGGAAACACAATCTCTTCATTGTTGAAGTGGCGACGAAGGACACTACGCAGATCACCACTGACGGAGTGAAGGACTACAGCTTCGGATTTCAGGACACGACAGGCATCCAACTGCTCGACGGGAATCTTCAGCGTGACGCGCGGAGGCGTGCGCGCGATCCCCGAGTGCGTGCCAACGTGATCTGGTCGCCCGACTCACGCGCATTCGCGGTCATTCGTAACGACTCACGCAAGGTCAAGGATCTGTACCTCGTGAACGTGTTGTCCGAGCCACGGCCAACACTCATGACGTATAAGTATGCGATGCCGGGTGAAGTGAACGTGCCTCAACAGGATTTGTATGTCTATCGCCGGGGCACGACAGGATTGACGCCCGTCAACGTGAGCAAGTGGAAGGATCAGCGCCTCCTGGATGTACACTGGGGCGTGGGTTCCGCGAAGCTGCGCCTGGTTCGTCGCGACCGTCTGCAACGCAACCTTGAGCTCATTGAGGTAGATCTCGCCAGCAAGAACGTCGCGCCGCTCATCAGCGAGACCATCGAGCACGCGGTCACCGAGTCTCAGCCGGTTCGTTACGTACGACGCGGCGGCGACATGATCTGGTGGTCGGAGCGGTCTGGTTGGGGGCAGTACTATCTCTATGACTACAACGGACATCTCAAGCGGCCGCTCACCACTGGTGCCTGGCACGCAGACAAGATCGCGGACGTCGATACGGTGCGCGGTATCGTGTGGATCAATGGAGAAGGCCGCGAGGCCGGCGAGAATCCATACCTGCAGCACCTCTACCGCGTCAACGGCGACGGCTCGGGCTTCACGCTGATGGATCGCGGCAACTACAATCACGATGAGACTCTATCGCCGACCAAGCGCTACACAGTGGATAACTACTCGCGCGTGGACTACGTTCCGAAGTCGGTGATTCGCGACGCTACGGGTGCCGTGGTGATGCAACTCGAGAGCATGGATATCTCGCCGTTGACAACGCGTGGCTGGAAGCCGGCCGAAACGTTCGTGGTGAAGTCGGCTGATGGCGTCACTGACATTTACGGCAATATGTGGAAGCCGTTTGACTTTGATTCCACGAAGTCATATCCAATCATTGCACATGTGTATCCGGGTCCGCAAACCGAGTCCGTGAACAACACATTCCGGGGAAACGCCGGAGAGCAGCAACTCGCACAGCTCGGCTTCATCGTAATTCAGATTGGCAATCGCGGTGGTAGCCCCATTCGCTCGGTAGCGTACCATCGGTATGGCTACGGGAACCTCCGTGATTATGCACTGGCCGACAAGAAGGCCGGAATCGAGCAGCTCGCGGCCCAGCATCACTGGATCGATCTGCAGCGCGTTGGTATCTATGGACATTCCGGCGGTGGCTTCCTGACGGCTGCTGCAATGCTGCAGCCACCGTATAACGACTTCTTCAAAGTCGGTGTCTCGGAATCGGGAAATCACGATAACAACATCTACAATCAGAATTGGAGCGAGGAGAACCAGGGCGGGAAGATGGAAAACGTCGGAGCGGATAGCGCGCGCAGATCCACCGGTAGCCGACGTGGAAGCGCCGCCCCGGTGAGCATGTCTGACAGCATGTCTGACGCGACGGCCCCGATGGGCGCGGCTGATACTACTTCTGCGGACAGCCTGAAGTACGTGATACATGTGCCGACCAACATCGAGATCGCAAAAAATCTGAAAGGCAACCTCCTGCTCGAAACCGGCACGATGGATAACAATGTTCATCCAGGCAATACCATCCGTCTGGTCGACGCACTTATCAAGGCAGATAAGCGGTTCGATTTCATGATCTATCCAGGCAAGCCACACTCGTATGGCGATATGGCGCCGTACGCCAACAGCATGATGATGGAGTACTTCGCCAAGCACCTGTTGCATGATGATTACCCCGGTGGGGCGATGCTCGAACACCCCTGATAGATCGTAGTGGCGCATCACTGAACGGCGAGGGGAGGCATAACCACAGGATATGCTTCCCCTCGCCTTGTATATCTATGCGAATATTCTTAATAAAATGTTGACATCAGGAAAGATGTCCTGCATAATGGATCCGACTTGATCTACGCTTTACACGTCGGGATGCGAAGCGCTCAAGTACCGTGGTTTGATACACGTCACTCTTGGGGGAAACATGGGGTTGAATCGACTGTGGAATGTGTGCTGGCGTTCGCCGCTTGCCGCGCTCCTTCTCACCGCCGTTCCGGCGCTGGCATCGGCGCAGCATGCGACGATCAGCGGCCACGTGACGGCTGTCGGGAGCGGGCAGCCAGTAAGTGATGGTCGAGTGTTCGTCGTTGGAACGAACCTCGTAACTTCAACTAACAGTCAAGGATTATATGTGCTGACCGGTGTGCCGGTCGGCACTGTGGAAGTTCGAGTTCTCCGCGTCGGATTCGAGGCGCAGAAAAAATCCGTGGCGGTCACCGCGGAGCAACATGCGACACTCGACTTCGCGCTGAAGACGGTGGCAATACAGCTTCAGGAAATTGTGACAACTGCCACTGGCGAGCAGCGCAGAGTGGAGTTGGGCAACAGCATTGCCACACTGGACAACGTCAACAAGCGAGTGGAAGAAACGCCGATCACCTCGGCCACTGACCTCCTGGTGGCAAAGGTACCTGGTGTCGTCATTCTGCCCGGCAACACAACTGGTTCGGCGGGCATCATTCACATTCGCGGCGCCGGTTCCATATCGCTCAACAACGCCCCGATCTGGATTGTCGATGGCATCCGGTTCAACGCTGGTAACTCCGGCTTCATCCAGGGTACCAACGGCCAGCAATCGTCATTTCTGAACGGAATCGATCCTGAGACGATCGCCGACATCGAGATCGTGAAGGGACCCTCTGCCGCCACTCTGTACGGCACAGACGCCGCCAACGGTGTAATCGTCGTGACGACCAAGAAGGGGCGCGCTGGCAAGGCGGTCTGGAGCTCGTTCGCGGAAGGCGGACTCGTCCAGGATCGCAATCACTACGCCGATACATACGCAATCTGGGGACACACGCCGGCCAACCCTAATCTCCAGGTGCGTTGTCTTCTTCTCACCATCTCGGCAGGAAGCTGCGTCCAGGACAGCGTTACCAAGCTGAACATCCTGGCCACGCCGGGCCTGACTCCATTCACTACCGGCCACCGTCAGTCATACGGAACGCAGGTCAGCGGCGGCAGCGATGCTGTTCGCTACTTCTTCAGCGGAGACTTCCAGTCCGAGGTCGGCCCGTTCAAGATGCCGCAGCACAACATCGACGACTTTCGTTCGCAGGGAATTACGGTCCGCGAAGAGTCGATCAATCCGGAGCTTTTGCAGGGAACGAATCTGCGTGCAAACGTCAACGCGGCGCTAAATCCCCAGCTCGATCTGGCACTCAACACGGGCTTCGTCACCACGCATCAACGCATGACTTTCGGCGACAACAGTTTCTTCAGTCCGCAGTATCAGTCGATGATGAGCCCGGGCTTTACGCAAGCTGGTCTCGGTGTGAGCCAGATAGGATCGCGCGGCGAGAATCTGGATGGTAACAACGGTTACACTTACGGTGACATTTTCCAGCAGACCACCCAGGAAGATATTCAGCGCTTGCTCACCAGTGCGACGGCCAACTGGCGGCCGCTAAGCTGGATGCAGAACAACGCGACCGTCGGTATGGACCTCTTGAACCAGCGCGACTTCACTTTGTGCCGCTTCCAGGAGTGCATGAACCAGGGAACCATCCGCCTGGGACGGGTCAGTTCCACCAATCAGAACTACCGCAACACGACGGCGCAGATAACGAGCAACATGCCGTGGCAGGCGAAGCAATGGCTCAACCTGAAGACGACAGTCGGTGCTCAGTATACCAACGTCGAGCAGGACAACACCTCGTCCAACGGTCAGCAGCTCCCGCCTGGCGCTGTAACCGTCGGTCAGGCAGCGGTCATATCGGGCAGCAACCTGCTGCCGACAGCAAGCAAGACACTCGGTGTGTACATCCAGGAGCAGGCCTCCCTGCGTGATCGCATGTTCATCACGGTGGCCGCTCGCTCGGATCAGAACAGCGCATTCGGAACCAACTTCCAGCGGGTAGTCTATCCCAAGGCAAGCCTCTCGTGGATCCTGACGGACGAATCGTTCTTTCCCAAGCCCCGGTGGTTGAATGAGTTCCGACTCCGGAGTGCGTACGGCGCATCAGGCGTGCAGCCTGGCGCGACAGCGTCGTTTGCCACCTATGGGGCGCCCACGGTCAACATTCCGGCGGCGGTTGGTGGCACGAGCGGCACGGACACGCCCGGTCTGCTCGCGGCCGCTCTCGGCAATCCAAATCTGAAACCGGAGCGCTCAGGAGAGTTCGAGGCTGGCTTCGAGTCGCACATGTTCGGCACTCGCGCCAATCTGGACTTCACGTACTACAACAGGACAACGCACGATGCGCTCATCAACGCGGCGATAGCACCGTCGTCCACCGCATCTGCAACGAGCGTCCTTATGAATCTTGGTTCGATCCGGAACTCGGGCCTGGAAGCTCTGTTGAATATGCAACTGGTGCAGCGGGACAACTTCGGTTGGGACATGACTCTCAACGGATCGCGCAACGTCAACAAGATCCTGTCGCTCGGCAAAAACGCCGCTGGGAAACCCAATCCAACGATCGGAACCGGTGCACAGCGTGACTCCGTGGGACTGCCGATCAATGGGTTTTTCTACCAGACATATACGTACGCTGACCTGAATAAGGATGGATACATCACGCCTAATGAGGTGACGGTCAATCCCAAATTCTCATACCTTGGTCCCTCGATTCCGGCGACAACCGGGTCGGTCACGCTTGGCTTCGATCTGTTCAAGAAGAAACTCCGCGTGCAGGGGATGTTCGACTACAAGGGCGGCTACAAGATCTACGACGGTGGGCGAGCGTTCCAGTGCCAGCAGAGCGTCGCGTGCCCCGGACGCTCCGATCCCAATGCATCGTTGGAAGACCAGGCCGCGGCCATCGCTGCAACCTCGACTCCTATCAAGACGACGTACGGTTACCTGCAGGACGGAGCGTTCTGGCGCTTCCGTGAGCTATCGGCCACGCTTCCAGCACCTCACACGGTGGCTAAGCTGGTACGCGCTCAGAGTGCGAGCCTGAGTTTCGGCGCGCGCAACCTGCACGTTTGGACCAAGTTCCGAGGCACGGACCCAGAGGAGAATTATGGGACAGGCGACACGCAGTCTCTCTTCGCCAGCCCAGCGCCGCGAACGTACTTCACGCTCCGACTCAATCTCCACTACTAACCCGCCTTCGAGGAACATGACATTATGACAAAACTCACCAATCATGCTCAATGGGCGGTTGCCGGCCTGCTTTCGGTCGGCGCGCTGTCCATCAGTGCATGCGGAATCAAGGACGAGTTGCTATCGCCGCAACAGCCTGGTACCATCACCGCGTCGGCAATTGCGACGGCTGGAGCTGCCGGCGCCGAAGCGTTGCGTGTCGGGGCGCTCGGACAGATGAAGGTATGGACCGTCGGCGGTGGCGGAAGCAACGGGAACAATCCCATGATGCTGGGCGATCTTCTGACGGATGTGTGGAAGTCGGGCGATACGTTTCAGCAACACAATGAAACCGACCAGCGCACTATCTCGCTGAATAACACCGTGCTCCAAACCGCGTACACCGCAGCACAGAACTCGCGCGGACGCTTCTACGATGCCATAAACGCGCTCACCACTGCTTCTCCCGACAAGAAATCGGAGATCGCCGAGATGTACTGGGGAGTTGGGCTCGTCGAGATGAGCCTCTCGGAAGTTTTCTGCAACGGTGTCCCATTCGGCAGTGTCGTGAACGGATCTCCGGTGTACACTGATCCGTTGACAAACCAGCAAGGCTTCGCGCTTTCGATCACGCACTTCGACAGTGCCCTGGCACTCGTAAATGGTGCAACCGACAGCTACAGCATCGGCGTCCGCAATGCCACTCTGGTGGCCAAGGCCCGCGCGCTCGTCGATATGGGCAAGTTCGCTGAAGCGGCAGCCCTCGTACCTGCGAGCGTCGTGCCGACGAACTATCAGTACTTGATTACGTACTCACAGCCGACTCAAGACAACGAGATCTGGACCTATAATGGTCAGGGACAGAGCGTTGCACGGATGGTTGTTGGGGACAGCGTCGATCTCCTCAACGGTCAGAAGAACATCATAGCAAACGCGATCCCATTCGCTTCTGCGAATGATCCACGAGTGCCGGTCAAGGGTTCTTCCACCAATCCAAGCGTCGTATCGATCGATCGGACCACGCCATTCGTTCAGCAGTTGATCTGGCTGAATCGCACCGATCCGAACGTCCTGTTCTCGGGAATCGATGCACGGCTTATCGAAGCGGAAGCCAAGCTTCAAGCCGGCGACGTCGCCGGAATGATGACCATTCTCAACACGCTTCGCACCACGCCGGAGACACTTGGAAACTTCCAGGTTCCAGCGATGGCACCACTGGCAACGCCATCAACTGCTGATGCCGCAGTAAGTCTCTTCTTTCGCGAGAAGGCGTTCTGGCAGTTCGCTCGCGGCACTCGCCTCGGCGATGAACGTCGGCTGATCCGTCAGTACGGCAGAACACAGGACCAAGTGTTCCCCACCGGCCTCTTCTTCAAGAATGGTGGTCCGCCGTACGGAACCGATGTGAATCTTCCCGTCACGGACAACGAGAAGACAAACCCCAAGTTCCAGGGCTGCCTGGACCGCAACGCATAAGCATTTCGGTAGCTCGGGACAGTAGTACAATCAGAAGGGGCAGGCGGAAATTTCCGCCTGCCCCTTCTGATTCTGGTCCAGCGCCAGCTTCTACCGCGGCGGCGTCACTCGAGCGGTCGGCCGCTCCTCCACCTTGATCGGTTGGCGCAGCGTCACCCCGTTGACCTTCATGGTGACCACGTAATCGCCTGGCAGTACACGCCGCAGATCCGCCGGCGAAGTCGACTCACCAAGCGATATCCCACGCGGCTTCGTGCTCGACAGATCCCATGTGACCTGATTGAGTCCGGCGTAGCCGGCTCCGCTCAACTTACGCACCGTATCGCCCCGCGCGCTGAGGACGTACAGATCGACTGGACCGGTGAGTGCGTCGCGCAGGTAGTACGAGATCGTCGCGCCGCGCGCGGGATTCCGAGCAACGAACGGACGACTTCCGAACGATGGGTGCGTATCCGCGTATCGGAACTGCGTTGCGGGAGCAACGCGGAAGAGATGTGCCCGTTCACGCAGCAGCGAATCTGACATCTCCTCCAGCGGACCGACGCTGGCCACCCAGACACCTCGGCCGTGCGTACCCACGACCAGCTCGCGCTGGTCATATGACATGGCAAACTTATCCACCTGCACCGGAGGGAGATTCCGTCCGAACCGCCGCCATCTGGCCCCGCCGTCGATGGAAACGTAGACGCCCACTTCTGTACCAACCCACAACAACTGCGGATTGTACGGATCCTCGAACACCGTGAGACTACCGCCATCGCTCGGAAGCCCGGTCGTGATTGAGCTCCAGCTTTTGCCGAAGTTGGTCGTCTTGAAGACATGGGGCGCGTAGTTATCGCGACTGTGACAGTCGTAGGTCAGGTACGCGGTGCCCTCTGCGAAGTGACTTGCCGCGATCGTTGATACGAAGCAGTTCGTCGGCGCGCCGGCCGGAAAATTCCTGGTGAGATTCGTCCACGTCTTGCCGTAGTCGCGCGTCAGCCAGACAAGTCCGTCATCACTTCCCGTCCAGATCACATCGCGCGTTCGCGGACTCTCGGCAATCGAGAATAGTGCGTGGTACGAGGTGTTGCTTCCTTCCGCTTCCGGATGATTGCGGTCAGCGCGCGTCATGTCCGGGCCGACTACTTCCCAGTCCACTCCTTTGGCGCCGTTATCATGGATGCGGAATAGATGATTCGCTCCCGCATACAGTGTCGTGGTGTCATGCTGCGACAGGAGTATCGGTGCGGTCCATCCCCAGGTGTATCCGTAACCGGAATCGCCACCGGCATCGAGCGCCAAGGGCTTGATATTGTCACGCTTCCACGTCCGCATGTCGAGACGCGACATGCTGCCGAATTGTGACTCTGAATAGATGATGTTCGGATCGGCGCGTGAAATCTGCACCCACATTCCATCACCTCCATTGACGCTGTACCAGTCGGCATCAGTCACGCCCAGCGAGTCCCGGCTTGCACTTGGACCGCACCATACGCCGTTATCCTGCAGGCCGCCGCAGATTCGGTAGGGCTTGGACGCGCTATCGACCGCCACCGTGTAGAACTGCCCGACGGGAATCTGGGCGTGCTCCCACGCTTTTCCGCCGTCAAACGTCGTGTAAACGCCACCGTCGTTGCCGAGTATCATGTGCGCGCTGTCCGCCGGATCGATCCAGAGCGCGTGGTTGTCGACGTGCACGTTGTACAGGGAATCGGCTGCGAACGTGTGGCCCCCGTCCCGGGATACGAATAGCGGTGACGCGAGCACGTATACGTGCTTGTCGTTCGTCGGGTCGATGACGACTTCGTCATAGTAATAATGTGGGTTTGCCGCCAAGTCATTGACCTGCACCCAATGCGCACCCGCATCATCGGACCGGAAGAGCCCTCCAAAGGGCGCGGCCGAGACGCTGGTGATCCCGCGGTCGACTGCGATCATCGCATAGACGACGTTCGGATTCTTGTCCGACAGCGAGATGCTCACCCGCCCTATGTCGGCCGTCGGAAGCCCATTGTGGAGCGCCGGGTCGGTGAGCTTGGTCCACGTGTGTCCGCCGTTCACAGTTTTGTAGATTCCGCTCCCAGCGCCGGTACCCTGCATGTGTGATCCGCCCTGCCGCAGACGGTGCCACGTCGCGGCGTACAGGATTTCCGGGTTCGATGGATCCATCCTCAGGTCGATTGCACCGGTGGTATCGTCCACGAAGAGCACCTTGCTCCACGTCGTGCCGCCGTTGGTTGTCTTGAAGACGCCGCGCTCGGCATTCGTTCCCCAAAGATGACCAAGTGCTGCGACGTACACCGTGTTCACATCGGTCGGACTTATCACGATCCTGGCTATCGACCGTGTGTCTGTGAGACCCATGTGCTTCCATGTGCGGCCACCGTTGGTGGACTTGTGCACGCCATTGCCCCAGGACTGTGAGCGAGAGGAGTTCTTCTCTCCGGTTCCCACCCAGATGACATTGGTGTCCGAAGGCGCAACTGCAACGTCACCAATCGATTGTATTCCGAGCGAGTCGGAGATCGGGTGCCAGGTGATACCGGCATTCGACGTCTTCCACACGCCCCCGCCCGCCGATCCTATATAGATCGTTTTCCTGTAAGGATGTGGAACCGCGATCGCAGTGATGCGGCCGCTGTACGCAGCGGGCCCGAGATTCCTGTAGGAGAACTTGTTGAGGAAGCGCGTCAGTGAGTCGCCCGTGACCACCCCACCTGCAGTATCGGGTCGCTGCCTGCTGTTGTCACGAGCGCCTGGCAATGGCTGGCGCAGCACGGTGTCGCCGCGCACCGGCGTCTTCGCGGGTGGCACTTTCTGTGCACGGAGTGGAGCGACGACCATCAACGAGAAGGCCATCGCGACGGACAGGGATGTTGTGGCGCGTCGGTGGGTCATAGCTGAAGATTTGAGGTTGACCCATATCGAGGCCACGCTTGCATATGGGCAGATTGGCGTTCCATGCCAGAGCGCGCTGCTTCAGCATGGAACCGATTCAGGCCGCGCGGCGGGCCTCTATTTATGATGTACGTTCCAGGGCGCGCCGCGTTACCAGATCTGATTGGAGAATTTCCGGTCACGCACATCGACGATAGTCACGACCGGCGGCGCGCGTTTCAGGTCGCTGCCGCGCGGACCGCTCCCCTGGAGTCCTCCATCGACTACCTCAGCGCATTCCATACCAGGGGATATGTCGACATGCTCTGGCCTCGGTACTGAGGTCGGAAACCAAACAGCACCACATGACCCCTGCCGCGCTTTACGTCCACCATCGCAGCCTTGCCGTTGATGTGATCTGCGCCGAGCAGCCAGCCGGAGAGGAGTGGATCACCCTGCGCGGGATATCGAGCAACGATCGTGACACGCGATGGATCAGTTGCTTCGAACGCTGGACTTCCTTCGAACCAGACCGCAGGCTCCGGTGCTGTCATTCCGGCTGCAAGCGGATTTGTACGATCAAATTCAACGCGGAACAGTGAGCCCGGTGCGTAGAAATCCTTCGGGCGTAAGTCGGCGAGTACGTTCTTGACTGGAAGCGATAACGCCTCGATCGCGTAGTTGCTGGCCGCGTTGAACGCGACGAGAGTTCCACCCGCATCGACGAACGCTGCGAGTTGCTTCGCGCCTTCGTCACCAAGACCACCCTTGAGTGAGTCGGGATAATTGCCACGCGCGCCGCCGGATATCTGTCGCGCATTCTGGTCGGGCAGCACGATCGCATCGAATCGTGACGCCAGATTCCCGGCGCGGATGTCCTTGTCCGTGATCATGGTGTATGGAACGTGGTACTGATCGAACACCCAACGCGTCCAGCCTTCGTCCATTGACGGAGCCCAGTTCTGGAACATCGCGATACGACGCACCTTGTTATTGCTGAGTCCCTTTGCAACCCACGGCAACACACGCACAGGAGCGAGTGCCGTCGACGCAACAGTCACCGAGTCGCGCACGAATGCAACATTGAATCCATATAGTAGTGGCAATGTCTGCGCAGTCACGTCGTACGGACGCTTGGGTGGCCCGCCCGGATATTCGAACAGATTGGGATAGTGCTGGTCCTCCAGCAGCGTCTTGGCGAACGCAGCATATGGCTGAGCTGTGTAGATGATGTAGCTCCCCGCCGGGAACTGCTTTCCGTCCGCAGAGAACGCGGAGCTGGCTCGGCGTACATCAACCTGGCCGCGCTGCAGAATGTTGAGTGCTGCATTGATTGCGGTGTCACGCGCAGCTTCTTCGGGGATCACTATCGTCGCTGGCCAATCCTCCCGACCCGGGGCGCGATTACCCATTACTGCGTTCTGTTCGACCTGCGAATACGTGCGCATCCACTCTGTGTGATCTGCAGCGCCCTGTGTGAGAAGCGCCATCGTCGCGGCGGTTTGGTAGCGAACGATATCGCCGATAGTCCAGTTGCCGCCGGGCCATGTGGTGAGAAAATCGACGCCGGACTTTTTCGGGTCAACGTTATAACCTGGACGCAGTGAGTCGAACGATACCGTGATCGGGGAAGCGAGATTCGCGCTCGCAGTCTCCGTAAGGATGCGAATTGCGCCGTGGTAGTGTTGATATGCGCGCGCGGGAGTCCACGCGTCGTACGATGTGTTGTTGGCGATGCCCCGGAATCCATCCGAAGTCAGGCGCCATGTCATCGCCTTGCCCATCTGTGCAACGCCAGCCATCAGGATCGGATCGATGTTCGGCTCGATTGGATCCATGTACGGCGGAATGAACAGTCGCGTGCCGTTGGCGCCCTGCTGATGGATGTCGTTTACGATCGCAGGATGCCACTGACTGTATAGCGAGTCGATGACCATCTGTGTCTCGACCTGAGTGAACGCGTACCAGTCGCGGTTGTCGTCGTGTCCTGTGTAGTGATGATACAGTACGGGCGGACCGCTGCCTTCCCACGCAGTTCCCATCGAACTGGCGTACCAGTCGTGCACGATGTCCACGCCGTCCGGATTGAGCGAAGGAACCAGAATCACAATCGTGTTGCGCCGGATCGACTGCGCATTCGCATCCTCGTCGCCAACGAGCTTCTGTGCCAGCACCATCGGTGTGAGGATCCCACCGACCTCAGTCGAGTGAATGCTGGAAGTCACGAGAATAACGAGCTTTCCGTCTGCCTTGAGTGTTGTGATCTGACCGGGAGTCGTCAGCCGCGGATCCGACAGCAGCCGCTGGACGTTTTTGTAATGAGCCAGATTGGCGATCGTCGTCGAGTCGCTGATGTATACGGCCACAAACGGTCTGCCCAGCGTAGTCTTGCCGAGTGTGTGGACCTGGATGCGCGGCGACGCCTTTTCGAGAGCGTGGAAGTATGCAACGACCTGCTTCCATTCGGGGAGTTTCCGATCGATTCCCGGCACGAAGCCGATCACCGACGCCGGAGTCGGGACGGCCCGTCCAGCGGTTTGCGCCATGACAGGCGCCGGGATGCTCGATGACAGGACAACGACCGCGGACAGTATCGACAGCAGGGAAGTGCGCACCATTCAAGGGCTCCAATTGGCGGGATTCGGGGCCAAATCCGCGTGAAATCCTGGTACAATCGGCCCCCTCGGGGAGGCGGGGGCCGAGGAAGGAATATAGGCCGACGCGGCCTCCTGACCAGCATGGTCTGAACGCGGCTGCTCCCGGGGGAAAATAGCTATTGCGATCACCGCTTTGACTGTTTATACATTCCTGGTGAATAAAATTACAGTCGGCGTTCTGGGTGCCTCGGGCTACGCGGGTCGGGAGCTCTGCGAGCTCGTGGCTCGGCATCCGGCAATGGAGCTGGGTTTCGCATCGGCGAATTCCCGGGCCGGGGAGCGCGTGCGCGCCGCTGGCCAGTCCATAACGCTGATTCCGACGGACGACGCTCAGCTGGATAGCGCCGACCTGGTTTTCTCGGCGCTGCCGCATGGCACTTCCGCAACCTGGGTCGAAGCCGCTGCCTCTGCCGGCGCAAAGGTCGTGGATCTGTCGGCCGATCTTCGGCCGGGAAACGGTTCCGGGCAACGGGTAGAAGCTGTTCCCTACGGACTGACTGAGTTGATGCGTCCGGAACTGCTCGATGCAGATATAGTTGCAAATCCGGGCTGCTATCCGACCGCGATCCTTATCGCGCTTGCACCATTGCTCGCGCGGTCGCTTGTCGTGAAAGGCGCGACGATCAACGTGAGCGCTGCGAGCGGAACAACGGGCGCCGGCTTCACGCCGAAACCGGAGCTCATGTTCGCCGAGGTCGCGGAAGATTTTCGCGCATACTCTGTTGGCAATGAGCATCGTCACCTGAACGAGATGCGGGCAGTTGTCAGCAACCTGGGTGGCGATAACGACATTCTGTTCACGCCACATCTGCTACCCGTTGCGCGCGGAATTCTCGCGACGATAACAGTTCCCGTTACTGAGCGGTTGACGAACCCTATCCAGCTCTGGCAGGAGATGTACGGTCACGAACCGTTCATCGAAGTGAGTGATACGCCACCATCGTTGCGCGACGTCGTGCGTCGGAACGTGGTTCGCCTGAGCGTGGTGCACGCGGCCAACGTGCGTCAGCCGACACTCGTGATTGTCGCAGCGATCGACAATCTCATGAAAGGTGCGGCCGGCCAGGCGATCCAGAATGCGAATCTCATGCTCGGAATCCCCGAAATCGCGGGTCTTCCTTCATGACTCCATCGATAAAGCGGGTCGTGAAGATCGGCGGTCGCGCACAGTCGGCGGATACGCTCGCGTCAAGCATTGCCTCGGCGTGGATTGCAGACGGAGCGATGTGCGTCGTGCATGGCGGTGGCGACGAGATCTCGGCGTTGCAGCGCAAGCTTGGTGGCGAGCCGCGGTTCGCTGGGGGCAGGCGCGTGACAACTGCTGCAGATCTCGAAATAATCCGGATGGTGCTGTCCGGGGTCGTGAACAAGCGATTGGTATCGCAGTTCAATGCGGCTGGCGCACGGGCGATCGGGCTGTCAGGCGAGGATGCGGACCTCATTTCTGCGCAACCGCTTGGCATCTCCGAATTTGGTTTTGTTGGAATGCCGGTCAGCATCAACACATCGTTGATAGAGATGCTCTGGCTTTCGGGTCTATTGCCGGTCGTGTCGCCGCTTGCAGCGAGTGCTGAAACTCCGGGCACCGCTCTCAATGTGAATGGTGACGATGCCGCTGCCGCGCTTGCTGTCGCACTGGGGGCAGACGAACTGCTCATCATCGCCGATGTCGAGGGAGTGCTCGATTCCTCGGGGCGGGTGATTGATGAGCTGGACATCGACGAGGCGCGTGCACTCATCGCATCGGGCGTGGCTGCAGGTGGGATGGCAGCAAAACTCGAAGCGGCGCACGCTGCTCTTGCTGGGGGTGTGCAGTCCGTGCGTATTTCCGATCTGCCCGCGCTGGAAGATTCCACCCGCGGCACACTTGTAACGCTTGCAACGGTAGGTGCGAAGTGACGACGATGACCCTTCCAGTAATGCAGATAGGCGCTGACAACGATGTGTCGGCAGCTACCGCCGCGCCACCACCCATTCTCGGGACATACAAGCGTCCCCCGGTTGAGATGGTACGCGGCAACGGCGTGTATCTCTACGACGAGACCGGAAAGGCATATCTCGATTTCGCGAGCGGGATTGCGGTCAACGCGCTTGGCTACAACGACGCCGGCATCGCCGGCGCGATCAAAGACGCGCTGCAGACCGGGTTGCTGCACACATCCAATCTGTACCGCACGCGGCCCGGCGAGGAGCTCGCGCAGTTTCTAGTCGACAACTCGTTTGCGTCGTCGGTGTTTTTCTGCAACTCCGGTGCCGAAGCGAATGAAGGCGCGTTCAAGTTTGCGCGCAAGTTCGGTCGCAGCATCTCGCCAGAAAAAACGGGGATAGTCTCGCTGCGCGGTGCATTTCACGGTCGCCTTTTCGCGTCGCTTGCCGCGACGGATCGCCCTGCTTATCAGGCTCCATTCCTCCCGCTCACGCCCGGTGTGTCGATTGTCGAGCGTACAATCGAGGATCTCGACGCCGCGCTGGATGCGCGCACTGTAGCTGCTGTGATCGTGGAGCCGGTGCAGGGTGAGGGTGGAGTTCGCGTGATCGATCACGGGCTGCTCGCGGAGTTGCGTGCACTTACTCACGAGCGGCGGATCGCACTCATATTCGATGAGATCCAGTGCGGCTTCGGTCGTACGGGCACCTTGTTCGCGTACGAGCAGACGGGTGTTGTGCCCGACATGATCACAGTTGCGAAGCCGATGGCCGGCGGCTTGCCGATGGGCGCCGTGTTGATGAGCGCCGAGATCGCTTCTGAAATCAAGCCCGGTGATCACGGCACCACGTTTGGTGGCGGCCCGTTCGTCGCGAGTGTTGCGTTGCATGTTGTGAAGCGCCTTGCCGAACCTGCATTGTTGCAGCAGGTGCGCGACAATGGTGAGTGGTTTGGCGAGGAGCTGCTTACGGTGAAGCGCCGCACAGGTCGTGTCCGCGCAGTTCGGGGAATGGGGTTGATGTGGGGAATGGACGTTGTCGAGCCAGCGGCTGGCGTAGTGGCGCGCGCCATGGACGCCGGGATGCTGATCCTGTCTGCCGGCGAGTATACCCTTCGCCTTTTGCCGCCACTCGTTATTACGCGTAATGAACTGCGGGAAGGGCTTGCCCGTCTTGAGGAAGTATTGAAATGACAATGGAACGTTCTACATCAATAACCCTGCGTCCAGCCAGACCGTCAGATATTGACGGCATCGCATCACTCGTGAACGGATATGCCGCCGAGGCGATCATGTTGTACCGCTCACCGGACTCCGTGCGCATGACGTTGCACGATTTTGTAGTTGCCGTTGGTCCGGATGGATCGGTGATGGCGTGTGGCGCATTGAAGGAGTACTCGCCATCACTTGCGGAAGTTGCATCCGTAGCGGTCGCGCGCGACGCGCATGGCCTCGGGCTTGGCACCGCAATCGTTGCTGAAGTAGAGAAACTCGCCCGCAAGCGTGGGGTTGACGAGTTGTTCGCGCTGACGCTGACACCCAAGTTTTTCGAGAGCGCTGGCTACATTGTTGGTGACAGGGCGTTGTATCCTGAGAAGATCCGACGCGACTGCCTCAAATGCCCGCGCAGGATTCGTTGCAACGAGTACTGTGTGGTGCGTCCCGTACAGGAAGCGATTGCTGTGGCTGCGTAGATCGCAGTGGCGTTGGTTCGCCGACAGGGCTGGAATCTGCTAAGATTCGGTATTCCGAACGAGGTTCCACATGGCTGAATCGACAACTGCGATACCGGCGCACGCAGACTACGGGCTAGACGCGCCGGGGGTAGTCCGCACTCTGGCAATCCTCGGGATCCTGTGCGTGGTCGGCGCGTTCCTGTGGCCGCGGCTCTCATTTACGAGCCCGACGATCCAGCACATCGCGGTTCATCCAACATTATTGTGGATGGGTTGCGGATTCCTTGCGGGATCCGGTCTGATGATCGCGAGCAGCAGGTGGGGAAAACTTAGGGCGCGAGACAATCTGCTGGATCGCTTTCAACTCACCGGGAGTGAAACCGTACTGGACGTGGGGTGCGGCCACGGCCTGTTGTTGATCGGCGCTGCCAAGCGGCTGACGACGGGGAAGGCGATCGGAGTCGATCTCTGGTCGCAAGTCGATCAGAAGGACAATTCATCGGCAGCGGCGATGGCTAACGCGCAAGAAGAAGGAGTCGCGGACCGCGTGGATGTACGCGATGGTGACATGCGCGCGCTGCCGTTGGACGATTCCTCCGTCGATCTCGTACTTTCGTGTCTTGCTATCCACAACGTCTCCGGTTCGGAGGAGCGACGAAAGGCGATTCGGGAAATCGTGCGTGTGTTGAAACCCGGTGGTCGAGTGGGCATAATCGACATTTCGAACGTAGGCGAGTATGCTGACGAACTTCGCAAGGCCGGTATGACGTCGGTGAGCACGCACGGGATCACGCCGTGGATATACCCGCCGACTCGAGTGCTGACGGCTATTAAATAGCGATGGACGACGTAGGGTCGACCGAGCATCGTTCTCGTTCTGTCTGCCGCGGCGCGATTCATGAATGTCCAGTCTCATATGACCAGCCGTACTTCAATGCGCCGGGATCCCCCACGACGTCCGGTAAAGCAACGCATCATCTGGGCGCCAGTTGCGTCTGCTCTGGTGCTCGTGGGTCCTGCCGTTCTTGCGGTAGTCACGGGGCAGGTGTTTCTATTTCCGAGCCTCGGTCCTACCGCGGTAATGCTGGCGCACGAGCCTCAGCACCACAGTTCGCGTCCGTACGCAGTGCTGGTGTCGCATGCCGTGGGATTCCTCGCCGCATCTGTCAGCGTCGCGATTTTTGGCGTTGCCTTCGCACCTTCGGTGTTTGAGACCCATACTGTAAGTTTGGCGCGTGCTTGCGCCGCAGTGCTGGCCCTGGCGTTGGCAGTGTTCCTGGAAGTCGTGCTGCACGCCGAGCACCCACCGGCGGCCGCCACAACGTTGCTGGTTGCGCTGGGGTCATTCCAGCCGACACTGTACAGCGCGTTCCTCATCATGAGTGGCGTCGTCGTTGTGCTCGCTATCGGGGAACCACTGCGACGGGTTCGGCTGAAGCTGGAAGCGCGACTGGACGATCCGGACGCGAGTAGTCAGATCGTGTAATATTCGGGTGTCGGCCGGCATTGATAAGATGAAAATGCCGAGACCTCACGCCGTCCTCACACTTCAATCGAGCGAGCCGCTGACGCAGGACAAAGTGCTCGGGCGCACGATCGCTGGTGATCCATCTGGAATAGCCGAGTTATACGAACGGCACGCGGCTTCGTTGTTCCGGACCGCGTACCGGATGCTTGGCTCGCGCGCCGATGCGGAAGACGTTGTCCACGATCTCTTCGTCGGACTCCCCGAAGCGCTCCGGCGGTATGAAGACCGTGGTCGGCTGGATCAGTGGCTCACGCGAATAATCATACGTCTGAGCCTCATGCATTTGCGCAACGAACGCCGTCGCCGCTCCACGCCGCTTATGGATATGCCGCAACTGGCTGGCACGGAGAGATCGGATGCTCGGCTTGAGCTGACGGAACTGGAGCAGGCCGTGATGGCCCTCCCAACCGGGCTTCGCGCCGTGTTCGTTCTCCGGCAGGTAGAAGGCTACTCATATGAAGAAATCGCAGCACTGCTCGATATCAGCGTCGGCGCGTCCCGGGTTCGCCTCACGCGCGCAATAGAAAGGCTTCGTCGCACACTTCTATGAGCTTCATCGACAAGGTAACCGTCATGCACTATTTCTCACGCCATCCTGCGCACGCTGAATTGAGCGACTTCCTTGCCGGGAGCGATCCAGGCGCCCGCTCTCGCATCGCGTCGCACCTCGAGCACTGTCAGTCGTGCCGCGACGTTCTACAGTTGCTGCGCGGTGCGAGTGCTTCACAATGGAACGCGCCTGGCACGGAACCGTCACCGGAACTGCTCGCGCGCATTCTCGAGAGTCGCGCATCCGACGCGCGAGTAATTCTGCCGTCCGACACTCAAATCGCAGGTTCTAGGAGTACTCCCAACCGGCTATCACTGATTGCTGCAGCGGCAGTGATACTTGCCGTGATCGGCGGCGTGCTGGTGACCCGGACCGCGAGCGATGTGGAGGCTGGTGCGACGAGTGGGACGCTTGTGTTGAATCCTGCAATGCCTCGACCAGGCCAGACTGTCAGTGTGACATACCGTGCGGCCGCAATGTTGGCCAACCAGCCGACCCTCGTGCTTCGGGCGCGTATGCGCGACACAGGCAGTGAATCATACAACGCTGGGTTCCCGACAGTCCGCGCAGCCATGCTGCAGCGCGGTGCAGACGGAGACTTCACCGGGCATTTCGTAATTCCGGCCAATATTGTGTATGCCGCGCTCGCCGTCGCAGATACAAGTGCTCAAAGCGTCGACGACAATGCCGGTCGCGACTGGGAAATACTTGTCTCCGATTCTACAGGGAAGCCGCTGTTCACGGCGTTGGATCAACGCGCCAACGACATGATGGGCCGAAACTGGGAAGAGGGGCTCGCAACCGCGCATCGCATGGTGGCGTTGTACCCGCGCGATCTGAGGGCGTGGAGTTGGCTTCGCGCATTCAACCGATGGCTCGGCAAGGTTGGCGATGACAGCATACGAGTTCGTGACCGTGCGCAGCTTGCCAAGTTCGATTCCATGTTCACAAACGGCGTCGCGTCTGATGCTGACATCGGAAGGATGGCTTGGTTCGCAGACGGGATCGACTCCAGCATTGCCGCGCACTGGCGCGCCCGGCTGATGCAGCAGGCTCCGCGCAACTCGTTTGCGGTACAGTGGCGGTTGATCGCGATCCTCGACACCCTGCATCAGCGAAATGACACGGCTACTGTGCTCCGTCAGATGGATGCGCTGTGGGATTCTGCGCCGCTGGACCCGAAGGCGCAGATAGCGACATACGCTACCGGGATGGCAATGGATGCGGCCGACACAACTCTCATCAAACTCTGGACAACGCGACAGGCGCTTGGCGGGGGCGACAAACGCGATTTCGCACGATGGGTCGCGACGCAATTCACAAAGATACCCGCACTTCGCGCTGAGGGCATTAAGCTGGTACGCAATGAGATGGACAGTCTTGCCATACTTCACCCGTCAGAGCAGGCACTGGACGAAACGATTGCCGAACAGCGGGCGCGTCACAATGTCAGCCGCCGCAATCTGCTCGCAACGCTGGGACAGGCACTAGTTGCAAGCGGAGATTACGCGGGTGCGCGCCAGGTACTCGACGAGGCCGTATCGAAAGGCTGGAATCTGGAAGTCTTTCGCGCCGTGCGAACCGCCAGTCTTGCGGCCGGTGATACAGCGCATGCACTGACGATGGCTGCGCGAATAAGCGTCGATCCGCGGACTTCACCGACATTCACCGACTCACTGCGCCCGGTCGCAGAACGCGTCCTCGGCGCTGCAGGATGGAACGCGGAACTGGCCACAGCGCGAAAGGAATTCGTCAAGCGCATGCTTGAAAGTTCAACTCCACGATCGATACGGGGTGATCCGCGATTGCGCGACCTTGATGGTCAGACGACCAAACTCAGCGCGCTTGCGCAGGGGAAGGTCACTATCGTCGCATTCTGGTCGCGATTCTGTGGCCCGGCGATCGAGGATCTGCCTGTCATGAACGCCGTCGCGACGCGCCTGGCGAAATCTGGTGTCCGGGTGGTGAGTGTCGTTGACGAGGCAAACTCATCTGCCGCGCTGAAACAGTTCCTGCGAGACAGGAAGGTAACAATGCCGACGTATCTTGACAGCTGGCACGAAGGCAGCCGCGCGTTCAATCAGTGGGGCACGCCGGACTACTATGTAATCGACGCTGATGGAAGAATACGGTTCGCGGGAACCAATTCCGCAGAGACGGTGCTCGCCCGCGCCGAGGCTTTGCGAATGTCCGAGAACTGACGTTCAGACTTCGCACCTCCCCTAACTATTGACCGCTATCGTCTCCAGCGCTTCCCATCGTAGCATCAATTGAGATATCTCGGCGTCCAGTTCCTTGAGTCGCACACTCGCCGCACTGACCGCAGCTCCGTCGCGCAGGAATACCGGATCGGCGAGTGAAGTGTACAGCTGCTCACGTTCCGTTTCCAGCTTACCGATACCGTCAGGGAGAGCCGCGAGTTCGCTCGTCTCCTTATATGTAAGACGACGCTTGCGCGGCTCTTGTGCAGTCGCCGCGTTGCGCTTGGGCGCCGATGTGGCAGGAACAGCACGCTCGGCTACTTTCCGCTGCCGCACCCAATCCGAGTAACCACCGGCGTATTCGGTGACACGTCCACCGCCTTCGAAGACGAGCGTGCTCGTGACAACATTATCCAGAAATGCGCGGTCATGGCTCACGACCAGCAACGTGCCACTGAACTCGAGCAGCAACTCTTCGAGCAGATCAAGCGTTTCGATATCCAGATCGTTGGTCGGTTCATCCATCACCAGCAGATTGAACGGCCGAATGAATAGTCGCGCAAGCAACAGTCGGTTGCGCTCTCCGCCGGATAGCGCGCGAACTGGCGCACGCGACCGGTCCGGTGCAAAGAGGAAATCCTCGAGGTAGCCGAGTACGTGTTTGCGCGCACCACCGATCTCGACGAACTCTGCGCCATCGGCAACACTCTCGAATACGCTGCGGTCCGGATCGAGCTGCTCGCGGAGTTGATCGAAGTACGCAATCTGGAGGCCGGTGCCCGAACGGATAGTTCCGGAATCCGGGGTCAGTTCTCCGAGCAATAGTCGCAGAAGTGTAGTCTTCCCTGAGCCATTGGGCCCGATCAGACCAACTCGATCGCCCCGCGCTATACTCGTCGAGAAATCGCGAATGATTGTGCGATCACCCCGCGCAAATGATATCCCGCGAGCCTCGACAACCAGCTTTCCAGATCGCTCTGACTCCTGCGCCTGCAATTTTGCGGTGCCCGTGCGCTCTCTGCGCGCACTGCGCTCAACTCGAAGCGCTTCAAGCGACCTGACACGTCCCTCATTGCGAGTGCGGCGAGCCTGAATCCCTGTACGAATCCACACCTCCTCCTTCGCCAGCTTCTTGTCGAACTCGACCCACTCTCGCTGTTCATTCGCAAGCGACGCTTCCTTTCGGACGAGGTAGGTATCGTAGTCAGTACCCCAGTCAACCAGTCGACCGCGATCCAGTTCGACAATTCGAGTTGCGACGCGTCGGAGAAAAGCACGATCGTGTGTGACGAGTACGAGTGTGATTTCGCGATCGATCAGAAAAGATTCCATCCACTCGACTGCTTCAACATCCAGGTGATTTGTCGGCTCGTCGAGTAGCAGTACGTCGGGCTCGGCGATCAGCGCGCGTGCGAGCAGTGTCTGGCGTTTGCGACCTCCAGACGCGGCGGCGAATTGCAGCTCTCCGTCCAGCGCAAGATGAAACAGCACGGTCTCGACGCGCGACTGCACCTGCCACGCATCTGAAGCATCGAGTGCCCGATGGAGCCGGTCGAGCTCGCGGAGCGCGCTCGGACTCCCGGTAGCCGCAACTTTGTGGCTCGCGGCGTGATAACGGGCCAGCAAGCGTCCAGTATCGCCGAGTCCAGCAGAGACCACGTCGAAGATCGTGCCGGCCAGATCGGATGGGATCTCCTGCTCAAGGCGAGCGACGGTGACACCAGTCTGGCGTACGACTTCGCCCGTGTCCGGCGCCATCGTACCGTCGAGGAGCTTCATGATCGTGCTCTTGCCGGTGCCGTTTCTCCCCAGCAGGCAGACCCGCTCGCCGCGCTCGACCGTAAGATTGGCGCGATCCAGTATGGGTGGGCCGCCGAAAGCGATGCTGACGTCCTGCATCCCGAGGAGCGCCATTACGGTGTCTGTTCCAGGTACGGGTATCTCAAGAGTGAAGATTAACAAGTAAATTGGGTTCCATGCCGATCTGGCCATACCTTCCCACGCTTCAGCGAATCGCGCTTGCGCTTGCTATCGGATTGTTCGCCGGCCTCGAACGCGAACATCGGGGCAAGGAAGCCGGCCTGCGAACGTTCGCATTCGTTGCACTGATCGGCTGCACTGGCGCGTTGCTTGGCGAGAACTTTGCCTTGCTCAGCATCGCACTGGTCGGTGTCCTCATAGTCATGCTGAACCTGCAGACTATTCGCACCACGCAGGGAATGGAGCTGACCACGTCGGCAGCGCTGATACTTACGGCACTTGCCGGCGCACTTGCAGGGGAGGGGCACACCCTCACACCTACGATACTCGCTGTGATGACGGCGGCGCTTCTCGCGTGGAAGAGGCCACTGCACGAATTCAGTCTTGGCCTGACCGACTCCGAACTGCGTTCCGCAATACTTCTCGCGATTCTCGCGTTCGTCGTGTATCCCGTATTGCCGGCTGGTTTTGTGGATCGATGGGAATTGCTCGACCTGCAAGCGGCATGGTTGATCGTGATTCTCATCGCAGGCATCGGATTCATCAACTACGTGCTGCTCAAGCTCTACGGTGCAAAAGGCCTGGCATTCGCGGGGTTCCTTGGCGGCCTCGTCAACAGTAGTGTGACGGTCACCGAAATGGCGCACAGGGATCGCGACAGTGGAGGCCGACTCACGAGCGTTGCATACGCGGGTATAACTCTCGCAACTGTTGCGTCGATCCTGCGCAACGCGGTGCTACTCGCGCTGCTGGCGCCCGTAGTACTGGTAGGTAGTTCACTCGCGTTCATACTCATGCTCGGCGCAGGAGTCACACTCCTGATCGCGCGGTATCGCTCACCTGGCGCAGCAACCGCCGTTTCATCTCCGGCGGAGCTCCCACTCTCATCGCCGTTTTCCATAACATCGGCGCTGAAGTTCGGACTGCTCTTTCTGGTGCTTCAGATCGCCGGTGTGCTCGCGCAGCGCTCCCTGGGACAGCCAGGCTTCTACGTGGTCAGCGCGTTGGGTGGTTTGATTTCCGGCGCCAGCACCGTTGCTTCGGCTGCGCTCCTCGCAGCGCACGGAGAAATATCCGCGCAGACGGCTGCCGTCGGATCAGTGATTGCCACCGTTGTAAGCGTGCTCGTCAATGTAGTGTTCACCGCGCGCATAACCAGAGATACCGGCCTGACAAGGCATCTTGCGTGGACGATGGGAAGCATCGCCGCGCTCGGGTTGCTTGGCGTGATTGTTCAGGATACACTGATCGTAATCGTCAACCGGTTTTGAATTCAGCACTGCCTTCCTTTTCGTTTCGCACCTCGCATCACAGCGGCTCCGCGCGAGCTGGAATCCTTGGAACTCCCCATGGTCCGGTAGAAACACCAGCCTTCATGCCGGTTGGTACTCATGGTGTTGTCCGTGGATTGTCCATGGACGAAGTTGCCGCCGCCGGTGGTCAGATGATTCTTGCCAATGCATATCATTTGTACCTGAGGCCAGGCGACATGATGGTTCGCGCACTCGGCGGACTTCATGAGTTCACCAGATGGGGCGGACCGATGTTGACCGACTCTGGTGGATTTCAGGTCTTTTCGCTCTCAAAACTCCGAACCGTGAGCGAGGCCGGAATTGAATTCCGGAGCCACATCGACGGTTCACTACATCAATACACGCCCGAAAATGTGATGCGGATCGAGCGCAACATCGGCGCCGATGTTGTAATGCAACTCGACGAGCTCATTCAGGGTAGGAGCGACGAGTCTGCCGCGCGATCGGCGATGGAGCGTAGCCGGCGCTGGTTGAATCGCTGTCGAGTGGAGTTTGAACGCATTTCGGCAGAAGGTCGAGCGCCGCTTCCGGAGTTTGCTGTGCCGGATGGCGCACCAGAACTTGCCGATGATATCGAGGCACCGCATCAGGCGCTCTTCCCGATCGTGCAGGGTGGTACGCATGCCGATTTGCGCAGGGCGTCCGTGGCGGGGATCCTGGACAGCGGCGACTGGATCGGCGTGGCGATTGGCGGTCTGTCGGTGGGTGAGACAAAGGCAGATACCTACGCGATGCTGGAAGTGTGCGATCCGGCCATCCCACGCACCGTTCCGCGTTATCTGATGGGTGTTGGATTTCCCGACGATCTCATCGAGGGAGTTCGGCGCGGGATCGATCTATTCGATTGCGTCGCTCCTACGCGCATGGGACGCGATGGCACCGCCTTCACACCAGATGGAAAGCTGCAGATTCTACAGAGCAGTCATCGGACGGACCGGAGACCACTGGTTGAAGGCTGCACTTGTGCATGCTGCACGAAATATGATCGCGCGTACATGCGGCATCTCTTTGCAAGTGAAGAAATGCTCGGTAAACGATTGCTCGCGCTGCACAACGTGACATTCCTTATCGACGTGATGAGGAGCACGCGCGCCGCACTGGAGAGTGGTGAATTCAACGCGTGGAGCGATGCGTGGCTTGCCCGTTACCAACGAGGATGACTGTTATGTACTACGTCTTGCGGCGAGACCTCTGACAAGGGCGTCGAGACCAAATTCGAAACCGTCAGTGGCGTCGTCGTCGTGCATCTGCGAGATGCCGCAGAAAAGATCCGGATACGTGTCTGCATCGGGCAGGAATCCAGACTCGATAGAAACGCGCGCCGCTTCCGCGCCCGACTGCTCCTCGATGACAGAACCGACCACATAGTGGCTCATCACCATCATCGCGCGCACCGCGTCGTCGGCGGAAAAGCCAGCGTCGCGCATGGCTCGCACGCGGCCGTCCAGACTGGCGTAAAGACTGGCGTCTGGTCTGGTCCCGGCGTGTACGCGTGCACCGTCGCGGTACCGGAGGAGCGAATCACGGAAGCTTCGTGCATTCTCCTTGAGGGCCTCAGTCCAGGTATCCGGTGTCATCGGCCCCGGGGGTGCACCCTCCTTCAGCATCTGGGCGGCCATCTCGTCCAGCAGATCTCGCTTGTTCCTGAAGTGCCAATAGATGGCTGGCTGCTTGACGCCGAGTCGCTCGGCCAGTCGCCGAGTCGTGAACGCATCGAGCCCGCCCTCGTTGAGCAGCTCCAGGGCGCTCCTTACAATCGCTTCACGACTCAATCCCATTTTCATGGTTCCAGCGGCCTCGGTTATTGACTAAGATTAGCACCTTATCGTAGATAAGCACACTCTTCCAGTCAATGCCTCGTGATTGCGAGGTATTCCCTACGGGAGCGACGTCCTCTATACAACCCATCCGCACGCGCGTAAGATGGACCCACTCGGAAAGGAGATCTCTGTGTCGGCTTCAGTCTCACCGAACGAAACCGTGGAATCGGTCCGTGACGATGTCATCGGATGGCGCCGCCATCTGCATCAGTATCCTGAGCGCTCGTTTCACGAAGTGCGCACGTCGCAGTTCGTTGCGGATACTCTTGCAAGTTTTGGCGGCCTTGAGATCACACGGCCGACCCCGACAAGCGTTCTTGCGCGATTAGTCGGCTCCGGGCCCGGGCCTGTTCTCGCAATTCGAGCCGACATCGATGCGCTGCCAATCAACGAGCGCAATACGCACGACTTCATCTCCCGTGAACCAGGCACCATGCACGCGTGCGGCCACGACGGCCACACCGCGATGTTACTTGGCGCCGTCAAGGTACTCGTCGGCAAACGCGACGCGCTGAACGGCGAAGTGCGTTTCATCTTTCAGCACGCCGAAGAGCTGAATCCGGGTGGTGCGGAGGAACTCGTCCAGGCAGGCGTGCTGGATGGTGTGGACATGATCATCGGCGCGCACCTGTGGAGTGCGCTCGCCGTCGGAAAGGTCGGCGTCAAGGCGGGTGCACTAATGGCATCGCCGGATATCCTTCACATTACCATCAAGGGCAGCGGCGGTCACGCAGCGATTCCGCACCAGACGATCGATCCAATTGCGATTGCCGCACAGTTCATCACGAACCTGCAGTATATCGTCTCACGAAACGTCGATCCGTTGCAGCCTGCAGTCATCTCAATCACACGCATTGCCGGCGGGACGACGCATAACGTGATTCCCGGTGAAGTGGAACTCGAGGGAACAGTACGCACATTCGACCCGACTCTGCGGGCCGAGATGCCAAAACGTGTTGAGCGGATACTCTCCGGGATCACTTCCGCCCATGGTGCCAGCTACAGCTTCGAGTACGAGCACGGATATCGTCCGGTTGTGAATGATGAAGGCGCCAGCGAGTTGTTGCGACGCGCCGTAGTCAACGCACTGGGAGACGACGTCCTGATCGAGGCAACGCCGACGATGGGAGGTGAAGACTTCTCGGCGTATCAGCAGCGAGTGCCGGGTGCCTTCTTCTTCATCGGAGCACGATGCGAGGAGCGCGGTATCGTTCAGCCGCACCATCACGAACGGTTCGACATCGACGAGCGCGCGCTCGACTTCGGCACCCGAATCTTCGTAGCAGCCGCTCTCGACTTCCTCGGCGCGAAGCAAGCGTGAGGCGGTACCGCTGGCTCGCTGTACTACCGACGCTTGGATTGCTGGGCGGAATCCCGTTTGCGAACCGAGTTCAGCCGTACATAGCTGGCCTGCCGTTCCTGCTAGCCTGGATCGTAGGATGGGTAGTAGCGACGTCGATCATAATGGGGCTGATCTACAGACTGGATAAGAGAAACGATGCTGCAGCCGAAGTTGCGGTTTCTCCTGTCGATCACCCGATACCATAGTGACGCCCGCGCTTGGGATCATCATCGGAGTATTCGTGCTCGTGGTCGCGCTGGGATTGGCAGCGCGTCGCGGGCACGAGATGAATCTGGAGCAATGGAGTGTCGGCGGTCGCGGTTTCGGAACGATTTTCGTCTTCCTGTTGATGGCAGGCGAGATCTACACCACCTTCACCTTCCTCGGCGGCAGCGGCTGGGCATACGGGAAAGGCGCGCCGGCTTTCTACATTCTCTGCTACGGTGCAATCGCGTACAGCGTATCGTATTTCCTGCTCCCGATAATCTGGCGATTCGCGCAGGCAAGGCGACTGGTATCACAAGCTGATTTCTTCGCGGTCAAGTACGACAGCCGAGCGCTCGGAGTGGTGGTTGCGGTTGTGAGCGTCGCAGCACTGGTGCCGTATCTCGTGTTGCAGCTCAAGGGACTCGGCATCATCGTATCCGAAGCTTCCGGGGGAGTTGTCACGCAGCAGGTCGCCATATGGGCGGGAAGTGCTGCGCTCGTTGTGTACGTGGTCGTCTCGGGGGTTCGCGGTTCCGCGTGGACCTCGGCGCTGAAAGATGTGATGATCCTGGCCGTTGTGATCGCGATTGGCGTGTACCTCCCGATGCACTACTATGGCGGCTATCGCGCGATGTTCGAAGCGGTCGAGGCTGCGAAACCTGGTGCATTGACGCTTCCATCGTCCGGGATGAGCCCCGCATGGTTCGTATCGACGGTGTTGCTGACCGCGACCGGTTTTTACCTGTGGCCACAGTTCTTCGCCGGCGTGTATACTGCGCGCAATGAGAATGTATTCAGAAAGAACGCGGTCATCCTGCCGCTATATCAACTCATAATCCTGTTCGTATTCTTCGTGGGATTCGCGGCGACGCTTGTCGTCCCCGGACTCAAGGGAGCCGATGCTGACCTGTCGCTCTTGCGGATTGTAGAGCACAGTTTCGGGTCGTGGACCCTTGGCATAATCGGCGCGGCCGGAATTCTTACGGCGCTTGTCCCGGGTTCAATGATACTGGTCACAGCGGGTACGATACTAGCGCAGAACGTGTATCGGGTGATCACGCCAACAGCGACCGATCGGACGGTATCTCTGGTTGCGCGATCGCTGGTTCCGTTGCTCGCGCTTGCTTCGGTGCTGCTGACACTCCGAGGCGGCGAGACACTCGTCGTGATGCTACTGATGGGTTACAATTTTGTAACGCAACTCTTCCCGGCATTGATACTCTGCCTTGGTGAGAACCCGCGTGTGAGCGCTGCCAGTGTGATTGCCGGAATCGTTGCCGGAGAACTGACCGTCGTGTTCCTTACGGTTACGAGTGCAACTGTGGCGACTCTGCTGCCCGCAGCGCCGCAGATGATCAAGGACCTGAACGTGGGTTTTGTGGCGTTGGGCGTAAACGCGGTAGTGCTCTGCGCCGTCGCGCTTGTAACGCGTCCAGCTACTGTTTCGGCCGCCTGACGACAGTCTGCACGAGCCCTGCGCGCCCTTCGTTCAGATTTCGGCCGAGGTTTGCTATCATCGTCGGAAAGTCTGTGCCGGTGACCACGTGCAATCCCATGGGAGGCGGTGCAGTCATCGCCGCACGTGCCGCCTGAAGATGCGCGATCCACGCTTTCGTCGGTTCTGTGGTATCACTCCATGATACTATCTCAAAGCCGGTTTTCGTGAGGATATCGCGCATTGCGGCGCTGGACAACAGGAAGCTCGTCTCGGGTACTCGCGCCCAGGGTACTGGAAAGATCAGAGGTTGATCGCCCATCTGCACTACGTCGTGGATCGCGAACTGACCGCCGCGTTTGAGTACGCGAAAGACCTCGGAATAGAGCCGAGCTCGGTCGCGGATGTTCATAGCAGCGTGCTGTGTCCACGCGTCGTCGAAGGTTGATGCTTCGAACGGAAGGTCGAGCGCGTTCGCTACGCGAAACGTCGTCCTGTCCGAGAGTCCTGCTCGAACGGAGAGCGCCGACGCCGCTTCGATGAATGCTGGACTGAGATCGATTCCCGTTACACGAGCATCGTGTGATGCGGCGAGAAAGCGACTGGCGCCCCCGACACCGCAACCGATGTCCAGTATTGATGCGCCGGACGCAATGTTCATGGACGATGCGAGTTCCTGCGTCGCCGCGAGTCCGCGAACGTGGAACTGATCCAGGGGAGCGAGATCCTTCCATCCAATGTTGTCTTCGCCCAGCCCAGCCATGTTCAGCGCCGCGTTGATTCCTGGAATCAGAGACTCGGTGCCGTAGTGCTCCACTATGGACTGCGATTCGTTCATTGATCGATTCTCCTCAAAGTGGTTTCCGGAGAACTGTTATTCGTAGTGTCCTTCGCAACACAAATCCCAGCTTTTGATACAACGATATCGCAGCCTTGTTCTCGCTGAGTACATGAAGGAACGGAGTTTCCCCGCGAGCAACGATTCCGCGTGACACGCTCAGAATCAGGTCTCTGGGGAATCCGCGTCCTCTGAAATCCGGGTGCGCACATACCGCCGTCAGTTCTCTGTACCCCTCGGGGTGCAACCGTTCGCCTGTTATTGCAGCTAGCCGTCCATCGACACGAATGCCGAAGAAATCCCCCATCTCCATCGTGCGGCGGTCGAACGGCCCGGGCTTTGTCAGTTTGACGAGCGCCGTCATTTCGTCGATATCGGGAGCGCCGAGCTGTACGATTTGCGGATTGGCGGGCGCATCACTGATTGCTGGGCCGATCATCTGATCAAGATCATTGTTCAACACGACCTCGAGACCTTCGATTGCAGGGAGGTCTACGAGTGTGAAGAGCACGGCGTGATCGCCGGGTGCCAGCAGTTGGCTGAGCGCGCCGGTGGATTCGGGCGATGTGTCAGCGATCGTCGCAAACGGAGCGACATCGACAGGGTAACGGCGCGCGAGGTCGTTCCCGATGGCGAACGAGCGGTGGTGTGTGCTGAGCGATTCCCCGATGACGCGATCGAGCGGGTGGAAAGAAGGGGCGGAGGTCACGGGGGATTCTGAAAAGTGGCTCGGGCTGTCAGGAGACAATAGACGATGTATGCGGAGTGGTTGGCTCAACTGGATTGTAAACCGCGATTGGCGGTTTGTAATCCCCTTGTAAGGTGGCTCCGGTAGGTTCCGCAATCATGCCGCCCGCGCGTAGCGTCTGCCGATCTGGCTGGCGTGAGGTTGGTGGGAGTATTGCTCCGGAATTTGGGGTTGCAATGGCGAGTGGAAATAGACCAAAAAGGTGGCAGCCTTTAGCCATCGTGGTGACTGTGATTGTCCTGGGACTTGCGCTGACGGCGCCCGGACGAGATCTGTGGCAACGATTCTTTTCGTCGCTGCGAATCGAGAAACCGAAACCAGTAAGCGTCACAATACCTGGCTTTTCCGGCAACGCCTCGACGCGACGACTCCAGGACGCGATTGGCGGCATGCTAGCCGATACCACGAACGTTACACTTGACGAAAAGGATCAGCCAGCAGCAACTCCCGAGGAAGCCAGTCAACTCGCCGGATTCGCAGTTCAGCTTCCTGGCAAACGCACTGATGCGGCAACGTTGATCGTCACGGGTGCGCGCACGGTCGCCATGACCGTGAACCTCGCGCAGCTGCAGACAATCTATCGCGAAGCGGGAAACCCTTCCGCGTCACTGCCGCCCTCGTTGAACGACGCTAAAGTCGCAATCAGAACGGCCAAAGCAGTGCAGGCGAAATATGGACACTGTCCCGTTCCTGTTGCGAATACCTTGCAAGGACAGATTCAGGGACCACCGCCGCCGTCCACCGATAACGGCGATTGTGTGGTGCTTACCGAGACGCCGCCGGTTACCGCAGACATACCTCCCGGTCTCGACATGCAGCAACTCGCCGCGATCGGACTTGAACTGGCGGGGATGAGCCCCAATCAGCGACAGGCATTTCAGGCGATCTTCAACTGGCAATCAGCCATGGCTATGCCGTTACCGCGCTTCATGCGATCGTACGATTCGGTGACTGTCAACGGCGCGCCCGGGATGCTTCTGAATACGGCGGGTCGTCGCGGACCAACATACGAGTTGATCTGGAAGCAAGGAGCAATTGCGTATTCTCTCGTCGGCTACGGTAGCGCGGCAGACGCTCTTCCTATCGCCAGTTCCATGACTGAGACCAGGAAGCAGCCGTGAGCCCGTCCAGCGAGTACGCAATCGAAACGCACAACCTGCGCAAGGTTTTTGGATCTCATGTCGCGGTGCGAGGTCTTTCCCTGTCCGTGCCTCGCGGAGAGATCTTCGGATTCCTTGGACCTAATGGTGCGGGCAAGAGCACATCGATCAAGATGTTGCTGGGCCTCGTACACCCGACCAGCGGCGACTCCTTCGTTCTTGGTGCCGCTTCGGGCGATGTCGAAATCCGGCGGCGGATCGGTTTCCTGCCGGAGGATTTCCGATTCTACGACTGGCTTACCGCAACCGAGCTGGTTCAGCTTCACGGACGCTTGAGCGGGATGACTAATGAGAAGCTTCGCAAACGCGTACCTGAGGTGATCGAACTCGTTGGACTCTCGCAGCATGAAGATCGACGAGTGAAGGGTTTTTCCAAGGGGATGCTACAGCGCATTGGTCTTGCGCAGGCGATCGTCCACGAGCCCGACATAGTCTTCCTCGACGAGCCGACCTCAGGACTCGACCCAATGGGTAGGCTGATGGTACGGGACATTCTGCGCGCCGAGCGTGATCGTGGTGCAACGGTTTTTCTCAACTCGCACCTGTTGAGTGAGATTGAGGTGACATGCGACCGTGTCGCGTTCATCAAGAATGGCGAGGTGGTGGAAACTCGCGATCTGAACGCAGTCGTCGCGGACGAGGTGCGCGTGGTGGTGGATGCTCACAACGTCTCCCAGCAGGCAGTTGCGGGTCTTGTGCGATGGGCAGAGAGGATCGACGTCGACCGGGAGCGTCTGCGCTTCAGCATTCGATCCAGGGACGTGCTTCCTGACATCATGCGGCACCTGGTGGCGTCGGGAGCAGATATCTTCGGCGTGGCGCAGGAGCGAGTGTCACTCGAACAGACTTTTGTGACGATTATGGGTGAGGACACGAGCTTATGAAGAACATCGCGACAATCGCACTGGTCACTCTTCGCGAGGCGGCTCGACGAAAGATTCTCTGGACCGCGTTGCTTGCTGGGGCACTACTGCTTGGCATCTTCGCCATTGCGCTTCGTCTGCAGGTCGTGGAGTTCCAGTCTCGCGCCATGTCCCCATTCGTGCGTTATCAGGTCGAGGCCGGAATGCTCATGATCGGCCTGTACACGTGCGACCTGCTTGCCGTCGTTCTTACAATACTTACCTCGATCGATACGCTTGCCGGTGAGATAAGCTCCGGGACTATTCAGGCAATAGCGACAAAACCGATTTCGCGTTCGCAATTATTGATGGGGAAATTCATTGGCTTTGTCGGGATGATCGTCGTTTACGTGGTCATCACATTCAACGCGACGATCGCCGTGGCGTACTCGGTGACGGGGGTGCTCCCGGAGCATCCGCTCCACGGACTGCTGCTGATCATCTTCGAATGCATCATTGCACTGAGCCTCACGTTCATGTTCGGAACGTGGTTCTCTACGCTCACCAATGGCGTGATCGTCCTTGGCCTTCAGGCTGTCGCCTTCATGGGCGGCTGGCTGGAGCAGGTCAGCGGCTTTTCGCAGAGCGGCCACATCGTAACGCTCGGCATCGTCTCCAGCCTGATCAATCCGAGCGAGTCGCTCTGGCGACGCGCGGCTTACGAGATGCAAACCCCGCTGGCAGGTTCGCTCTCGTTCTCGCCCTTTGCGAACGTATCGATCCCGAGCAGTACGGCCGTGATCTATGCTGGCGTGTATCTGTGCGTCGTACTTGGTATCGCGATATACCATTTTGACGCGAGGGATCTGTAGCCGGTCCGGCTACGTTCGATGTTCGATGCTTCTCTGCGCTACTTGTACCAGGCAGAGACACCACCGTCATGGCTGCAGGCGCTGCCGACGTGCTGGCCGTGATAGTAAAACCCGTCCTGGCACCGAGCGGTCGCGTTATTCCGTGTGTGGTCAATATGCAGCTCGGCCATCATCTGCGCGGTTGTCAGTCCGCCCTGATGCGTCTGCATCGTATTGTTTCCCGTTGGAAGCGTCTTGCCGGTCACACTGTGACCCACAGTATGATCCACGGGGTGATTCGTCACGTGACGGTTGTCGTCGGTGACGGCGCGCACGCCAGAGTGCTTCTTGCAAGCATTCGGATGGTTGTTCTTGATCACCGTGCCGTCGTTGCAGACGACTCCGACGTGTTGCTTGCGGTGACTCTGCCCCTGGCCCTGACCCATCGCCGGGAGGGAGAACGCTGCAATTGAAAGAGCTGCCGAGCAGAGAATGTGGAGTTTTGTCATACGGACGGGCCTCATATTCGGGGTGAATGGCTGTCTGGCGTGAGTCCTGCCGCACATGCCGTTTCGGACAGTTGCCAACCCGGCGACTCGCAGCGATGAAAGGCGATTTCCGTGCCCTGACCCGTGACTCAGTCAGTATCGCAGCCCCCGGAGCCTGGTATAACACATCAAGAAACCTTGATGTATATTTCCCCTGGGCCAGTAGCATATCCGGTTCAATCCAGGGGTCGAGATCGTGACGCAGGGAGAAGAAGCGAGAACAGGCGAAGGCGCGTCCGCAGCCAGGATCACGTACACCGCGCCTCCGATCGATACCAGCTCGGTTGTGCAACGTTTATCGAGGCTCGACCGGTTTCTGCCGTTGTGGATCTTTGCCGCGATGGCCATCGGCATCGCCCTGGGCCGAGTGTTTCCGGGACTTGGAAGCGCGCTCGACCGGTTCCAGGTGGCGGGTGTCTCCGTGCCTATCGGCATTGGCCTGTTGTGGATGATGTACCCGGTCCTGGCCAAGGTCCGCTACGAAAGCATTGGTGCTCATATCGCCGACCGAAAACTCCTCGGCACATCGCTCGTGCTCAACTGGATCATCGGTCCGATCGTGATGTTTGTGCTGGCGTGGCTCCTGCTTCCGGATCTGCCTCACTACCGCGACGGACTCGTGCTGATCGGTCTGGCCCGATGTATCGCGATGGTCCTGATCTGGAACTCGCTGGCGTGCGGATCAGCGGAGCTCGCCGCCGTACTGGTAGCACTCAACTCCGTGTTCCAGATCCTCACGTATTCGGTATTGGGTTGGCTCTTTCTTACGGTCGTGCCACACTGGCTTGGTGCTGACACCACGGCGCTTCACGTGTCGATGTGGCAGATAGCGAAGAGTGTCCTGATCTTTCTGGGCATTCCTCTTGTCGCGGGATATCTCACGCGGAGAACACTCGTCGCGAGCAGGGGTGAGGGCTGGTACAACGACAGGTTCATACCACGCGTTGGACCAATGGCACTTGTTGGGCTGCTCTACACCATCGTGCTGATGTTCGCGATGCAGGGTACCCGCATTCTGCAGCTTCCGATGGACGTACTACGCATAGCGATCCCGCTCGTCATCTACTTCTTCGTCATGTTCGGACTCGCGTTCACGCTATCGAAAAAGCTTGGCTTCAGCTACGCGGAGACAGCATCGTTGTCTTTCACGGCCGCTGGTAACAACTTCGAGTTGGCAATAGCAGTCGCGATTGCGACGTTTGGTATTGCATCCGGTGAAGCGCTCGCTGCGGTAGTGGGACCTCTGATCGAGGTTCCCGCGCTGATCGGCCTTGTATACGTATCGCTCTGGGCTGGAAAGCGATATTTCCAGACACCCGTGGCGACACCCGTCGCGACGGACTGAAACTATGCGCTACGCCCTCATCTCCGACATCCACGCAAATCGCCCGGCTCTTGAGGCGGTGCTGGCCGATATTGCGACGCGAGGATCTGCATATGCCGTACTTCACCTCGGCGATCTGGTTGGGTATGCGCCGTGGCCCAACGAAACCGTGCAACTCATTCGAGAAGCAGGGATTTTCGGTGTTGCCGGCAACTACGACTCGACTACCGCGACGAACTACAAACACTGCGGGTGCAAGTACGAAGATCCCGAACAGGAAGCGCTGTCACACAGATCATACGACTGGACTCGGAAGCACGTGTCGACGGAGACCAGACAGTTTTTATCCTCGCTTCCGTTTCGGATCGACCTGAGACCGTTGGGCGGACACGTGAGTGGACCGACGATAACTCTTGTTCACGGCAATGCTACACTCAATACGGTCTACGTCACCGAAGACCGCTCGGACACGTTTCTTGAAAGGATGGCGCAAAACGTAGGTGCGCGCGCGGGTGATGTGATCTGCTTTGGACATACGCACAAGCCGTGGCACCGAATTGTGAACGAGGTGCAATTTATCAACACGGGTTCAGTAGGTCGCCCCAAGGACGGGGATTGGCGCGCGGGATACGTGCTGCTCAATGTGAATACGTCGGATGGGAAGACGATCATCACACCGGAGTTTGTTCGCGTGGAGTATGACGTCTGTGAGACCGTGAAAGCAATCCGCGCGAGTGAACTACCGGACGAATTTGGCGAATATCTGTTGTCTGGCGGGAATTCCAGCAATTCACCCTGACCAGGCGGCCGATCCGGTCGCTTTCAGCGATAGAAAGGTCGACAAGCTCGAATCGCGAAGATCATTATCTTATCCCCATGGTCGAAGACGACGCGTTCGCCGAGGCTGCCCCGTCGGATCAAAGATTGCGGCGCATGATGGAAGATGGCCAGCTCTACAGGTTGCTCGTTGAGAGCGTTCGCGACTACGCCATCTTCGCCCTTGATCCGACCGGGCACGTCCTCACCTGGAACCCAGGAGCCGAACGCTTCAAGGGATACAGCGCCGAGGAGGTAATCGGGCGTCATTTCTCGGTGTTCTACCCCGCTGCTGATATTGCGGCAGGTAAGCCGGTGTGGGAGCTCGAGGTCGCGACGCGCGATGGGCGGCTTGAAGACGAGGGTTGGCGACTGCGCAAGGATGGCTCGCGCTTCTGGGCCAATGTGGTGATCACGGCGCTCAGGGACCCGAGCGGTGAACTCGTGGGCTTTGCGAAGGTCACGCGTGATCTTACTGAGCGGCGTGCGGCAGAAGGCCGAGCCATCGCCGACGCACATCGAGTTGCCGAGGCTGAGGTAGCCAACCGTACGAAGAGCGAGTTTCTCGCGGCGATGTCACACGAACTTCGCACTCCCCTCAACGCGATTGGCGGTTATGCCGAGCTTCTGGAGCTGGGCATCGAGGGAACCCTCAGCGACAAGCAGCGTGAGTACATCGCGCGAATCCGCGCGAGCCAGCAGCACCTTCTCGCTATCATATCAGACCTGCTGAACTACAGCCGCATCGAGGCGGGGCAGATCACTTATGACGCAGCGGTCGTAACAGTCCATGAAGTCATGGACACTGTGCTTCCGCTCATAGGCCCACAGGCCGCGGCCAGGAACATCGCGCTCGAAAGCACACCTTGCGCCGATGAACTGCTGTTGTGGGCCGATAAAATAAAAACCGAGCAGATAGTTATCAATCTTCTATCCAATGCGGTAAAGTTCACGCCGGCCGGCGGCCGGATAAGCATGGAGTGCTCTGCTGCGGGAGATCAGATCGAGATCACGGTACGCGACACGGGTTGCGGCATTGCGGCTGACAAGCTTGCGACGATCTTCGAGCCCTTCGTTCAGGTAGGACGCTCACTCACGAGCACTCAGGAAGGGACGGGTCTCGGACTGACCATCAGTCGAGACCTCGCGCGTGCGATGGGGGGCGATCTTACCGCCTCGAGCGTCGTCGGGGAGGGAAGCAGTTTTACGCTCACGCTCCCGCGAAGCTCGCAGGTGTAGGGCGGGGTGTAGTGCGCGATCATGCGTTAGTCGAAAGCGGTGGCCATCTCGGGGTGGACATCGCTTTTTTCGGTTTCAGAGGCTCGGTGCCGTAGCCTACCGCCGGCAGTTCTCCGGACCATTTCGATGATTGAGTTACAACATATAAGATGTTAGATTGTAAGGCTTATTAGAGCTTTTACAGGAAGTCCCCGGACGCCAATAGATGTCTCTTTCCTCGCGACAAGTTTTGAAGCGACTTAGTGATGATGGGATGGAAGCCCGATCGGACCAGCGGCTCGCACGTGCAGCTAATACATGCGACAAAGCCGGGAACTGTAACCGTCCCGCATCCAAGAAAAGATTTCCCTATCAAAACCTTGATGAGCATCGAGAAAATGTCGGGTGTCAAGGTGCGGTAAAAGCGGGCAGACCACAGTAGTCGGGTAACATTCGCAGCCCCCAAGGGCGTGCGTTGGAGAGTGTCGCATGGAGTACGCAGCGAAGATTACGAAGGAAGGCAAGTATACGCTCGCAGAGTTCCCTGATTGCGTGGGATGTCAGACGTTTGTTGAAGATGGCGAGTCGATTGAGAACGCAGCGCGGGACGCACTTGAAGGCTGGCTCGAGTCCCACTTGGGGCGGGATCTCGCACCGCCTCGGCCAGGGATTCACCGTGGGGCAGACGTTGTTATGATTGGCGTTCCCGTCGGACTGGCTGTGCGCCTGGAATTGCGATGGGCGCGCGCAGCTGCGGGGCTTACACAAGCGGAACTCGCGAAGAAAGTCGGGATCAGCCAGCAGGCGCTGCAGAAGCTTGAATCCAGGCAGGCTAATCCGACAATCGCGACTCTGGACCGAGTTGCTCGCGGGCTTGGTGGATCGGTTTATGTAGTGTTCGACCGCGCGGAGAATAGTGCGGTACGAGAGCGTAATTCAACGCATCCCGGTACTGCGAGTGATTACACGACCGAGGAGAAGCGCTCCAATAAGGTGACATCACCACGTGTCGCGACCAAACCATCAAAGACGTTGCGAGACGTTCGTTCCAGTGGTGGTGGCAAGTCGGCTGCTGCGTCGGACGTAGCTCAACCAATAGGCAAGTCAAAGTCAGTTGGGAAACGGGGTCGCTAAGCCCGCGAGGGTGCAATGTCCCGTACCCGTCCCGATGATCCCTCTCAGTCCAGGTACAACCGTATCCTTGAAGGATAACCTCTTAGCCGAACAGTCTCGCTGACTTGGGGTGAGACCGGGCTGCAGCGCCCCGGTCTCACACTCCGTTCACAAGCCGAATGGAAGTTCGTGTATTCGTCGCAACCGATGCACCACCGCGCTGCTGACGAAATCGCCGAGCAAGGTGCCGGCGATCACGTCGCTGGTCCAGTGCTGATCGGCGTGTATGCGCTGCCAACCCACGAGCATCGTCGCGCTGATTCCGAGCGCGCGAACCCAGGGCTCGTGTGATTCTATCGCCGCCGCCGCAGCGATCGAGGAGATGTGCGTCAGGTGTCCGGACGGAAACGAGTGATAGTCGCCGTGACTCGTGAACGGGTGAAACCGTGCAGGATTCCCGCTCACCATCGGGCGTTCTCGTCCCACCGCGCTCTTGAGCAGTCCTTCGATGATGTCAGACGCCGCGTAGCCAGCCGCCGCGTCGACGATGTCATCCGCGGTGCGCCTTCGTCCCGCGATGCGCTCCACCAGATACGAAGTGGCCAGCACCGGTATGATGTGTCCCGCCGTTCCCAGGTCGTTGCCGGCGTTAGAAAGTGAATTGACAACCGTACCGTGACCGCGATTGGCGATCAGTCGACGCATGGGCCGGTCGACCGCAGCGCCAGCGGCGAGGAGCACGACAGTGGCGGCGATGGTCGGTTGTGGAAAGCCTGTGCTGTCGCGAGCGTTGTCGCGAGTGCTGTCGGTCTGTGCGTGAGCCGGCAACGCTGGAAGAGTCGTTGTTGCCGCTGTGACGAGCAGCGTGGTGCATGTCGTGATGGCACGACGGATGGCGAGGCGCATGGCGCGGTGAACAGGTAGGCGCATTACTGGTGCCGACGCGCGGGGCGTCTGCATGATAAAGTCGAGCAACTGGAAATGCCGCAGGTGACCTTACTTATCGCCCTTCGCCCCTGCGCGCCGCCTCGATCTTCGCAATGTCGATCTTCCTCATCGTCATCATTGCGTCCATTGCGCGCTTCGCTGCTGCGCGATCCGGATCGGTCGTCGCCGCGAGCAGCGCGCGCGGTGTGATCTGCCAGGAGAAGCCCCAACGGTCCTTGCACCAGCCGCACTGGCTCTCCTCGCCGCCATTGCCGACGATCGCATTCCAGTACCGATCGGTATCTTCCTGGTTGTCGGTCAGAACCATGAAGCTGACCGACTCGTTCGGCTTGAAAGCTGGGCCGCCATTCAGGCCGATGAACGACTGACCAAGGACGGTGAACTCGACAGTGAGCTCCTCACCGGCCTTCGTAGACGGATTGTCTGCGGCGGAGGCGTGGCTTTCTCCGACCTTGCTGTCGGGGAACACGCTCGCATAGAACTCGGCCGCCTTGCGGGCCTCGCGTTGGTCGTACCACAGGCAGGTTGTCATCTTGTTCATGTTCGGTCTCCTCACTAACCGCCGACGAGCGCGAAGGCGGCGCATTGGGGGATTGGTATCCGGACGAGGTGCATGCCGCACGAAGCTTCGCGCTGCACTCCGAAGGTCACGCTGGAGCGCAGCAACTTCGATACCGCCAGACTCCAGCGAAATACCGGCAACTCCGCAGCTACTTTATGCGCTCCCGAATTTTCGGGCGATTTTGTGGCGGAAAACGAAAGGCCGCTCGTTATGAGCGGCCTTCGCATTTCCCAACTCCTTATTTCACCATCACTTGCGCAGTGGCCAGGGGCAGAATCGAACTCCCGACACGCGGATTTTCAGTCCAGACGTAGCGTCGGTTCACACGTTGCTCCCCGGGAAGCTCGGTGCAAAACTCGGTGCACACGGTGCGTTTGCACAACCTCCGTCCCTCAGTCAGTCCCTCAGTCTGGAGTGCTTCATTGTGCTGCATGTCTGCTAGGAATGTGACAACTGTCTGTGCGGATAGTCGGCGCCAATAGTTCCCAGAACTCCGGGTGAGCGTTCAGGCGCGAATCTTCTCTGGCTTCGCCCGCGATGACAGGCCAAGGCTCCGTTTCGCCGTTCCAGCAGAACTTGCTGCATGCTTCTTCCGAGACCGGAGCTTGTCGAAAGCAGCTGCTTTCGCAGTTACCTTCACGGAGCGGGCGGCTGGGCGTCGCTTGAGTGTCGGTTTGACAACGCGAATGGTGTCATCAAGCGAGAACGGATCAATCTCGATGACAATCTTGCCTGCTACAGCCCGCGGCGCCTTTCGCCTACCAACGGTAGCGAAGGTCACGAGCCCGACAGCCGCCAGCTTATCAAGCGTCCTGGTCAGGTTTGATGCAGCGCGGTGAGTCAGCATGGCAAGGGCGGCAACCGACTCCGGACGCTGGTCGCGAATGGTAGACATCAGGAGCCGGTTTTCCGGCGTGAGAAGGCGCGCGATCAAGTCGGCCGAGTGTACACTCGGTTCCGCTGCGTGCTTCGGTGCCTTCCGTTCGCCGCGCGCGACTGCGATCATCTCATCGCGCAACGACACAAAGCTCTGAACATGTGGGGTCGTCATTGTCCGTCAATCCTTTTGGTCAGTAGTGCCTTCACCAATAACGTCGAGCTCGATACCGCGCTCTCGCAGCACTCGCTGTACTTCGTTGTAAAAGTCCTTGAGGAGTTGGCCGCATCCACGAATGTGTATGGACGACCCTTGTCGCTTGATGTGCGGTGCCAATGGTCGTGCTCGACCCCTTTCTTCCTGCTCCGCCCAAGGGGCTTCACGCCATGTGCGTTGTCGAAACCCANNCCGAGCATCGTGCAAGGTGAACGAGTAGCTCAGACCGTGTGGTTTGGCGTCCGACGCTTGCGCCCGTTTAATCTCGAACTTCAGGTGATATCCCTCAGGCAGGTACTCGATCCGTCCGTCGTAGTCGAGTAGCAGCTCGAGACCGTAATCAATGGCAGGCGGGCGTTTAGGTTGCGGCATAAGCTATCCTATCATGACATGATAAGATATATAGGTGACCATGTACCCGTCAAGTGGCTCCGGTGCGATCACTCAGCTATTGCGTTGTACGTGCCAGCAACGTACAGCGCCATCGGCGCAGGTGTCGGCCACGTCGGCACCCGCGCATCAGTCCACGGTCGATTCAGTCGCCGGGGGATCGCACTCGCAATGGCGAGCTCGGAGGTACGCGCGAGGGTGCTCGAAGACTTCAGAGATAGCCCGTTCCCCAAACACGCGCTTGAGTTGGGCAGCTATCTGAACGGAGCGAAGGGCGGCATTGTTGCGCGGGACGCGGCGCGAGCGCTCGGCACGAGTCAGCCTGCGTTTCTCAAGCTGGTTGGCGCGCTTCCGTCTATGGGCTTCAAGATGGAACGAGCCCTCGACCGCGTTCAGTGGGCTGGAACGGCGAATGTTGTGGTATATGGCGCGATCAAAGGCGGCCCATTTGAACATGCGTTCTTATAGGCAGCGAACCCAAAACGCGGCGATACTACCGCTGTTCGTAAGAGACGCGTTCTTACGCGTTACGGTCAAACGACCTGTGGCTCGGCTAAGGAACTGCAAAGCGAGGAGAATTTCGTGGTCGGACGAGTTGACATGCAAAATCGTCTAGGCTCAGTCTAGTCATCCTTTCCGCACCTTATTGCCGCAGTAGGATCCAGGATATGGGTGAAGGCGTGCTAAGCGCGCGCCATCTGTCATAGGAGACTGGTCACGCTTTCCGCATTTCTTGGTCACTCTTCCGTCGTTCCCTCATGGCGAGCTGATCGGACGATACAAGGAGACGCGCAGGCGAGACGCGCAGGCGGCACGCGCGCTCGCTCTCGGCGGTGACGTCGGATCGGTCACGTGTATCGCGAATGATTTTGGATATGGCGCACTGTATGAGCGACAGTTGGAAGGACTCGTCGCGATGGGCGACGCGGCGGTCGGGCTCACGACCAGCGGCGCATCGGAGAACGTCGCGCGCGGCATCGCGTTGACGGGATCGAAGGGCCTGGTTGGCGAGCCGGCGGATTACGTGGTCGCTGTTCCGAGCGACGTGACGGCGCACATTCAGGAGGTACACCTGATGTTGATCCACGCTTGGTGCGCGGAAAGAGATGTCGCATTTGTTGCGTGATGACGAAGGGCAACTCTCGTACGAGACTTGCCCTTCGTGTATAAGGTGCTACGCCGTTCGGATCGCTATTTTCTCTTCCGCCGGCTCATCGGAACGAGTCCAATGAGACCGGTCCCGAGCAACGCGATCGAGCTCGGCTCCGGCGTGGTGACAACCGACTCGCGCACAAGCCACGTTTCAGCGTAGCCGTCAGTGGATCCATTGCTCGGGCCCGATGCGACGGGACCGCCGTCGCCCTCGTAGTCACAGCTGGAATACAGGAGATCGAACCAGCCCGAGGCGCAGGCATATTTCAGGTCTCCCGCGGCGGCATTCCCGTCCGCGCGAAGAAAATCCGTCTCCGACGGCCGGTCGGCCCACTCCGCCGCGGTGGCGAAGCTCCAGCCTCCGCCTCCGCCCGCGAGGTTGATACTGCTGCAGCTGCTAGGGCCGACGTTGCACGGGCTCGCCCAAGCCCAGTCCAGCCCGTGAAAGATGATGTAGGCGTTGCTTGCGACTGGGCCGCTGTTCGCCTGCGCGCCCGCAGGCGCGGAAAGCGCCGCAATCGCGATTGCGGCAGCCACCGTAAGTTGTAGTCGAAGTCCAAACGTTCGCATGTGCATTCTCCAGCCGAGGATGAGATGAACCTGACACCGCGTGTACCACTGCCCATCGGGCGATCCAATGCGCCAGCCAGTTGAGCGGTGCTGTCAGTAGGCCGGATGGTGCAGGCGCGAGGCCAGATAGGCCAAGGTGTCCATCCTGAGTATCAAGGTATCAAGCCCTTGACGTACAACGAGTTAGCGCATCGATTTGACATTGCTGGAACACCTCATGCCGTCGGCTCAAGCGGTTCGACGGAGCGGCCGAGGGATTGTGTACACACTCGTCCGCGCTGGGTGTTGCGCTGTCGCAACAGTACTGTGGATGTCGACGCCACGCCGAGTGGCATGCTATCTTCGCCTTAAATCAGCGCATCTCACTCCACGGGCGCCACTTGACACGTCTGATCACGCTGGGCCAGCTCGCGCTTATTGACTTGTCCGGGAATGGGCAATCTCTCCTCGGGCACAAGCGCAAGCTGGTGCTGCTATCCGTTCTCGCGCTGGCGGACGGTCCGGTGAGCCGCGATGTCTTGATGGAGATGTTCTGGGCCGAAGACAAAGACCAGCGCGCCCGGCGGCACTCGCTCAGCAATGCACTGTCATTCCTGCGCGGTATCCTCGGCCCGGGCGCGATCACGACATATCGGGCTGAAGTTCTGCTCGTTCCCGGCAGGCTCGATGTCGATGCCGTCGATCTGTTGGCCGCGGCACGTGCGCGCGACTTCGCGCATGTGATCGACCTATATCGTGGCTCCTTTCTCGATGGCGTATCCGTAAGCGGATCGCCTTCGTTTGACATCTGGGCTGCCGGATTGCGCGATACCATACGGCATACGACATCCCGCGCGGCTGCCGTGCTGTGTCTCGCGTCCGCTAACAGGCGCGAGTGGGACACGTGCGCGACGGCCGCGAAGAAGTGGCTGGAAGTGGAGCCGGATGCGCCTGAGCCCGCGCTGCACCTGCTCAACTCTGTTCGTGCTGCTGGAACACCGGCCGCACGGCTGGCTGCTCTCACCGAATACGACCGCATAGTGGACCGACTCGCGCGTGACCACGGCCGCGCACCCGACCCGCAGGTAACCGAGCTCGCGCACCGAATCCAGGCGAAGGCTGCGTCTGAGCGTGTGATCCGGGCAGGGAACGAGCAGGGGGAGACTCAAGCCGAGACGCCGAAACCCGTGATTTCTGCTAAAGTTGCGCAGGCATCCCTTGTTCCCGCGATTGATTCGGCGTCGGCGGAGGCGCGGGATCTAGCGTCAGCGGCGGTGAGCGGTTCCGCGTCGGGTAATCTAGCACCAGGTCATAGTAGTCGCGTGCGCCGGCGTATCGTCATCAGCGCGGCCGGTGCCATTGCACTCGTCATTGTCGGCATTGCCGCGTGGACATGGCTGCCCACGCGCTCAGCGATAACGCGGCCAGTGATCGCCATCACGGACATCGCCAGCACCACTGGAGATACGGCGTCGATCTGGCTGCAACGCGGGTTGCAGCAGATGCTCGCGACGGATATCGCTCGCAGCTCCGACGTGGATGTCATCGAGCCGAGTCACCTCCGGGACGTGCGCACGAGTGGAAACATTCCAGCCGCCGGCACCATCTCCGAATCGAGAGCTATTGACCTGGCGCACCGGGTAGGCGCAACGCTCCTGGTACGTGGCAATTTCACGCCGGGCGCCGGCACATATACACTCGGGCTGACCGTCCGCGACCTCAGAACCGGGGCAGTTGTGAGCTCGTTCAACGTTGTCGCATCGGATCCGATCAGCCTTTCCGATCGTGCCGCATCGAAGCTGTTGGAAGCAATGACCGCAAACAGCGATGTGCGCGCGCGATTTGCGGATGTGGAGACGTCGAGCTCGGCTGCCTATCAGCACTTCATCCGGAGCGAGCAGGCCCATGCGGAAGGACGTTTTGCAGAAGGCGCGCGAGAACTCGACGCAGCCATCGCACTCGATTCCGGGTTCGGGAGTGCGCTATTGGCCCGCCTCGATATCGCGATACCGGCCGGTGATTCCGCCACCATGGCGCGGCTGCGCGGAGTGATCGCTCGGGCACGGTTCACGGAGTGGGACCTACTTGCACAGACACTCGATTCAGCGATGCATAACGGCGAGCGTGCGCGCGCCGAGCGACTCGGACGGCTACTTGTCGCACGTTATCCGCATGACCCGCGCGCTTACGAGGCGTTGGGAAACTTGTACGCGCTCCACGGCAATGTGCCACAGGCGCGCTCGATCTTTCGGCGGGAGTTAGCACTCGACTCGCTTGGCGACGATGCCGCGCGCGGCCCGTGCGTTCCCTGCACTGCCTATCACGATCTCGCATGGCTCGATTTACTATGGGGCCAGTTGCCAGAGGCCGAATGGACGGCCAGGCGATGGCTACGCCTGCAGCCCGACTTACCAGCTGCATGGTCAACACTCGCCGCGGCACTTGCCTTTTCGGGGAAGTACAGCAGCGCAATTGATGCACAGCATCGCGCGGAGTCATTGAGCGGTACCGATTCCGTATATACCGGCGCCGTTGCCCGCCTGCTCATTGAGGCGCGCCGGTTCGATGATGCTGATTCGCTGATTCGTACATCGATGCATGAGGATAACGCGCGCGGAGCACCACATAACGAAGCGGAACTCGATGCACTGGCACTCCTGCAGCGTGAGCGTGGTGAGCTTCGCGCTTCGATCCAAACGCTCGGAGCTATACACAATACCACATCGCTGTTCGAGCGAATCGATGCACTCGGCCGGCTTGGTGACTACACCGCGGCTGCACGTCTTTTCGATACCGACATCCGCCGTTTGGACGTGGCATCTCAGCTACGGCCGTTACCGTCAGTGCCGCTAAGTCACGGTTTTCTGGCCGGCGACAAGGCGCGGGCATTCTGCTGGGGTCGCGCACTCAAGGCCGCGGCTATGGCCGGAGGTGGTGACACGCTGCAACTGCGTGCACTTTCCGATTCAATTCGCGACGTCAGTGTACGCAGCTATTACGGGCGCGACTGGCGACTGCATCACCACGTCCTTGGCCGAATCGCGATGCTGGGCAAGCGATACACGGAAGCGGAACGCGAATTCACCGCGGCCCAATGGGAAGTATCAGGCTGGACAGCAAACCTCGCGTGGCTTGCGCGCGCCGAACTCGCGCAGAACCATCCGCGCGACGCCGTGACAACTCTACGCAGAGCCTACCAAGGCGGAATCGATGGGATGGGTCGATACGAGCCGCGCAGCGAGCTGGATTATCTCATGGCGATCTCGTTCCGTGCAGCCGGCCAACCGGACAGCGCTGCCGTTTACGCGGCGTACACTCGTACCGCATGGAGCCACGCTGATCCGGAAGTGCACAGGCTTCTGGCGGCGCTACCGTGACGTACAGCACCTTTCGATGCCGTCTACATGGATTGTGCATCTAAACGCAACCGGAGACCGCTCTAGGATTTAGCAGGGAATAACTTACCAATCATACCGGCCTTGGCATGAGCGTGTAGTTTCACGCTGGACAGACCGCATGCGGTGTGAGGCCGAGCCGCCTCATCTCCTCATCAGAGACTCGCTCGCCCGTTTCGTTGCCGCCGCGCTTGACGGAAGCCGTAACGCGCAGCCCGGCGACGATGACTGTGCCTTTCCATACACGTTAGCGGCGCTGTTCGAGCCGCCAGCGTCTGCGAGGATCAAGAGCCGTGTAGCAACAGGGAAAGGCGCGCGTCGGGTCGTAGGATGGCTGGACAGCGGCATTCGGTATGGCAGGAAGAGAGGCGACAATGTAGCTCCGCGCGGGGCGATGGGAACACTTCGAACAGATTGCGACACGGCTGGGAGAGAATTCCCGTCACCACCGGCAACTGGACGGCGCATGCGTCGGAATTGAGTGCCTCGCGGCGACGTCGCCTGATCTTGCGGTGCGGCAGGACACCGGGACAATAGGCGACCCGGCGTACGGCGCTACGTTCTCGAAGTGCGGTTTCTCATCTCGGCGCGACCGCTCACGTACGGCCCACCACTGGAGGTGTAATGTACTTGACAAGAATCACTGCGATTGCCGGTGCCGTGATTGTCCTGCTAGTAATGCCCGGAGTTTGCCGGGCACAACGCGCGCAGGTTGTTGGCGTCACTCGGCGCGTAGCGCCAATCTCCATGCCGCGGGCACTCCGCGTAACACCGACGGTTGTCGTCGGAAGCGACACCACGCAAGCGACTGCATCCGACACCCCGCACTGGGTGGGCGCTACCATCGGAGCCGCTCTGGGTGGCTTCCTCGGCTACAAGTGGTACGGGGGGCTTTGCAAGGGCGAAAACGGATGCAGTGGACGGCCTGGCGCGGTCGGCGGGGTGGTGATCGGAGGGATAGTCGGATACCTGCTGGGGGATGTTTTCGAACACTGACGATACTCATCCTCGACGGCCGTACAGGTGCGCCGCGCGGCAAGGTATTCGGTAAGGCCTTCACCATATTTCCGGCGGCCCGACCAGGCACCGACGCCGCGCTCGAGACCTACGCGCACGAGAGCGCTACGACAGGCGAGCTGGACAATGGGCGCTTCGCGCGCACACGGTATCGTATTGTGTCCCGACGCCCCCTTAACTCAGGTGCTGTGGACTCTCTATTCACCGACTGGAACCGGATGTCCAGCATTCCATTTACTGTCCACGCTGTTAGGGCTTCGGCGTTATGTGGCACGAACAGCACGTGCCACGCCGACGCGCGACGTAAGTGAGTCTCTATCCTCACCCGATTCCCGCGCAGGAAGTGATCGGCGCTGTCACCGCATTCGGCATCGGCATTCCGGTAGGTCTCGGCATGCACTGGGCACTTGCACCACTCGAGAAGCGCGGTTTGTTAGCCACACTTCTCACTCGATGGCTGTCGTGGTATGTCGCGGTCGTGAGCGGGATGATTGCATTAGTCAGGATCGCTGGCCCGTATGTGCTGGCGGGGCCCATGCGAGGCGGCGGCTACGACGATGAGCCGATAACGCGTAGCGAGTTGCTGTGGATGCCCGCTGTATTGGCATTGGGCTACACACTCATGTCCATGTGGCAGGATCGCTCTAGGCGGATCCGACAAGCGCGCCGTGGAAGCGACGAAAGCACGGTGGAGAAATGATTCCGCGTATGGTATGACCCACCAAGGAACCACGCGAAGATTATCTCTAGTTGAAGTAAAGCCCTAGCCGCTGTGCGAGAGGAATTGAAGAAGCTGAAGTAGAGTTTCGGGCGTTTTTGGGGCGTCAACACAAAAGCCACCTTTCTCGGGTGGCTTTTGTTATTTCCTAAGTTGTTATTCGATAATGCCTTACCTCAGTGGCCAGGGGCAGAATCGAACTGCCGACACGCGGATTTTCAGTCCGCTGCTCTACCGACTGAGCTACCTGGCCAAACCATTGTCCCACAACCACTTACCGCAATCATCAGCGTTCCGGCGAGCCATCCCGCCCACGCTTCCCGGTAAGCCCTGAAAATCTAATGGCGCCCGCTTCCCAACGGTACCGGGACGAACGGCCCCGCCCGAGCAGGCTCATCCGTGCAGGCTCATCCCTTCTGCCGCTCCCGCATGCGCCGCATCTTGTTCCGCGCCCCGCATACATCCATCGAGCACCACGTCTTCGTTCCATTCTTCGTCGTATCATAGAACGAAGCCCTGCAGCTCTGATCCTGGCACAGCTTGAACCTCGCCCACTCCCCCTTCGACATCGCGTCCAGGGCCATGATCAGTATGCTGGCGATCGGTGCGTTGCGCCCGGTTACTGCGCTCGCCCTCAGCCTCAAATCCCCAGATGGCTCGACCAGTGGATGGACGCCGAACGATTCGATCAGCTCGTTCAGCAAGCGCGCGGGCGCGTCGTCGGCGCGCTCGCCGTTGTTCATCGCTTCCAGCGAGCGCAGTGCTTCTCTGAGCGCCATCGCCCGATCGAAGATCTCTCGCGTCGACGTTGCAGTGCGCGCGAGCCCATGCTCCTCGGTCCACTCCAGCCAGTCCTCCACGCCGGCGAACTCACGCCACAGAAACGATTCCAGCACGTAGTGCTGACCGGGCGTTCCCGGCCGATGTTCGGGCATTCAGCGCCTCCCCGATCTCACGGATTGACTTTGGGTACAGGTCGCGTTACCATCTAACGTGTCTTGATGGTAACATTCTGGAGTTGATCTGACAAGCACTACATCTCAAGCCGAGTCGGCCGCCACACAACGCAAGGCACGCGTGCGCGCCTTCGCGGCTCTAGCCCTCAGCGTCTTTTGCATCGCATGGTCCGCACCGCTCGTTCGATGGGCCGACGTACCAGGTGTCACCTCGGCGTTCTATCGCGCACTCGTCGCGGCTGTAGTGCTCGTCCCATACTGGCTCCTCTCTCGCCGTACGAAGATGCCATCCACGAGAGCGACGCTCATCGCCCTGCTCGGCGGCGCGTTCTTCGCGATGGACTTGGCATTCTTCAATACCGCGGTGCTCAAGACGTCGGCGACCACTGCGATAGTGCTCACCAACAACTCACCGGTACTCGTCGGCCTCGGAACGTGGCTGCTGTTTCGCGAGCGTCCCAAGCTCACGTTCTGGATCGGTCTGGTGCTCGCGCTCGGCGGATGCGTCGTCATGGTCGGCGGCGACATGCTGAGACCGGGCGGCGGCGGTGTCGGCATCGGTGACGTGGGCGGCGATCTTCTCGCGGCGGCCGCTTCGGTGTTCTTCGCTGCCTATCTGATCACGACGGGACGCGTGCGCGCCAGCATGGATACGATCACCTTCACGACACTCGCCATAATCGGCAGCGTCGTCACGATGTGGGTGGTCTGCCTGTTGATGAAAGCGCCGCTGGTCGGATTCAAGGCGTCGGCATGGCCATCCCTCATCGCGCTCGGGCTCGTGACGCAGGTCACGGGATACCTTGGAGTCACGTACGCGCTCGGTCGTCTGCCGACGACGGCAGCGTCGGTGGGCCTGCTTGGCGTCGCGCCGGTCACCGCACTTCTCGATGTCCTGTTCCTCGGCGAGCCGCTCTCACCGGCGCAGATCATTGGCGGCATACTGGTGCTCGCGGGAATCTTCACGGTCAACCGCCGTACCAAAGCGCTCGCGGATTTCCCAGATCGCCAGCGCGAACAGCGCACTGCACAAAGCTGCCACACCAGTGATCTGACACCGACGTAACACTCCCGGTGTGGAATCCGCGTCCGGACTGGTACGGACGCGTGACATTTTCGTTGCCATGAAATGATCAACAGCTCCCAACTTCCGTGGATCACATCTGCGAGAGGGAGGGAGAGAAATCATGTTTCGTTCTTTCGTTCATTCATGGCGTAATGGCAAGGCGATGCAGCGCGAGTTTGCCGGCTCTGCATCCAGCTCTGCATCCGTTTCTACAAGTCGATGGTATGTTGCGCTGCCGGCGGTGCTCGCCGCGATCGCAACTGTCGCGCTCAGCACACAGCTTGGTGCGCAACAGCCGGACGTAGTGATTGCAGGCCGCATCGCGGACAGCGCAGCGTTCGCCGTTCCGGGCGCAATCGTGCACGTACGCGGCACGCGATTGGGCGCCATCACGGACGCGAACGGGCGCTACCGTATCGCTCACGTCCCCGCAGGAGCGGAGACAATCGTCATTCATGCGCTGGGCTACGCGCCGGACTCTGTGCTCGTGTCGCTGGCTGCCGCCGGTTCGGCGATCCGCGACATCGTGCTGCGTCCAGCGGCGCAGCGGCTCTCGCAAGTCATCGTGCGAACATCACCGCGTCTGGCCGAGACGAAGGCAGCAGCTCTCGCGAGGCAGCGCAATGCCAGCAACATCGTCTCCGTACTGTCCGGCGACGAGATTCGCTCGCTCCCCAACTTCAACGCCGCCGAGGCTGCGGGGCGCATCCCTGGTGTCTCACTCGAGCGCGATGAGGGCGAAGGAAAGTTCGTGCAGGTACGCGGAACGGAACCGCGACTGTCCAACGTAACGGTGGACGGTGTGCACGTTCCCGGGACGGAGGCGGATCGCATCCCCAAGCTTGACGATGTGCCCTCTGACCTCCTGGGTGCCATTGAAGTCTCCAAGACGCTCTCGGCCGACATGGATGCGGACGCGATTGGTGGCACGGTGAACCTCGTCACGAAGACGCCGGAAGGTCCACCCCACGGTTACATAGCAGGACAGTACGGGCAAATCGATCTGCACTCGCGTAGCACGTATCAGGGTAGTCTCACCTACGGCGGGCGGTTCGGCGAGGACGGGAAGCTCGGCCTGCTCATCGGCGGATCGGCGGATCGGAACAACCGTAGCATCGATGATGTCGAGCCGGCGTGGGGAGTCTACAGCACGCCGAGCAACGGCAGCGTCTCGGCGCCGAACGAGTGGAGCTTGCGTGATTACCTGTATCAGCGCGAGCGGTACGGCGTGGGCGGTGATCTGGATTATCGCTTCGACGCACGCAACCAGGTGTATGTGAAAGGGCTCTGGAGTCTCTTCAAGAACTACGGTACGCGCTGGGTCTACGACATCTCGGGCGACGCGAGTCCAGCGACTTCCACGAGTGGGACAATCGCGGGTGCAGGGCTCCAGCGTCAATCGCAGTTCCGCACTCCCAAGGAGCAGCTGTGGGCGGGGTCAGCTGGAGGTAAGCACGAGATCGGCGCCTGGACAGTTGACTATGCCTTCGACTTCGCGGGCACGAGGCAGCTCGACAGGAACTACCGCTCGTCCAACTTCGACTACACCGGTCCGGACCTCACGGTTGGTTATACTGCTGCTGACCACACGTATCCGAAGTACCAGTATCAGAGTGCATCCGACGCGGCGGCTGCAGCAAACCCGGCGAACTATACGCTAAGCAACTATTCGCTGAGTGATCATCTCACTACCGGACGTGATCTCGGTGGAGCTGCGAACGCGCTTCTCCAGTACGAGGCGGGAGGATTCGCGAGTCAGCTCAAGCTTGGTGTGCGGTATCGCAACGAGCGAAAGGACTTCACGAACGAACAGCAGCAATTCAGCAGCACTGGCTCGACCCCGCTCGCCCTCTCGGCCGTTCAGGGAAGCTTCACCGATCCGAGCTTCTATCAGCAACTGGCGAGCGGTTATTCGCTTGGCCCCGTGGCGGACAACAGCGCGGTGAACGCTTACGAGGACGCGCACCCATCGCTGTTCAATCAGACCAGGGATCCTGTCAAGGACTCGCTCGGGAGCTTCGCCGGTTCGGAGCGAGTTACCGCCGCTTACGTCATGAACACAACCGATGTGGGCGCGCTGCGCGTCAACCTCGGGCTCCGGGTGGAGGCTACCAATGCCAGCTATCGCGGGCACGCGCTCTCGACCGCAACCGACACCGCCGGAAACCCGATTGGAGTAGCGGTGCTGCAGAACGTGCGCGGTACCAGGGACTACACCGACCTGTTTCCGAGCGTGCAGCTTCGCTACTCCGTGAATCCGGAGACGAATGTGCGTCTTGCGGTGACGCGCGGCATAGCGCGGCCGAACTATCCCGACCTCGCGCCGAATCAGTCGGGAACGATCTGCAGTACATGTGCGAACCAGCCGGATCTCAGCGGCTTCACCACAGGAAATCCAGACCTGAAGGCGCAGCATGCATGGAACTATGATCTGCTGGCCGAACATTACCTGAGCAGCGTGGGAGTGATCTCGGGGGGCGTGTTCTACAAGAGCCTGAGCGATGTCATTCTCACGCGGCGATTCACGTACACCGGACCAGGACCGTTCAACGGCTACATCGGGACCGCGCCCGAGAACGGCGGCGGAGGTTGGCTCGCTGGTGCCGAGGCGGCCTGGACGCAGCGATTCGTATTTCTTCCGGGTGTGCTCGCCGGTCTTGGCATCGACGCCAACTACACGCACACCAACTCGCGTGTACTCGTCGATCCAGAGTCCGGGAGACAGGCGCCGCTACTACGCCAGTCGCCCAACATCGCCAACGCGTACGGCACGTACGACAAGGGGCAGTTCTCGGTGCGGCTCGGCTGGACATACAACGGCGCGATGATCAACGCATACGGAGACGGCACGCCGACTGCCAACGGCGACAACTACTTCTATCCGCATGGGCAGGTGGACGGTTCCGCCATCTACAATCTGACCCGCGCCACGCAGATCCAGTTCCAGGTGCTCAATATCAATAATGCCGTCTTCGGATTCTATCAGGGCACGCCGGGGCACGAATTCAACTTCCAGCGAGAGTACTATGGACAGACGTACTTTCTGGGAGCAAAGCTTGGCATCTGAACAGTGGGATGGGACCGAGCTATCCAGACTTGCTGCAACTCCTTGCTGTCACCCCGCGGTTCCACGGGAGTCGCAGAATCTACCTTATAGAGAGGGCGGTTTCGTACCCGGAGGGCTGCTCCTGGCTCCCATCCCGCTCGGCCGAGCCTTCTGTGTTCCGTGCACCTTGTCGATATCCCGCATGAAGACCTCCAATCCCAGGTCGGGAAGGGTTCGCGAGTAGCCGGCGACGAGCTGCCTGGCGTACTGGTCCAGCTCGAACTCGAACGGGTCTGCCGGATCGAGGTCCACTATCTGCATCTCTGCGTCAGCCATCGTCAGTCTCCCAAACCGTATTGAACCGCCGCGGTAATACATGAAATTCTTCGCATCCGCGTCAGGCGGGACCAATGGCGCCAGCGCCGAGCGATCGGCGGCGGCGCGGAATGTCTGCACAATCTGGTCACCCTCGACGCGTATCTGAATTACGTGTCCTTCGATTGTCGGAGGAGGTATCACTCTCAATGGATCGATGAGTATGTCGTCTCCACTCACAGTGACTCCGGTCGCCTTGCTTACGTCGAGCAGTTTCTGGAGCGTGAGGTGAAACACACTCATGAGCGCCCCGCCGTTCAGCCGGAATATCTTCGTCTGCGTCGGATGTATGCGCATCAAACCTTCGGGTGTCGCCGATACCTGCGCAACAATATCGAACGGAATGTCCACTCCCTTGTGCAGCTGTCCGGTCATTCGCATCTGGCCGTTTCCGATTGAAACGCTCACGCGCTTGATCGGTGCGCCCTTATATGCAAAGATGTATTTGTTCATCAACGCGGACAGATCTGACGCATTGAGTCCGACTTCCGCCGAATTGAGGCGGATGATGAACGAATGCTTGTCATCGAATATGATCGCTCCGCCAGTCTTGCTTCGCATCGTTCCGCGTAGCTGTCGTATTCGTAGGACGACGTTGGGATCGACGTAGAAGTCGACGTTGTGCATCGAAACCTGAGTCTGGCCGCTTTGGGGAGCCGAATCGACTACGCTTGGCGGTAATGAATCGACGCGTTGAGAAGTATGCGGTTGATCATGTGCGCCGCATCCTGCAGTCCACGCCATTGCGCATAGAGGCATACTCGTGATCACGGCACGAAATCGCTCTCCACTGAAATTGCGTGCACGAGCCATGCTGCGCGCGGATGCAAGGCTTGATCCATCCATGAATGCATAAGCCCGTGCGAGACCGATCATACGGTCAGCGGTACCGGATGGACGGTGAAGGCGACATGATCGGGCCGCCAGCGGCGACGGGAAAAGGAAAGGCGCGATTGGCATCGCTCCCTTGCTTTAAACCCGCCGTGTTTGCTAGGTGGCCTTCTTCATCTGCCGCACAATGTCGAGGTTGGTCGTCGCGCCGCTGCGCTGCCTCTCGATCATCGCGCGAGTCTGCGCCGGAAGATTCTTCTTGAGCGCACTATCGTACGCCTTGATGGCGTGGTCTTCGCCTCGTGCACACTCCGTCAGAATCCCCTCATCGTCGCCACCGGTAACTGCGGCTTTAAGATCAAGCCAGCTGCGGTGTACGGCGCCCGCAACGGTTCCGCTCTTTTGGGGAGCGCCACCCAGATTTCGGACCTCTGCAGCCAACTCTTCGCTCGCCTTCTCAATTTCAGCGGCACGAGTCAAAAAAACCGTCTTTACGCGTGGATCCGTCACAGAATCCGCTGCGGTACGAAAACCCTGCACGCCATTGTTGCAGGTTTCGATCAGACTGTTGAGAACTGAGATGGTTTCCTTGTTTGTCGTCATATCGATTATCGATTGAGTGTTGATCATGCGCGGCGGTTCCACGCATCGTGGATGCCGGGCGTAACCGATAAAGCAGCATTCGTGCCCGAATCGGGCGCAGTCATCGAAACGCAAACCCCCGGATTCGCAACGCGCTCCGGCAGTGATTCTTGCTGCGTCCGCTCGACCCGAAACCGCGATATGTTTCAAGTACAGATACGGAATTCGGCGACAACGCCGGATGGCCAGTAGTCGCCGAAGCGCGATTGCACAAATCCTCGTGATCACAATGCCACAGTCTCTTCCGCACTATCAACTCTTTGCCCCAGGCACGAAGACCAAAGCTGGCGACGCTACGGTCTTCTCACCATACGATCGATCTCCGATTGCGACTTTCGCAATCGCGGACGATTCGGTAATCGAGAAAGCACTCTCAACTGCCTCCGCACTGTTCAAGGATAAGTCGCGCTGGCTGGAGCCTGCCGAGCGTATCGCGATTCTTCGCAAAGTCGCCGACCGGATCGACGACGATGTGGAACAGCTCGCAATGACGATCGCGCTGGAAGGCGGTAAGCCGCTGGTCGATGCGCGAGCCGAAACCATTCGCGCGGCCGATTCCGTGCGAGCCTGCATCGACGTTCTGCGCACGCAGCACGGCAGTGAAATCCCGATGCGGCTCAACGCATCGTCGTCACATCACATGGCGTACACCACGCTTGAGCCCGGCGGACCGGTCGTCGCGATCAGCGCGTTCAATCATCCGCTCAATCTGATAGTGCATCAGGTCGCTACGGCGATCGCGGCGGGATGTCCTGTCATTGCGAAGCCCGCAGAACGAACTCCGATGTCATGCTTCGAGTTCGCGAAGATGTTGCACGACGCGGGGTTGCCGGATGGATGGTGTCAGGTTGTCGTTCCAACCGACCATGCGCTGACACAACGCCTCGCGACTGATCCACGCATCGCATTCGTGACGTTCATTGGAAGTGCCAAGGTCGGCTGGATGTTGCGATCAAAACTGCCGCCGGGTACTCACTGCTCGCTCGAACATGGCGGCTCTGCGCCGGTAATCGTTGCGGAAGACGCTGACATCGAGAAGATGCTGCCGACGCTGGTGAAAGGGTCGTTCTATCACGCGGGTCAGGTGTGCGTGTCGATTCAGCGAATCTTTGCTCACCGCTCGATCGCAAAACAGCTCGCTGATAAACTCGCCGGGAGCATCCGGAAACTTCGCGTGGGTGATCCGACGCTTGCTGATACAGATGTTGGTCCACTCATCGCGCCATCGGAAGTAAATCGTATTGAGCAATGGGTCGCCGAGGCGAAGAGCGAGGGCGCCAAGGTGCTGTGCGGCGGCAAGCGCATTTCAGACACGTGTTACGAGTGCACCCTGCTGTACGATCCGCCAGCCGATGCGAAAGTCAGCACACTCGAAGTCTTCGGACCGGTGGTGTGCGTGTATCCATACGATGACATGGACGAGGCAATCGATCGTGCGAACGCTTTGCCGTTTTCGTTCCAGTCTGCAATCTGTACACGTTCACTCGACACTGCTCTTCGTGCATTCCGCAGGCTCGATGCAACAGCCGTGATGGTCAACGAGAGTACGACATTTCGCGTGGACTGGATGCCCTTCTCCGGTCGCCGTACTTCAGGGCTCGGCGTCGGCGGGATCGGTTACTCGATGCGCGACATGCAAGCGGAGAAGTTGCTCGTTATAAAGTCAGACGAGCTTTGATGTCATCCCCGCTCGCCTTCGACCAACTCCCGCGCTCGCGGGAATGACGGTGTTCGATTCGCGTTAGTGCGCTGTTGTCGCTGGCGCGGCCGGTGCGGTCGGTGCTTCGGCAGGCTGAATCACCGTCGAGCGCTCATTCGGCGACATGGGGTTCATCGGGTCGTGCCATTGTGTGACGTGGAGGAAGTAGAGGAATCCCCACGTGGCCAGGGTCAGCAACAGAACGGAGCCAACTCCAACCAATCCACCGTGCGGGCCTGTCAGTTTTTCTTTGTTTTCAGCGGGCATCCTACAAATTTACTGCTTCCGGAACCGCGATCACAAGCGCGCGACGGACTCGCTCACCCGAAATATCACTTTCCTGATATGTCCAGCCGCCCGTTTGTCATGTCGATCCGGACCGTACCACCTCGTCCGACGTCTGCGCCAAGCGTCCCATCAAGCTTGAAAATCGTCGGGTAGTTCGCCTCGTACAGGAAAATTCGCTCGAACGACAGTGGCGTGGTGCCGAGGAACAGCTTCACCTCGGGGATCACTATCCCCGTTTCGACCTTGGTGCCGCCGAAGCCCCGAATGGTTCGTCGCTCGGCGGCTCTCCAGTGAGCGCCGCTCTTTCGCGCCATTCCGGGTGTGCCGAAGGTCTCGCCGGCGCCCGTATCCAGCAGCAGGTGGATCGCGGACCCGTTTTTTGAAAGCAGCGTGGCGATCGGGACCCCAAACCATGCAAGGTTGCGGGGGTGGCTGTCGTCGATCGTACGTAGCGAGGGCTTGCGGATGATTACCTGACCATCTTCGTCGTCGATGGTCAGGTCCAGTTTGCGGATGACATCAAACCCGATGACCCCGTCTATCGGGACCGGTGGCATTCCACTCTCCGACTCCCGGATCTGCAGTTCCAGGTCGCTGACAATCATCGCTGGCGCATTGGTGACAGTGACATGACCCAACTTCAGCGAGCGAACGATCGCGGATCTCGTGGAGACGCGCCCGACCGCGCTGACCATTTCCAGCGTATCGGTACCCAAGCCGACGACGTTTGCTGCATCGGCCACGCTGTTGGTGAGAATCGTGATACTGGTCCCGGTATCGAGCCAGAAATGGCGCTTGACACCATTCACGCTCACGGGGATGATTGCGACCCCGGTAACCGAGCGCGTGAGCGGCAGCTCGGAGATCGTGTCTGCGAACGCGATGCTGGTGGACACGTTTTTAAACGCAGGCGCCCAGCTCTCGACGCCGGCAGCGTCGCGTTTTTCGCGATCCGCCGAGGCCACGTAGGTCGCCAGCCGTGCCCAGTCGCCCTCAGAGCTGAGAATTGCTCCGTAAGTGATTCGCGCCGCCGATCGAACCTGTGAATCCTTTGCGCCGAGGATGGTGCGGACCGTCGAATCAGCCTCTGTGTCCCGGCCGTTCATGAAAGCGTCGATTGCGTCTGCAAGCGTACGCTGCTCGCTGGACTCCGCGGCTATCCATGCCGCTTGAAGGTTCGCGTCCGCGAGAGCATCCCAGTAGGTACCGTAAAAGCGGATAGCGGGTCGAGGAGCGTGCCGCTCGTCCGGGTGATCGGCCTTGATCGCGGGGCGAGCGGTAATGACGAGCGGGCGTGGCGGGACGCACGCGGCAAGCAGAAGCAATGCCACGGCACCCATTGCCAGTGACGGCTTGATTCGCTTTTCCGGGTATCGCTCCGCACACTGATTCCACTGTTCAGCCATGGCTCTCGAGTTCACACGAATCCAATATGCACTGTCCAACGTACTTCGCCATTGTAAACGTTACGGGTATATGTTTGACACCGGAAACGTCGTTTACGTTTCGAGGCTGAGCGACTGGAGGACTGTTCATGGCGGTAGATCGACACCACTGGTTCGTTCGATTGACTCACTGGGTGAATGCAGTTGCACTCGTGATCATGATCGGAAGCGGGTTGCAGATATTCAACGCTTATCCGATGTTCGCGCGTCGCGGTGAGACATTCTGCTGTTATCCATTCGCCGGAAAGCCGATTCCACACTGGGCCACATTCGGCGGCTGGCTTGCAGGCGCTCGCAACTGGCATTTCGCGATGATGTGGCTGTTCGTGTTGAACGGTGCTGCATACATGATATTCATCTATCTGCATGGCGAGTGGCGCGATCTTGTGCCGCGGCGCGGCGACATTCGCGATGCACGCGAGATGATCAAGTACTACCTCTTTGTGCGCCGCAGGCATCCGCATCAGGGCAAGCACAATGCGCTACAGAAAGGGGCGTATTTCGCACTGCCAATCCTTGCAGCGCTCGCTGTAATTACCGGACTGGCAGTGTGGAAACCGGTGTCCCTTGCGCCGCTTACAAATCTCATGGGTGGCTATGTGTACGCCCGTTACTGGCATTTCCTCGTCATGCTGGCGCTCGTAGTGCTTTCGGTCGTGCATATCTTCATGATATTTACAGTCGATCCCTATTCGATACGTTCCATTGTGACCGGCAAATACAATCCGGAGCGCGCACCGGAATTGCGAGATGGACGACCGTTCTATCATCTCGTCAGACGTGAAAGGAGCGATGCAGATGCAGAGACGTGATTTCCTCACCGCTACCGGTGGTATCACCACTGCATGGCTGCTCGCTGCGTGTGGCTCACGCGGACCGAAGGGCGCAGACAAGTTGTTGAAGTACGCGATGCGCAAGAACGAAACGCTGGAACGCGGATTGTTTCGACATACATCGATGGATTCGCCATCTTCTCGTTGGCGGAATGCGGGAACCGCGTTACCCAAATATTACATTTCGGATACAGTTCCAGTGTGGGATCCCGCGGTACGCGGTACCTGGACACTCGAGGTTTCTGGCCTGGTGAAGAATCCGCTGACTCTCACCATGGACATGCTGCAAAAGCTGCCGCGCATCACGCAACGCGTGAACCACTTCTGTGTGGAGGGATGGACGGCGGTTGAAACGTGGACCGGCTGCCGCATGAGCGATCTTGCACGCGCTGCCGGTGCGACGCCGGATGCACATTACGTGGACTTCCAGTCATTCGACAACGATTACCACGAAAGCTGGGACATCGAGAGCGCCATGCATCCGCAGACGCTTATCTGTTACGGTCTCGACGGCAGGATGCTGGAGGCTGGCCACGGGGCGCCCGCTCGTCTCTTTTCCCCCGTAAAACTTGGCTACAAGAACACGAAGTATCTCACAAAGATTGTATTCATGCCCAAGCGGAATGGCGGCTACTGGAGCGATCAGGGCTACGAGTGGTATGCCGGAACCTGACCGGTAAACTCCATGGCGCGCGCAGCCGAAACTTGCTTTCACTATGGCCGCGCGCGTCAACCTGTCCGAGGTGCTTTCCGCCCTGTCCTGCGCTCTCGACCTGACCGAAGGACAGCCCATAGGCCATACAATGCGGAGTTGCCTCATTGGCATGCGCCTGGGGCACGAAATCGGACTCTCGCAGGCCGACAACGCTGCACTTTATTATGCGATCCTGCTAAAGGACGCCGGGTGCTCCAGCAATGCCGCGCGACTCTGCCAGCTATTTGGAACAGACGACCGCGAGCTGAAGCCCCGCATGAAGGCAGTCGATCGGCAGAATAAGTTCGCGCTCGCGATCCAGACTGCCCGGACAGTTGGTCTCGACGGCGATCTGTCGTCCAAAGTGAAACACTTTGTGGACGTCGCGCGGAGCGACGAGGTCATGAAGGAAATCATGGGACTTCGGTGCGAACGCGGCGCCGACATCGCGGTACGCCTCGGGTTCCCGCAGGCCACAGCAGAAGCGGTACGGCATCTCGACGAGCACTGGAACGGCAAGGGACATCCGGATGGACTCTCGGGTCCTGCCATTCCGCTCATGTCGCGCATTGCCGGCCTCGCGCAGGTAGTTGATGTATTTCATCAGCACGGCGGCTCCAATGCGGCACTGAAAGTCGTCAAGGCGCGGAGCGGCACGTGGTTCGATCCATCACTGGTGGATCGCATCGTATCGTGGCGTAACGAGTCGGACTGGTGGGAACGGCTGGACAGCTCGGATCCGACAGACGAAGTGATCGCTGCTGAACCGGAGTCGTTGATGCGCTGGGTCGGTGAAGACGATCTTGATGTAATTGCGAGAGCATTTGCCGATATCATCGACGCCAAGTCACCCTACACGTTCTCGCATTCGCGCAACGTCGCGGCATACGCTCTGGGGATTGCTCGCGAGATGAAACTCGATGCGGCGACTCAGCGTCGTGTGTACCGCGCCGGGCTGTTGCACGACATCGGAAAGTTGGGTGTTTCCAATTCCATTCTGGACAAGCCGAGTTCTCTGACCGACGCGGAACGCACAACCGTGCAGAGACATCCGTTCTTTACGTGGGAGATACTCTCGCGGGTCCCGGCATTCCGCGACTTCGCATGGTCAGCCGCGCTGCATCATGAGCGTCTGGACGGTCGTGGTTATCCGTGGCATCTGAGTGGCAACCGGCTCGACCTGACCGCCCGGATTCTGTGTGTATCAGATGTTTACGAAGCGTTGACCGCGGATAGGCCCTATCGTGCAGGACTGCCGTGGGAAGTCTCATCCCGGATTCTCGCGGAGGGTCGAGGAACGGCGTTCGACCCAGGCGTGCTTGACGCATTGGCGTCGTGCCGGAGGGCGGTCGCCGACATGACGCAGCTGGTCCCCTTGGCAGCGGCCTGATCAGCGTCTGGGAAGACGATCCGTCGGTGGTAACGGCCTCGGACTGTCTGGTACCGCACCGGAAACATACGTAGTATATTCTCTGCGTGTTCAGCAACGATGAGGCAACGGCGTTTCGTGGTGCCCTTAGAGATTATTGCACACGTTCGGCTGAGTTTTCGTCGACGTTGACGTCGGAAATGAGCGCTGCACTGACCAGTGCAGCGAAGGCAGCGCGAGCACGCGGCTTGACTGCGGAGCGCTTTGTAATCTGGATAAAGCAGGCGTGGGACGAGCTCGCGGACGACAGAGTGATGCAGCATCGCACGGACCCGGCACGTGATCGAGACACGGTAGTCTCGGCGGCAATTAAGGCGTACTACATGCAATAGCGAGTAGTATCCGATCGTAGAGGTCGCCCCGCGCTGAGCCAATCGGCACGTAACTTCGGGGCAGTGCCTCCGCGGCGCCCTTAACTTTCGCTACGTGCCTACTGCTACTCCCCCTAAAACCGAAAAGAAGCTTCTCAAGCGATTCCTTTCCTGGACTGGCTCGGATGAAGGCGGCGCGCGCGCAGCTCATCTTGTGGCACCGATCCGCGGAGAGGTGCTCGGCGTGGATCGACTCGCTGAGCGAGCTCGTGCGGTCGCGCGTCAGGAGAAAATTGGTCCACCGCCGGTTCATCATGGCCCGGGGCCGCTGCTGCGGCGACTGGACGACACGCGCGTCGTCCTGCGGGAGATTCAACATGCGCTGAGCGACGCCGCGGCACACGGGATCGACATATCCTCAGCGGGCGAGTGGCTGCTCGACAACTATTACATAGTTCAGGAGCACATGCGCGAAGTGCGCATGGCGCTCCCGAACAGGTATTACCACGAGCTACCCAAGCTTGCGAGCGGCACGCTGGCGGGATACCCGCGCGTGTACGAACTGGCGATCGAACTGATCGCTCACACTGAAGGTCGGCTGGATCTCGACAACATCACTCTGTTCACGCGCGAGTTCCAACGTGTGTCGCTCCTCCGACTCGGCGAGTTGTGGGCAATACCTACGATGTTGCGCCTTGGACTTGTCGAAAACATCCGTCGGATGGCGCTCCGCACGGCAGCACGTCTGGCAGAAGTGCAGGAAGCGGACATATGGGCGGCGCGGATGCGCGCAGCAAGCACCGAGTCTCCCGATGCGCTGTCGAAGACGCTGTCTGAATTCATCGATAACCATCCGCAACTCAGCCCCACTTTCGTAGCTCGGTTTCTGGGTGAAATCCGTCGTTATCAGACCAACTTCACGCCGCTGGTGTGGTTGGAGCAGTGGATTGCCGAGGACGGGCTGAGCGCAGAAGACGCGGTAACACGCTCGAACCGGCGTGTCGCGATCACGCAGGTGACGATTACGAACAGCATTCAGAGCCTGCGCATGATTTCGCGCCTGGACTGGAACGAGTTCGTTGAATCGCAAAGTGTCACGGAAAAACTCCTGCGCGACGACCCTGCCCATATCTATTCCGACATGGTGTTCGCCTCGCGCGATGAGTACCGCCATGTCATTGAACAGATTGCAAAGCGGACCAGGCGCGACGAGGACTCCATCGCGAACGAAGTGCTTGCGCTTGCCCGCGAGCATCCCGGCGAACCGCGCATGGGACATGTCGGCTACTGGCTGGTCGCCGCAGGCCGGCTGAAGCTGGAAGAGCGAACTGGATACAAGCCCACCTTCGGCGAGAATGTATATCGTTGGGCCAAACATCACCCGAGCGTCATTTACTTCGGAGTGATAGTCACTGTTACACTGCTTGTTTGCGCGCTCGTACTCTCCATTGCACCGATCACGACAATCGGATTCGCGCTCGTGGTGATGTTGTTGCTCGCAGTTCCTGCGAGCGAGGTTGGCGTGGCGGTGGTTAACAAGCTGGTAACGCTCATCGTGCCGCCCCATCTGCTTCCCAAGATGGACTTTCACGAAGATGGGATTCCCAATTACGCCCGCACAGTGGTGGTGGTGCCGACGTTGCTCGCCACCGTAGCCGGCGTGCGTGAAGCGCTCGAGCATCTGGAAGTGCAGTATCTCGCCAATCCTGATGCAAACCTGCATTTCGTAGTGCTGAGTGACTTCACCGACGCAAAGACCGAAAGCCTCGCTGTTGACGCTCACGTGATCGAAGCCATTGAGCGTGGTGTTGAGGGCCTCAATGCCAAGTACAAGCGCTCAGCGGATAGAGGGCCGTTTCTTATATTCCACCGCGCCCGAAAGTGGAATCCGACCGAAGGCGTCTGGATGGGTTGGGAACGGAAGCGCGGCAAGCTCGCGGAGTTCAATAGATTTCTTCGTGGCGGATCGTCGAGTGCATTTCCGACAATCGCCGGCGATCCATCGCTGCTCGCGGATATCCGCTATGTAATCACGCTCGATTCCGACACGGTACTGCCGCGCGGGGCCGCAGCGAAACTCGTTGGAACGATGGCGCACCCGCTCAATCGTGCGCGGTACAATGAGACACTCGGTCGAGTCACGGATGGTTATGGAATCCTCCAGCCGCGCGTTGGAGTGGCGCTCACGAGTGCATATCGCTCGAAATTCGCAGCCGTGCACTCCGGTCATCCAGGAGTCGACCCCTACACAACTGCGGTATCGGACGTCTATCAGGATCTGTACGACGAAGGGAGCTTCACGGGGAAGGGCATCTACGATGTGAATGCGTTCGAGGAAGCCACGCATGGGAGGTTTCCCGAGAACACACTCCTGTCGCACGATCTGATAGAGGGCACATACGTACGCGCCGGTCTGACGACGGATATCGAACTGTACGATGACTATCCAACGCGATATCTGGCGTACACGCGACGCAAGCACCGCTGGATTCGTGGCGACTGGCAGATTCTCAAATGGCTGGGAGCAACGGTACCAGGTCCGGATGGTCCGGAACCGAATCGGCTGTCCACGCTTTCACGGTGGAAAATTTTCGATAATCTCCGGCGTTCTGTCGTGGAAATCTCGCTGATTTTGCTTCTTGTGGGAGGTTGGTTCGTGCTTCCGGGTGCGCCACTGTTGTGGACGGTGGTGGTGCTGCTCCTGGTTGCATTCCCATGGCTATTCGCAATTATCCTTGAACTGATTCAGCCACCGACGGATCAGTCGTTACAGGCGTACTACGGCGCGGTGATGCGCGACTTTGTCGGGAGCGCGGAGCAGTTTGGGCTTGCGATTGCCTTTCTGCCGCATCAGGCGTGGGTCTCGGCAGATGCCATAGTGCGCACGCTTACTCGCCTGTATATCACGCGTCGTCACATGCTGGAGTGGCAGACCGCGTCGCAGGTGGAGCGCGCGATGCGTCGGGGTGGCGATCGCGAAGTGTATCGCCGCATGTGGCCTGCAGTGGCAATCGGTGCGTTCGCGGCGGCCGGCGCAATATTCGAAGTATACAGTGGCGATGCCGGTCTGGGCGTTGACTCGCTTGCACTGATCGCGACGATACCCCTGGCGTTTCTGTGGATTGTATCGCCAAGCATCGCCGCAGCGATGTCTGCTCCGGCGATACCCGGTGAAATCAAGCTCGCCGAAGCGGAACGAGCGCGTGCGGAACGCTACGCACGATTGCACTGGGAGTTCTTCAATCATTTCGTGACCGAGCAGACGAACTGGCTCGCACCGGACAACTTTCAGGAGGAGCCAGAACCAGAAGTCGCGCTGCGTACGTCGCCGACGAATATCGGCTTGCAGTTGCTGTCCACGGTTAGTGCAGCGGATCTGGGCTTCATCACGCGTCAGGACATGATCGGACGACTCGAGCGAGTCTTCAAGTCGCTGGAGCAGATGCATCGGTATCGTGGCCACTTCTACAACTGGTACGATCTGACGAGCCTGCAGGTGCTGGAACCTGCCTACATATCCACGGTGGACAGCGGTAATCTCGCGGGCCATTTCATCGCGCTGAAGCAGGCGTGCATTCAGATCATACACTCGCTGCAGCCGCACACAATCGAGATGCAGATCGCTGGGCACGCGCTGGCTGGCGGAATGGTAGCGGCGAAGTCGGGCGAGCGAATGCAGGGTACTGTCGCGCCGGGAGAGGATGTAGGCGACGAATGTGCACGTTTGCGGACGATCGCCGACAGCGCATTTGCGTACGCGTCCGAGATGGACTTCACCTTTCTGTACGACGAGCGACGCAAGCTATTCTCGATCGGATTCCAGACGAGTGCCAACTCGTATGACAATTCGTATTATGATCTGCTCGCGTCGGAGGCTCGACTCGCATCGTTCATGGCGATTGCGAAGGGTGATGTTCCCGTAGAGCATTGGTTCCACCTGGGCCGATCCCTGACGTCGGATCGCGGAATTCGCGCGCTCGCGTCATGGAGCGGCAGTATGTTCGAGTACCTGATGCCGGTCTTGGTGACGCAGTCGTATCCGTTCACACTGCTGGATCAGACATACCATGGGGCCGTACGACGCCAGATACTATATGGAGTGGAGCGGAAGGTTCCGTGGGGCGTATCCGAGTCCGCCTACAATGTTCGGGACAGAAATCAGATCTATCAGTACCGTGGGTTCGGTGTTCCTGATCTTGCGCTCAAGCGCGGGCTGAATAAGGACCTTGTTGTCGCACCGTACGCAACGGTGCTGGCAATGCTTATCGAGCCGCGTCAGGCTCTGCGTAATCTGACGGTACTGGAGAGCGAGGGAGCGCTCGGGCCTTACGGCTTCCGTGACGCGATCGACTACACGCGTCCACTTCCGGGTTCCACGCGCGCCGTGGTCGGGACCTACATGGCCCACCACATCGGAATGAGCCTCGTTGCTTTGACGAACGCGCTGCAGCGACAGGTATGGCAAAGGCGTTTCCACGCCGATCCACTTGTGCGGTCCAACGATCTCGTGCTGCAGGAACGCATACCGCGACGTCTCGTCGTCCAGCGTACCGGTAACGAGGATGAGCCGGTCCCGATGGTTCCGTCCGAAACTGCGAAACCAGCGGTGCGCGAGACGAATACGGCATACACGCCGCAACCAGCGATCGCACTGCTCGGAAATGTTCCGTACACCACGATGATAAGTAACGCCGGGGGTGGTTACAGTCGCTATGGCGATATCGTCGTGACGCGGTGGCGGCGCGATACAACGCGTGACAACTATGGTGAGTGGATCTATATAAAGGACATACCCACTGGCCGGGTGTGGAGCGCCGCGCATCAACCCGTAGCGGTCGACGCGGATAGTTATCGTGTTACATTCGCGAGCGACCGGGTAGAGTTTCATCGTCGGGACGGCGACGTGGACACGATGATGGAAGTGGTCGTATCTTCGGACGATGCAGCGGAAGTTCGGCGAGTGACGGTTACAAACAGATCTACGATAACTCGTGACATCGAGCTCACGAGTTACTCCGAGATCGTGCTGCAGTCGCTGGCCACCGACAGACAACATCCAGCGTTCGGGAATCTGTTCGTCGAGACTGAATGGATCGGCGAACATTGCGCGATTATCGCCACGCGCCGCCCCAGATCATCGGACGAGAAAGTATACTGGGGTGCACACGTCGTAGCGACGGGCCCGGAACGAATCGGGGCTGTCAGCTTCGAGACCGATCGGGCCAAGTTTATAGGCCGTGGGAAATCGGTGCGCCACCCTCAAGCGATGGAGGCGGCCGGCGACCTGTCGAACTCCGCCGGCGCGCCGCTCGACCCGATATTTGCACTACGGGTCCGTGTTCGCGTAGCGGCGGGAAAGTCCGTTCAGGTGAGTTTTACAACCCTTGTCGCGGAAACGAGAAAGCGTGCGGTCGAGTTGTCCGACCTCTACGATGATCCGTTCAGCGCCCGTCGAGCGCTTGACCTTAGCTGGGCGCAGGCGCAGGCGGAATTGCGCGATCTCGGAATATCGCCGAGCGATGCAGCGATTTATCAGCAGTTCGCTGGATATCTGATGTACCCGCATCCGCAATTGCGACCGACCGGAACGGAGCTGCACGCCAATACCCACGGTCAGCAGTCGCTCTGGCCACTCGGCATTTCGGGTGACAATCCGATCCTGCTCGCAACCATCGACGCAGTCGAGGGGCTTCCCAGCGTCAGACAACTGTTGCAGGCGCATCACTACTGGAGACTCAAGGGAGTAACGTCGGACCTGGTCATCCTCAACGAGCGCCCCGCTTCATACCTTCAGGAATTGAACGACGCACTCACTTCAACTGTGATGGCATCGAGCGAAGCGGGATTGATCGATCGGCCTGGCGGCGTGTTCATTCGCCGGACGGACGTGCTGAAGCTGGATGACATCACGTTGATCCGTGCAATGGCGCGACTTCACGTGGCGTGCGACGGATTGGGGCTTGGTTCTCTGCTGGAATTCCCCGATGATGAAAAGGATTACGCGGGGCGACCCGATGCACCCGTTCCCCCGAGATATGCGCGCAGAACCGCGGATCCGGTCGCTACAAAAGCGTCCGCTGATCCTCGTGTCGCAAACGGATTCGGATTCTTCAATGATGCAGGTGAATATGAGCTGAGGCTCATGGGAACAGACCTTCCTCCAGCTCCGTGGGCAAATGTTGTCGCGAATCCGGGCGCCGGATTTGTCATAACGGAAAGTGGCAGCAGTTGCACCTGGGCAGAAAGTAGTTTCTTCTATCGGATCACGCCGTGGCACAATGACCCGGTGCGCGATCCCTGCAGTGATTGCATCTACCTGCGCGACGAAGAGACCGGCGATGTATGGACGGCGACGCCCGCGCCAATCCGGGAAATGACCGAATACGTCGTCAAGCACGGTCATGGATATTCGATATTCGAGCATGACCACGGCGACCTTCATACGTCGCTCAAGGTTGGGATGGCGGCCGACGATCCGGTCAAGATCAGTACGCTGCGAATCACGAATACCGGACGTTCGCCGAAACGCGTCACCGTCACGAGCTATGTCGAATGGGTGCTCGGCGTCTCGCGTGATTTGACACAGCAGCACGTCTATACATCTTACGACGCGAGTTCGGCGTCCATCTTCGGTCAGAACTACTTTGACCAGGAGTACGCCGATCTGGTGTCGTTCCTGGCGATGAGTGGTGACATCACGAGCTACACGGCGGATCGCCGCGAATTCATTGGACGAAATGGCACGCCCGCGCGGCCGGCTGCACTGTCAAAGGCGGCGTTGGGTGAATCGGTGGGAGAGGTCGTCGACCCGTGCGGTGCCTTGCAGACTACGGTCACCGTGCACTCAGGAGAAACCTGCACCGTCGTCGTCCTGCTTGGCGCGATTACCTCAATTGATGACGCGCGGAATCTGATTCATCGGTACAAGCTGGCAGAGAGCTCGGTTGCCGAGCTGGATCGTGCAACGGGCGCGTGGCACGACAGATTGGCGACGATCAGGATCAAGACGCCCGACGAGTCCTTCGACAGGATGGAGAACGGCTGGTTGCTATACCAGGCACTGTCGTGCCGCATGTGGGGTCGGACAGCGCTCTACCAGTCGAGCGGTGCGTACGGATTCCGCGATCAGCTGCAGGACTGCATGGCGTTCATCTATACCGATATACCTGTTGCACGCGCGCACATTATTCGTTCGGCTGGTCGGCAGTTTGTTGAAGGAGATGTTCAACACTGGTGGCACCCGAAGAGCGGTCGCGGCGTGCGGACAAGGTTCTCGGACGATCTCGTCTGGCTCCCGTTCGTGGTAGCTCATTATGTGGAGGTTACCGGCGACTCCGAGCTGCTCGATGAGCAGGTCAATTTCATCACGATGCGCCAGCTTGCACCCGATGAACACGAGCTCTATGACATGCCGCAGCAGTCGGATGAGCGAGCGACGATCTACGAGCACTGCGTGCGCGCTCTCAGGAAAGCCTGTACCTTCGGCCAGCACGATCTCCCGCTGATCGGGAGCGGCGACTGGAACGACGGATTCAGCCGCGTTGGCATCGAAGGGAAGGGTGTCAGCGTCTGGCTTGCCTGGTTCCTCATTCGGACACTCAAGCAAACTGCCGACATTGCGGCAACGCGCGGCGACGTGGCGACGCATGATGAATTCCTGCGAATCGCGGAACGATACCATAGCGCGATAGAAACCAACGCATGGGATGGCGAGTGGTATGTACGTGCGTACTATGATGACGGCTATCCATTGGGTTCGAGCAAGAGCGACGAGGCCAGGATTGATTCGATATCACAGAGCTGGAGCGTCATCTCCGGCGCTGGCGAGCCCGAGCGCAGCAGGATGGCAATGCAGTCCGTCGATCAGCGACTTGTGCGAACTGACGCCGAATTGATCATGCTGCTGGATCCCGCATTCGACAAGACAACGCACGACCCGGGATACATCAAGGGATATCTACCAGGCGTGCGCGAGAATGGTGCCCAATACACCCATGCCGCGACGTGGGTCATCTGGGCACAGTGCATGCTGGGTAACGGGACCCATGCGTTTGCGCTGTATCAGATGCTGAATCCGCTCGTACACTCAAATACGAAAGAGGATGTCGCCCAGTACAAGGTCGAGCCGTACGTCGTGGTAGCAGACATCTACACTGCCGAGCAGCATCTCGGGCGAGGTGGATGGAGCTGGTACACTGGAAGCGCCAGCTGGTATTATCGCACCGGTCTCGAAGCAATTCTTGGCTTTACGAAGCGGGGCGACACACTCACGATGAATCCGTGCATTCCAAATGCGTGGGATGCGTTCACAATCGAGTACGCCTATAAATCCGCGACGTATACCGTCGAGGTACGCAACCCGGCACACGTTGAACACGGTGTCAAGAGTGTGACGGTGGACGGCTCAAGCGTTGCTGATGGAGTTATCAGGTTGACCGATGACTCACAGCACCACAGTGTAGTCGTTGAGATGGGTTGAGCGGATCTGTTCACCGTCGGTGGTTACCGCTATTCGTCGGAACCGTCGGTGGACAGCATCTCGAGGTCAACTATCGCTGGGCCGTTGACCACGCGGCCGTATGCGTCGAACCGCGATCCGTGGCACGGGCAATCCCAGGTCTTTTCAGTATCGTTCCAGTCGACGATGCAGTAGAGATGCGTGCAGACCGCAGAGCACTCGGTGAGCTTGCCCTTGCTATCTCTGTACGCGGCGATCTTTCGCAACCCTCGGCGAATCACTGCTCCGGAATCGTTCGGAATGTCGTTTACACTCTCGACATCACCAAATGTGAGCCAGCTCGAATATTGTTCAGCGACGTTGAGATTTTCGCGAGCAAAGCCGGCAACTGAGCGGTAACTGATGCGGGAGGGATCGTAGATGTCCTTCCACGGATTATCGTGACCGGTGATCAGATCGGTAAGCAGTATTCCGGCTATGGTGCCGTGAGTGATCCCATTGCCTGAGTCACCAGTGATGACGTAGATATGCTCATCAGTGCCGGGATTCTTGCCGATGAAGGCCAGCGAGTCCACCGGTTCGAGCAGCTGACCCGACCACCGGTACAGAACCTCACCAGACATCGGAAAGCGGTCGCGCGTCCATTCTTCCAGACGCGCAAAGGGTTCATCCATGTCGCGAGCCTGGCCGGTCTTGTGATCCTCGCCACCTACTATGAGCACTTCGTAGTCCACTCCCGCTTTACCCGCAGAATGGACGCTTGCGTAGTGATAAGGATCGCCGGTGTCCCACAGCAGGATGTGCGGGACGGAGCCTTTGGGGATGCTTATGCCCAGGACGTACGTCCTGTACGCCGCTTGCTTTGTGTGAAGAACCATCCAGTCATTGACCGGAGAATGTGTCGCGACAACAATGTCGTCGGCGATAATCGTGTGGCCATCCGCAGTGATGACTCGCGCTGGTGCTCCATCCTCGATGTCCTTCGCTTTTGTTCCGCAGTAGATACTTCCACCATCCCGAATGATTGCTCGTGCCAGTCCGTTCAGATATTTCAGAATGTGAAACTGTGCCTGTCGTGGAAAGCGAATTGCCACACCCGTGTCGAAGGAGTCGATCGGCGCACGATCGACCAGCGTTGTATTGGTAAGGCCTGCGAGATGGGTTGCTTCCAGTTCAGTTTCAAGCAATCCCCGGTTGGAGTCAGGATCGAGAAAGAGAAAGCCATCAAGCCGCTCAAAATCGCAGTCGATGTCTTCGAGCTCGGCAATCGCCTCGATCCTCTGGATGGCGGCCGTGTGGGATTCTGCCGCCAGGCGCGCGCCACGATCGCCGAATAATCTCGCGATATTGGAATAGAGATCATCGAGAGCATTGGAGATGTGCGCAGTGGTTCGGCCGGTTTCGCCGCCACCGATCGGCCCATCGTCGATTACGGTCACTACCTTGCCAGCTCGAGCCAGCATGTACGCGGTGCTCATGCCGGCGATACCAGCCCCGATAACGCAAACGTGCGCGCGGACATCATGGTTGAGCGGGGGAAAGGACACCATTTCAACGGTGTCCATCCAGAGCGATTCAGTGGCGCCAGAATCCGATTGCATGTCTTGCTCGTCTCAAGTGGTCGTCGTCGCTATCTTTTCCGAAGCATTCGGTATGCCACGATCGCAGGGAGACTAAATGACAGGTGCATCAGCCTCACCGCAGACCGACATTACGACCACGTGGGTGGTCGATCAGATCGATAATGGAATCGCATCCATTGAAGTAGATGGTGGCACGATGATCTCCATTCCACGAGCGATGTTGCCGAAGGGTGCGAAGGAAGGCGACGTCCTTCGAGTCAATATCGCACTTGATCCAGCGGAACAGGCAAAGCGGCTGGCCCAGTCCGCGGCTCAGATCGCGAAAGGCGGGACCGGTGGAAAGGGAAACATCACACTCTGATGCAGCGGCTGATCAGTGTCAATCCGCGTTGCTCGCGCACCCGCGTGCACTGGCCCGGCGATCGCTTGGCCCATTCCTGTCACTACCGGAACGGGACGGAGTGATCGTGTAGCTGCTGTCGGGGATACCAGCCGAACGTATGGTCACGGTGCCGTTCTGATCCGTTCGATACCACGGAATACCCGCTGTGCGGTACTCAGCCTTGGCCTGTGCGTGCATGTGTCCGTAATCGTTCTGCGCACCGAGTGAGGCTACTACCCACGAGGGTCGGGTGAGTTCGAGATAACGTGGAGTCACGCCGTTGCAGCTTCCGTGATGGTCAGCCTTGAGCACATTCACGCGCATTCCAGGATTTCTGGCATAACCCGCCGACTCGAAATAGCCGATCTCCCCGTGCTCCGCATCGCCAGCCAGCCACATAGTGAAGGACGCGGAATCGGCGCCGACGATTTTGACAGCCACAGAGCGGTTATTGATCTTGGTCGGCTCCGGCATCGGTCGCATTATGTGGAGTACGGCGCCGCCACGAAGTGTGATACTGCAGATCGGAGTTCCGTCGCCACACGGGTCGTCGGTATCCCGATATTGCAGGCTGTCATGATCGACCCGCGCGACTATCGAATCGCGGAGCCTGGCGAGGGTCGAAGCCGCTGCCGGATCCTTGTTTTCGAAAAAATAACGGATCCGTATATGACGGCGGGAATCGAAAAGCGGCAGCAGTCCAGTGTAGTGGTCCGAATGCTGATGCGTCAGTATGACAACGTCGATCGTGGTCTTGTTGAGCCCCAGCGAATCCAGCAGCTGGCCCATCCGGCGAGCGTCCGGTCCGCCATCGATGATGACGCGACTGTCGCCATTATGGATGTATGTAGCATCTCCCTGACCCACATCCAGATCCCGCACCGTTATGGCGGGCGCTGGCGGATCAACGACACCGGAGTCAGTTGTCGCCGCATCGTCGCGCATGCCAAAAGCGCCGTATGTGATCAGCGCGATGAACGCGAGCCCGAGGAGCGTGACTATGACGCGACGTACCATGAGACAAGAATAACGCCCCAACAGTATAATGTGCCAACCGCCAGCGGAACGACGCAATCGAATTGTCGCGATCGAACTGTCGCGATCGAACTGTCGCGATCGAACTGTCGCGATCGCGTCTAGCTGAGTATCGCCCTCACTGGCGCGGCATCGAGGCCGGCGACTTTCATTGGGAGTGCATCGAGATCGTAGTCACCCGGGGCCGCGTTGCGAAGGTCGAGATTCTCGAGCACGCATACGCCGCGATCCAACAATGCATGATGCACATCCAGTGTCTTGCTCTCCCGGTCATCCGCCGACGGTGAGTCCATTCCAACAAGGAGTACTCCACGCCGAACGAGCTCATCTGCACAGCGCACGGACAGCCGTGGCCAACTCTCCGGAAAATTGCCACCCGCGATGCTTCTACCCGTCTTGAGCAGAAGCCGTCGTATCGTCGCATGCCCGGTCGCACGATCTATTTGCTCGATCTCGATCTCGCCGTCGATCCCGGTGACATCCACAACCGACGCCGGTCCCTGGAATGCCGCGAGCGAGAGGCTCTCCGACGCAGCGCCGCCGCTCGTGACGTGCAACGGCGTATCAGCGTGAGTGCCGGCATGCGGGCTCGAAGTGATCGCACTCACGTTTACACTTGATCCCTCTGCCATCTCCCACGTCCACAGACAAGAGAACGGCGTGTCCCCCGGCCACACAGGTGTGTCGGGGGACAGCAGCACCGAGATATCGATTATTCGGTCGCCGCGCATCTAATAGTATATCACTTTCCGATAACGGATCTTGCAGTTTGTACGACGTTCTCGGCCGTGAGGTGGAACTCCTGGTAAAGTTCCTTGTACGGAGCTGATGCGCCGAAATGCTCAAGTCCGATCGCTACTCCGCCTTCGCCAATCCACTTGTACCAAGACATGGGCTGCGATGCTTCGATCGACACTCGCTTGATGCCGGGCGGCAGCACACTGTCACGATATGCCTGATCCTGCTTTGCAAAAAGCTCCATGCTTGGCACGCTCACTGCGCGCGCGTTGATACCTTGCTGAATGAGAGTGTCCTGTGCCTTGAGAATTATCTCGACTTCGGATCCACTCGCCATCAGTACAACATCAGGTTTCCCGCCCTTTGCATCGGCAAGTACGTACGCCCCGCGCTCCACCTTGCTGGCAGGCGCGTACTTTGTGCGATCTATGAACGCCACCTTTTGGCGCGTCAGAATCATACACACCGGTGTCCGCATTTTGAGTGCTGTACGCCACGCCTCAGCTGTCTCATTTGCGTCTGCCGGTCGAAGCACGGTCATGAATGGGATCGCACGGAGATTGGACAGCTGCTCAATGGGCTGATGGGTCGGTCCATCTTCGCCCAGCCCGATTGAATCATGTGTAAATACATAGATCACATGTTGCTTCATCATGCACGCGAGGCGCATCGGCGGGCGCATGTAGTCGCTGAAGATCAGGAATGTTGCGCCATAAGGAATAATTCCGCCGTAGAGCGCCATCCCGTTCATGATTCCGCCCATGCCGTGCTCACGGATTCCGAAATGGAAGTTGCGGCCGTCGTGATGGCCCGGCTCGAAACTGTCCGCTCCCTTCACGATCGTGTCCGTTGATGGGGAAAGATCCGCAGATCCGCCAATCAGTTCCGGTATCTTCTGTGCAATTGCGTTGATCACTGTCCCCGAGGCAGCGCGAGTTGCGACGTTGCCGTTACTCGCGTCGAATGTCGGAATCAGAGATTCCCAACCGTCCTGGAGCTTGCCGGACGCTCGTCGCTCATATTCACGAGCAAGATCGGCGTTGGCTGTTTTCCACTCACCGTACAGCTTGGTCCAGCTAGCCTGCTCCTCCGCACCAGCCGCTCCCGCGCGCCGCCAGAATGCGAGTGCATCCGGATCCACGTAGAATGGTTCGCGTGACGGAATTCCGAGATTCTCCTTGGTGAGCTTGATCTCCTCTACTCCAAGCGGCGAACCATGTGCTGCGGACGTACCTTGTTTGTTCGGACTGCCGTAACCGATCTGCGTGCGTACGATGATCAGAGACGGGCGCTCAGTCTCAGCCTTCGCGTTCGCGATCGCGTCATCGAGCGCTGTCAGGTCCTTCACATCGCTAACGAACTGTACATGCCACCCGTAGCCCTCGAAGCGAAGTCGAGTGTTGTCTGTGAAAGTCAGATCGGTGCTGCCTTCAATCGTGATGTGATTGTCGTCGTAGAAGCCGATAAGTCGCCCCAGCTTCTGGTGACCAGCGAACGAAGCTGCCTCATTGGAGATACCTTCCATGAGATCGCCGTCACTCACGATAAAATACGTGTAGTGATCGATGATGCGCTGAGTGCGATTGAATATCTTCGCAGTGTGCGCCTCGGCGACGGACATGCCCACCGCATTACTGAAGCCCTGACCGAGCGGGCCAGTCGTCGTTTCAATACCTGGAGTGTGACCGTACTCCGGGTGCCCTGGTGTCTTGCTATGCAGCTGGCGAAAACTCTTGATGTCGTCAAGCGACACGTCATAGCCGGTCAAGTAGAATGTGCTGTACAGCAGCATTGATGCGTGACCACACGACAGTATAAATCTGTCTCGATTGGGCCAGTGCGGATCTGCGGGGTTGTATTTGAGATGCCGAGTCCACAGCACGTATGCGAGCGGGGCGAGTGCCATTGGCGTCCCGGGATGCCCGGAATCTGCTTTCTGTACGCCATCCATTGCCAGAACGCGAATTGCATCGATGCATGCGTTCTCTAGTTCTACTGGTGTCTTGTCTGTCATCTTAATGAAACTCTATTCTGTCAAAGATTGTAATGCGAATGCATATCACGCATTCGGTCCAGGAAGGTTCAGCGGGAGGTGTATGTTGGGAAGGAGCGCTTGGATTTCGAATCTGCGCGGTTCGAGCCATGGTGGTAGCATGAGACTGCGGCCAAGTGCTTCGGCCGGCTCGTCGATGCTGAAGCCGGGTCCGTCAGTGGCAATTTCGAAAAGAACACCACCGGGCTCGCGGAAATACACCGACATGAAATAATCACGATCGAGCGGCGGCGTAACATTGAACCCGAGCGCCTCCAGATCGCTCCGTACACGCGACTGCGTCGCGATGGAGTCTGCGCGGAATGCAACGTGATGAACAGTTCCGGCGCCGCTGACTCCAGGCCACAATCCCGGAACAATCCGGAGATCGACAATCGAACCGGGGCTTCCATCGTTCGAAGTGTATCGAAAGATGCTCCCCTGTTCACGCGCCAGCTTGAATCCGAGTGATCCGGTTAGCAGCTCCGCAGTCTGTTGGTGCCCGTCCTGCCACAATGTCACGGAATACACGCCGCGAATTCCGTGCGCCGCTGGCACCAGAGCCTCGGAGCCAGTGTCCACGACGGGCTCAAGCTGATCCACACGCTGATGCGAAATCAGTTCCAGCAGCAATCCATCTGGATCCTTCAACGCAATGACGCGTTCACCGTCGAATCGTGTTACGGGCTGTTCGAACTCGATGCCATGCTTCAGCAGTCGTTCGAGCCAGAATCCTACCGAGCTTGGTACTATCCCGAACGAAACTACCGCCGCCTGGCCCGCACCCTGCCGTCCGCGCCGAGCATTGGGCCACGGGAAGAACGTAAGGAGCGAGCCCGGCCGGCCGATCTCATCGCCGAAGTAGAAGTGATACGTAGTGGGATCGTCGAAATTCACCGTCCGCTTCACGAGCCTCAGCCCGAGAACGCCGGCATAGAAGTCGATGTTGCGCTGCGGATCGCTGGCGATCGCGGTGACATGGTGAATTCCTGACGGTGCAAGCATCTTCTGCAATTTACCCGATCTGGCCGATCCTTCCGCGGCGAATCCAGCACGCGTGGCCCGCTGGATTCGCAGACGCCGACCGGGCCTGAAGATCCTGTCGGCGTTTTCAGCTCCGATCGGATCCCCGGGGGGGATGCCCAGTGCTGGAGGATCGGGACTTGTCGACCTTCCCCTCTCCGCTCCTCGCGATTCCCCCACTTGCTTCCTTGCTGGCTCCCAGGCTGCCCTGGCCCTTGTTGTTCCGCTGTGGCGTCTCGGGCTCGCGGACGCGCGCGGCGCCGCCGTCTCCGTATGGATCATCCTTTTTCATCGCTTCGTTTTTCATTGCTTCCTCCTGTCCCCAATAGATTGGGCAATGCCCGTGCCCGAACAACCCTCGGTACTCCTCGAATCGCACGAAGAAGGCGTCCCGCAGCTCACGGTCACTGGCGAGTGGGAGGCCGCGCGCCTCGTGCGTCAGCCACTTTCGCGCACGATCCTGCGCCTGGGACTTCCGGCTGTCGCATCGACGCTGTTGATGACGCTGTTCTTCACCGTGGATCTGTTCTGGATTGGTCGTTATCTAGGGCCCGTGGCGCTCGCTGCGGCAACGGCAAGCGTTTTCTGGATTTGGCTGATCATCTCGATCGCGGAGCTCGTGAGCATCGGTCTTACGGCAGTCGCTGCCCGGCGGCATGGCGAAGGCAATCCAGCAGAAGCCGCTCGCGTTGTTGGCGAAGCGATGCTGTACTCGATCGTACTTGGAACGCTCGTCGCGGTGGCTGGCGCGCTGACACTCGATCACATGTATGCCGTGATGAATGTCGGCCCTGCAGTCGCGGCGCTCGGGCGCCGATATCTCGGAACGTATCTCATCGGCGCTCCGCTCTTCTTCGGATTCTTCGCCGTGGATGCGGGGTTTCGTGCGAGCGGCGATACTCGCACTCCGCTCGCGATACTCGGCGTTTCGATCGCCGTGACGATGATCATGGATCCCATCCTCATACTTGGACTGGGTCCGGTTCCCAAGCTCGGAATCGAAGGTGCAGCGATCTCGACCGCAATTACTCGTACTCTTGCATTCGGGATCGGTGTTGTGGTGCTGCGCAAACGGCGCATGGTGGAATTCGGGCGCATCCGCGCGAAGACAATCGCCGCCATTACACGCGTTGGTCTCCCGACAGCAATGACGGGTGTGGTCTTTTCACTCATCTACATTGTGCTCACGCGCAGTATTGCCCCATTCGGAACCGCAGCTCTGGCCGCACTCGGTATCGGTCATCGCGTAGAGAGTTGGTTGTATACAATCAGTCTCGGATTCGGCGCAGCCGTTGCGGCAATCGTCGGCCAGAACCTTGGAGCAGGTGAGCCGAGAAGAGCCGAACACAGTGGATGGATTACAGTTGGCTACGTGATGATACCGGCGGTGATCCTGAGCGTGCTCGAGCTGGCGATCGCGCCGGACTTCGCGGCAGTGTTCACGAATGACCCGATGACGCAGCTGATGGGCGCGGAATATCTTCGCATCAGTGCGCTTTCCAACATGTTTCTGGGTGCCGAAATTGTGCTCGAAGCAGCACTCGGCGGCGCCGGAACTACGCTTCCTCCCATGCTCACATCAACTTCGCTGACAGCACTCAGGGTCCCGCTCGCGATCTGGGCCGCTGCGCGCTTCGGCATTGTTGGCGTTTGGTGGGTGATAGTGCTGACCGCATGCGCGCGCGGCATTGCAATGGCGGCGATCTGGAAAAGCAGTGTCTGGAAGCGGCGTGCAGCGCTGGTCTGAGTCACGGGCGTAAACCGTTCGCACCCGCCCACCGTCCGGGTCATTGCGTGGCTGCTGACGTCCGTTCGATTTCACGTTCCATCGCGACATTGAACTCGGCACCGAACAGGAACACGAAGGCAGTCAGGAAGAACCACGTCATCACCACCATGACCATGCCGAGGGGGCCGTAGGCGTTGCCCAACTCATTCATGTGGGCGACGTAGAACGACATGCCAGCCGATCCGGCAAGCCACAGCCCGGTGCCAACGACCGAGCCTGCGCTCAACCATTCCCAGCGCGGGCCCTCGTGGCTCGGGCCAAAACGGTACAGTACCGTCATGCTGATCAGCCCGGCGGCGGCGATCACCAGCCAGCGCGCAGTCAGCACCAGCTCGCGGAGCACGACGGAGTCCGATGGTATCCGGCGGATCACCCACGGCGCGCCGATGATCATCGCGAGCGCAATCAGCCAGAAAATCAGCCCCGCCAGAGCGAGCGTGAATGCCGAGCCGAGCAACGTGGGCAAGCTGCGCCTTTCTTTTTCTTCGTAGACGATATTGAGCGCGACGATGATCCCCAGTACGCCGCGCACGGCGACATACACGGCCACGAGGATACTGATGACCATGCCGAATCCAAGTTGCAGCCCGGAACCACTAACGATGCTCTGCAAGGCACTGCGCAGCGCGGTGACCACACTGTGTGGCGCGACCGAAGACAGTGATTGCAGCAGGCGCGAGAGCTGCTCAGGCGAACTCACAAGGCCATACACGGAGATCAACGCCGTCAGCGTGGGCAGCATCGCGAACAGCGCCAGAAACGCCACGCCTGATGAGGCGATGAACACGTGATCGCGCAACATTCGGCGAGCGATGTGCCGGGCGATGCTCAACCACCCGTGAAACGGAATCTGCCATGGATATAGCATGTTCGTACCATGCCTTGCAGCTTGTCGTATTGATGTGTCGCTCGCGCTCAACTGTGCCCATCTCCTTTTCCCGGACCGCAATCTGGTACGCCGCGCGCCGTTTTGGCCTGAGTCGCGAGCGTAAAGCACTCCAGGCCGGCCGCCCGCGCACGTCGCGGACGTCAGATTACTACGTCAGTAACGCGCGAGATCTCGACCAACTTCAACGCGTCCCGTAAATCCACCTTCCCGTACACCACGCACAAGATCGTCGTCTGTCGCGCCCATTCTGATGATGTGCGTGAGAACCAGGAGCTTCGGCTTGTCCACCGCGGCGATTCTCCCCAGTTCAACATCGGATGTATGAAACTGGTGCATGTATAGCGGCCAGTCGCCTCCGCCAGGCCGTTTCTCCGGGGCTAACCTGGCTGCTGAGTAAACCTCGTGCACCAGCACGTCTACGTTGTGGGACGCAGCAATCAGCGCGTTTGACGGGCGCGTATCTCCGGAGATAACAACGGATCGCGTCGGCGTGTCGATTCGATATCCGTACGCTTCCTTCCAGTCTCCGTGTAGTACCGGTATCGCGGTGACGCGGACTCCACCACTGTCGTATACTACGCCGGGCGCTATCTCGTGCACGTTTACAGCGTATCCGTTCGGTGCTTCGTGTTCGAGTCCGTTTGTGCGAATGTCTTCGTCCTGTGACCACGCGGCGATGATGTCAGCCGTCATCGCCTTCAATCCGTGCGGTCCGTACGCCTCGAGTGGTTGCCGCCGACCCATCACCCATGAGGTGAAAATCAGATCTGGAAGCCCGAGTGTGTGATCGCTGTGAAGATGCGTGATGAACAGCGCTGTCACTCCGTTGATTGGCAACTTTGCAGCAGCCATCCGACGCATGATTCCCGGGCCCGCATCGAACAGAAAGACGCGCGATCCGACCAGCACCGCAGCAGCTGGTCCGGAGGCCTCCGGATCAGGCCTCGGCATGCCGGTTCCGAGCATGACGACAACGGTCTTGTCGGCGCTGTCAGTGGTCGGCGTGGTGGCAATCGAGGGTGATGTAGATCCGCCCGGTTTCGCTGGCGAAACCAGCGAAGCCAACAGCGTCGCGACAACTCCAAGGCGAATCATATTAGTATCAAATCGCTACTAAATGTGTCACCCCTGTCAGCCAGATGGCGGCCAAGGCGAGCAGGAAGTACGGCACGAGCACTGCGGCACCGGCGTAGTCCTTCCCAATCCTCTGCCCAAAGAACAGGGCGCAGAGCGCGACGCCCGAGAGCGCCGCCCCGCAAAAGGCGACCGTTGGATCGTCCCTGAACACGATGAGCAGGCACCCTATCCCGCTTAACAATCCGGCGAGTGTCTCGAGGATGGTGAGCACCACCAGCATGAGCGGGACGGTCCCTGCGAGAGGAGTTCCGGCAAAGTGGCTGGTATGATACTCGAGGTTGCCGCGGTGATCCACGATCTTGTCGATCCCGGATTGCAGAAACAGAATCGCCAGAAAGAGCGATGCAAACGCCTGCAGGAGCCAGTAGGTAAGTGCGTCGGATGGGTGCATGTCGGTATAGACTATCCTCGCTGGGGTTACAGTCAACTGGCAGGTGTAGATTGAACGATGCCCAAACGCGCTACCGATCCCTCTGTAAACCCGTCCGACCCCGCTACTGAACACGATGACTCGCCATCAGGATTCGCGAGCCTTGGCCTCGACCCGTCGATTCTCGACGCGCTTACGGCCCTCGGCTACGAAGAGCCGACGCCGATCCAGATGGAAACCATCCCCGCCCTCATCGCGGGGCGCGATGTGCTCGGCCAGGCGGCAACCGGGACAGGAAAGACAGCGGCTTTCGCGCTTCCGATTCTCCAACACCTGCACGACGCGCATCGCGGCAAGGGAAACGGGCCATCGGCGTTGATACTCGCGCCAACTCGCGAGTTGGCGATGCAGGTCGCTGAGGCGATCCACAAATACGGAAAGGCGATGGGCGTCACAGTGCTCCCGGTCTACGGCGGTGCGGCGATGGCTCAGCAGCTCAAGGCACTCAAACGCGGCGTCGATATCGTTGTCGCGACGCCAGGCCGCGCGCTCGATCATATCCGTCGCAAGTCGCTGCAACTTGGATCGGTGCGCACCGTAATTCTGGACGAAGCGGACGAAATGCTCGACATGGGATTCGCAGAGGATCTCGAAGCCATTCTCAGCGAGACTCCGTCGGATCGGCAGACGGCTCTCTTCTCAGCGACGATCGCACCTCGTATCGCGGCGATCGCTAACAAGCATCTCAAGAATCCCGTACGCGTTACGATCGCGCGCGACAAGACCAAGGCTGGATCTGTACCGAAAGTTCGACAGATCGCCTACATTGTGCCGCGCGTTCACAAGATGGCGACGCTCGGGCGCATACTCGACATGGAAAGCCCCAAGTCAGCCCTGGTATTCTGCCGTACGCGCACAGAGGTTGATCATCTCACCGAAACTCTGAGCGCGCACGGACATCGTGCCGAGGCGCTGCACGGTGGCATGTCGCAGGAACAGCGCGATCGCGTGATGAAAAAGTTTCGCGCGAATACCACCGACCTCCTTGTCGCTACGGACGTTGCCGCGCGCGGGCTGGACATCGGTCATCTATCGCACGTCTTCAACTACGACGTGCCCACGTCGCCGGACGCATACGTGCATCGCATAGGTCGTACAGGGCGGGCAGGACGCGAAGGAGTTGCGATCACACTCGCTGAACCGCGCGAGCACAGATTTCTCCGCAACATCGAGAACATCACCAAGCAGAAGATCGAAATCGCAACGGTTCCGACGGTCGCCGACATGCGTCTGCGACGCGTCGAGCTTACCCGCGCAACGCTGGAGGAGATTCTCATCGCTGGCGAGCTCGATGAGTATCGCGGTGTCGTGGAATCGCTCGCGGATGGTGATCACGATGTGATGGACGTGGCCGCCGCCGCGGTAAAGATGGCGCATGAAGCAAGCGGCAACGACAGGCAGGAAGCCGAAGAAGAGATTCCAGTTCAGCGCGCGTCAATTCCGCAGGACCGACCCAAGCGCGAAGGCAAGCCACCTCGTACCGTTGCGGGTACCAAGCGGAAGCCACAGTGGGAGGTCGCCAAGATCTACATCGGAGCAGGCCGCAAGGCCAAGATCCGCCCAGGCGACATTGTTGGCGCAATCGCAAACGAGCTGCAGATCGACGCCGACGCGATAGGCGCCATCGAGATCTTCGACCGGCACTCGCTGGTCGAAGTCCCCGAGGAGATCGCCGACGACATCGTAACCACGTTGCGCGCAACGCACATCAAGGGGAAACGCGTCCCAATCCGCCGCGACAAGGACGCGTAGGCGGTCGGTGCGGCACCCGGCCGCTCGTCACTCCGACGAAAGCCGGAATCCTATCGCCATTTTCCAATCGTTCGCCGCCGAAAATCTACATCCTGCCACATCAGACGCACTACCGCGATGTGAACCGTGCGATAATTGAGATACACTCAACGCCGAGTCCGAGCATGAGAAATAAATCGTCGATCGATTTATCTTCGTTGCGCACAGGGACGAACCTGATCCTTCTCGTGGCTGCACTCGTCGCGGCCTGCTCGGATTCCGGAATTACTGCCCCTCGGGCTGCACCCGACTTCAGTGTGCAGAGCGTTACCGCCGCGGAGGCTCAGTCGCTTCCGCCGGTTGCAGTGGCCGGCGCAGTGGGAATGGTGGTTGTGACCGGCATAGTCGTGGCTCCCGACCCGCCATGCGCGACGTCAATCTCAGCGGAAGATCAACTTGCCGGCACGACACTCACGGTGTGGATCATCAGCACCGTACCGGGTCCCGGCGCTGGCACATGTGCAGTCATGCAGGACGGACCGAACTACGCGTACACCGCGACGTCACACAACTTACCAGCCGGAACAGTTCGCGTTATAGTCAGGTACGTAGTCACTGATGGCCAGACTGGGACGATGGATACGAATACAGGTACAGTAAAACTGGACCAGAACGTCATCGTTCGGTAACACCATCGGGTGCCGAATGATTACGATCGTTCCGGCGATCTGGCGATTACTTGTTCGGGTCCAGAATCCGAGCGATGGTAACGCGGCAATCTTCAAGATGCGCGCGCGTCGTGGTGTCGGCGGCCCTGGGAATCGCTGATACGATCTCGTTCTGCAGCACAACCAGCTCCGCGCGCATGGCAGCCTTCGCGTCCACCATCGTCGCCGGTCCGGGCTCCGGAGCCTGACGGCGGGGATTGGGTACACGCGATGGTGACACGATGATGCTGAACCCCTCGTTCCGCATCCCGTTGATCTTGGCGCCGAGTTGATCCAGATAGGCGCGCTGGAGACTGCGACGGTATGTGTCGATTGCAACACTCCGATCATCCAGCTCGGTCCAGATTCCGTGACTCAAACTGGAAAGCAGATCGGCAACCGTGTAGCTGTCCCCACCGCGCGCAGACGTCTCGATCATGCGGCGGAGCCGCGGATCCTCCAACAAGGTGCGCAGGACGCGCGCCTGTGCATTGTTGATTCGCGCCAACGATCCGTTGGCTTCGATGCGGCTTGTTACTGCCTTCTCGAGAAAGAACGTGGGTGTCTGGAATACATGCTCGTTCAGGAATTGCACCGCTGCCACCTGTCGCTCACGCGAGACTGGCGTGAAGACGGGGCCTGCCTGCGCACCATACTTGATGTGCGCCGTGGCACCACCGACGATATTCGCAACGTGATCCATCTCGTCGGACCACTGTGCTACGAGTCGGTCGTAGATCTCCGCGAGATCAGAATTGTCCTCACCCGGCTTCTGCGTAACGCGCAGCAGCATCGGCATGATTCGCTCGATGTTCTTCAATCCGTAACCAGTCGACTTCACGGCATCGGCATCGCCAACCGCTTCAGCCTCATCACCCGGATCGGGGTTATCCGTGCTAGTCTCGGTGAGGTTGCCGAAGCGGTACCACGGAACACTGTCCTGCATGCGCGCAATCGAGTCGAGAGTCGGTCGCTCCGCATCGGTGCTGACAGCGTGGGGCAGTGGTGTGTATCCCCACATTATTGCGAACTTGTCGTACGGCCCGACGCGCGCCACGAGATCGCTCACATCAATTGAATCACTCGGCTGCGCAACATAATCGAAGCGCGCGTAATCCATGATGCTCGGCGTGAACCCCATGCTGTGAACCCAGGTACGTGAACGCACCGAGTCTGCCGGATACATCGAGCTCGCCTTGAAGTTGTGCTTCAGACCAATGGTGTGGCCGATCTCGTGCGCGACTACAAACTCAAGCGTGCGCCCCATCAACGAGTCGGGCATCGGCCAGTGCTGCGCGCGCGGGTCGAGCGGCGCAACCTGCGTGAAGTACCAATCACGCGTGAGATTGAGAACGTTGTTGTAAACCTTGATCGAACCGTTCAGAATCTCGCCCGTTCGAGGATCCGCGACGTGCGGACCAACCGCGTTCTCAACCGTGGACGGAAGCCAGCGGATTACCGTGTGCCGCACATCGTCAGGCGACCAGTCCGGATCATCCGTCGGTGCGTCCATTGGAATGATCGCGTTGCTGAAACCCGCAGCGGTGAACGCCGGCTGCCAATCGAGTACTGCCTTTCTGATCCACGGCTTCCACTGTTCCGGCGTCGCAGGATCGATGTAATACACGATCGGATTAACCGGGTCAGAGATGGCTGCACCCGGATCCTTCTTTACGAGACGCCAGCGATTGATATATTCGCGTTCGACGGATCGGTACTTTTCGACGCCGAAATCGGTGCGCGTCACACTCAGGAATCCGACGCGATCGTCCGCTAGCCGCGGCCGCATTGGGATTTCCGGAAGTCGTACCATGCTCCAGTGCGCCAGCACGCTGATCGCGGTCGGACGATCCGGGCTCGGCGTTCCGCCGTCGCCCCCAGGTTGCGGCGTGCCAGTCTGGGTCGCTTCGATCTCGACGTTATCGGGAAAGGCGACCGCGCTCTCTACATAGGAGCGCTTCTCGTCGATCTGGCCGTGGATCGCGGCGAATTCCGGTACGTCCGTGGTATAGAGCCGAGTAACGTCGATTACCGCGGCGCTGTCCGCGCCATACGCAGCGATGTCGAAGATTGCGACGATCGGCGCGTAACTCCCGGATTTCACCGCGCGGTAGATCGGAAGTGTCGAGTCGGCCATGATCGCGAACGATGGTGACCGCAGAATTATGCGGTTGCCGGCGCGCTCCCATCGGAGTGTGCGCTCGCCAAACTCGTCGCCACCGTAAGCACCGAATGGATTGTTGGCGTCGATCGCCGCAGTGCGCGCGAACCGACCAACCAGGAGCATGTCGCGGTTGAGCTCCTTCGCAGGAATTTCGAAGTAGAGCGTGTCGCCGACGGTGTGAGTCGTGAACAGTCCAACGCGCGTCTTCGCGGTTTTCGGTATGACCTCGGAATACGGCTTGACCGGCGAATGCGGATGCGTTGTGTCCGCTGCCCCAGCGTTCGGTAACGGCACCGGAGCCAGATTCGGCGTCGGCATGCACGCGAAGGTGAGCAACGGGACCAGCAGCCACCAGCCTGATCGCCTGACAACGCGCCATCGGTCATTCCCGCGGAAGCGGGAATCCATTTTCAACGGTTCCACTTCAACCGTCCCGCGTGCAGACATGGACCCCGACCTTCGGCGGGGTGACTGGTAGTCCACTCAAGCGCGGGTGACTGGTAGCCTACTCAAACGCGTTCACCGCCATCCCCATGGCGTGATATCCCTTGTCCACGTAAACCGTGCTACCGGTAATTCCGCTCGCCAGTGGTGAGCAGAGAAAAGCCGCTACGGAGCCAACCTCATCGGCTTCCAGCCTCTGAGCAAGCGGCGAATTCTGCTCGCAGTACGCCACCATCTTCTCGATAATCCCGATCGCACTCGCTGCTCGCGAAGCGTATGGGCCCGCCGAAATGGTGTTGACCCGGTGTCCGTAACGGCGACCGATCTCAAACGCCAGAACGCGTGTGTCGCTCTCGAGGGCTGCTTTCGCCGACGACATCCCGCCACCATACCCCGGGATCGCGCGCTCAGAAGCCATGTAGGTTAGCGACAGGAACGAGCCATTATTGCGCATTATAGGCGCCAGTTTCGCGGCAAGACCGACCATCGAGTATGCGCTCACACCCACGGCATTGAGATAACCGCTGCGGCTCGTGTCGATCAGCTGCTTTTTGACTTCCGGTCCGTTGGCGAGCGAGTGGACGACGATGTCGAGCGGCTTGTCGCCGAAATCCGCGACGAGGCGCGCGGCCATGCCTTCTATGGAAAAGTCGCCGGTATCCTTGTAGCGCTTGCTTGTCCGAATCTCTTCAGGCGCGTCGGCCAGAGTATCGTAGGCCGCGTCGAGCGGGTAAATCCGTTCGAAGCTGAAAGTCGAGCCATCGTTCATCTTCAGCGAATCGGCCATCTTGCCGCGCTCAAGCAGGTTCATGAAGATGTTGAGCGCTGGCGGCCAGGTTCCCACGCAGACTGTTGCGCCGGCTTCGGCCAGGCGCTTGGCGATCGCGAAACCGAAACCACCATCGTCGGCCACGCCTGCAACGAGGGCGCGCTTGCCCTTGAGGTCGATATTGAGCATTGGCATAAGATAGTATCTTCTTCGCGTGGCTACTCCGGCTGGCATCTTCATACTCGGCGAGCTCTCCGGTCCCGTTGCCGACGAGATCCAGGCCATCGCCGAGCGGTTCGACCCCAAGCTGGCGCGAGCTCATCGGCCTCACATCACCCTCGCGGGATCCTCCGGTCTTGGACCGATGGCGGCGGACACATCCGTAGAGGAGATGCGTAAGCGACTGGAGCCGATTACGAGTTCCACGGCGCCGGTCGAGCTGGTGCTTGGGCGCGCCGAGCGCTTTCCGGCGACAGAGATCGTGGTGCTCCCTGTGTCGCCACGCGGCCCGATCCGGGAGCTGCATGATCGGATCGGCGCCAGCGGACTGCACTTTGCACGTCCAAGGTTCGCGTTCTCTCCGCATGTCACGTTGAATCTTTACAAGACGCTCACTCGCGAAGCGCTCGATTCACTTCTTGCGGTTCATATCAAGGAGCCAGTGGTGTTGGACAGGATCCGGATGTACTACACGAGTGATCCAAACATCTCGCGGTTGATGCTGGACCTGCGACTAGAAGTCATCTGATGGTGTCATTCCCGCGAAAGCGGGAATCCATCTTGTGTAACTGCACCGCTGGACGTCGCCGTGGTCAAAGAGAACTTGGATCCCCGCTGTCGCGGGGATGACGGGAGAGGAATCATCACAGGAGAATTCAAGTGCAGATTCTGGTTCTGGTACTCTGTTCCAAAGGGCGCAGTCTTCGCGAGTCAATCGCGAATGACAAGCGAATCGACAAGTACGGCCTTCAGGTTTCGAGTGAGAAACAGCCGGGACGTCAACCGGGCTGGATGAAGTTGCACAGCGCGGACTCAGCGCGTGGTGCGCTCAACGTAGAGTGGGATGCACAGTCCGCGCTACTAAGTGGACGCGTTATTACGCGCGGCTCGCGGCGACCGAGTCCGATCGTTGGAGATTTCATCAACTATCTACTGGCGCGGCACGGGAGTCGTGTTCAGTCGATAACAACCGCGTATCGCTGACCCAGACGCCAATGTGTCTCAAGACCGTCGCCATTGTACCGGCCGCGAGATCGCGGTGTTACGTGACGGTCGAGACAAGTTGACCAAGCTCGGCGTGTTTTAATTGCTCGCCCGCCCAGGTCTCGTTTTATCATGTTGGCATGGCACAGAAACCTTCACTGGCCTTCCGTATTCCAGTATGATAATTTGTCATACTCGGAGGCGCCACATGCCAAAACATAAGGTCGCGGTAACGCTCGATCGCCAGCTCCTGGACGACATAGACGAGCTGGTTTCGGTCGGGGCATATCCCAATAGAAGCCAGGCAATTGAAGCCGCAGTGAGTGAAAGCCTCTCGCGACGGGCCCAAACACGCCTGATAAGGGAGTGCGCGATGCTCGATCCGGCTGAGGAGCGTCTGATGGCTGAGCAGGACGTCGGTGCCGAGGGGATCGAGTGGCCGACATATTGAGAGGTGACGTGCGATGGGCGGATCTGGACCCAACGCGCGCGCATGAACAATCTGGACGCCGTCCGGTGCTGATCCTGAGTCAGGATGTATTCAACGCGCGATCGGGAACGGTGATCGCGGTTGCTCTAACGAGTCAGGAACCCCGCGCCGGCTTTCCATTAACTCAGGAAATCAGAGCCAGAAATTTGCCGAAACGTTCATGGGCAAAGATCAGTCAAATACGCACGCTTTCAACTGAGCGCATTGGCCGACGTATCGCGCGTGCGTCACCAGAAGAAATGCTGAGGGTGGTAGAAGGCCTGAATGAGATAATTGCTTGATGATTGCTTAACACGGCGAACGCGTTCAGTATCCGATCCATTCTTGCGACTCCATCGAACTAACACCCATTTTCGCGACTTCGGCGTGCTCTGCGGCCATCAGTCGCATGGTGCCTTCCTGGAGATGTGTTACGACACCGAGTACGAGTTCGCCGGCGCGGTAGCAGGCGAAATCCTCCAGCCACCCGTCCGGACTGGGAACGTTGTGAAACAGGCCGCCAGCGATGTAGGGTAGCAGAGCGCCAATGCTCGCTTCGTTGAAAGTGAAGAGGCGAACTTCGCGTGTCGAGCCCTGACCGTCTGCATCGATGAGTACTCTGCGACGCTCGAGCCCGAGTACGAACGGTTCGATCGCATCCTCAAATGCGTCCGCATCTACCGCAACCTCTCCGTGGATTCCCATGACTGTGAGCGTGAATTCATCAACACCAGCGGCGATCAGCCATCGCAAGAGCCGCGGGGTTACGTCGGGTGGAAAGCCATCTGCGGATATGTGCCTGCTCTGAACTCGCTCAGTCATGGTGCAGAAGATACTGCGGCAGGCCTGTGCTATAACAGGCCAGTGAGTCGGTCTGCAGCGATTCTTTTGCCGGATCGATGAGCAGCTCACAACGCTCGTTGGTGTCGGCTTGCTTGCGACTCATATGACTCCAATCTATACTCCATCGATTGCAGGAGCACGGGGAATACCTGGCCGACACAGCCGGAGAACGCCCGCGCTATCACCTTCCAGACCAGGCTGTTCATACATGCGTCCTTCATTATTCCTGACAGCGGCTGCGCTCGCATCAGTTGTCCCGAGCATAGGCAACGCGCAATCCGTCAGTCTTCCCTGCACAACCGCGACGACGGCCTGCGAACAGTGGATAACATACGGAAGCGGGCCGGCGCGATCGATGGTCTACTCCACGTTCTCGCTCGACAAACCCAATCCCGCGATGACGCGCGCTCTCATAATGGTTCACGGCGCGCTTCGAAACGCGGACCATTACTTTGCCACGGCGACTGCCGCGGGATTTCTTGCGGGAGCGCTGGACAACACAGTAATAATCGCACCGCATTTTACCGCTAGTCGCGACACGGCTAAGCCGAATGAAGTGATGTGGCCGGAGCGTGGTGACACATGGCGATCCGGCGGGATGTCGCCAACCAACCCGACGATATCCGCATTCGATTTTGTCGACGATCTTGTTCGCAAACTTGCCGACAAGAAGATGTTCCCCAATCTCACACATATCGTCGTTACCGGTCACTCTGCTGGTGGACAGTTCGCGACGCGTTACGAGATGGCCAACAAGGTTGATGGCACCGTGAAGGGTGTGACGATCACGTATGTCGTCGCGAATCCATCAAGCTACGCCTGGCCAGCTGCCGTCAGGCCGTTACCGGTTGGTAACGCGGATCCCGCAACCGCTGTCCAGGAAGCACTCGGCCCCAACGGTGAAAAGGTCAATAGCAACTTCACCTACGGCCCATTCGATTCAACCAAGGTCCCGCGCTACAATCACTGGCCCGCCGGCCTGGAAGATCGTGCGGGATACACCGCACAGATGAGTGACGATCAGTTGAAGAAGCAGCTCGTCGAACGTCCGACGACGTATCTGTTGGGACAGGTCGACGTACTCCCGCTCGGCGGATTCGATTCATCCCCAAGTGCAATGGCTCAGGGCCCGACGCGTCGTGCGCGCGGCGAGGCGTTCTTCAAATACGTCAACGACGTGCTCGGCGCAAAGCATAATGCCATCATTGTTCCCGAGTGTGGTCACAATGATCGGTGCATCTTCACGACGGATATTGTATTTCCGGCGATATTCCCGAAGTAGCGCGCGCGCAGAGGTCTGGTCAGGCCTTTTTTGTGGCGTCAAACAAGGCGATCAATCGCTTTGGCGCCACGCGCCGCCACGCATCCTCGATCAATTCCTTTAGTTGAGCCACGTCAGCGGTCGCCAGTCGCACCAGAACCCAGGGATAGTCACGGTAGTGGTCCGTGATGAAGAACGTGTTTGGTGCCGTGCCAAGCAAGTGCTCACGTTCGAATGAATCGGTGCGAAGTACGATCGTCTCTCCATCTTCCTTGAGTCGCACAAACAGCTTCCCGTGGACCTTGAGCGCCGCTGTACCGTATGACGTCCCGTCGACGGCTTCCGGCAATCGGTGAGCTATTTCGCGAACTGTTTCATACGTCACGCCTGGTTGTTTCGACATGAGTTACCCTTCCCGGCGGCCATCCAATCGGATGGCCGTTTTGCTTTAAGAGCGTTACCGCTGCACTACTTGATCGCGCCTGCGCTCTTCAGGGCCTCTACACCACCGACAATCGGCAGTGTGAATGAACTTCCACTCAGATCAACAGTCAGTTCCGTTCCAGGCTTTGGCCACAGTGTGAACTCACGATCGCTGGACATGATCATGACGCCGATTCGCTTCCCGGCCGGGATGATCTCATCGTCGGGTTCGATATCGAATGTCATGTTGTAGAACTTGCCCGGGACGAGCTTCTCGCCTGGAATTTCGGAGTCGTAATTCCCTCCGTGCGTGAGCGAACGGTAGTTCTGCGGATCGGCCCATCCGCGCGTGATCAGTCCTTCCTGCGCTGAAACGGCGATGTCAGTTGAGTCGAACGGAAGCTGGACCAGCCATACGGTGAGATTGGCCGCCGGCTTGCTTGATGCGAGTCGAAGCGTGATGCGCGACGTTCCGGAGAGATGAACGGTGTCGGTGAGCACACCCGTTGCGAAGAGCAATCTGTGTGGTGATTGCTCCGCTGTTGCGAGCGCGCTGCCGCTGAACGAAACGTCGTCGACAAGAGTCTGCTTGATCTGCGTTTTCTGCGGAGACGTGGTCAAGGTTCCTACCGAATTACCATCGCCCCTCGCGTACATGACGACCGGCGTCGAGCCGGGTACCGGGAATGATGCGTATGGTGTTGGTAGAGTGCGCGGTGGCCGCGGACCGCCACGACGAGGGCGTCGAGCTGCCATGCTATCCGCGGGCGGTCCGGCGGCAATGCGGGCTTCGATGGCCTTTGCTTCCGCGGCCTGCGCTGCTTCCTCGTGTACGATCCAGACTGGCGGAGCCTTCTCGACGCCGTTGTCGACACCGTACAGATAATGACTGAACCACTCGTTCACCATATCGGCGGGCGGATTGCCGCCGTGTCCACCCTGATGGAGATAGATGGATACCGGTTGCCCGTCGGCCTTCATCTTGTTGTAGATGCGAATGCTGTGCTCGGGAACAACGTTCCAGTCATTGAAGCCATGTGCGAGTAGCACAGCAGCCTTGATCCCGCCGACAAAATTCAGAAGATCGCGCTTGTTCCAGAATTCGTCGAAGTCGCCGGTTGCGCGATCGCGTGCGCCAGCCTGTGCAAACAGCCCATCGCGGTATGTCGCGTTGCAGTAGGCACGCGTTGCTGGATCACCGCTGTGGATGAAGTCATACAGGAAGTCGACGTCCTCACCCAACCATCCGCCAGGATGACGCACCAATCCATTCGTGCGGTAATAGTGGTAGTACGACGTATTCGGCGACACGGGGATGACGACCTCAAGGCCCTTTACACCGGTAGTGGCCGCGGCGAGTGGCAGCGTACCGTTGTACGAAGTCCCGATCATGCCAACCTTGCCGGTTGACCATGTCGCGTACACCTGTTCGTTGCCTGTTTCAGTCGTGAATCCCTTCGCACGTCCGTTGAGCCAATCCACGACTGCTTTCGGCGCCATCCTTTCCGGAGTGTCACCTACCGTTGGACAGCCCTGCGACAGACCAGTGCCCGGCGCTTCCGAGTGCACGACAGCGAATCCGCGCGGCACCCATTCGTTGATGAGATCGCTCGAAATTCGCGGGTTCACTGCCTTGAACGGAATTTCTGGTTGATGCACGCGTTGAGGCGGTGTAGCTCCGACTTCCTGCTTCACATCCCACAGGTTTGCGCGAGGTCCGGATGTGCCTGAGAAGTAGGGACTGGACTCGTAGACGACGGAGACCTTGAGGCCTTCGGTTTCGGTCTGGCGCTGTCGAGTCACGTCAACGTGCATGCGGTCCGGCTTTCCGTCGCCGTCGGTATCGAACCCGGTCTCGACCCAGAGCTCCTGGTGGATCCAGGCGGTCGAGTCCTGAAAGCCAGGTACGATCTGCGCCATCCCGTCCTTGAAGACCGGGACCGTCTTTTCCTGCGCCTTCGCGACATGAGTCGGCGTGATGCCGAGCAGGGCGATGCAGGCGACAGCGATAATGGCGCGAAAGCTGGTGTGTCTAGCTCGGTAGTGCATCCAGGTCACTCCTCTGGGTTCAAAATTCTGTAACTGGGGTGGATCAAGGCGCCGGCGCCGGCGTGGTCTGGGCGCCAGCCGCGGTTTCGTGAGCTTCCTACATTAACGGATAAAGTATCCAATCCGCTGCAATCTGGGGCTTCGTAACCCGGTCCCTCAACCAGGAATCCCTTTTTTCCTACTCCCGAGTCGCCTCGACGGTTGTCCAATCCGGACATTTTGGGGGCGGAGCGATCGCTGGACGCGGGCCGGGCACTTCGGCGTGCATCACGGTGTCCGCTACGCCCATCAACTCAACGTCGAAAATCAGCGTTGCCTTGGGCGGAATTGCCGGCGGACGGCCGAGTTCGCCGTACGCCAGCTGGTAGGGGATGATGAGCCTGCGCTGGCCGCCAACGCGCATTCCCTCGAAGCCGGCATCCCAACCCGCAATCACGCGCCGCGCACCCTGCGGAAACGACAGCGGCGGTCGCGCTTTGCCATTCTGCATCGTGTCTCTGGACGAGTCGAATTTCTTCCCGTCCGTGAGCCAGCCTGTGTAGTTGACGTAGAAACACTTGCGAGGGGCAGCGACCGCGCCGGTTCCGTTAGTGATGTCGATATAGCGAAGCGAGAATGCTGTCTGCGTTGGGCCTGAAACCGGTGGGAGCGAATCCGGGAAGCGCATTCCGCGCGCGCACGCTGCAAGCGACACAACTGCTGCGAGGGTGATCCAGCGGCGCTTCATTGATCGTCCTGGGTTTAGGGGGACTATTCGGGACGGTGCGAGGCCGAGCCCGCCAATCTCCCGGAAATCTACGCCGGACAGCTCGCCGATGGCGGCGATCCATACGCAGAAAATCCCCGCGTTCCAAAGAACGCGGGGATTTCCTGTTTCCACATCCGCGCCGCTGACTGCACGTCAGCGGCGCGGATGTTACTTAATTCGCCGTGCCGCCGTGCTTGGTGGCCGCGATGAAGCTCGCGATGTCGGACTTCAACTGCTTCGCCGATGCCTGGTTGAGGTAGGCCATATGGCCGCTTTCGTAGTACTTGAACTCGACGCGATCGCTGTACGTCTTGTCGAAGCCCAGGTGATCGAAGCCGTACTCAGCGTTCGCGAACGGCGTCGCAGTATCGTAGTAGCCGGCGCCAACCATGACGTGAAGGTACGGATCCTTTGCCATGGCAGTCCGCAGTTCTTCGATCGTACCAGGGTATCCAGCGTAGCCGCCGGGGCCCCAGTCCCAGCGTCCGCTGTGGCCACCCATGTAGTATTGCAAATTGCTGGAGTAGCCGAGGTCGTCGTGTAGATAGTGCATGAAGGCGGACATGAATGCGCCGGTTGGTGCAACATCCGACGGGTCGTAATCCTGTCGCGTGCTTGACGCGTTTCCGTTGATGCCGATCATGCGGCTGTCGTAGCGGCCGAGCGTCTCGCGCTGATCGCGCAGCAGCTCTGTACGGAAGGTGCCGGCGTCGATGCGAAGATTGGTATTCAGCACGAACTGTTCTGACACTCCAGCGAGTCGCGCAACCTGCTTCGCAACGGCGCTGCGTTCGGCCGCTGTCAACTTGTTGCCCTTGGCGAGTGCTGTCATGTAAGGACCGAACGCGTAGTCGCGCGATTGCTGCACCACTTGTTGCAGGGTCTGACTCTGCAGATCCGCGGGGAGCCTCTTGTGGTACCACGCCGT
>PMEM01000041.1 GCA_003155795.1 Gemmatimonadota bacterium
AATTTCAAACGATCATTGACAATCGTGGTGATAGTCGTCGCCATGGGTGCGACGCGGCGGCGGGCACGGCTCGAAGTCGGCTGAAAGTTCACTCCTTCCCGCAAGGTCACCATGTCAAAGTTACTGCAACTCGCCGTTCTCCTGATGGTATCAACAGCCGCGTTGCAGGCGCAACGGCAACCGGTGCCTTCAATAGACTCGGTGAAGTACACCGTACTGCGCGTCAAACCCAGCGTGACAAATGCGGGCATTCATGCATGGGATACCACGCATGTGGTCTACTATGATCCCTCGGTAAGGTCCAACAAACTATTGCTATGGTTGGCCGGCACGAACGGGACGCCATTGCGTGTTCCAGTAGAACTGTTCAACACGGCGTTGGCGCAGGGATACCGGGTAATCGCCCTGTCCTACATGACGGTCCCTGCGGTCGCGCAGGTTTGTGTGGGACGGGCGCTCGATACGCAGATCAACTGCGCTGAAACATTCAGGCGGAAACGCATTTACGGCGACATCGCCTTTCCGGCAATACCGGACGAGCCCCAGGACGCCATCATTCCAAGGTTCGTGGCGTTGCTCAAATGGTTGAGCACGAATGACGCCGCAGGAAACTGGTCGCGCTATCTCACCCCGGATGGCTCCAAACCCAACTGGCAGCAGATCGCCGTATTTGGGCAATCACAAGGCGGCGGGATGGCTGAGTTTATCGCGCAGCAGGAATCCATTGCACGGATGATCAGTTTTTCCGGAGGATGGGACTATGCAAACTCCAAGGAAAAGCGGATCGCCGGATGGTATTCCAGACAACCCGTCACACCGGTGGAGAAGTGGTTTGCCACCTACAACGTCAATGAAAATGCGGCGAAACAGTTGAGCGAGATTTGCAGGACGTTACGAATACCGGCTGGGCAAATATTTGCGCTGGATAGGCCGCTGTTGAATCCCGGGGCCGCAACGACGAGCAAGAATCCTTACCACGGTGATGGAATTCGAAATCCCGCCTATCGCCCCATTTGGATACAGATGCTGGGGAGCGGAATCAACTAGCGTTCTTGAGGGGGCAACTCGGGGTCAGATCTTGCGTGATACACACGTACGCGCTTTGCGCCGCGTAAGATCTGACCCCGAATTCCCGCTACCGTCCCGCAGCTGCGGAAACTCGCCAGGCGTAGCTGGAGGATCCGTCGCCGCGTATCAGGAGAACACCGTGGACTGTGCCGTCACGGTTACGCACGAAGGTCACTCTCGTATCTTCCATCCCGAAGTTGGGATCAGTGAACGGCAGCAGGGGCACTGGTTGGCCCCGTCCAATGGTGACGCTCAGCGCCCCTCTGGCCATGGCGACTCGCAAGTCGGGTCCATCCGTGCGCCGATAGGTGCCGGTGTATCGCGCGAGCAGCTCGCCAGAAGCCTCCCGCGCCTTCGGCCGCGTCGACTCGTGGTAGTACAGAATGCGCCAACCATCACTGGTGCGCTTCCACACCAGGGTCATCAGCGCAACTTGCATGGGCTGCCGTGTGCTATCCAAGGCGATCCGCGCGAAGTCGTTCTCCGAACTGGTGACGGCCAGGTCGGGGGTGAGGACATCATAGCGAGGAGTGTAGTCCGAGATGTACTGACCGGCGAAGTCGCTCGTGGGATGATTCAAGTCGAAGGCCTTGCTGGCTGCGGACGGCTCGCGGAAGCCGTTGAACGTCGTCAGGCCCTCATCAAGCAACGGCCTATCCGATGCGACGAAATCGGCTCGTCGCCAAGCCGCATTCATCGAATCCACGACCACCGAGATTCCAGCGATCGCTTCGCGGCGCTCGGTCTCGGTGACCCGTCCCTGTCGCGAGCACGCGGTGACGACGAACGCGACTGAAATCAGTATCACTCTCATTGTCATTACCGAGTACCCTGTTGGGGCGGTCTAACGTTGGCTAGTGCTGTGGCCGTTTCAAATAAGATGCGGCGGCGGGGCCGCCGCCTACCAGCCGTATCACCGAGCGGCGGCCCCGTCGCCGCTTCGGTAGCACCGCCATCTGCACCAAGCGCCGTTAGACCGCACGCGACTCGGCGCTCTCCGACCCGGGTTTCACCTCGACACTGAGAAACAGGGGTCAGAGAGGACTTTCTTGTGGGCTTTGCTGTCGCCAATAGTTGGCATTTACCACCAGAAATGCACTCTGACCCCACTTATCTGCTTGCTGCGTCCAGACGAAACAGAGACGAAATTGATCGTTGATCCTGATGCTGTGCTGCCCCGAGCGATCACCATGCAGCGCTTCGAGACGATTGCCTGGTGGCGAAGCAAGGTCCCTCAACTCCGTAGCATTGTCGAGCTGCACAAGCTTGCGCGTCGCAACTCGGAGAATCCGCGAGAATCGTCTGGACTTTTGCAGCGATGGTTATGCGGCAGGGAGAGATCGTCGGTTGCTCATGCCGCTAGCGGATCCACGTGCCTAGACGGCGCCATCGGATGGCGGTGACGGCGCGGAAGTAGTCAACCCCGCGCTCGGAATCGTATGAGTAGTAAACGAACATCGGCGTGCCACGAAGGTTCGCGCGCGGTACGGGACCATAATACCGGCTGTCGACGGAATTGTCCCGGTTGTCGCCCATCATGAAAAAGGTGCCGCTGGGCACGACGAGCGGCCCCCACTCGTGCAGGCTTGGAGTCGAGACGGGCGGGCCGAATCGAGAGCCACGGATTTCAATTCGATGCTGCCACGCGAAGATCGCCTGCGGTTCGTCGGCGGCGGTATCCGGGAGGACAAACGCGTTCGGCGACGGGACATCGGTGCCGTTGACTATGAGCTGCCCGTGACGCATGAGGAGCGTATCGCCGGCGACGCCGACAATCCTCTTAACGAGCGTCGGTGTAACCTGGTCGGGAGATATGCGAATTGTCACATCCTGCGGCGGCGAGATGAAGACCGCGACATCGCCACGCTCGGGACGTGCGTAGCCAGGCAGATCACGGCTCGTGAACGGGATGTGTGGCCCGAAACGGAGCTTGTTGACGAAGAGCCAATCGCCGACGAGAAGGGTCGGTTCCATGCTGCCGCTTGGAATCCGATAGGGTTCGGCGAGCAGCTGTCGGGCGCCGATGACAATTGCTAGCACCGGTAGGATGCTCATGATGAACGCGCGGCCACGGACAGCGAGCGACGCACGCGGAACAGGAGTTGAGCGTGTCGCGGCGATGCGTGCCGCTCGCTTCCGTCGAGACTTGCCCATTCGTGATGCCTCCAGATTGAGTTCGAACTTGACTCTACTTAACCATAGCGAAAGAAGTGCGGTGGACGCATAACGCTTGAGCTCAGCCGACGGCAAGTGACGGTCGGCTGCAGCGAAATGTCAGGCGCACGCCGCCGAAGTGCCGAACTCATGTGCTTGCGTAGTGTGCAATAGCCAAGACAAACGGCAGCACCAATTCAGGGATGAGGTAGCCAAGCCAGACTACGCGCGGCTCAGGCAAACCAACCTTTGCGATAGAGACCAAACGCCCGACCCCGGCGAGTAGAACGCCTAGAGCCAGCAAATAGACAAGAAAGCCCTGCTGACGGACGGTGAGACCGGCCCATACGCAGATGAGGCCGGTTGACAAATAAACGCCGGCCATGAATCTGTGAACATTGTCGAGACGCGGCGAAGTATCGGGTTGCCCGAGATAGAACTGCAACGAGCCACCGACGATTGAGATAGCGGCGATCAGAAAGAGGCACACCTGAACGATGTGCTGGCTGATGTTCATCGAAGTTTCAGAGTGCAGGCTCCGCGGACTTTCGGGGGCGCCCCCGAATGATCAACCACACTGTCGCCGCGGCGCCGACCACTATCTGCCCGATCACCCCATTGCGCTGCAGCGCGGTCGCGTTGGGGTGGCTCATCGGCGCGATAAACCAGTGGATACCGGACGCGGCCACCATCAGCAGCATCCCTGCGAGCATGCCCGAGTAAAAGCGATTCTGATCCGACATCAGGCCTCCGTTGTCATTCTAACGCCAGGTTAAGCTGCAACCGAACCAATAATTGCGAGCGCAGGGCGCGTGCGCAACCCTTTTGTCAGCTGCAACGATCCGCTACGGAGCGCCGGGCGACGATCTGTGCTCGCCGGTTACCGCTCAGTAAGTAGCTGCCGCGTGAAGCGTTGATCGTCCCGAAGCCGGTCCGTCTCGTCCGCGATGTCCTCCAGTCGCGCCTCCAGCCGCTGGAGACGTTCCGTAAGCTCCGCGATCTGGCTCTCGCGAACCGGCCGCCGCTCAATGGCTCGCAGTAGTCGCCGGGCGAAGACAAAGATCCCGAGCGGAATGCCGATCCAGAACGCAACACTAAGCGCGTAAAACAGTACAAGCTCGAACAAACTCGGACTTGGCATCTCAGCTCCTCGGTGCACCAAGACTCACTACGAGCAAATTTAGGGTCAGATCTTGCGCGATGCACACGTACGCGCTTTGTGCCGCGCAAGATCTGACCCCGAATTCGCGGTGATGGGGAGTTTCTTCTCCTCACTCAAGACGGAGCGAACCGAAGGGAAATGGTATCCGACACGGAATGCAGCCCGCGCCGATGTGTTTGATTACGTCGAGCGCTTTTACAACCCAATCCGGAGGCACTCAACGCTGGGCTATTTGAGCCCTATGGACTTTGAACAGCAAGCACATGTAGCTTAGCCGTGTGTCCACCGAAACGGCAGCAGCCCAGTACCGCAGAAGATCTACGATGGCCTGTCTCGCTTGTCCAATCCGAAGGATGGTGGCTCCGCCCAGACAGGTCGGTGAAAGGCGAGTCAGGCGATACTACAAACCTCTATGTATATACCCTCGGCATACTTGCAGGCAGTACGAAGTAGTATGGAGTTGCGGCTGACGGGTACGTCTTGCCGCTCCCACCGATGGTCACCGTACTTGTCATGGTTGCTTCGCTGCCTGTCGGTTGTATCGTTCCTCTGGACCGGGACACAGAAGGGAGTTGCGTTAGCTTTCGGCACGGCGATAGCTATCACCGCCTGCGGGCACCTGACCCCTCCAGCTGAGCGAAATTGGCGCTTGTTATGGCATGATAGCAGCCAGAACTACTATGTCGACACTAGCACCGTCCATGTTGTCGGCGATTCGGTCGAAGCAATCGCCTGGGACATTCGCCGAGTGGCTAGTCGCTCATTAGGCCACTTCCCAATACCTCGCGTCGAATCTACTCGTGAAGACGTCCGCATTCGGTGCAGCACGCGTGTGATATCTGGCGTTACCATAACCAGTACATCGAGCCTGCGAGTGACAGGCGGTGAGAGCGTGAGCGTATTTGCTGGTAGTGCCAACGTCGGCCGTCACCTTGCTCTTGCACGTTTCTTGTGCAAGTAGCTATGTCGGCGCGAGAGCGCCGTTCCTTCAGTGCCGAGTTCAAGCTTGAGGCTGTACAGCTCATGCGGAGTCGGCGAGCTCAAGGGGTGACCTTGGAGCAGATTGGCCGAGAGCTCGAGGTACGCCCCGACCAGTTACGTGCGTGGTCACGGCAAGCTGAGAAATGAGCGGGTGCAAAGACGCAGGACATCTTCCCCGGCAACGGAAGTCTGCCGAGCGCGGAGGAAGAGATTCGGCGCTTGAGGCGAGAGCTGGAAGTCACGCGGCAGGAGCGTGATTCCCTAAAAAAAGCGACGGCGTTCTCCCGCTCTGCCAATATGAGTGAGACACTGGAGTATCGATAGTTTAGTGTACACTTGAGGGTGACCGAGGATGACCGAATGACGGCAGTTGCTCCCGCTTTTGCTCTTGCTTCTGATGTTGTTATCTCGCACGATTCAGCGGTGTCACCGATGCCCAATAGGCGCCGCTTCACTGCGGCCTACAAGGTGAAGATCCTGGAGCAGATCGACCGTTGTAATCAGCACGGTGAGATCGGCGCTCTCCTCCGGCGCGAGGGCTGTACTCGTCCCAGCTCGCAGCTTGGAGGCGAGCGCGTGAACAGGGCGATCTTGCAACGCGTGCAGCCCTGGTGCAGCGCCGTGGGCCCAAAGCCAGGCCAGTGGACCCAAGTGCGAAGCGGATCGTCGAGCTTGAGCGTGAGCTGCCCCGCATGGCCAAGCGTGCTGAGCGCGCGGAAGCATTAGTTGAAGTTCAAAAAAAAGTTTCAGCACTGCTGGATCAAGATCTTAATCGTACGCATTTACCTCGCGACCACGTCGATGGCCTGACTAAACAACAAGCCTGGCAGTATCTGGCCAGGCTTGTTGTTTAGTCGAAGTGTTCGCCCACACGAGCTACTTATCGTACGCTTAACGTACAGGTGGTCCCGTAATGGCGCGGGGACGGAGGAAGTAGGCGTAGACAAATGCCGCGGCAAACATTCCCGTTCCAAGTAGAGAGAGCCATCGGACCGACGGCTCGATTGAGCCGACGAGTAGCCCAGCGCCTGCTACCAGCATCGGCCAGTTTCGCCGGAACAGGGAGAATACAATGACAAATACCGAACCTGTGGGCACGAGTATGTAAAGCGTATAACCAAGTCGTGACTGCGCCTCGTGGGAATCCGGAATCACGTATCCGATGAGCACAATCATCACAACAAGAAATGCGCAAAGCCCCACCACGAAACGGTTCGCGTTCATGGATCTTCCTCCCCCTTGTCAATAATAATATATGCAGTCGTCCTCGCCCGACGCGTTGCACGCATCGGCGGCCTGCTGAACTATTGCAAACTTAGGGTCAGATCTTGTGCGATGCACACGCGCAATGTGCGGCGCGCAAGATCTGACCCCGAACTCGCGAGTAAAAGCGATTCTGATCCGACATCAGGCCTCCGTTGTCACTCTAACGCCAGGTTAAGCTGCAACCGAACCAATAATTGCGAGCGCAGTGCGCGTGCGCAACCCGCTTGTCAGCTGCAACGATCCGCTACGGAGCGCCGGGCGACGATCTGTGCTCGCCGGTTACCGCTCAGTAAGTAGCTGCCGCGTGAAGCGTTGATCGTCCCGAAGCCGGTCCGTCTCGTCCGCGATGTCCTCCAGTCGCGCCTCCAGCCGCTGGAGACGTTCCGTAAGCTCCGCGATCTGGCTCTCGCGAACCGGCCGCCGCTCAATGGCTCGCAGTAGTCGCCGGGCGAAGACAAAGATCCCGAGCGGAATGGCGATCCAGAACGCAACACTAAGCGCGTAAAACAGTACAACCTCGAACAAACTCGGACTTGGCATCTCAGCTCCTCGGTGCACCAAGACTCACTACGGGCGCCATCCAACAGCGCATTAGACTGCAACGCTCTGCGTCAAAAACGCTCCGAGCATACGGTATAAGATGCCGACGGTTATCGTATCCGCAAGGATTATGTACTGCCGTGCCAGCCAGTTCGGCGATTCGTCGTGAGCATCCTCGCCGTCTTATCCCGCAGGCGGCGAATGATGGAAATGTCAGGCCTTACTGCCATCACATCACCGATTGCTTGGGCCAATGCCATGCATACCAGATAGTGAGCACGCCGAGCGCGATTTCGATGACACCCAGCAGAATGTAGAACGACCATGCACCCGGCATCGTGAGGAGCATGATAACAATGTAGAACGCGCCAAGGATGATGTTGAGCCAGCGATTCAGCCTTGGCGCCAGAACGAGCGAAAGGAAAACCATAATACCGGGAACCGCCAGGAGGATTGACGTGGCTACCAGACTGCTCTGGCTAACCGCGCCTAATGGGCCGTCACCCGCCAACATCCCTTTCAGCTTCCCAGGCACATAAAGTCCGAAGTAGTCGCCATAGATGTAGCAGAACATCAATGCTGCCCACAGCGCGGAAAGCTTGAGCTTTACATGGACCTTGAAGTCATCGAAAACGGCTGAGTTCATTGTCACCCCTGGTCGTGACGGTTGGTTCTGAGGCCTGACGCTTAGCTAACGTGCAAGCGAATCAAACAAGTGCCGCGCTGCGGACGGATCAACACAACAGCGAGCATGCCGATCAGCTCGCGAAGCCCTGCCCTCCTCATCCCCGCGCACATCAACACCGCCTGCACTCACCGACGCCACACCAGGCGACAGCATTGCGAACGAACACACCATAGCCAGGAGCCCGAGTCCATACCACTGGGCCTGCCCGGTGATGTAAAAGATTATGACGCCGATCAACGCCGCACCCTCGCCGACGGCCCACCCGACGAGGAGCAACGAGGCTCGGCGCGACGCGTCGCGTTCCCGTCCCACGCGTCCTTTCAGTACCGCGGCGATCGACACTGCCAGAATCGAGTATGCCACCAGTACGTATTCAACAACAACGATCGGGAGCACTCCTGGTTTCCAGTTCGGCTGTCGGTGAACGAACAGAACGACGACGCCGAAGAGCAATACTCCTGTCATCAGGAAAAGGCGGATCAGTTGCAGTGGCTGAGGCCGTGGATTCGCAGGAGCCATGAGTTCTCTCAGGTTGGCGGACAGCGAACGGGGATAGCGGACTAACGCCCAGCTCAACTGCAAGGGCGTGCAATAATCTGCACGCGCAGGACGGATTCCGCATCAGGCTTGGGCAGCTGTATAGAAGCGCGCGTAGCGTGTTCGCTGGATTGACTCGTTAAGCAATCGCTCGTTCGCAATTACTTCCTCGGTTTATACTTAGACACGTCGAAGCCGGAGACGTCGAATTCAAAGACCGGTGCACCTTCTTGATAAACGTTCGCAGATATACGCACGCGTGTTAACCTCGCTAAATGACTGACAAAGCTTGGGTAGTCACGTATAAATATCGTTTCGGTGCTGTTGTCTGCCGCACTGGATGCTGAATAACGAACCGCGTTGCTATCGCCAAAGCGGACCAGCACTGTACAGCCATCGTACGATGGGCACAAGAATTGACCGCGCTCGATGCTCAGGATAACATCTTTGCCATATCGAGGGTGCGTTCGGAGCGTAAGGGTGCCGTGTTGTGCGCCAGAGTACGGAAATCCGAAGTTGACAGTGTTAGTGCTGAGCACCGATGCGAAGTAAGCGGTGCCTTTGCCCATGGAATCCTCGTCTTGGTGGTAGTCCCATTGCGAGCCAAGCGACGGGTCTGCTGCGGGCGCTTGCAATACACCCACGTGCGGCTGGCCGCCCGATACCGCTGCCGGTGCGTTTGACGTACTGGATGGCGCAGTCGCAACTGGGATCGCCCGCGAGCTGCTGCTGCTGTACCGACCGATAAGCGCAAAAACGATTACGACAAGAACCGCTACACCGACCAGCGTGCCACACCCGGTACGGCTGTTTCGTTTTGCGCCACAGTTTGGGCATGCTTCCGCCTTGGTGCTGATTTGTGCCGCACATTCGCGGCACTTGGTCATCGCCATCTCTGTCTCCTGAACCGGTTCAACTATTGCCTAACGCCCTAGCTCATCCGCGAGCGAACCAAATGGAATGCACGCGCAGCCTTCGCTAGTAAGAGTACCGCTTGTTAGGCAGGCTCCGCAGCATCCTCAAAATGCAACAACCCTTGCACACCAACCGATCGCCGATGGACTCCGTGGACGAATTCAACTGAATAGCGAGTTCCAACGACGTTACCCTCAAAACTGCGGAGGAGTTCGGAATGCAGCTCCACATCGAGTGCATCGCCAGGGAGGAGCGGAATGTGCCCTTCTCGGAACCTGAGGAGCCACTGCTCGTCCAGTAAGCGAGCCTCGATTGTCCGATTGTCTAAGCGAAATTCCCATCGTGAGTTGCCGAGGTAATCCGGCTTTTTGATAAGCAGAAGCGTACGGCTCTGCGATTCCACCACTTCGTCGGTCAACAATCGCTCAACGTCGTCGGATGAGAGCCGAAGTTGCGTCGGCAATTCGGTATCGGCCTGCACGGAGACATATCGAACAGCATCCGTGGACCTCAGCTCTGCAGTCGCTTCTGTCAGCAGCTTGATATCGTTGAGCAGGCGAGCGGGAGCGATCGGCGCGATAAAAAGCACCTCCGCGTCCTCGGGCGGTCTGACTTCGAGTAGGCTGCTTTGGAGCTCCAGAACCTCGCCACGACTTTGGATCGCGTTCCTTCCGTCAAGCCACCGAAGGACTTGGTGCTTCCCGCGGACCAGGTACTGCCCAACGAGCGGCCTCCAATCGAGGGTCCTAAGCGCATCGTCGTCCAGCTGCCGAACTACGGTGCGGAGCCATACTCTTAGGGACCCGGCTTCGACGCGTTCGAGGAGCAAGACCGGCTCGAACCCGGCACCGACGGCGTGCGCAAGGTCGAGGTCGATTTGATGGAATGCGTCGATCAGCTTCGCCATCGACCGGAACACCCGCGCTGGATCATCGGTTTCCGGCGGATACTTGATCTCAATAAACGCTAGGTCTTCGTCTAAGCCGAAGAAACGCGTCGCAGACGTCATTGCGTTCCGCTTGTTTAACTAGTTGCCCGGGAGCTGCCTAACGCGCATTAGACTGCAAGGCCAAGCATCGCGCTAGTCCCCGGAATCAAAATCAAAGCCAACACCACTCGCCACGGGTGCGCTCTCCCATCCTCCGTAAATATACGCCGACACGGATATCATGATGAACAACATCACTGCGGGCACGAACTCGTGCCGGTATGGCAAGTTCAACCATCGCCATACGATATGCGTGATGACAGCGCCGACAAACCCGCATCCTGGCGCAATCCACATCTCGCCCCGCGGCCGAGGAACTCTCGGAGACTCGCTGGAGTCTGCGCCTGCATTCATCGGAACTCCGGTCTGCATGCAGCATAAGATGCCGATGTCTGCCGGCTCCGCAAGGGATCACGGTTACGACGCGTGCTTCGATCGCGGATACCGCGTTATGCCGCGAACTCTAGCGTGCAACAAAACAGCAAATCGCGACGATCGCATTGTCCCTGCTGCACGCGCTCAGACCTCGATCTCTAACGAGTGCAGATAAGCGGAACAAGGGTCGGAGTGCAGTTTCCCGCGCCCAAAAGAAAGTACACTCTGATCCTGTTTCCTCCGCTAGCTACCTGCTTACCGACATTCGAAGGGAAGCGTCTCTTCACGAATTCAGGCCCCTGCGAATCGCCGTATCGGACGTGAAGAGCGACGCGATCTCCGGGCGAAGAATTGCCGCTCGTAGAATAATTCGCAAGTTCCGCTCAAGTCGTTGATACAGTTGAAGAGATTCATGTTCGATAGTCGGTCCCAGGCCCAGACCGTGGGCGAAGCTCGAACGATGTTCATAGGCGTATTCCAGATAAACCTCATCCCAGTCCAGATCTGGAATGAACGTCTTAAGGTTTACGAGTCGCGTTACAAACTGATCCGTGACGCGCAAGCCGCCGGTGCCAAATACCTTCTTTCTGTCATCGGTGTGAACGAGCGCCTCCACCGCTGTGACGACAAGTGGCCACCTGACATCCAGATCACGTAGGCCGTGGACGTACTCGTGGTACATCATCGCACGTTTGACTCGGTTCGAAAGACTGTTGGGAGCAAAGTTCGACAAGAGATCGCGGAGAGTGAGTATATCTTGGTCGCGAATCCAGTCTTCAGCTTTATTTGCGACGAAGCCGACGGTCCCTCGACCTTCATGCATCCCAGGAATGATCTGATCCGGCTTCCCGGCCCAGGTTAGGAGCCGACCCGCTCGCGAATACCCAATCGACGTTGGTCTGGCGAGCCTCGATAGTTGGGTACAGGTACGGAGTCGGCGATCCGGGTCGAACTGGATGGTACCATTCACTTCGAAGGGTGCGCCGACTCTCCAAAACGCGTACGTGCTCCATTCGTGCGGCGGCTCCCAGTTCTCACCCTGCGCCTGGCATGCGCGGACCATTCGCTCCGCAGGCGGAAACTTTCCAATCCAGAGATCCGCGAGGACTTCTACGGGCTCCTGAAGGAAGCGTTCATCGACGGCATGGCTTGCGCCCCTCCGCACCAACGGACCCATCATAAGGACTGCGTCGGTGATATGCGCTGAATGTGCTGACGCGAAGCCCGGCACGTGGTGGGTCATTGCAGAGATGTATGTGGATTGTTAACGTCGGAGCTAACCCGGTGAATCAGATAAGAATGTTGGCGAAGCCCGCACAATTCAATAGATCGCCTCTCAGGTTCAGCGTTCGCTAGATGTCAGGTGGAGCGGGAATTGCAGCCTTCGCGATCGCGGCTTCGATATCGGTCAAGACGGACTGCTTTGTGCTCGGTTCGATGTGCTCCGCCTCGACAACAGTATCAAAGTTTGATGTCGTCACGCCGAGGTTATACTTCCACGGCGAGTCGAGTATTGATTCGTCAGCGGGCCATTCGAATTTCAGTTTGCTCACGTCTTCGCCACCGCGCGCGAGAAGGTAGGAGACGAGATTGCCAAGCGACAGCGCGAGCAGCCGCATCCCCTGGGAAAGGTTTTCCGGGTGCCAGTTTCGAGAGAAATGGCGCGGTCGAAAATCGATCTTTCCGCCCACCGGCTTCTCAACGACAAAGAAGGACGATCCGTAATCTGAACCGCCAAGCAGCTGCATTTCATCCGGCGGCGGACTGACCCCGTAGCTCGGTTCGAGCCCTATCTTCAACGCAAAGCCGCCGCGGGTTGCCCGGAGTCCATGTTTGAGATTGTTGTACTCAGACTCCTGAGTCTCGTCTAAGAAGTCGTGCGCGAAGCGACTCCAAAGGCCACCAAAGCCGGTGGACAGATTCGCCTTCGCTTCGTCCGACGCGGATAACCCCGCGACGACTGTTTGAGCGAGGCCGAGCCAAGTTGGCGGTGATGCCAAGCGTGAGTACTTAATAGCGCCGTTGTTGATCCTTCCGATCACCTTACGCAGATCGTCATTTGTGTACCGCAACATCCAGCCGATCGGGCACTCAGGTGCTTGGAATGTCGCCGCGGCGAATGCCATGAATGATTCGAGGGCGTGCGAGTATCCGAGGCGAATCGCGAGTGCAGCGCTGTTAGTCCTGCCTGACTCGGCGAGACTCGCGTTGACCTGAGCGACGTGGATGAAGTACTCGGGGTCTACCCCGCGCAGGAAGTCCAAATTCTTGCCGCGGAGGTCCCAGTCCCATATGCGCTGCGGACGCTCGCCAACGGCGAATGGATATGATTGCATGGCAAAGGTGTGTGTTGACGTCTAACGCCAAAAAGTGAAGTTGCACGCGAATCAAACGAAAAGCGAGCGAAGCGCGCATCCTTTGAATCGCTTGACAACTTCAGGGCATTGCGACGCGCAGCGATACCGGTACCTCGCGCAATAGCCGAACGAAGTCCGCCGATCCCTCAATGCGCTCGAACCATCGCAACGTGCCGTCGATGTTCAGGAGATCGACGAAGACTTGCTCAATTGCGCCGACGTAATCTGTGACGGGCGCATCGACGGGCTGGTGACGGACGAATCGATACTCAACAACGACAGCACCCTCGGCATCGTGACCATCGGAATCGCCAAAGAGTTCGCGCCGCACGCTCGCCCAGCACGCGCGGGAGCTAACGTGGCATGCGAACCTGTCAACGAGCGGCTTCAAGGCTGCCTGAGCTGCGTCTTGGTCGAAGGCACGCTGCTCAGACGGGGAGATGAGGAACTTGAATGTCGCTACCACAACCTTTTCATCAATCGCACCAGAATTCGTGGCCGGACAAACCGCGAGCGCCTCCATAAATGCGCTCTCGCTGAGCAGGCGTGGATTCCGCCTCGTTGCCTTGAATACCGATAGCGCCTGCTCGATCTTCCGGCCGTAGGAGCCAAACTTCCACGCGGGGCTTGGCTCGTCGCCCACGACGAGATAATCGAGGTTGTCGGAGATCCGGTCCAACGTCCTTCCGCCGCGCGCTCGGACTTCACGCTCGGCCACTGCGCGCTTGAGATCGACGAGCTTACCCGTGAAGCAGAATGACGCATCTCCAATCGCAATCGGTCCTTCGAGCACTCTCACCTCCGCGTTCAAAAATGGCCTAGATGTGTGTTGTGGTCTAACGCCAGAAGCTAACTTGCGACCGAGCCAACAAAATGCGAGCGAAGCGCGCTTCCAACCTTCGTTCACCAAGTCGAGCGATCGGTCAGACAGCACCGTCCGAGGAGCTTGCCTGAACGGCCGTCGGCTTGATGCCCAGACGTCGAGCTAGGATGGCCTGATATGCTACACTCACCTCCTGCTCTAACGACTCGAGATCAGGCGCGGCCCCAAGACCCGTCACGGCCGGTACCACATTGAGCGCACCTTCCGTTAAGCTAGAGATGTCGTGATTCAACGCGCGCAGGCGCGCACCAAGGGGCGGATGTGAGTCAGTGGGATGGCTGAGATGGAGTTGTGCCAACCCTTCGAAGGACGACGCGTTTGCGTTCCTTGCAACGGCTGAGGCGAACAAGGTGCTGGCGTTTGTATAAACCTTACCATCACGGAGCGCATCAGCAGCGGTGGCGTCGAAGCCGCTCCAAATACCGGTGAAGGCGTGCACCTTCATAAGCGCGGTCGCGAGCGTTGCTGTACTGGTAAGGCTGGCGCCTACTGCGTCTGCAGCAAGTTCCCGTTGGCGACTCAAGCGGTTCTCGGCGACGGCAAAGCTCTCGTAGAAGTAGCTCAAGGTGGCAATGGCCGGGAGGAGTGAGAGTCCTCGCGCGCCGTCGCTACCCACCTCGCCCAGGGACTGCAGCGACAGCGCCGTGCCCCGATAAATCGGGTAGAATCGTTCGCTGAACTTTGTATCCTCGCCTTTGAAATGACCGAGCTCGTGGCCAATGATGGCGTCGAATTCCGGTTCCGTAAGGATCCGCGAAAGAGGCATGGAGCAATAGAGGGTGCGTCCAGTCAATTTGCCGCTGAGGCAGGTGACGTTCGCCTCGGTGACGAAGAAGTTGGGATCGAGGCCCAGCACGATGTGGTTGGGTGCAAGTGCCTTCACAGTTGCCGCCGCTGCTTCAATCCTCGACCACAATTGCGAGGCCTCCGTGCGCGTAACTGACCGGTCGACGACAGTAACCTCAGCCTTTCGTACAAGCGAAAAACTACTCCGAACCATCGCGAGGACGCCCAAGGCGGCGCCAAGCCCGATCGCGAGAATGAGGCCAACGTGGACGGTATTCACTAGGGCGGACTCGCCGAAATAGATCGTAGCCATGGCCAGTGCTGCGTGGGTCACCACGAGGCCGGCGAGTACCAAAACCGTCATGTACAAACCCGGACGAAAGACGTAGACGAGAAGCGATCGGTTGCTCTGAGCGAGCTTCCCGGCCAACCAGATGAAGGCGAGCAGGGCAACGGCGACAATGGCGGCCCACACCGCCGCCTGCTGCATGAAGGCCATGCTGGAGTTTGTGTCGCAGACATCCGTAAGACCGGTGGCGTTCCGATCGGCGCAAAGTTGATCGACCGTAACAGCTGCGACGCGAGCTGGATCCGCATTTGGATATTGGCTTCTTATCGCCGATCGAAGTTGCGAATTGAGATGACCTTGAACTGCCGCCGAGGCGGTGAACGCAATCAGCGGAACGGACAGAAGGAGGCCAAGCAACCATAAGTACTTAGTCACTCGTGCTTTTGTGTGGCGCGTAGCTAGTTCCGTGGACACATGGATAAGCTACATGTGCTTGCTGCTCAAAGTCCATAGAGCTCAGATGGCCCAGAGCGGAGTGCCCCCGCATGTGGCCACCCTTGCTTCGATGACGGTGCCGTGTTAAACCGTAAATCCGAGCGTGCAACAAAACAGCAAGTCGCGAAGATCGCATCCCCCGTACTAAACACATTCAACTGTTGGCCTGTATCGCGAAGGCGCGCATCATGACGACGCACGGCCCGACACCATCGCATCAACCCTTCGCTTTCTTCGCCACCGCCGCGGAGTTCGCGGGGAGTTCGGGGTCAGATCTTGCGCGATGCACACGTACGCGTTTTGCGCCGCGCAAGATCCGACCCCGATTCTCCGGTAAATACTGCGGACCATATCATCGTCCCGAGTCTGGTTGAGCAGTCGCCAATGTGCGAGCGCATCGATCAGCGGTTGGTCGCGCGTCTTGCGCACAAATCTACGGTCAGATTTTGCGTGATACACATACACGCTTTGCGCCGTGCAAGATCTGACCACGCACTCCGGCCCTTAGGTTGGCGGATACCGAGCAGGTCTAGCGGATTAACGTAGAGCTCAACTGCAAGGTCGTCCAATAATCTGCGCGCGCAGGATGGATTCCGCATCGGCCGTGTCAGCTGTCTGGCCACCTTGGGCCGCGGGTCGCGTCGGCGCAACGTCACCCAACCCCGACGGCGCTTCCTCGCGGATAAATGCGACCGGTACTACAACGGTGACTCACGCGAGTGGGAGCTTCCAGCGAAACACATGTCAGAACGCCAACCGAGCACAAATCGAGGGTCAGGTCGTTCGAAATGCACGGGTACTGTGCGCCGCGCAAACGCTGATGACGAACTCTCCGCGGAACCGGGTGCAGGTCAGATCGGGCTCAGCGTTCGTTAGTTCCCGGGGAATAGCTCCTTGGGGTTAGGCAGCTTCCATCGCGCACGCTTGGCGGCGTTCCTGTCGTCGTCGGAGCAAGAGACGATGCGTACCACTCGAGCCGACGTCACCAGCAATTCCAACCGCGGGCTCTCGCTCATCCGACCCGCCCAGTATCCCGGAACGATGTCGCCTGGGTCTCTCCCATCTTGGATCGCGGTATAGATGTCCTCAGTCAGTTGCATATCACCACGATGAAGCAGGAACCCCTCGTCAACTTCCAGCTCGTAGATGCACGACTGGCCGACAAGCGGCCAGTACCAACGGGCGTCTTGTTCGCAGGCGAAAAGATGCAGGAGTTGGCACCGATCTTTGTTGCCGTTCCCAGTCGTGAGTGCCTGCTCGACGGCAAACCGCGCGGGATCCTTGGTTGCTAGCCGCGCGCAATAGTCGCCAGATGGAAGTACGATCTCGCCGACACGCCGCGCGCTTGTCTACACGGAATGCTTTCATGGTCCAGAGTCTGTGTGTTGAAAGAACGCTCAAGTTAGCCCGTGAACGAACTCATAAACTGCAGCGGCGGAGTCGCAGCTTCCATAGTTGGATCCTCGAGCTCCACGATCGTTATCCAACGGCTCACCCAATCTTACCTCGCGGTCCATTTCGGACCTCAGGATTCCTTTCGATCATCAACCTCGCAAGATCGAAGTCGTCCGCGCGCGCAAATATAAACCGCTCCGCGTTATACACTTGCAGCGAATTCAGGTTGATTGTGTTCGCCGGCTCGGCGATCAGAGGGTCGCCTGTTCGAAAGGCGTCGAGAAGTCGTCTGATCCCGGCTGTCAGCGCATTCAACCTCAAAGCATCGAGCGGCCGCAGCATTTTCGTCTTCCGCGCGAGCTCGAGACTGTCGGAGAACTCCTCCGCAAATGATTCTGAAAACCAACCGATCGCCAACTCACTGCTGATGGGCATGTAGATCTCGATACCTGGAACGGCAAAGCCCAGATTGCCATAAAAACCGAAGTCCTTTCGATTCTGCATTGTTATGGGATTGTCGCTGATGTAGTGAGTCGTACCGGGCGCTGCCTGTAGAAGCGCCCAACTCTTGCTGATGATATACGGCACGAATTCGTGTGCATTAGCAACCGATCGCATGGCCATGTGCTGAATGTCTCCGGCGTCGAACTCCTTAAACCCGTCCACCTGGCTTGGATCAAAACCCAGCCGCCTCAGTTTTGCCGCGAGGTCGACGTTCATCTGAGCGATCTTCGACTTAAAGTTGAGCGTCCGCTGGTGCTGCACCATGGCGAAAAGCGCAACTAGCTCACGCTCCTTTGGGGAAAGGAAGCCGATTGAAGCTTCCGAACGGATGCGGCCGAGGATCGGCGCTATTTCACCCTCTAGCTTGGCTAAGCCGGGTTCGACAGTAAAGTTGCCGGCGGCTGTGTCCAGATCATAGAAGCGATCTTCAACAGCAACGTTGCGAATCCCAGGACGAAACACTCTTGAGGTAGTCTTGTCAAATGCGAAGACCTGTTCGTTTGTGCCACTGGCGAAGCCGCGCAGGAGGACGCGAGGAACGTAGTGCTGCTGCTTCGGATGTCCTTTAGGTCGCTGAGGAGTCAATGGAGGGATGTAAAAAAGCGTGAGACTGTATGACGCTCAAGGTCAACGAGGGCACTTGGGCTGCTGCCGGTTGCGTGGACACACGGCTAAGCCACATGTGCTTCCTGCTCAAAGGGCATTGGGCTGAAATAACCCAAGGTTGATTGCCTCCGGATTGGATGGTAAAAATGTTCGATGTTATCAAACACATCGCCCCGGGCTGAATTCCGCCTCGGATACCATTCGCTCGTGGTTCGCTCTGCTTTGCCTAGTCGAGGATCAGATACCGTCTTGCGCCGTGTTTGGAGCCACGGTGCAAGTATTGCTTCCACAGACGTTCTTTACTTTGCTGTCACGGCAGATCCGACCGTACCAGCTAATTGGGGAATTCTCAGGTCGTCGGAAAAAAACATCACCTCGGCGCCATCGTGACGCGTTGCGGCAGAGTAGGAAAGGTCATATACGATGCACCGACGATCCTGATATAGCTCCAAGATTGGCGGAGCGTAATCATACGAGACAATCCAGCACCGCGGGAACGCTCCGAGCAGTTCGGCGATCGCGCCGTGATCAGATGCCTTGTAATAGCTCGCGTACAGCCGCTGCTGGCCTTTTACGTAGTACGGCGGATCCAGGTACGTAAGTGACCGTTCGGGCAGCGTACCCGCTAAGTCGGCAAGAAAGTCTACGGCATCAAGATTGGTCAGGGTTATGCGGTCGCGTGCCTCAGCGATACGGCGGATTCGGCGAATCAATTCTTCGCGATTGAATCGTGCATCGATTTTCCAGCGCCCTGACTGATCGTTTCCCCCGATCATTCCAGCAGATGAAACGATTCCGGATCGGCTCGTCCGGTTGAGGTAGAATGTGGAGAAGCCCAGGCTGAATAAATCAGCCGTAGCCTTCTCTTCCTGGATGCAGCGCTGTCGACGCCACTCCGCTGGCGTCAGTTCACAGTGTTCTACTAAAGCGCAGAGGGTGTCCGCTTCATTCAGAATCGAATGCCAGAACGCAAAAACAGATCGGTCAAGATCATTGATATGGATGTATCGAACGTATTCACCGAAAAGTAGATCCAGCCCCACGCTCGCTCCCCCCGCGTATGGCTCCGCATAGTGGCCGTCGGTCAACCGATTTTCCGCGATGATTGCTCGAATGTAAGGAGCCAGTTTACCCTTTCCGCCAGGGTAGCGCAGCGGGCTATGAACGCGAGTCACGGAAAGTTGATTGGGAGGATAGTGTCATGTTCACGCCCAAACTCTCTCAAAGAACAACTGAAGGTTGTCCCAAGCAGCTCGAACGTCGTTCGGCGAAGGAGTCAGCTCTGACGAGTGAACGTAGAGATTAAACGTACTAACTGAAGCCTGAATCAGATCGGGGCTGCTAATAGCTTTTCGAATCGGTGCGAGTTCGCCTTTGGACATAACGCCGTCCGCAAGTAAGCGATCGTGTACGGCCTGAAGTCTTGGTCCCAGCTCTGCGCCCTGTTTCATCACCAACTTTTTCGTCTTGATGAAGGAATCTACAGTCAATTCGAGAAATACGCGGATAAGAACGGCTCCGGCGTTCGAAAAATCCTCCACTTTCAGGCGCTGTAGTTCACGATAGATGTCTTTGATTCGTGCCTTCTTCAGCTTCAGCGATAGATTCGACGGAGCAACGGTTGCGCGCCGCTTCAATGGGCGCCCACGCTTCACAGGTTTGGTATTGGCGCCGCCGGCTCTGCCCGGAGCGGACGAGGATTGGAGCTCCGCTGCTACTGGGAGCAGCGATTTAGGGTTCGGCCTTTCGTTTTTACGGACCCGCTTAAGGAATTCCTCGCGGTCCTCCTTTGTATAAATGTTAGCGACCTTGAACGTGTCGGCAGCCATTTCTTCCGCAATACGCTGGAGTGGCTTTGCAACCTCATCAGCCGGATATCGCGTTGTGACGTTTCCGGCCTTCCTATCGATGTCGATACCGATAGCGGCGCGCACTGCCGGGTCGTTGAGGAGGCGCCGAAGGCTGGTGATGGATATCGATTCGGCCTGGCCAGGAGTTATTGCACCCCGTTGAGTCAGAAAGTTCAGTACCGTCATCTCCGCAGAAACTTTCCCGTTGCGGAGCTCGAAGCGCTCCTGCTCAGGCGTGCCCCAGCGCTCGGCACCAGCGCCATCTAGTCCGACACTGTGGCGGAGCCTTAACCAATGAACGGCCTCATCACGCGAGTCTACGACGGCACACGCTACAGGCGTGTCGGCCTTATACTGCAAATCGGTCGCGAGTTCACGCAGCGTCCGGACTACCGCCTTGCCGAGGACAGGCTCCGCGAGATCGGGGTTCATCAATAGTTTGAGCGCTGTCAGTCGCCGATTGCCTTCTAGTACGACGAAGTCCGAGGGCTCATCCTCCGCCGGAGTCACCAAGAAGCGCTCGATCGGGCTGAGGCCCTGCTTGGAGATATCACGAGCAAGGGATACTAGCTTTGCTCCCTGCGCTTCCATCATCGCGATGAGAGCTTGACGCTGACTCTCCTTGCCGTCGCCGAGCCGCGGGTTAGCTGGATCGAGGCGGAGCCGAGATAGTCGAATTTCGCGAATGTCAGCCATGGCGACACCAAAGTGATAGGCGAGAGCGATCGTGAATGGAAAAATATGGCGCTGAGGTGCGCATGCCAGTGGGATCGCATGATTTCTCCTCGACGTACGACGGTGTAGGCGCCAAAGTCGTTGAATTGTGAATGGCCCGTTAAGCCGCAAACTCTAGCGTGCAACAAAACAGCAAATCGCAACACTCGCATCCTCGCTGCCGAACATATTCCGCCTTCGATCCCCAGTGTTATGCGCGAGCATCATCGTGTCGCACAGTGCATCACCATTCCAATCCTACTTCTTCACGGTCTTCTTCCTCACCACCTTCGTCTTCCCCGCCCCATTCAGCTCCACCGCCTCCCTCACCAACCCCATAAACTCCCCCGCATCAACCTCCTCCCTCTCCCCAATATCAATCGCCCGCCGCACCCTCCCATCCAAACTCGAATTAAACAGTCCCCCCGCATCCTCCAATGCCGCCCCTTCGCAAACGTCAACTTCACCTTACCCTTGTACGTCTCCCCCGTGCAGGTAATCCCGTCGTGCGACCACACCGGCGTTCCCATCCACTTCCATTCCTCCACAACATCCGGATCCGCTTGCTTGATCAGCTTGCGCATCCTCGCAAGCGTCTTCCCGCGCCAGTCGCCGAGCTCCGCAATCCGTTCCGAAATCAACTCCGACGCCGACTGACTTGAATTCGCGACTGATTTCTTCATCTCATCATCCCCACTTGTCGAGAGTCACGATCTGAATCAGGTTCCCGCACGTATCGTTCAACTTCGCAATCGTCGAACCCGTCACCTTCGTCGTCGGCATCGTGAATTCCGCACCAAGCGCTTTCATCCGATCGTACTCGCGCTGCACATCATCCACATAGAACATCGCCGCCGGTTGTCCCTGCTCGAACATCGCCTGCTGATACGCACGCGCGGCCGGATTGTCATTCAGCGCAAGCTGTAGTTCCGTTCCATCCGGTTCCTCGGCGGACGCAACAGTCAACCATCTGAACGGACCCTGCGTGAAATCTGACTTCTTCACGAAGCCGAGTACTTCCGTGTAGAAGCGAAGCGCTTTCTCCTGGTCGTTCACGTAGATGCTGGTGATTTTGATCTTCATGTCAATTGCCTCGGCTCAAGTTGCAGTTTGTGGCGGCGCGCTCTCAGCTTTCACGCCGAACTGCTTTGCATATTCAGTATTCAGACGCTGCCATTCGAACTTCATTGCGTCGCCACCAACAATGCGACCGATAGGCTTACCCGCGAGAAGATTGCCGAGCACATCAAGACAGATGTGCCAACCCGCTGCGCCCATCGATATGTATCTGCGATCGATATTGTGCCAGAGGATGAGTCGCGTACCCTTCACGTGCGGCTTCAACTCCCACCGAATGTTGTTACCGCCCCAGCTATACTCAAGCAAACTCGGCGCGTCAGCACGCGTGACGTTCGACGCCGAGACTTGCTGCTTGGGAGCTGCGACCGTTGTGAGCGTGACAGGCCCCGTCGCATCCAGATTCCGATCAGCATCGAACGGCGCCCACTCGCGCAACTGCTCCGGTTCAGTCAACGCTCGCCACACCATCTCCGGTGGCTGAAGCAGATCGCGAACGAGAATCAGCGTCCACTCGTCACCATCCTTCCGCACTTCAGCGCCAGTCGCAGCGCCGGGCAGGTAATTCGCGCGAGCAGTCATTCGAGCTCCCCGTCATTCCCGCATTCGCCCACGTCATTCCCGCGCGCCCCTCCGTCATTCCCGCGAAAGCGGGAATCCATGTTCCCCTTCTCCATGCGGTTCAAATGCGCCTCAAGCGCATCAACATGCTTCGTCCAGAACCTCCGAAACGGCTCCAGCCACGCATCGATCTCCTGCAGGGGCTCAGCTCTTATATGGTATACCCGCCGCTGACCCTCCACCCGCGCCTCCACAAACCCGGCATCCCGCAACACCCGCAGATGCTTCGAGACCGACGGCTGCGACATCCTCAGCTCACCCTCGATCTCACTCACAGACCGCTCGGCGCTCGCGAGCAGACTCAGTATCGCTCGACGGTTGGGNNGCTCGGCTCCGCGACGATTCCAAAGGCAGTTTCCATCAGAGGATATATACTTGACTAGTTATATACCTGTCAAGCCATGAACGGCTCTGCCATCGTCCAGTCGGGCCGGCGCCCCGCGGCCTTCAGCCGAGCAGCGATGACGGCTAACGGTATAGAGAGACGGGCCCACGTCACACTTCCGCACGAGCATATGCAAAGTCGTTCATGCCCGCGCTACCGTGCTATGTTGCCTCGTGGAATTGCATTGACTTGGGGGTAACGTACCGGCGATGTATCCACAACATCCCGGTTTCGGTCTGCCGACTTTAGAGAAGAAAAACGCTCCGTCGCGACATAGACCTTACGCGTTAGTTTCGCTCCTCAGCACCAACGCTTTGTATTCCGTGCGGACTGATCAGCTCGATACCACCTTGCGGAACCAGTCAGGGTAGCTGATATTCGCCCGGCTGCGCCCTTCCACCGTTACTGTACGACACATCGCGATGTGGTCGTCCTTCCTCACAAGAGTGTTTGTGGATAGCCGGTGGGTCCACGACTCGGCATGTTAGGCGTTCACCACCATCTTCGTCATCTGAACTCTCGCCGGTGGCCATCCGCAGTGGACTGATTCGTAGGGCGTCACTGCTAGGCGCATACTCCCTTGTACTCGCCAGCCCGATTGGGCTCGACGCCTGCCGCGATGCCACTGCGCCGCTCCCGGACAACGCGGTGCGCTTCGTGCCACCGCCAGTGTACGCGCGCTGGTGGACGATTGTCGAGGCCTGCTCCGGACACACGGGCGACTTTGCCGCTTACACGTGGTACGTAGCGCCGGACAACTCGCTCCGGAACAACGCCGCCGCATACACGGAAGTCGCGGCCCGCCGCATCGTCCTGGAGTCCTCCCAGCAAAACGCGGGCTCAATCGTCCGCCACGAGATGTTACATGCGCTGCTCGGCCCAGCGTACGCGTCTGGCACTTCCGCGCACGAGCACCCCCCGGCATACTTCCAAGGCCGCTGTGCTGGCGTGGTGTATTGCCCGGAGATCGGCTGCCAGGACGCGGGCGCCGCGCCAGTGATGGCTCCCGCCGACGCACCAACGCTGCCGCTTTCGGCCCTCGACATCCAAATGGATGTACTGCCAGACCGTGTGTCGCGGACCGGCGTCGACCGCGCGCTCACACTGATCGTTCGCGTGACCAACCCAAGCGCCGAGCCAGTGTGGGTACAGCTCGACGCAACACCTGATCTACCGGCGCCGTGGGTGCATTGGTACGGGTTCCGGATCGTGCCGGCCGTGCAGACGGTTCCGATCACAGGCATCGCGCGGGACGACTCAGCTGGAGTGATCACGCGCGACTCCGTCCGCCGGGTTGCGTTCGCAGCCGGGCAGACACGTCAACTCGTGTTTGACTTGTCCGGGGCCTTGTACGCGCCAGCCGATTATCTCGCAGTCGGCATCTTTAACACGCGCCAAGTGTGGACTCCGTTCACGATAGTGCCGTGACGCCCGGGCCCGTGACGCCTAACGATGCGTCGTAGCAGCCGCCCGGAACGCGGACGCGAGCACAAGGATCGCAAGAACCAGTGCCGCCGACGTTACAAAAGCCCAGAAACGAATCCCGGCATCGATCGCGACACGTCCGTACGGATTACCCTCCGCCAGCGTGTCAGGAACTCCGCTCGCCCACAGCGGAACTACAATTCTCGTCTCAGGCGCACCCGCGCCAAGATTCACGCCGAGTACAATGACGAAGAGCCAGAGAATCAGTTGAATCACGGATTCGCCTCCCAGCAGTCAGTGATACGCGATCATATGTCGCGTATCACTTTGCACTCCTGCTCCACAAGCCTACTTTGGCGGTTGAACAGTTACCGCCGTCAACCCAAGCGACTTCGCCCTTGCATTGAACGCCACGAGATCCGTCGCCCATACCTTCGCAAGCGCATCCGTCTGCACCTTCAGCTTCCCTGACAGATAATCGAAGATCACCGGTGCGACACCAATCGGTGCGCCGTCACCGCGATCCACAGTGCTCAGCAACGTCGCGATCCGATTGTTGATCTTGATCGGAAAATTGAGCGGATCCTGACCACTCTGATTCTGCACCTGGTAGATGTTCTCCTCGATGACCGCAGCGTCGGCGTTGAGCTTGTCGCCGAGCTGCTTGAGTGTCGCATCGTTGTTCTTCTTGAGCAGCGTGTCCACCTTCGATCTGACACTGCGAACGTCGATCACAGCCTGATTCGCCGCCGACAACTTGTCGCGGATTTTCAGCGCAAGTGCAAACTGCGCCTGCATGTCGGCGTTCGTTACGTCGGTGAACAGCGGATTGGCCTTCACTTCGATCGGCGTTGTGAACGTATGCCCGTCCACAACCAGTCGGACAGAGTAGTGGCCCGGCGGCGCCGACGGACCCTGCGTGCTGCCTCCCCACAGGATCATTCCGGGAAAGTCGGTGGCGGATTCATAGCGAAGATCCCACGTGAATCGATTCAACCCCGCCGTTTTGGACGGCGAACTCGGGCCCCGACGGAAGCGTGGAGACTCGTCGGCACTGCTGTCAGGCTTCGCTTTTGTCGATGTGTCCGGCTTGTACGAGCGAATCACCTTCCCCGACGCATCGAGAATGTCCAGACCCACCTTGGTGGCTGGATGCTTGAGCCAGTACGAGATTTCGGCGCCGTCGGTGGATCGGATCGCCGGCGGGGGTGCGAACAGATGTGCGTCTGCCGAGGCCACGGCCGGCGTGTACTGCTCGAGTGGCACGATGTTCTTCAACAGATAGAAGCCGCGACCATGCGCGCTGATTGCAATGTCGTGACGATAAACTATCAGGTCCGAGACCGGCAAGTCCGGAAGATTGAGCGACAGCGACGACCAGTGGTCGCCGTCGTCGTACGACATGTAGACTCCGTGCTGTGTAGCGGCAAAGAGAAGTCCCTTGCGGCTCGGATCCTCGCGGACGGAATGTACGTAATCATCCGCGCGGATTCCGTCGACGATCTTCGTCCATGTGCGGCCGTAGTCGTGCGTGCGGAAAATGTACGGCGCGCGATCGTTGAGCAGCGGGCGATTCACAGCTACGTATGCGGTGCCACCGTCGAACGCCGACGCGTCGATGATGCTCACACGTCCGAAGTCCGGCATTCCCTTTGGTGTGACGTTGGTCCAGTGCGCACCGCCGTCGCGCGTGACATAAACAAGGCCGTCATCGGAGCCCGTCCAGATTACGTTCGTGTCGAGCTTGGACGGCCCGATCGCAAAGATCGTCCCGTACACCTCGGGCGCGTTCATGTCGTGCGTGATCGGACCGCCCGATGGGCCCATTGTGGAAGGATCGTGGCGAGTAAGATCGGGACTGATCCGCGTCCACGACTGACCTGCGTTGGTTGTCTTCCACAGATGCTGCGAACTCGCGTACAGCAGCTTCGGGTTCACCGGTGAGAAGATGATCGGATAGGTCCACTGCCAGCGCTCCACCAGTTCGCTCGACGCTTCACCTGAGAACATGAGCGGGTACGGACTGACCTCGCGCATCTCGCCGGTGTGGCGATTCAGTCGAGTCAGGAATCCGCCGTTGTTGCTCCCCGCAAAGTAGATGTCGGGGTTGAGGGGATCGGGCGCGATGTAACCAGGCTCGGCGCCGCCCGCATTGTACGTCGCGTTCGACGCTCCGCCGCGTCCGAATCCACCACCACCAGCCGCGTTCGCGGTGCTGGAAACGCAGATCGTGGACGCATCCTGCTGAGCGCCGCAAAGATCGTACGGATATCCCGCTGTTGCCGCGACGTGATAAAGCTGCGCCGTGGAGTAATTCTCGTCCGTCCACTTCTTTCCGCCATCGGTGGATACAGCAGCACCGCCGTCGTTACCCACCACCATGTGCTTCCCGTTATCCGGATCGATCCACAGATCGTGGAAGTCGCCATGCGTCCCGCGGAGCGTTGTGAGCTTCTTGCCGCCATCGGTTGACTTGAAGAGACTCGTGTTCTGCATGTAGATCAGGCTGTCATCCGCAGGGTCTGCATAGACGTGCGTGTAGTAGAACGCGCGCTGCTTGATGTCGTGGCTTTCGTTCACAAGTTTCCACGTTGCGCCAGCGTCATCCGAGCTGTACAGGCCACCTTTCGCATTCTCAACGAGCGCATACACGCGGTTGTCATTCGCCGGCGAGACAGCGATGCCGATCTTGCCGTCAATTCCTGCTGGAAGTCCCTTGTTCCGCGTGATCTCAGTCCAGGTAGTTCCACCGTCGGTGGACTTGAACAGTCCGCTTCCTGCGCCGCCAGACGACGCTGTGTATTCCTTCCTGAACGCCTGCCACATGGCAGCGTAGATCACTTGCGGATTCTTGTGATCGATCTCCACATCGATCGCGCCAGTGCTGTCGTTGCGGAAAAGCACCTTCGTCCAGTTGACGCCGCCGTCAGTGCTTTTGTACACACCGCGATCTTTGCTCGACACCGCATATTTGCCGAACACCGCTGCGAATACAATTTTGGGATTGGTAGGATCGATGCGCACCTTGCAGATCGCATCGGTGTTCTCGAATCCAGCATGCGTCCACGTTTTGCCGGCGTCGGTGGATCGATACATACCGTCGCCCGGCATGATGTCGCCGCGGATCTCGCATTCGCCGGTTCCTATGATCACCAGATTGGGATCTGTCTCCGACACCGCAACGGCGCCGATGGACGCGGTCTTGATCTGCCCATCGGTTACCGGTGCCCAGTGCTCGCCCCCATCGGTGGTTTTCCAGAGCCCGCCACCAGTGGCGCCAAAGTACGCGACCTTTGGCTGCCCCCGAACGCCCGACACGGCGATCGAGCGGCCGCCGCGCTCGGGCCCCAGGTTCCGCCACTTGAAGCTGTGCAGCAGGACACTGTCGACGGGCGACGGGATAGCAGTCTGGATGGATTGTCCGACCGCCGTATACCGGGTCAGGGCGGCTGCGGACAGAATGAGGGCGGCCGGCACAAGTGCCGCAGCAATGAGGCGTGGAACACGAGTCATGAAGTGCAGTCCTTTCACGGTGGAAAATGCGGTCGTAGAGTTATGGCGACAGCAGACGGAATTGTCCAGTCCGAAACCGGATCAATATTCAGTCACTACCGGTTCCAGGGACGCACTATTCAGGCGGACCGAGAGGAATCGAACGTCACGTACGGCGACGTCAGACCGAGGGCGACGTTGGCCGAGTGGCAAGGGCCGTCGCGCACTCGTCGATTCGTGCAATAACTCGGGTCCTTAATTTTTCGACGCTCTCCGAATCCAAACCTGCCTCGATCGAATTACCGGCTACGCGGTTGACGATTGCAGGCAGTCGCTCCAGAACCACAGCAACATTCTGCAGAACGTCCTTGCCCGGAAGCCCGGTTGATTCTGCAAGCGTTTCCCAGCTCGATCGGGTGACGCGCTCGACCAGATACCTGCCTCCAATCTTCATCGCCAGCTTCACCTTGTGTAACGCGCTGTCGGCGTAAGGCAGATAACTGAGAATGTCGTAGAATGGCGCGAGTCTGACGTCGCCTCGTGGGCCGATCAGCACCGCATAATTCTTCGCGTGCGCGTCCGTGGCAGCAATCACCCAGTTGAGCGCGGTCGCCTGAATAAAGCGTTCAATGTCTTCAGTCGGACTGGTTGAAAGGTCTCGTAGTAGCGTGATTATAGCAGCAATGCCGGGTCCGCCCTCGCTCTCGTACTTGCGCGTTGGCATTACACCAAGAGCCTGACAAGTGTCTTCCTGGTGAATTCGCACGTATTGGTGCCGGTGCTTCACCCGGTCAAAGCGGTTTACTACGATTGCGATTTCATCGTCAAACTTCATGACGCGGGATTGAACAGCGCCAAGTTGCAGTCCAGCTGCAAGCTCCAGGCAAAAGTGTTCATTCTCGGCGAATGCGCTGAATTCTCCTGACGGTGGTTTGAGTATCCGTGTAGTCGGGATGCGGCCGCTCGGTCGGCCCCAGCGTCCGTCCTCCTCTACAAGAGCAATCTTTGGTTGGGCCCCAGCCAGACTGAATTGGCCGACTGTACCGACTGACACACCAGGTATTCCTCGTTCGCGCGCCGTGCGTAGCTCTCGAGCCACGTCGTGCTCATCCATCCACTCGATCCGACCGGTCTGCGCAACAGCTTGTATCTCGTCCGCGTTTTCGGGTGCCACGAACTGGACAGCCCCCGCACAGTCGGCGCCAAGATGCCGGAGTACCGCAACGGGGTTTCGCGAGGATACGCCGAAGAGTCGTCCGTATTGATCGAGTGTGCGCTCATTGTCGGGAAGCAGGCCCCAAAGAAAAGCGGTTATTGCATCGTCGCCATGTTCGACTGCAGCCAGGGGCATCGACAGCGATAGCGGAAACGCTTCCTCGGCCTGCCGCCAGTCGTCATCGTAAACGAATCGCAAGTTCCCACTGGAGCTCTGGTAGATGTTGCCCGCCAAAGTTCCGTTGAGAAGGGCAACGAGTACGTGTCGCTCGCTATTCCGAATCGCCATTTATCGGCTACGGTTTGGAACCGCGCGACTGTGCGATCAGCGCATTCAGATCGACTCCGCTGTTCCCGATTGGATTGCTTGTCCGACCCTTCGCGTCGAGCTCAACGCCGAGAACATTCAGAGTTCGCAGAACCAGTGAAAGGTCTGCAGTTCGCTTGCCGGCCTCCAGGTCGATGAGCCACTTTCGACTTACCCCAACGTCGGCTGCCAGACGCGCTTGAGTCAGGCCTCGGCGCGTCCGGAAGTCACGTACAAGGTGGCCGAGCTCAGCGGAAGATTTGATGACCATGGATGTAACCAGACGGTGACATATCTAATTATGTCACCGCCCGGTGACTTTGTCAATATGTAACCGCCGGGTGACATTACCTGGTGGTCGCGATCAACGAAAGTTCGATGATCGCACAGCCATCGCTCACCGTGCGACAGCAGCCTTGCTCACAAGCGCAGTAAGACCAGTCGCCATCGCCGTAACAGTTGCGTCGCTCCGGGATCCCAGCCCATGCCGATTTGCGATCCACACCGGATCATCGTAACTGATCCACACGTGCCCGGACGCGTCTTCCCAGGCGAGCACCCTGAGCGGAAGATCCAGACCAATTGTCTGCTGATCCTGCATCAGTAGCGTCCCACCCTTTGGGTTTCCAAACATCAGGAGCTGCGTTGGACGCAGTTCCATTCCGACCGGCGCCGCGTTCGCCGCGTGGTCAATTCGCGCGAAGACAGTAAACCCGGCAGCCTCGACAATTGTTGTGAGACGATTGATCGTCTCTGCCACCGAAAACTCGCTCGCTACCGTGATCAAACCATTTTCCGTCACGTTCTTCTCCCTTTCGCGTTCGTGAGCCGGCAGCGAAGTACTGCGAAGGAACTGCACACGCGACACACCATTGTCCTCATGGAGTGAAGCAGACTGGGCAGCGATCGCTGGTCCGGTAAGGAAGGCGCTCACAGTAAGGAGCCACGCACTTGTCAATTTCGCGGACGGTATCATGCTCGCTCCTGGTGAATTGTATCGCGTGTGCAGACGTCGAATACGCAGCCGAGTCCGACAGGACCTGCAGCCACGGTGCCACGACTGCGGCACCGGAGCGACTGGTGTCTCGTTCGCCGAGTGCAGATCCTGCTCCGGGGCTCGGCGACTATCGTGGATCCCTCCCAAGCACCAATTGGAAAGCGGGCCACATCAGGCGCTTCGCGACACCGCGCCCACGCGCAGCCTGGCACGACGTTTCAACGGCTGAATCTTTCCGATTTCCTTTGCCGCGGCAGAATGCTTGGCGTGGTAAAGATCCCACGCCAGCTGAAGATTCAGCCAGAACTGCGCCTCCACACCAAGCAACCGCTCCAGACGTAGCGCGGTGTCTGGCGTCATGTCGCGTTTTCCATGGACCAGCTCATTGACACGTGGATATGATACGCCGAGCCGATCTGCGAGCTCCGTCTGGGTCAGGCCAAGCGGCTTGAGAAACTCCTCGAAGAGCATCGCTCCTGGATGGGTAGGTGCACGATGCGTTGGAATGCGAACCATTATTGCCTCGCTAATGGTAGTTCACTATCTCGCGGCACGCGAATCGACGCCGTTGAAAACGTCCTCAGTCCCAGTGTTCGCGAAAGACCTGATCACGCTGGTGAACGAAAGAGCCGCGACATCCTAGTATAACGCATACCGTTATACATAGTAAGGGCCGGCTGCCATATCAATGGCGGAACATGGTCAATCCGGCGGCCGGCGCATCAATTCTCTCCGTCCCCTGGAGGATATCGTTCTTGTTCTTTCGCACGATACCCAATTAGCTATGCCTAGCCAGCTATGTCAGGAAAAAGTTGTGTCCGGCAACTTTCGAATGGCGAATGCGGCGGTGGGTTACGCCTGTCGGCGGCAAGACGATAATCCCGGTTGCGATGAACTTCGCGCCAGCGTTGATCGCGGTAAGCGGCATTCTATCCCTTATTTCGCGGCAGCTTTCCGGAAATACGCTACATCCGGTAACCCGTCGAAATCCTCATCCTGAGTCCACACGACTCCACCAACACGTTGTGCAGTCGCATACACGACGCTATCCGCCAGCGGGAGTTTGTGATCGATACCAGCCTTCGCCGCCGAGAGTGCTAGCGACGCGTCGAGATCGACGACCGTCCCTTGCTGCATCAATGCAACGGCCTGCAGCGCGTCACCTTCTCCACGCTGTCTGAGAACCACCTTGAATACTTCGAGCACACAGATCGCTGGCACAACGAGCCGATCGACAGCCTCGATTGCACCCGCGAAGTGTTCCGCCCCAGCTCCGTCGGCGAAGTATTCCAGCCATGCTGACGAGTCAACGACATTGGGTCCCGTATGCTTGCGTGGCGCCATCACACGCGATCTCGGTCTCGGCGGACCGTCGTATCGATCCCCCGCAGGAAGCCGCGCATGCTCTTGAGCGCGCGCACAGGGATGAACTCGATCCGGTTGTCGTAGGCAAGAGCCTGGACCTTCTGACCAGGCTCCAGTCCCAGACTCTCGCGGACGGCGAGCGGAATCACGACCTGGAATTTTGGCGAAACGGTTACCACGTCCATCGGTACCTCGATCGATAGCGATTTCGTATGACGATATGTCAATCTATCGGAATATCGTCATACTTGCCACTATCCGACCAGCGCTTGGCTCGGGAACTGTCGTCGCACAAATCATGGTGTTGGCTGATACCAATATTTGCGACGCGATAGCGCATTTTACGACGCGATACCACGTTTTATGACGCGATAGGGCGTTTTGTGACGCGATAGGGCGATTCATGATGCGACGACTGGCTCACACTCGAATCAAAGCATCGAGCGTGAGCCAGCACGTTGCCAGCTACAAGGAGTCCGTCCCCACTCCGTCCCNNCACTCCGTCCCCACTCCGTCCCTACTCCGGCCCCTTCCCGGCCGCCAGGTCATTCCAGTTCATGATCGCATTGAACCCGAGCATGTACGTCCCCTGGGTCTGCCATCTCCAGAACGGACGGATCGCGAACATCACGATGTGTCCCTTGCCGATCGATTCATCCACAACCTGCGCGCGTCCGGAAAGTGCGGCGCCGCCAGATAGCGTGCCCGACAAAAGCATATCTGCCGGACGAGTCGGGAACTTCATTATCACGCGCGGACCGTCTGCATTCGCAGCAGCTGCGCCGGCGCCACGACCACCCTGTCCGCCGAACGCTCCGCCCTGGCCACCAGCTGCGCCAGCACCCGCTCCCGCACCGCGCCGACCCTGGCCTTGCGCCGATGCAGGTGCGTCAGGGTTCCACGGCGACAGCTGCTGTACAGTCGCCATCGGCGTGATGTCCTGACTGTTTACACCACCGCGCCCACCGAACCCACCAAAGCCACCACCACCACCGCCACCG
>PMEM01000050.1 GCA_003155795.1 Gemmatimonadota bacterium
ATTGTCGCGCGACATTATGCGACAATGCGCGACAATACGCGACAATTCTTTCGTCGGACTACTAACGATTCGCCATCACGCCACTGTTTCGCACGCCACAATCGGCCGTCAAGCGAAGACGTGGACCACGACGCTGGACCTCAATGCCCAATCGGTGCATCCGTCGATATGCGGTCGATCGGGTCACTCCGAGTGCAGCCGCAACGGCATTTACGTCTCCAGCGAATTTTGCCAGCAGCGCCAGCAACTCGCGTCGATGCGACGCATACGCAGCTGGGGGTATATCGGATAAGACACCGCCAGCAGGAGCCAAGGCCCGCTCCACGTGCATCTCGGTTATGGCTGGACCATCAGACAGAAGCGCAGCAAACGCAATCGTCTGCCGTAATTCGCGGACGTTACCGGGCCAGTCGTGTTGCTCAAGCCGAAGGATAGCTCTGGGTGTCACACGCACAGTTGGCTTCGCTGGCTCGCTCGTATCTACGCGTGCGAAATACGCAGCAAGGTGTGCAATATCTTCAGGGTGATCGCGTAGCGCCGGAACATTTATGGTGATCCCGCGAAGCCGGTGGAGGAGATCGCGGCGGAATCGACCGTGCCGCTCAGCTTCAGCAAGATCGACATTCGTCGCTGTCACAAGTCGGAAGTCGCACCACTCGCCCACATCCGCCCCAACGGGCCAAACTTCCGCAGTATCAATTACTCGGAGCAGCTTGATCTGCGCGGAAGTTGGCATGTCACCGATCTCATCGAGGAATGCCGTCCCGTGGCTTGCACGTCGGAGCACACCCCGGTGGTCGCGGACTGCACCGGTAAACGCGCCTCGAACGTGGCCCATGATCTCGCTTTCGAACAGCGAATCGGATATCGCTGCAATATTACAGGCGATTAGTTGCCCACGTCGACCGCTTTCGGAATGCAAACCGAGAGCAACGAGTTCCTTGCCTGCACCGGTCGGCCCCTGAATTAGAACGGGACTCTTGCTGGTTGCCGCACGACGAACCGAATTTCGTAATTCTTGCATTACCAACGATGTGCCGATGATCAGGTCGTCAACTTTCGCATCGTTCATCTGTTCTTGTCTCCGGCGCGCTTCTGAAGCGGCTTGGTAAGTTGATCTGCGTCATCATCACTTCGTATTACGTGGGGCGTAATGAACAAAAAAAGCTCAGTTTCTGACGTCTGTCGCGACACATGCCCGAAGAGGGCGCCGAGGATCGGTATGCTTGACAAAATCGGGACACCTCCCTGCGTTGTCTCGTGCTGCCGATCCGTCAATCCACCAATCACGACTGTCTGACCGTCCTTGAGAAGAAGTTGCGTTTGCACCGCGCGTGTTGAGATCACCGGTGCGTCGAACTGCGTTTCAGCAGTCGCTGCGCTCACCTCCTGGCTCACCTGAAGCGTGACGTAGCCATCAGAGGATATTGTGGGTCGGACCGTCAGCTTGGTTCCGACATCCTTGTATTGCACCACCTGGTCGCGCGAGGCTGCATCCGTGGGGAGCGAGCGGGATATCTGCACGAAGGGGCGTTGACTCCCAACGAGGATTTGAGCCTCCTCGTTGTTGGCTGCGATCACAGTCGGTCTGGAAACGATGGTGACATCACCTTTGGATGCTGCAGCGCGAATTGTCGCCTCGAAATCGGGGTCGCCGCCAATGCCAAGCACATGGAGTGCGGCGTCGCCGCTGGCTATGCCAGTCTGATATCCGTCATACGTTGTATTAGAGTGACCGGGCAGGTGCGCAGCCGGAAGATTGACGTCTACTCCCAACTCGAGCGAGCGATCACGAGTCACTTCAACCACAAGGACTTCGATCAACGCCTGCAACGGCCGTATGTCGAGCTCCTTGACGGCGGCCGCAATGAGCTGAAAGTCTGCAGGGTTCGCACGGATCAGGAGAGCGTTGGTCGATTGATCAGGCACAATCGTGGTTTCACCTGAAAGTGTCGCGGAGCGCCCGGTTACGGCGCTGCCTATCAAGCCCGACGGAGCAGCAGGGGGCGGCGCGGTCATCGCATCAAAACTCGACTGGCGCTGCTGCGACAGTTGCTGCGAGAGAGTGGATGGTTTGCTGCCGATCTCTCCAAACGCACTGGCTCTGCCATAGAGCGAATTGACGGTCGCTGCAACCTCGGCCGCGCGAGCATGACTCAACCGGATAACGTAAAGACGAGCATCTCCACCGGGCGGTGCGCGCGCGTCAGTCACGCCACTGCCAGGCGAAGCTTGCGGCTTCTGCACGATTCTATAGGGGCCGCCAGAATCGGCCGCCAATTCAAGGTTCGCACCTTGGAGTGTCGCCTTGAGCAAGGGCAAGACTTCGGCGACACGTATAGCGTGCGGCGTCTGAAGTGTCACTTTACTGTTGCCGATCGGTCCAAATACAACAGGCCGATCGAGATACTGGGCGAGAGCCTGGATAGCGGTACGGACATCGACGTCGATCAGATGGATGGAAATGGTGTCCGACGGTACCACGCGTGCCTGGGCTGATACAGTCGAGAGCGGCGATCCGAGGATAACAATCGCAATCAGCAGAACATCGAGCACAGCACGTAAGTGGGCTTTAGAAGGACGCTTCATTCTTCTCCCGCCTTTGTCATGGCGACCGTCCACGTCGAGTCCTTGACACGAATCGTCACGCTGTCGCGATTCACCTTGCGAATCGAAATGCCGCTCAATGTATCGCCAGATGAGACGATAACCGTACCGGCGTGCCCAGGAACTCCCGAGATAATTGCGTGCCACGGTGGACCTCCAATTGTCCCTTGTAAGGCAATTCGTATCATGGGAATCACTGGCGCAACCGTTGCGATGATTCCGGTAGGGGAAGTGTTGTATGCGACACTGGCCGGCTTGCGTTCGAGCCGAAACGGATCATGCGCCACTATGTGGCTCGCGGCGCTGTCAAGTGAGTCCACTTCGAACATGATCAGCGCGGGCATGTGGGAGGAATTCTGCATGACGGCTCTTCCGATCGGCCCGTCATGGCTTGCGCCACGATTCAGCAAAAGCATCTCATGGGCAAATAACACCAGGACGGTCGCCGTAACCATCCAGATCAGCCTTTCGAGGGATCGTCGATTCATTGTGCGGATCCGTCATCTGCTGCGCCCGGTATGCGTCGGTAGAGGCCACGCGCAATCAGCTCGATGTGGAGCGTTTCCATCTGACTGGCAGGAGCGTTTGGATCTGGTTGGGCAATCGTAATCTCCCGAACATCGACTAGCGGCATTCCGCTTTCCAGATCACGCAACATCCCGGACACGCCTCGGACATCGCCAGTACCACTCACGCCGACGACGATTGGAACGATTAGCGAGTGAGACGAAGAATCCACTCCCGGTTGGAGCGAAGACAGATGCACCCCATTGGCATCCGCTGCGTCAGCTATGACAGACGCAAGCATCGCGGCGGCTTGACTTGCTGAGCTTCCTTTAAGGAACGCAGGAGACACGCCCAGGAATGCGGTAGTCGTCTTGTCGAGCGACTCGAGAACGTAGCCACGACGAGCAACAATCAGCCTGTCTTGCGACAGCTCATTGCGCGTCATCCGAAGCTGTGCGACCTCCCCACGCCGCGACGCGAGAAACCTTGGAATGCCCTTGCCTACGATGAGGATCCCGGCAATGGAGACGACGCCCAGTATGAGGGTGCGCATATCCTTGGAGATCCGAGTGGAGCTCGCAGCACTCATCACCTGCCATTCTCCCGCGCAACTTCGAAGGCAGTTTTATCGCGGTTGTAATCCGGCGAGATGCGAAGCCGGATCGTGGCTCGCTCGAATTCCTTCGGTCCAACAGTCTCGCGACTCACCGGGCCGATGATCGCCGGTGACTCAACGTCCGGCAAATCTCCAAACGCATCGACAACAGCGGCGGTCCGCGGTGACAGGACGACGATATCCACGTTCGAGGTATCGATACGCAATGTCGTGATTGCTGCTGCTGTTGGGAGAGCCCGCGTGATCTCGCCAATTAGTAGGGATGTGGCCACTCGACGTCGCGAAAAGTCAGCGGCGCGAGCAAGGTCCGCACCGAGCCGCCTCAGATACGCCTGCTCATGGACACCGCTGTCGCTCACCGTCGCGATACTGTCGATCGCCACTCTGTCACGAGTCAGACTTATACGATTGCCATTTAGCTGACCGCCAAAGTACGCCAGAACGGCGGCGGCCAGAGCGAGTACAGCGACCCCTAAACGCGGTGACGACACGTCCCGCGGTGTCGCCGCCGGATTGTCGCGTGCCGCAAGCCCAAGCTTCATCGGCCCACGTGCGTTCGCCACCACAGAGGCGATTGACTCTCGCCATGCGCCGTCTAGAACAGCGTCTGTGCCGTGTCGCGAGTCAAGCGAGATCAAGTCACTTTCAAACGACATCGCCGGTACGATTCGACCGAGGCGAAACTTGCGATCGGTAACTTCCCGCGTAACTGCGTCGACCACGGCGCTGTCGACGATTCCAACCCGAACATCGCCGCCGGCAGTTGTCACTGCGCCGCTGATGGTTATCGGACGCGATGCCGCCACAAATCTCGTTGTATTCAAGCGCAACATTGCGACGAGCTCTTTGTGGTGAGCTACGGTCGGCACTCCGTGTAATACCTTGACACGTGCCCATGGGGCGGCGATTGCCGTTTCCACACGTGTCGCCGGCCAACGACGCCTCGGAATACGGTCGAGTATCGAGCCTAGAGTGACAGCGATGCCTGTGTAGTCACCACGTTGCGAACCAGGAGGTAACAGGACAGAGTCAGACCAAACCGTCGCACCACGCTCAACACGCACCACTGTAACTTCGTGCGCGTCAGCGTACACGCCGATGCGTGAGCCGAGGGGATTCACGGCCAGATCCTCGCACGTGTGACACCGACCCGGCGACCGGCGCGCACGAGGCGCAGCTCTTCCACTACCCCGACTGGTGGTGTTCCTGACGCCGATTGAATCCGGACAACCCATGCGTCCGGCTCCTTCGCAACCAATTGCGTCAACTGTTGATACGCGGTAGTCAATTTTGTTCGCGCATCTGCACTGAGCAATGCCGCCAGGACATTGAGGTCGCCCACTGGCTCGCGCCGCCAGCGAAGCTCGGCGATACGCGCCACCGTCTCCGCAGTCATTCCGGGAAGAGATGCGATTACTGGAAGCGGCGCCCGATCGAGTAAGATCTTCCCAGGTTCAACCCCGAGTAACGCGATCTGTGAATCAGCTGCTTCGAAACCACGTACGAGATGGATTTGAGCTTCGTCCTCAAAGGGACGGTTCGTCGGAAGAGGGCGGCCGTTGGCGCGGTACCAGCTAGCCTCCGCTCCACGCAGCCGCGGAATAGTGTCGGCGTCGCGCCAGTCGAGCAGCGCGTCTGCCATGCTATCCGCACGACTCTCATCGACACCCGATGCAATGAACGCGGCACTGAGTGCGTCTCCGTCTGCTGTGTTCACGTTGAGCCTGTCACCGGCTGCGCGAGCGGAAAGTGCGCAGCCAGGGAAGCCGACCCCGAGACTCTGAATTGTCCTGTCGAGCGTATCCCAGGCGGCGGTTGCTGGAATCAACGTGTCCCCAACAGCAGCGTCCGAGGCTGCGCGTACAACCTCACCACAACCCTCTGCATGCCACTCCGAGCGCGTAAGTTCCATGCGATTCTGCGCGGTAGCAAGTGAACTACGAGCGCCGGCGGTGTCGTCAAGACCAACTGCGGCCATGGCCACAATCAGCCACAGAATCGCTATCAGCGCGAAACCACGACGGTCGAAGGAACGTCCACGTTGCGGTGTCATCCCCGCGCACCAATCCGGAAGACTGTAGTATCCTTTGGAGTCACGACCGCGACGGCAATCGGAACGGTCGGACCGACAGGCCAACTTCTCATCCACTCCCCGCCATTCGCAGCGTCGATCAAGTACAGGAGTTCCTGGCCGCGACCACTACTCCGAAGTGAAGCCGAGTCGCCGGTGGAACTGACAGCAGTAAGAACCGCGCCGGTTGAGTCCGACGATACGCCAAGAGTCACTTGACACTCCCGCTCCCAGCCACCAGGGGCTATGCACGATGAAGTGAAATGTGCCGCCACACTATCACCCCCAAATTCGTGTGGCAATCCACTCGCATCGATCTGTGGTGATACGACCACTTGCCGTAACCAGCTTCGAATCAACTCTCTGGCGTTCTGCACATGATCTCTCTCGGTCGCCTCATGCGCGGATGCGACACGAGAGTCCGCCAACTGCTCGAACACAGCGTCGGCTGCTAGCAGAAGCGCTGCCGAAACGATGACGGCCACCAGCACCTCAAGCAGAGTGAAGCCGGATCGCATGCGACTAGTACGCTGACGCAGCGCGAGGCACCGAGCGGTACACGACTGTATCCAACAATTTCTGATGGGTTTCGCCATCAAGTATCACGATGGTGTATAGTGGAAACGCAGGATGCTGGACTTCAAGCAGCCATTCCCCTTGCGGGTGGGTTCCGAGATGACGATCGAGATCTGCTCGTGGCCATAGCACCACACGATCCAGGAATTCGCTTGCTGCATTGAGGTGATCCTCGCGTCCTTGCGCGAGAAAGACGACGCGACGGACCTGCGCCGCCCGAGCAATGGTCGTCACGCTCGCGATGGCGAAGATGGTCATCGCAACAATGACCTCGAGCAAGACTGCGCCCGATCTCGTACTCGTGAAATCGCTACCTGGCACCTTCATTCCTGACAATTCCGGCCACCCTGTCAAGGTTCGGCATGTCCGAAACAACGCGTCCATCCGGCAATGCAGTCACGAGTGTCGCTCCCGTCGAATCTCTCAGGGTGAGAGTCCGAGGCATACCGGAGGAAACAGCACTGGAGCGGAGCGCGCTCACCTGCGCGGAGACAGACAACGTCGCTACCGTCGGTTTGTTCTTGTTCGCAAATGAGAGCGTGGTAATGGCCAGCATGATACTGAGCACCGCTATCGCCACGATTAGCTCTATCAGTGTCACGCCGCGACGCTGTCTCCACCCAGTATGGCGCATTCCTACCTCACGGGGTGAATGGCGTATACAGCCTGTAGCAGTGCTCCGGCTATAACTGCGACGATCGCGCCGAACACGAGTATGAGAACAGGCTCAACCAGACGCACTGCGCTTCGCGTCATCTCGCGCGCGCGCTCGCTTTCGATGCGTGCAGCATGGAGAAACATCGCAGAGACGCGTCCGGACTCCTCTCCCGCACGAACGAGGCGGACCGCGGCGATTGTCAGAGCGGAGGACTCTTCCAGCGCAAGACCGAGCGACTCGCCCCGCGTAATACCAGCACGCGCGGCGGTTAGCCGCGACTCAATTGCAGAATCTGCTGCTGCCGTCGCCGCTCTCCCGAGCGAGATTGCAGCAGGTACTCCGGAATCGAGCAACGCCGCCATCGCCGTGCATACTCGTGATGTTGCAGCCGATCTTCGAACGACTCCAACGCCAGGTACGCGAAGTAGAATGCCATCCCAGATTACACTGCCTTGCGGGCTTGTGGCCCATAGACGCCATGCAAACAGACCGATTACGGCGAACAGGGCAACCGGGATAGCATTGTACTCGATCACAGTCGTCGCTCGCATGACGAATTGGGTTAACGGTGGTGGTACCTGCCCGGTATCGGCGAGGATCGCCGCAAAGCGAGGGAGCACGACGCTGACAAGCAGCCCGACGGAGCAGGCACCGGCTACCAACAGAATGGCCGGATATACCAGTGCACCACGAACGGCAGATTTGAGTGACGCGCTCTCTTCGGCGATTTCGGCACTTCGCAAGACTGCTGGGGCCAGATCACCCGATGATTCCCCCGCAGCGATGATACCAACGAGAACCACCGGTAACCGGGCATCGTCTCTCAACCCGTCAGCAAGCCGGCCACCGGTTCTTACTCGTTCTCTGATCGCCGCAGCGGCCGCCGTCCACGAAGCAGGCGCGAGCTCCATAAACGTCGACAGAGTACGCGACATCGGAATATCCGCGGCAAGCAGGTTCGCGAGAACGCGCAATCCCGGTGCGATCTCCGATGCGCGCGGTGCGCTATGACTCCCGGCGAACCGCGACACTACAACCTCGATCGGGAACAGGCCCTGCGAGTGCAACGTGTCCACGGCAGAGCTCTCGTCGGCGGCCACTATCGTTCCGCGCAGCACCTTTCCGTCCTGCCGTGCGGCGCGGTATCTGAAAGTACGCGACCGTTGCCGGCTGTCGGGCATTGCGATCACTGCGGCACCGTACCGCCCCACGATGTCACATCCGAATCCTCACCATCCCCACCCGGCTTGCCGTCCTTGCCGAGGGTGTAGAGATCGAACCCGCCCTTGTTCTCAACGCCGGGAAAGGCGTAGACATATGGTCGGCGCCATGGATCGAGAGGCACTTCACGCGTGAGATACGGACCGCGCCAATTGGGTGGTGCATCACTTCCGGTTGGGGCGACACGTAGCGCGGCCAGACCCTGAGCTTGTGTCGGGTAATCGCCGTTGTCGAGCCTGTAAGAGTTCAGAGCGAGATCGAAAATTTCGATCTGACTTTGCGCAGCACTGGTTTTCGCGTCACTCAGATTGCGGAAGATCGCCGGAGCAACAATGGCCGCTAGGGTGGCGATAATCGCTATTACGACGAGTAGCTCCATGAGCGTAAACCCGCGCCGGTAATCCAGGTGCTCATGTTCGCGCATTCGTCTCCCAGGGTGCGATGACCGGTCTTCGCTCCGTCTCACGGTCATGCCATCGTAAGCACGCTTATCCATTGCAGACTCGCAGTACTTCATCCATGGTCGTTACGCCAGCCGCAGCCTTCGCAACCCCATCCTCGATCATGCGACGATAGCCGCGCGCCTCCGCGAGAGATTGAAGCTCCGCTCTCGAAGCACCTTTCGCGATGGCGCTTCGCATTGCCTCGTCGACCGAGACCATTTCAAATATTCCGATGCGTCCCTTGAACCCCGTTCCACGGCATGCGCTGCATCCATTTACTTGAATGAAATCTCCACCTGACTCGCCCGTGTAACCGCTTTGTTGGACCGGTACCAGATCATCCCGCAGCTTCGCCGCGGTTTTGCATTGGGGGCAGGCGATTCGCACGAGCCGTTGAGCCAGGATCGCGGTGAGAGTCGCCGCAACGAGATACGGCGCAATACCAAGATCGAATAATCGTGGAAGCGCGCCGATCGCGTCGTTCGTATGCAAGGTGGAGAACACCAGATGACCGGTCATCGATGCCTGGATGGCGATGGCCGCCGTCTCCATATCGCGCATCTCGCCGATCATCACCACGTCTGGATCCTGGCGTAAGATCGAGCGGAGTGCCGACGCGAATGTAACACCAGCTTGTTGGTGTACCGGCACCTGTGTGACGCCGTCCAATTGATATTCGACCGGGTCTTCGACGGTGACGATCTTTTCGGATCGAACATCGCGCCTTCGCAGTGCGCTATAGAGTGTTGTCGTCTTCCCGCTACCGGTCGGTCCGGTTACGAGAACCATTCCATGAGGTCGATCGATCGCCGCTGCCATTTCGTGATGGATCGACTCCGGCATGCCCAACGCCGCGAGATCTACGGGACGCGTACCGCGGTCGAGCAAGCGCAGCACGACGCTTTCACCATGCACAGTTGGCACTGTCGACACCCGCAGGTACAGCTCGGCGCCTTCGACGCGTACGCGTATCCGTCCATCCTGAGGTTTCCTTCGCTCGGAGATATCCAGATCGGCGAGCAGCTTGACCCGTGACACTACCGCCTCGTGCAGCCGTCGTGGCGGATCAATTGTGGGTACAAGCACGCCGTCGACACGTACACGCGCCGTCGCGCCCGCGCGCTGGGATTCGATGTGCACATCGCTGGCGCCCGCCTCGTAGGCGTCGTGCAGAAGTGTATTCAGATATCTGATGACGGGCGGTTGATTCGCGACTTCGCGGACGTCTGCGGTATCGTCGTCTCCCGGCCGGATTCCGTCAGTACCGTCCTGCGCGTGTGACATTGCGCGCTCAATCATCCGCTCGAGATCGTCATCAGTCACATTGCGAGTGATCAATTGACGCGCGTATACATCGCTCAGCTCGGGGAGCGATTCCAGGAATGCCCCCGGACCTACGGCAACGACGAGTGTACCATCTTCATTCAAGCTGTCGGGACAGACTCGATGATGTAGTAAGTATTCTCTGCTTACACCCGCGACAACAAACGACTCTACACTGCCTTCGGGAACCGATAGCACTTGCAGCCTCGCGTTGCGCAATCGCAATGGGGATCGCGCGTTGATGCGTTACTTACACGAAACCGAACCTACAGCAGCAATAGGGTCGCACAAGTGCGTTTCCCGGCCAAAGTGTGCTGAATCCAGCCAAATTTCGCGTTGGCCGCCAAATATTGCGTTTCCCGGCCAAAAATCAGATCGTACCTCATCCGTACGGACGTTCTGATTGGATGAATTTGATTGTCCTGTCTGGTGATCGCGTCAACCACAAACCGATTGCGGAGCGGTCATCGGTGCTCGAACGAGGCGAAGTGCGGATGTTCGGCGTACTTACGAGCTGACGTGTTGCTCGGGCAGTGGCAGGATCGCCCAGAGGGCCGCTCAATAGAAGCAGATGGCAATCCGAACTAATGCCATCGTGATGGTGAGGACGATTCAGTTTGCTTCATTGACTGTGCTGAACCGCACGGGATGAAGTCTCTCGAGCACGCATGAGCTGCGGTTTTGTCGCATGCGCATTACGTCCACAATCGGGCTGGACGGCAAGTGTGCCAACGCTGGACGAATCTCGGGAGGTATGGGGTCTGATCTTGCGCAGTGCGCGCACGGGGCAAGACACCATTCTTCCATTCTTCCCCCGCATACAGATACACATTCACCCCACCATCCACACCGATCGGGTCTTCCTGTATAAACCGGCCTGGCTGCGGATCGTACCAGTGCCTCTCACATACGACAGACCCACCACGTCGCCTTGAGCTGGACCACCTTCCCACATCAGGCCCTTCCACATCAGACGACTGTCGATGCTCCTGCTGTACGTAGGCATCCCCCACGCGTCCTAGCTGATCGATTCCGTCACACTCGTTCCCGTGTGTGTACCCAGCACGTTCCCCAGCTCGTCCTGCTCGTGAATACTGGATCGCCATCGCGGTCGTCGCTCCCGTCACAGTCGCATACGGATGATCGATCCCGTTGTACAGGTATTCAGCGACGCGTAACGCGCAAGACACCAATCGTCACCGGCGCCCATGCGATGTCAGCGATCGCGGGCAGGTATATAGCGATCGACAAACGCTCGCGGTTTGAGCACCTCGACATCGTGCCATCCAGACACGCGCAAGAGATGTTTGTCACCGGATATGATAATCGGCGCGTTGCCTGCAAGTGACGCAGCGGGGAATTTATCATCGTCAGGATCCTCGCACACTTGTTCCGGGAGCGATGGTGCGTTCACGATGGTTGCATTCACGGCCAGTAGAGTCAACAGCTTGTCCAGAGCAGCTTCCAACGGTTCGCGACCGATCGCGAGCTCCAGGCCGACACGACGGTATTCATCGAGAACCTCCGGGGAGAGGACGAGCGACACGGCGCCGTCTGCCCAAGCCGACAAAATGAGTCCTGGGGTCCCGCGGAAGATCAGGCCGGACACGAGCACGTTCGTATCCAGCACCACCTTCATTTTACACGCCGCACCTTCGCTACCGCTTTGACGACGTCCGATCGCTTCACGCCAGCTTGCTTCGCCGAACGACGTGCTTTTGCGACCAGGGCGCTGAACTCGCTCATTGCGGGTGGTTCGAGCCTCTTGAGGATCACGACGTCGCGATCACCCACGACGACGAATTGGGCGCCGGCCCTGAGGCCAAGGCGCGACCGTATTTCCTCGGGGATAACGACCTGACCCTTTGAGGACAGAGTGGTCGTGACGGTGTCATTCATGCAGTCTCCTGTCTGTCTTACCAGTAAGACTGATACGCTCGATCCTTCTCGTCAAGGGCAATTACTCTATCCCGTGAAAATCCCTCCCTGAGCTCAGGAGAAAACCGCGTGTGCTTTGTCATACTCCCAACCCCTCAGTTCTGGGAGTCTCCGGCAATACCGGGGTGATTCACTCCGACCCAACAGAATGCATACGAGTAATGAGGAAGATGATTCATTATAGTCCTTGGCGATAAATAATTGAGCGCACTACGCCCACAGCAGTGTAGCACGACAAGTATTCGAGCTTCTGCAAGTGGCCCTTGGCAAGCAGAACATCAATCCGATGTTCCGCTTCGTTGCCGACCATGTCAAAGGATCCTTCGTGCTTAATCGCCTATAAATCTTATGTATGTGTGCAATTCACCAACACACATTTCCATTAGTCTGGCAACGGAGTCGACAATATCGCGCTGTTCTACTGATCTCGCCTTATCACGAATTCGCGCCCACTCTTTACGAATTTCTTTCACCTGTATTCGGTTGAAAGTAGTGCTTCCGTATGGATCGATGTAACGCAGTAATGGATACGACTCGTCTAGCTCGCTTGGCAAGATTAGCCGCAAGACGTTCCCCGGATCCTCAACCGCTGGCGCGAGCTCATTTCCAAGCTCCCCCTCCCATACGATCGCCAACCCCATATTATATTCCTCGACTTGTTAGGGAGATCCCGGAAACATAGTGACCAAATTATTCCATTGATCTGTTATGACCGTGTAGATCGATGTCGCCCGCTTCGTAAGGCGATCCAGTCCGATTTCACGTCCCGCATCGATAACACGCTCGTAGTTGCCACCGGCTTGTAGCACAGGCGCAGTTGATTCTGCATCTTGAATAAGAGCGATCAGATTCTCGCTTGAGTGAAAGATACTCTTTCTTGCAGTAACCAAAGCGCCCTCTGCAAGGTGTGACTCGACGATGTGACTGACCGCTTTTTCTCCGACAATTATGGCGCCTTCACCAGCAGCTTCTTCTTCACCCAAAACCAGGAACATAAGCGGATCCGCCGAATGAATCCCTTCCTCATGAAATAATTTTGGATGTGCATTCCCCGGGCTCACGCCTCTCAACGGCGGCGCGTGCGGTACCTTGGACGGCCCTGCATGGAAGAAGTCACCGATGAACTCGCACACCTTACCACATAGGGTAGACCCAATGCGGCCGAATATCCCACCGCTGAACAACCCGCTCGGATCGCTCCCGTTGATCGGATCGTCGTCGGCAAACGTGTACGGATTCACACCACCCGCGAAGCCAGCCGGATCCTCCGAGAGGAATCTGCCGAGCGTCGGGTCGTACCACCGCGCACGAGCGTAGTAAAGGCCCGTGTACTCGTCCCGGTGCAGGCCCTTCCACATCAGATTCCCGACCTGCGTCCCTGAGGTTATCGATGGTACGCCCCAGTCGTCATAGGCCACCGACATTGTGACGCTCGACTCGTCGTACGCGCCCAGCACGTTGCCCCGCTCGTCCAGTCGGAAATAATGAATTGCAGTCGGGGTCGTTGGCCCAAGGATCACGCCGTATGGAGCGTCCACACCCTCGTTGTACACGTACTCGGCCACGCGTTGACCGGCGTAGAACTCGCCCAGCAGTTGACCGCGATCGTAAACCCAGACACGATTGGGGAAGCCTACACTGCGAAGCACCGGCTGGCCATGCGCGTTGTAATCGTAATGAACCGTCGAAGCTGTGTCCCAGAGGCTGGCCTTGTAGTACACGTCCGTCAGCCGACCGTCGGAACTCCACGTGTACTGATGATCCTCGCCAGTGCTCGCGTTATACTGCCGGATAATATTTCCGTCCAGGTCATGCGTGTAGGCGAAGCCATTGTTCGTGAGAACTCGGTTACCCGTGTCATACGTACCACCCTGACTCGTCCTGTTGCCCTCGTTGTCGTAGCTATACACATTCGGCGCGGACTGACCCGAGCAACTGCCGTGTGACCATCCGTACGTGCTGTCCGTGGTGGTGCCCGTGCAGCCGGTCAGAAGCTGCGTCTCTGCGAGTCGGCCGGCCGAATCATAAGCGAATGTTGATCCGTTGAACGGCCCTCCGGTGATAAATGTGGAGATGTTGCTCAGCCGCAGCAGGCCGTCGTATCCCTGGCTTCGGTTGAGACTCGTGAGACCACCGGCGGAGAACGTTGTCCATACGGGAGCGTGTGACGGGAGGAACGAGGTGTTCTTCGTCCCGCTCACGTTCGTAGTCGAAGACTGAAGCCAGTCCCCGGTGTAGGAATACGTCATCGTGCTGAAGCCATCGTTATATGACGTGACGAGACCGGTCCTGGTGTCTGCATACCGGTACCGTTTCCTGAACGTCACGGACGGAGTCGAGGTCGTGATCACCGTGCTGTCCTCTCCAGCCCAGGAGCTCAGATCGCCGTGAATCACCTGGAACCGGGTGCTGTTGACAATGGTGACCGTTGTATCGGCCGCTCCCAACACACTTGTACCTGGACGAACGCGAACGGAATCCGTTTCGATGCTGTTCCACGCCGTCGCCCCGCGGCCGTCGGCACTGTAGGCAAAGTTGTCTGTACTCGTGCTGTCGCCAGACTTGACCAGTAACCTCCCAAGCCGATCGTAGGACCGGTCTACACGCTGACCTCGCCGATTGGTCTCGCTGGTCAGCCGACCACTCAAGTCGTACCGATAGTACGTGCAGTGTCCCGCAGGATCGCAACGATCCGTGGGCCAACCGAGCGCGTTATAGTCCGTGACCGTGTGATTGGAATTCCTGTCTATGACAGTCGTTGGCAGGAGGCCATCAAACACCGTTTGTACGGGTACCCCCGATATCCCTCGAGCCACCGCGATTTGCCGGTTCAGACTATCGTATGCAAAGGTAACAGCGCTGTCGACTCCGTTGATGTAGGCCGCTGTCCTGCCATGTAAGTCAAACGTCGTACGCACCGTCTTGCCGACCGCGTTCGTCACCGAGTCGACATTACCCCACACGGGGTCGTATCCGTAATGGGTCATATGACCGACTTCGTCTCGAACGCTCAAGAGCCGCCCAAGTGGGTCATACGCGTAACGAACGACGTTCGGAGTCGGACCGGCATGACGTACGGAGTCGACATTTCCGTTCGTGGTATTGAGAAAAATGCGCTGAGCGGCGCTGCCACCACCCCATGTGCTGTCTGCCTGACCGAACGAGCCGTAGAGGATATGTACTGTACTCCGGCCTGCGCGCCTGAGGCTACTAAGAAGGACGCCGGCAGAATAGGTCGCCGAGTCAACGCTGCCATCTATGTGGTGCACGACCATCGGGAGAAATCCGCTTCGCTCGATGGTGGTCACGTGACCGAGCGGATCTGTTGTCTGGAGCACCTGGCCCCAGCGATTCGGAACGAACGTGGTGGTGTCGCTACTGGGGCTAATCAAGCCATCGAAAAGATCGGACGGAAGAATCAGCGGGGCTGGATTATTTGTGGTTGAATCCAGTGGGACGCGCACGGATTGCCAGGGTGCTAGTGTTACCGTCGGTGTCCCGGTCGTGGTAGTGCCTCCACCCGCGTCTATCGGCACGGCTGGACTCACCACCTGAGACAACTGCCACGTCCGGTCATAGTTGTACGTCGTCGCGTTGCCGCGCCGATCGGTGATCGTGTGCAGCCTGCCCGACGTGTCGTAGCCGTAGCTGTCGTAGCCGCCGTCCGGGTCGGTGACGCGCGTCAGGTAACCATTCCCATCCACGCTGACACCCGTCGTCCGGTTGCCTGCGCTACCAGTCTCGGTAACACTTGCGAGCCGGCCGTTCCCGTCGTACGCGAGCGAGAGATACGGTGCTGCGGGAGAGCTGCCACTCGTGCGCATCGGCTCCATGATGCTGAGTAGATGAAAACCATCGCTTCCACCATACTGAAATTGAGTCTGCCGGCCGAGTCTATCAATCGCAGTTGTCATCCGGCCGCTTGCGTCGAACAGTACCCTTGAACTATCCACATAGGTGCGCGTCCACACCTGACCGGTCAGGCTGAGTTTACTGAGGTCGGCTCCTGTTGTATTACCGCTGATGAAATACGTCGCTGAGCCGTCGCCGTTCTCGATCATGTAGCCCTGGCCGCCGGTTCCTCCTTCGGGCGCGTAGTTCAGCCGCTGAAGGCCAGCGATTCCCCAGCCGTTGGCGATTGGCGAAGAGTGCGTGTTAACGATCATGAGTTGCGCCTTGACCGGCGTGACGTCGCTCTGCCCGTTCGTGTAGATCGCAGTCACCAGCACTGTCACAGAATCTACGCTAGTCTGATAACTCGACATGTCTATCTGCCCCGCCAGACGGTACGTCGTTGTGGGACTACTTGTGCCTGCAAATGTGAGTTTGGTCTCGCCGTTCGTGAATGGAAGATTGACTCCATCCCGCTTGACTTCCAGCGTGTAGTTTTGAATAGAAGCCGGCGCGGACGTGACTGAGACGTCTGCGTATATGAATGGTCGCGGGAATGCCCTGTCTCCATTATAGATGAGCGTAACACTGCGTGGAGTATCGAGCGTGTAATACGGCACCGTACTCCTACTCGCTGTCATTGCGAAACAGGACGCGGCGCAGAGGCTCATGTCCTGATCGTCGTTGTTCATGAATGCCGTGGAAACAGACAGGCGCGATATCACGTTTACAGTCCCCGTTCCCGTCGATTCGTATGTATTGACGAAAGACT